>CAZGJA010000017.1:0-193743 GCA_964526695.1 uncultured Phycisphaeraceae bacterium
GCGCGCGACAACGATTCGCTGCTCCGCGTTCAGGCCCGCGCGATGAACGACTCGGAGGTCGCCGCCGATCCCGAGCTGGGCGGCATGATCCGCGGCTGCTGCATGCAGGTTCAGCAGGATCTCGCGCGCCGCTCCCGCGAAGCTACGCGCACCGAGGCGCATGTCATGGCCGCCCCGGTCTCGCTCAAGCCCGCGACGCGCGTGGAAAAAGCCCTCTGGACGCGCGAGCAGGTCATCTCCGTGTTCCAGAAGCTGGATCATGACTTCCATGACCATCTCACGCGCCTCGACGAACCGCGCGCGCGATCCGCGCTGTCGAAGATGGAGGCGCTCCTGGCCGACCATGCGGACTGCATCGACGCGGACCACCTCATTCGCTGCAATCGGGAGTTGTCTCGGGTCGAGGCCAGGAAGGCGGCGCTCATCGCGCAGGTTGTGAAGCTGCACGAAGGGGCGGTGGCCTGCGCTCGCGCCGGCGATCAGGACGGCGCCACGCGAGCGTTGCAGCGGCTCTCGACGATCCACGCCGCCCGCCCGATCGCGCTGCCCGCCGAGCGCTTCCGCCGCATGCGCGAGGACATGCTTCACGTGGCGGAGGCGCGCGAGCATCGACAGGCCGCCGGCGAGCTGGTCCGTCGCGAGCGCGCGGTGGCCGAGGAGATCCGCAAGCTTGCTGACGGGGTGCATCGCTTCCACGTCATCGCCCGCCGGGTTCCGCATGACAGCGCCGAGTATCTTGCCGCGGAAAAGGAGTATCAGTACGCGGTCAAGCAGGTGCGCTCCCACGACAACGACTGGATGGCGGCGCTGATCCTCGAGCTGATGGACCTGCTCGAGGAATGGCACGATCCCTCGCACCAGGGCCAGCAGCAGGTGGACCGCTTCCTCGACAGCGTGCGTTCGGCGCTGGACCGGCTGCACCTGCAGATCAAGGCGATCGAGCAGGAGAACCGCCTCGCCTGATTCATGCCGTGCGAGTCCGAGCCGTCCCCGCAAGGAAACAGATGCCTGCCATCAGAGCCGCGCCCGTAAGGAAGCGGTCTGTTTGCCCAAATCCTGGCGAGGGTTCCGGCGGCGGGTGGCACGGTCTGGCGTACTCGCCAGGCCGCGGGGGCTGGAGATTAACCAAGTTCCTCCGCGCGCCCCACGGGTCCGCTGCTGGGAACCCGTGCCACTCAACCGCGAGTCGCGCCAGTCAAGTACGGAGTCGCGACCGTCAGCGAGAAGCTACGCTTCCTCAACCGCTCCCTCACGGTCGCGGCTCTGTCATACGAATGCGCCCGACGTTGCAAAGCTGCGCCGCTTCCGTTATGGAATCGAGCGCAAATGTTGGATCCCAAGTTCATTCGAGAGAACGCGGAGTTGATCCGCCGCGCGGCGAAGGCGAAGCGCGTGCCGTGCGACGTGGACCGCATCATCGCCGTCGATGCGCGGCGGCGCGAGGTCCAGGTCGAGCTGGACGCCCTGCGCTCGAAAGTGCGCGAGGGCGGCGAGATGATGGGGCTGCTGCGCAACCCGAAGTCGCCCGCATACAAACAGGCGATTTCCGCGGGGAAATCCGAAGCCGACATCAAGGCCCTCGCCGAGCAGACTCAGGCGGAACTCACGGAGCTGAAGCCGCGCATCAAGACGCTGGAGGAAGAGGAGCAGCGCGTCGCCACGGAGTTCGACGCGCTCATGCTCACCGTGCCGCAGCCGGCGGACCCGGACGTGCCGGACGGCAGGGATGACACGGAGAACGTCGAGGTCAAGCGGGTCGGCGAGGTCCGGCGGTTCGACTTCGAGCCGAAGGACCACGTGACGCTGGGGACGCAGCTCGGCATCCTCGACATCGAGCGCGGAGTCAAGCTCGCCGGCAGCCGCAACTATGTCCTCAAGGGCGACGGCGCCCTCCTGCACCAGGCCGTCCTGCGCCTCGCGCAGGACATGATGATCGCGCGCGGCTTCGTGCCCATGACCGTGCCCGTGCTGGTGCGCGAGGACGTCATGGTCGGCACGGGCTATTTCCCCGCGGGACGCGACCAGGCGTACCTCTGCGAGCGCGACGCGATGTCGCTGGTCGGCACGGCCGAGGTGCCGATCACCGCGTACTACAGCGAAGAAATCCTCGCGGAGGGCGAGCTGCCGAAGAAGTTCGTCGCGCAGTCCACGTGCTTCCGTCGCGAGGCCGGCGCCGCGGGCAAGGACACGCACGGGCTGTACCGCATCCACCTGTTCGACAAAGTGGAGCAGGTCGTCATCTGCAGGAACGACGTGGCCGAGTCCAAGCGGTGGCACGCGGAGATTCTCAAGAACGCGGAGGACGTGCTCGCCGCGCTGCAGCTGCCCTACCGCGTGGTAAACGTCTGCACCGGCGACCTCGGGCAGGGGCAGGCGCAGAAGTTCGACATTGAGACGTGGATGCCCTCGCGCGGAGGCTACGGCGAGACGCACTCGGCCTCGCGGTTCTATGAGTTTCAGGCGCGGCGTCTGAAGCTGCGTTACCGCGACGGGGCGAAGAAGATCCACTACTGCCACACACTCAACAACACGGTGATCGCCTCGCCGCGGATTCTCATACCGATCCTGGAGTTGTATCAGAACGCGGACGGCACGGTGACAATCCCGGAGGCGCTGCGACCGTACATGGGCGCACGGGAGCGGATCGAGCGCGCGTAACAGCCCGGGACGAAGGTCAGACGCGCCAGCTGAGTCTCCAGTTTGCTCCGGTTGCCGGGCCTTGGAATGTCATGACCTTTCGACCGTGCCCGGAAATCGTCGGGAGGCTCTGTGCCCCGGAGGGGCATCCGAGAATAGCCCAGCCATTCATGGCTGGGGGACTCGGCGCTTCAGAGTGCAGTCCCGGAGGGACGGTTGATTTCCATCGTGATGGGTCGACCTCGTCTCCGCACTTCAGCCGTCCCTCCGGGACTTTCGGTCCCTCGCCGCCAGCGCCCCAGCGATAAATCGCTGGGCTACTTTCGGCTGCCACTCCGGGGCACAAAGGCACGCCGCGTCGCAACCTCAGAACGAGCCACGCGTGGCGCACCGCAGTCAGATGGAGACTCCGGACGCTTATTCCCGCGCAGGCGGGAAGCCAGTCGGGCAGACGCATTCCCAGAATCGCCCGACCGGAAAATGGCGCAAGTCCGCGGCCGCGGACCCGTGTGGCGCCCGAACGCGGTTGGATCGAGCCCTGTCCACGGCCTGTTCCCGCCTGCGCGGCAATGACGGAGGAAGCCAGACCGCGCCACCCTGATTCGCAACCAGGATGCGGTTGCCCTGGCATCCGGCCTGCGTGTCGGTGCGCAATGTGCGTCCTCTGCGGATATACTGTTTCCCTGTGAGCCAGTCGAATTCCAGCCGGAAGTCGTGTCCGCCGCGGCGCTGGCGTTGGCGGTCGCGTGTTGCCGCGATGCTCTGCGGTCTCGCCACGGCTGCGCTGACGTGCACCTGGCTGCTCAGCCATGCGCTGATGATCGGGTGGCAGGGCAAGACGCTCTCCGTCGCCGTCGCCTTCGGTCAACTGCGCATCTGGAGGTGGAGCGCAAGGTATCCGAGCGGGCTGATCGCGGACGGCGCGAGCGCCACAATGGCCGGGTGGTTCTTTCCGCAGATTGTGGTGTTGCCGCTGTGGCCGTTCGCGCTCGCTTCGTTGTTCCTGACGATCATGGTGGTTCGTCAAGGGCGTCGCCGATTCCGCGCGGGGTGCTGGTTGACGTGCGGGTATGATCTGACGGGGAATGTGTCGGGGAGGTGTCCGGAATGTGGCATTCGGGAGGATTGACAGCCCTGCCGCGCTCGCAGGCTATTACGGCAATTCTCGCAGGCTGGCCTGTCGCGGAGGCGGGTTCGGGAATGATTTGAATCCCGGGGACGGTGGGAGGTATCATGGGTATTCGTCCACGAGTTCGTTCCGCCGCAGAGGGGGATTTTGAAGAGGCATTCTGGAGGGCTTTCCAATGACTGCGAAGCAACGCATCGTCAGTGCCGCTTGGCTCGGGAGCCTGCTGGTCTGCGTTGAGCTTCCGGCGCAAGTGCTGTGTCGCACCGCAGGCATTCACTCCACTGGCAAGGACCGAGAGTTCGCCAAGGCCGTTGCGCTTTCGGGGGACTGGTTTGTCGCCGGTGCGGAAGGGGATCGCACCAACGGCGAATACGCCGGAGCGGCTCATGTGTTCCGTCGTGAGGCAGGCGACTGGACAGAAGTTGCCAAGCTGCTGGCGTCCGATGGCGAGGCCTCGGCGGGCTTCGGTCACTCCGTGGCCATCTCGGGCAAACGGATTGTTGCCGGCGCGCCCTGGCAGAATGCTCACGGCAACGATTCCGGCGCGGCTTATGTGTTTGAGTGGGATGATCAGGGCGGATCAGGCTGGCGGCAGACGGCGCGATTGACGCCGGACGACGCGCGACGGCTCGAAGAGTTCGGTTATTCCGTGGCGTGCGAGGCCGATCGCATCGTCGTCGGCGCCCCTTCATCCACGTTGGATGCCGGCGCAGCATACGTGTTCAATTGGGATGGAGCGGCGTGGATCCAAGGCGCCAAGCTCCTGCCTGATGCGGAGCGGATCGGGGACTTCTTCGGCCACTCGATCGCGACCAGGGGAGATCGCATCGTGGCCGGCGCTTTGCTCGATGACGAAGCGGGGACGGATGCCGGCGCAGTGTATGTCTTCCATTGGGATGGGGCGAAGTGGCAGCGGGAGGCGAAGCTTCTTCCTGACGCGCCTGGGACGGTGGATTTCAGCCGCTTCCTGGCGTTCGACGGCGCCCGGCTCATCGTCTCCGCCCGGCTTCAGTTTTCCGGGTGGGTTTATGTCTATCGGCTCAATGGAGATCAGTGGGCGCTGGAGGCGAAGCTGACCTTGGATGACACCGGCGAGTGGGATCAGTTCGGCGAGGCGCTGGTGTTCTTCGGGGGAAAGATCCTCGCGGGGGACTACACCAAGAACGAGGCGTATTTGTATGACCAGCGCGACGGGGCGTGGATCTTGCGCGATGTGCTCTACCACAGGGAGCTGCCGGAGGACCACGATTTCGCGCGAAGCGCCGCTTCGGACGGCGAAACGCTGATCGTCGGAGCTCCGGGGGACGACGACGACGGCATCAAGGGATGGGCCTACGCGTTTGAATACGCGTGCGGAGCCCCCGACAATGATGACTGCGATACGCGAATTGCACTGCCCTTCCCTTCAGTGGTCGAGGGCACGACCAAGGGGGGCACGATCGAAACACTCGAGGAATGCTCGCGGGGGGCGGCGGTGATCGCTCCGAGCGTCTGGTATTCGGTCGTCGGCACCGGCGGATGGATGCAGGCCGACACCTGCGCGGAGGCCCGCTTCAACACCAAGCTAAGCGTCTATGAGGGAACCTGCGAGGGGCTCATTTGCGTAACCGGCAACAACAACGCCTGCGGAGACCTTTCCGTCGTGCAGTGGGCCTCGAATCCCGGCGTCGAATACTTCATCGTCGTCCACGGGACACTGGAGGCTTCTGGCGATTTCACGCTGACCCTGTCGGAGCCGCCGGGTAATTTCGACTGCAACGCGATCACCAAGCTGTCCGGCAAGTGTCGCGGCGGCGCCGGCGAGACGCGAACGATCAAGGCCAAGCTGGTCTCCGAGCTGCCGCCGAGGACCCAACTGAGCTTCACATTGGACGGGGCGCGCGTCGAGCCAGTGCGGGTGAACGAGCGAGGGAAGGCCACAGCCGAATTCGTGGACGTCGGGCCCTACGAACATCAGGTGAGCCTGCTCGAGTGTCCCTGGGTCAGCAAGACTTCGGACTGCGGATCGGAAGGACCGCCCGACCTTGTGTGGATCACTCAGGGCCACATGCGTGCAAACGACATCGCCTTCTCCCCCGACGGCCAACTGATCGCGACCGCCGGCGGGTACCGCGATGTGACGATCAAGCTGTGGAGGGCCGTCGATGGGGCGCTTCTGCAAACTTTGACGGGCCACAACGGCGAAGTGAATACCGTCGCCTTCTCTCCGGACGGTCAGTATCTCGCGTCCGGCGGCGATGATCATGCGGTCAAGCTTTGGCGCGTGGCCGACGGCTCGATCGTCTGGACAGTCTATCTCAACGGCACCGGAAACGCGATCTCGTCGGTGGCGTTCTCTCCGGATCAGCAACTCCTCGCCGCGGGCGGCCGCGATGACTACCTGAGCATCCTGCGCGTTGCCGATGGCTCGATCGTTTTGAACCGTGAAATGCACTGGCCGGTTTACGGCACGGCCTTCTCGCCGGACGGGACACTCCTTGCGTTCCTTTCCTTCGGGCTAAACGTGTACCGGACCTCAGACTGGACGCCTGTGTTTCGAGATTACAATGCGGTATCGCCTTCAGTCGTGTTTTCACCGGACGGATCACTGCTCGCAGCGGGGGGCAGCGCCGGCACGATCAAGCTTTGGAGCGTGGCGGATGGCTCCGTGGTTCGCGTGATGACGGGGCACACGGAACGGGTGGAGTCCCTTGATTTTTCCGCGGACGGCAAAGTGCTGGGTTCGGGAAGCGCGGACCGCACGATCCGATTGTGGAACGTGGACGACGGCGCCCTGCGGCGCATGTACGACGAGCAGATCGATTCCACCGTGTACGGGTTCCGTTTCTCTCCCGATGGTGCACATTTCGGATATGCCACGAACCTGGGCGTGGTCGCCCTGGCACGGAGTCCTTTCTGATGCCGCGGGCTTCATGACGACCTCGCCGCTGCCTCATTCAGGCACGGCGGCGTGTTGTGTGGGATGGAGCGTTGCAGTCCTCAGTCCGGCTGGTTAACAGGAATGTAGGTTCCCCAGGGCAATGACGTGTGCCCTACAATTCGTTGCACCGCTGCGGGTCGGTATCGCCGCTGCCCTGTGCGCGTCCCCGCGCATTCATCGGCGCTTGCGAAGGAGTTTACCGCTCCCTGACGGTCGCGGCTCTGACATGATGCAATCCCCAAGTTGCGCTGCGCTATCGCTCATACGCCGGCAGCGTCGTGAGGCGCGCGTCGTCGACGGGTCCGCCGATCGTGAAGTGATACATCGACGGGTACTCGCCGCCGCGCAGGCCGAACAACTCATGCACCGCGTCGTCGAAGTAGCAGCCGATGCCCGTCGCGCGCAGCCCCGCCGCCTCCGCTTCGAGGTACATGACCTGACCCAGCAGCCCGGCCTCCCAGAAAATCCGCCGGTACATCCACGCGCCGTGCGTTTCGAGCAGGCGCCGCAAGGGTGCGGCCATGCCGAAGGAGAACGCGCCCTGCCCGGCGATGAACTGGTCACAGCTCACCGCCGTCGCGGCGCGGCGCGCGTCGCCTTCCATGAGCAGAAAGAGCGGCAAGGCGGCCGGGGCGGCTTCCGCCGGCGTCCAGAGGAAGTCGTCGCGCATCGCGGCCTTGAGAGGCTCAAGCGCACGCGGATCGCGCACGAACGCGTAAAGCCCCGGCGCGAGGCCATCCACGAGATGCACCATCATGAGCAGATGGACCGCCGTCGGGGGCCCGAGGACATCCCACGGAGCGCGATCCCTCCGCGGCAGCGTGCGGCTGAGCATGAGATAGAATTGATCGCGAGAGAGGCGCGTGGTTCCGTCGTAAGTCACGGCGCTGCGGCGCGATCGGATCACGTCGCGCGCCGTGCGCCTCGCGCGCAACTTCGATGCGGACAGGAACGGCGCTTCATCAAGCTCCCAGGGCGACGCGGCATATTCCGGCCCCCGCGCCGACGCCGCGTCCTCCAGTTCGCACGCCGCAGCGGCTTTGCCCATTCCGCGCGGTGGAGCGGCGCTGCCCAGTTCGCGCGATGGCGCGGCGCTCTCCAGTCCACGCATTGGGGCGGCGTCCTCGCACATGTTCAGCCCCGTTGGCTTCGCACACGCTTGTGCCGCCGCGTCTATCGCTTCCCACGCCACATGGTCCCGGCTGAGACGGTTGGGCCGGCCATGCCAGTCGCTTGCCGCAATGGCCTCGATGACGTCTGTAGGAATCGCCGATGACAACTCATGCCGCAAACTGCGCGGCATCGACGACGACAGGTCGTACGGCGCATCGCCCGGCCTCTCCGTCGGCACGAGATGTTGTGAATCGAGCAGGGACGCGGTCATCACCACGGCGAGAATGTCGGGATGCTCGCGCTCCGGGTCGTCGGGCGGCAGCGCGCGGTCGATGCCCAGAATCGCCGCGATGTCCGCGTCGCCCATGCCGTCCAGCACGCGCATCCGCCAGCCCAGCGCCGCGGCCGCGAAACGCAGCGCGCCGATCGCGTGTCCGACGTCGTGCTGGCAGTAGCGGTACGCGCGCTCGCCGTACTTCCAGGCC
This sequence comes from uncultured Phycisphaeraceae bacterium, assembly GCA_964526695.1. Lineage (GTDB taxonomy): Bacteria > Planctomycetota > Phycisphaerae > UBA1845 > UBA1845 > JABWBH01. The sequence goes on from CAZGJA010000017.1 coordinate 8,285, forward strand.
TCGCGCCAGTGGATCGACGAAAGCCCCACGAGGAAGCTGCCGGGCGGAAAGCCGCAGACCAGCCGCGCCCACGCCGCGTCGTCGAAGTCGGCGCGCCGCTCCAGCGCGTGCTCGCGCGGCGCGTAGTGGTACACGGCCGGCGTCTCGTGCAGGCCCGGCAGCGCCGGCAGGATCGCGTAGCCTTCCGTCGGGTGCAGATTGCCGCTGGACGGGTTGCAGCGCAGCGCCCAGCGCATGCCGTTGAACTCCTTCCACGCGGAGATGGCCAGCGACAGCTCGAAGAATCGCGAGGTGGATTGGAGGTCGAGCGGCGCGGCCGGGGCTGCGGCCGGGGCGTAGAGAGATTCATAAGGCGGCGAGTCGTCTTCCGCGGCCAGGCTCAGCAGCGTCAGCGGCGCGCCGACGTACCGCCGAAACGGGTCCGGCTGGTTCGCCCAGTCCAGACCGTCCGGCCCGCGCGCGTACCGCTGCAAAGAGTGCTTCGTCCGCTCGTGATACGCGACCGCCCGCTCCCACGCCGCCATGATCGCCTCCCGCGGGATCGTACCGGCGGCGGCGGGGCGGGAGAAATCCGACCGGCGGCGCGAGGCGCATAGTGGGATCATCGCGCAGCGCGATCCGTACCGACGAGCCGCGAGATCCGCGCCGACAAGCCGCGCGAGGCGCATGGTCGAATCACTCTGCCGCGCGGTTTCGGCTCGCGCGAGGCCGAAGTAGAACCGCTGCAACGTGGCCCCGTCTGATGCGCGGAAATCGGGCGGGCGCGGTCCAGCGTCACACACGCGGAATACTGACTTGCGTGGAGGTCGGGGCAGGGTCGGCTTCAGCCGACCGGCGCTTGCCACCCGCTTCAGCGGGTGGGGTTCAGCGCCAAGGGTCTGAGGTTGAGCCGGCTTCAGCCGGACTTGCCTCGCCGGGTGCGCAAGCCGGCTGAAGCCCGGCTGACGGCGCGCTGCCCATCTGCGACCACCGCCTGAAGGCGGCGGCAAGAACCACCCGGCCGAAGCCGGAGTCTTCCACTTTGGACGTCTTTAAGTTCAGATGGCCACATGGAAGCAGAGGCACCCTTTCGTGGTTTGGCGCGCTATCGCCGACCGGTCGCATGGCAATGGCTGCTGATCTTCTACTTCCTGTCCACGGCGTTGCACGGTGTCGCCCTGACGGTTTGCCAACTCCGCTCAACCACTCCTCCCGTCTGGCTCACGCTGGCGCACGCGATTCGCAGCGGCGGGATTCCGGACGACTGGCCCCGGTACGCCCTGCCCTTTGTGGCCGTGCATGAGAGCCTCAATCTACTGGCGATCTTTCTCAGCGTGGTCGTCGTCCTGCAGCCCCGCAGGGCTTCGGCGTGCCTCGCTGTGTACTCGCTGACGCTGGCGATGGAGGTCATGCTCCGCGCCGGAGTTTGGTGGTCGCAGTCGGGCGTGCGGATCCACGGGACTGGCTTGCGCATCACCGAGACGCTGGGCCTGCTCTGCAGTCTGACGCTGCCACTTGCCTGGCTCTGGTACGCGGGGCGGGCGGCTGCATTTCGGCATCCGCTGCGCGCGTTCATCGCCGTGACGCTCGTCGGTTATGGCGGCGAAGCTGCCGTGAGGCTCCTCGCGGACGGGGCAGCCGCGTTGATGGTCCGTCGCCTCGCATCCGGCTATCTGCTTCATCGGACGATGCCGATGGCGCTGTCGGCGCTGGTGCTGCTGTTGCTGGCGCTCGCCGTCGTCAAGCGGCCTCGTGCGGTGCGGACCTGGCTCGTTCTCTTGCCCATCGCCATCCTTGCAGCCGTGATCCCCGGCGCCCTGCCCGCCTGGTACAACAGGTACTTCGTCAACGGCTTCGATCTGGCCGCGTTGATGCTGACGCCCTTGCTTTACCTCACGCAGGTCTTCGCCGCGTTCGTGCTCGTGCCGCGTGAACTGTTCCGCCCCGACGACGCGCCGGTTTGCCTGACCTGCGGCTACAATCTCACCGGCAATGTTTCGGGCGTGTGCCCGGAGTGCGGCATCGGAGTGACCGCGCCTTGAATGGTCCCAATTCAACATCGCTGAGTGATCCGCCCGAGGCGTTGCCGGCTCCGACGCGACCGCTGCGCTGCTGGCAGCCCTGGGAGCTCCTGGCGCTGGCGTATCTCTTCGCAACCGGCGGCGCCGGCATCGTCGCCACGCTCATCGAAGTGTTGTTCATGGGGTTCAGTTTTTCCTCGACGGCGGTTCGCGCGTTTGCGGAGTTGGGCACATTTGTTGGACTAATCTTTCTGTGGAAGTTGTGGTTCATCGGGACCGGCCCGGCGCACGTGCTGTTGGGTGTTATGGTCCTGAGGCGACGCGAGCGGCTCGTCGTGGCCATTGGGTGGGCGGGCGTCCTGTCGCTCATCTCAGTGCTTTTTAGTTATGGAATGACGATCCGCTACTGGCAGCGGTATCCTCCCGGCCCCAACCTCTACACCCTCGCCCAGATCCTGGCTTGGGCCATCGAGCCAGCCCTTTGGCCGTGTTTTGTCCTTGGGGTTTTCCTGGCGCTGCGGCGCGGAGCGGCTCTATCCTTACGAATCGTCGTGGGCGCGGCGCTTATCGTACATGGAATATCCGGCGTTATTTGGCTGGGTTACGAGATCATCACGAAACTCTGGTCGCAGTTGGGCGGTTGGAGCGCTGCGTACGTCTGGTGGGAAGCGGCCGAGATGACTATGGCGCTATTGTGCCTGCCGCTGGGGCTTGCGGTGTTTTTCTGGGACTGGATGCGGAGATGGATCGGGATCGTATTAACGCTTGGCATCATGACAGAAGTTCTAGCTTTGGGCATCGCATGTTCCGCAGGCACGTTTCCTTTTGGGGATCCCGGATGGGCTTCATTCGCGAAACACCTTTGCAGCGACTCGATGCCCGATGCCGCGCTGGCAGTCCTGCTCGTGCCGCTGTTCCGCCTTGAGCGTCGGCTGGCGCAATCGGGCCCCGCCTGCAACAACTGCGGCTACAATCTCACCGGAAACGTCTCCTGCGTGTGCCCGGAGTGCGGGCGCGCGACGGAGAGCGGACCGGCACCGGGAAGCGCGTCATGGGCGGAAGGATCGCGGCGCTGATATGACGGACTGCGGATACGCCTGTTTGTCCCCCGGCATCCTCGATGATAGAATGTCGTAAATGTTCACGCGCATCCAAATTCAACCGGGCGTGTGCGACGGCCGACCGACGATTCGCGGGCTGCGTTTCACCGTGGACTTCGTGCTCAAGCTCATGGGCGACGGCTACACGGCCGAGGACATCGCCCGTGAGTATCCGGAGATCGAGAAGGACGACGTTTACGAAGCCGCTCGATACGGCGCGTGGCTCGCCAGCGAACGGACAACCCTGACGGCATGAGAATCCTGGCGGACCTGCATATCTCGCCGCGGACGGTGGAGTTTCTGCGCGGGCTGGGCTACGAGGCGGCCCGTGTTTCGCAAGCGCTCGACCCTCGCGCGTCAGATGCGGAGATCGCCGCGCACGCGCGGAGAGAGGGGTATGTCATCCTGTCCCAGGATCTTGATTTCTCAAAGATCGTCGCACTGTCCGGACATGCGGCGCCCTCTTGTGTGATTCTGCGGCTCAGTTCATCGCGCATTGAGCGCGTCAACGCCACGCTCGCGGCGATCCTGCCAAGCATCGCCGCCGACCTTGAGGCGGGCGCGCTGATCACCGTTGAGGACTCGCGTGTGCGTACACGCAGATTGCCCGTTCAATGACGGACGACGATCGCCCTCGACCCACGCGCGCTTTGCCTGATCGGCGCCTTGGATTGCACGAGGGTTCTGGCCTGATAGCGGGTCACAGACCCGCTCTGTCAGCGGTCACGACCCCGCTGCGCCGGCCAACACCGGAAGCGCGAAAGCGCCTGCTTCGACGAGGTCCGGCTCGCGCTGCGCGGGCCGCGGCAGTTGAAGCTTGTGAATCTCATTGGTGCGGATGAGCCGATCCCCGAACACCGGGTCGGTCACGTCCGCCTTCCAGAAGTCCTCCTTCACCGAGGCGATCCATTCGCGCCTCGCATACGCGCGCCGGCCGAGGTTGCGGCGGAGGATGATGTAGAAGAACGCGTGGATGTGATCGAGCAGGTGGTGGATGTTGCGCGTCTTCATCGCCCGGCGCCAGAACATGATCGGGCGGTTGTAGAACGCCGCGTAGGCTCTCTTGTACCACTCGGCCACTTCCTCATAGGACACGGTGGGCAGGCGCATGATCGCGCCGCTGAGTTCGTAGTCGCCCCAGTCCTCGGTGAGCAGCAGGCCGCTGCGCTTGGCCCACTCGAACATCTGCGTGCCCGGGTAGGGCGTCGTGATGTTGAAGATGGCCAGGTCCGGGTCCAGCTCCACCGCGTAGTCGATGGTGCGGCGCATGGTGTCCACCGTTTCGCCGGGGTTGCCGAACATGAACGTGGCCCGCACCTCCAGCCCGAGCCGCTTGGCGACTTTCACCGCCCATTCGGTTTTGCGACGGTCGATGGGCTTGCGGATGTTGCGCAGGATCTCGTCGTCGCCGCTCTCCACGCCGAACATCACCTGGTGGCAGCCGGCCTCCTTCATCTCCGTGGCGAGATCCTCGGCGAAGCAGTCGGTGCGCACGAACGCGGTCCACGAGACGCCGAGGTTTTTCTCCTTCATCAGGCGACAGAATGCCGACACGTTCTGCTTGAAGACGGTGAACGTGTCGTCGTAGAACTGAATCTCGCGGATGCCGTACGTGCGGCGGAGGTGCTCGATCTCCTCGACGACGCGGGCGGCCGAGCGGGTGCGCAGCTTCGTCTCCGCGCTGTTGCAGAAGGTGCACTTTCCCGGGCAGCCGCGCGTCATGAGCATGTTGATGGCGGGCAGTCGCTTGTACGCGCCGAGCGACGGGAAGTATCGCTGCATGGGCACGAGGTGATACGCGGGCATGGGGAGCGAATCGAGGTCTTCGATGACGTCCGCCGGCGGATTGTGCACCGCGCGGAAGCCGCCGCCGGGCTGCGGACGGCGGAAGCTCAGCCCTTTGATCGACTCCCACGGCTCGCCGCGCAGGATGCGCGTCAGCGTGATCTCGCCGTCGCCGCGCACCACCAGGTCGATCGCGGGGTTCTTGAGGCACTCAGTCGGCATCGCTTCCGCGTGGACGCCGCCCGCGATGACAAGGCAGTCGGGATGCACTTCCTTGACGACCACGGCCGCGCGGTTGGCGGCGATGGACGTGGCCGTCATCAACGTCAGCCCCACGCAGCGGGGGCGCACGGTGCGCAGCCAGGTTCTAAACTCCTGAATGCCCCAGCGCTCGACGTGCAGGTCGAGGATGCGCACGTTGAAGCCTTCGCGCTCGGCGTAGGCGGCGATGCTGAGCAGTCCCAGCGGCGGCATGGCGCCCTTGATGCCGTGCCAGATGTTCTGGTCCTTGCTGATCCACGGCGGGTTGATGAGCAGGATGTCCAGATCCCCGCACGCGGGCGGGGAGGACGCGCTCGCTGAGGAGGGCGAGTCGAGAGCGTAGGTCGGATCGGGCGTCGCTGCTGGCGGATGCGCTGTTCTCATAGGTTGCGGTTTCCAAGACTGGCGCGGAGCGCTATTCGCCCGCGCGGGTCGCCGTCAGGGCGTTTATCGGAAGAGCGGGGGCGCGGCGGAAGTTGGCGCAGGGGGGACCGCAAGCGCAGTTTCTGCGGGTCCGGCACCGCGCCGCTGCGGGTTCGGAGGCCGCGCCCTCGCTTGCGCTACGGGTTCAGAAGCCGCGCCCTCGCTTGCGCTACGGGTTCAGAACCCGAAGCGCAAGCGAGGGTGCAAGCGAGGGTGCAGGCGAGGGTGCAAGCGAACGCGAAAGGGCATGCCCATTGTTTCAAGCCAGCCGGCGACACATGGACGCCGACTTCGGAAGGCAGAGCAGGAACGCCAATGGCGCCGCCAAGAAAGCCGATGACGCTGGCAAGTCCTGCGATGTCGCCTGCCTCGCGCGAGCCTTGCCTGGATTTCCGGGCAGACCCGCGCGCCCCGGACGATTTAAATTGTCTTTACCCGACAAGGTCGATATGCTGGTCTTCATAATGGCGTTGGCAGGCGCGGGGGTACACGGGGGAACCTCGGCTGAACGTCGCAACCCCACAAGCCCGGCTCCGACGGAGCTTCGTCGCACCGCCCGCCCATGGCCTCAACTCATAAAGGAGGATCACCATGAACGCGAGGGGAACCGTGTTCAACCTGCGGAACTGCGCATGCCTCACGGCGCTTACGTGCTTCGCCCCGTTGGCAGCGGCCATCACCATTCGGGTGCCCGGCGACGCGCCGACCATTCAAGCGGGGATCGACATGGCCGTGGATGGGGATATCGTGCTGATCTCGCCCGGCGTGTACACGGGTGCGGGCAACGTCGATCTGGACTCGCGCGGCAAGGACATCGCCATCCGTGGCGACGGCGGCGCGGATGAGTGCATCATCGACGGTCAGGGTGCCGCGCGCGGATTTGAGATCACCCGCGGCGAGCCTGTGACGCTGCTCATCGAGAGCCTGACCATCCGCAACGGCTTCGCCTCCCCGACGGCAACGGGCGGACCCAACGGCGGCGGCGTGTACGTGGCCGACTCGTCGGTGAAGCTGCGGAGCTGCATCATCGAATCGTGCCGCACGGCAGACGGCAAGACCGGCGACACGCCGACGCCGGGCGGCGACGGCGGCGGCATCTTTGGGCTGAACGCCTCCATCGTGCTTGAAGGCTGCCTCGTTCGCTCCAACGTCGCCGGCGCCGGGGGCAATGTGACGAGCTACAGGCTGATCCCCGAGCGCGGCGGACATGGCGGTGGATTGGCGGCGCGAGGCGGTGAGATTGTGCTGAGAGATACGGAGTTCAGCCACAATCAGGCCGGCGAGAGCGGGATGGATCTCGATGGAGGAAGTCACACCGATGGCGGATGCGGGGGCGCGCTGCGCATCGAGGCAACCAGAATGGCGATCGAGCAGGTGACGTTCGAAGACAACGCGGCCGGCACAGGCGGCGGCGGCGGACATGATGACAACTACCAGAACCACGGCACGGGTGGTGATGGCGGAGCCATCAGCATTGTGGATTCGGGCCGGATCAAGGTCCATTCGTCCGATTTCATTGCCAATCACGCTGGCGACGGCCGGGACCGGTCCGAGGAAGGGAGAGGGGGACGGGGAGGATCTGGCGGCGCGATCCATGCGTCGTCCACGGAGGCGCTGATCGTCACCCGCTCGTTGCTGGAGGACAACCGCGCGGGCAATGGCGGCGATGCCGACCTCGCCGGCAAGGGAGGAAACGGCGGAGCGATCAGCTCGGTGGGAACCGAGGTTCGACTCACGAGTTGCGAGCTGCTCGCCAATCAGGCCGGCGACAGCGGAGGCTTGGACGGTTGGGGCTGGTCTGCTCCCACAGGCGGCAGCGGCGGCGCGGTTTATGTCGCTGTCGCGGGTTTGATGGCTCGCCACACGGTCATCAACGACAACCGCGCGGGCCTCGCCGGAAGCAACTACGACGTCTACGACGAAGGCGGCAGCGGAGGTGGGCTTTGGGTCGAAGGCGATGCAACGCTCAAGAACTGCGACCTCAGCCGCAATCGAGCCACCGACGCCGGCCTGGGATGGATGGAGGCTTTCAACGGAGGGGACGGCGGAGGGCTGTGTGCGCTGGGTCGCGTCTCCCTTCGGTCTTGCTTCCTGCTCGACAACATGGCGGGCAATGGCGGGACGGCAAGGCACGGCATACCCGCCTACGGCGGACGTGGCGGCGGCGTCTTTGCCGGGGGCGGAGCGACGATCTTCGACTGCCAATTCAGCCTCAACCGTGCGGGGCTGGGAGGCGCCGCCAAGGAAGACAACGGGGGACAGGGCGGTCTCGGCGGAGGGCTGTACAGCGGCGGCGACGCGACTCTCGACGCCTGCGATTTCCTTGAGAACTCGGCCGGAGATGGCGGCGGGATGCACGACCTCTGGATGCGGGGGCGCATGGGACATGGAGGCGATGGAGGCGCCGTTTACGCCGTGGGTTCAGTGCACGCAACGGGATGCACCCTGGACGGGAACGTCACCGGCAACGGCGGCGAGTCTTTCTGGCAAGATGACGATATCGGCGCGCGCGGCGGGCACGGCGGCGCGGTGTACGCCGGGAGCGCCTCGACATTGTTCAACTGCCTGATCGTCGGTAATCGCACCGGGTCGGGCAGCGGTCCTGTGGACGAAGGTCGGGATGGCGACGGAGGCGGACTCCACCTGCCGGCCGGCAGCACGCTCCAGTTCTGCACGCTCGCGGACAACGAGGCGGGCGACGCCGGCAACGCCTACGACGGCGGCGACGGCGGCGGGATGGTGCTCGCTTCGGGCGTCGTCTCGGACTGCATCTTCTGGAACAACGACGCGGCCTCGGGGAACGGAGAGCAGATCTTCGGCGCGCCCGACCTGTCCTTCTGCGACGTGATGGGCGGCTTTGCGGGCGTGGGCAATTTCGATCTCGATCCGCTCTTCGTTACGGGCAATGCCGGCGGTTACTACCTCAGCCAGATCGCCGCGGGTCAGGACGCCGACAGTCCGTGCGTCGATGCCGGCAGCGGCGATGCGGAGAGCTTCCCCGAATTGAGGGGAACCACGACGCGCACCGATGACCGGCGCGATCAGGACCGAGTGGACGTCGGCTTCCATGCGAGACCGCGTTGAGCTTACTGCGCTTCAAGACGTTCAGTTTTAGGGAGCGACCGGTGCCGCTGAAGGTGCACCGGGACGACGAGCCGGGTAGTTCGCCACTCCGTGGCGAGCGTTCGTCGCGGAGCGACGAACTACCCTTCTCGTCGCGGAGCGACGAACTACCCCTCTCGTCGCGGAGCGGCGAACTACCCTTAACGTCGAGGAGCGGCGAACCATCCGTCTTGTCGCGGCGAGGGAAGCAATCCCGCATCCCCTCATTCCAGCGCAGGCGGGATCCCAGCGACTCGGCGGTTCGCCCCGGCCCCTCGGATGCCGTGCGCCATCTTCGCTCGTTCGGCGCCACGAGCGTCCGCCGCGTCGGTTTCTGTCTGAATCCGCGCCCACGGACTGGGTGATTCTCCGCGCAGGTGTATGTTCTTGTGGCATGGCGCTTTCGCACCTGCAAGGAAGCGCCGCGGCCGAATATGATGAAGACGAGGGTCCGGGCGTGGGTGCGCTGCCCGGCGCGACTCGGCGCAGGCCTGCGGGCTTGCGCGGGGCCGTGTCCGGTGTTAGGCGCTTGGCACCTTGGCCGAAACGTGTGGGCTTGTGATGCAGTCGCGTGTGTGTGGGAGAAACGTCCAATGAACAGTCTTCAGCGTAGGGAATGGATGCTGGCCGCGGGGCTGGCGTGCGTGGCGATGTGGCCGGTGGTCGCGGCGGGCGGGGTCGTCGCGCATTTTGATTTTTCCGGACCGATGGCGGAAACGCCGCAGGACATGCCTCCGCTCTTCGCCTCGGAGATGCCGGTGGCGTTCAAGGACATGCTGGCGCGTTTGCGGGCGGCGCGCGAGGACAAGAACGTCGTCGCGGTCATCCTCGAGGTGGAGAACGCGGGGCTGGGGACGGCGCAGCTCGAGGAGCTTCGCCTTGCGGTGCGCAAGTTCCAGGCCGTGGACAAGCCGGTGTACGTTCACGCGGACTCGCTGAGCACCGGCACGTACGCCCTGGCGACGTCGGCGACGCACATTTCGATCACGCCCACCGGCGACCTGTGGCTGACGGGGCTGCACGGCGAAGCGCCGTATCTGCGCGGGATGCTCGACAAGCTCGGCGTCGTGCCTGACTTCCTCCAGTGCGGCGATTTCAAGAGCGCCGGCGAAATCTTCATGCGCACGGGTCCGTCCGAGTCCGCGGAGAAGATGGAGAACTGGCTGTTCGACGGCATTTATGAAGGCATCGTCGCCATGATCGCCGAGGGGCGCGGGCTGTCGGCGGACAAGGTCAAAGCCGCCATCGACGGCGGGCCGTATTCAGCGGAAGAAGCGCTGAAGGCGGGGCTGATCGAAGCCGTCGAGCATCGGCAGGACTTCATCGCGCGGCTTAAGAGCAAGTACGGCGGCGACGTGGAATTCCAGCGGGATTATGGCGAGCGCGACCTCGCGTCGGAGATGCCCTCCGATCCGTTCACGATGCTCTCGAAGGTTTTCGAGATGCTGACGGAGACGCCGAAGCACGGCAACAAGCCGGCGATCGCCATCGTGTATGTCGAAGGCGCTATCGAGACCGGCGAGGCCGAGTTCAGTCCGTTCGGCGGAAGCTCCGGCGCGTTCTCCACGACGATCCGCAAGGCGCTCGACAAGGCCGGCGAGGACGAGAACATCAAGGCGGTCGTGCTGCGCGTGGATTCGCCGGGCGGGTCGGCGCTGGCGAGCGAGATCATCCTGGACGCGGTGCGGCGCGTGCAGAAGAAAAAGCCGGTGATCGTGTCGATGGGCAACGTGGCGGGCAGCGGCGGATACTACGTCGCGTGCTCGGGCGAAATGATCTTCGCCGACGCCACGACGATCACCGCGTCCATCGGCGTCATCGGCGGCAAGCTCGTCACCACCGGCGGCTGGAACAAACTGGGCATCAACTGGCACTCGTATCAGCGCGGCAAGATGGCGGGCATGATGAGTTCGGAAGCGCCGTGGAGCGACGCCGAGCGCGCGAAGATGACGCAGTACATGAACACCATTTACGGCGTGTTCAAGAACCACGTCACCGAGTTCCGCGGCAAGAAGCTGACCAAGCCGATCGACGAGATGGCCGGCGGTCGCGTGTACACCGGCTCGCAGGCGCTGGCGCTGGGCTTGATCGACAAGATCGGCGGGCTTTCGGATGCGGTGAAGTACGCGTCGGAGAAGGCCAACGTGTCGGACTTCGAGCTTCGCGTGCTGCCGGAGCAGCCGAACATCTTCAAGATGCTGTTCGGGATGGAGGACGAGGGCTACGCGCAGAGTTCGGTGGCGACGGGGCTGTTCGCGCCGCAGTCGCAGTTCATCTCGGAGATTCTGCCGGTGGTGAAGTCCCTCGACCCACAGCGGGCCGGGGCGCTGATGACGGCGATCAAGCGACTTCAACTGATCAACGACGAGAAGGTCATCATGATGATGCCGTCGGAGTGGGTTATCCGCTGATCCTAACGCATTGCTACTGCTGGGTTTAGAGTTTTTGCGGCTAGAGGCGAAGCCGGTCATTCCCGCGCAGGCGGGAATCCCCAGGCGCGTCAGTGCCGAATCGACCCCCGCCTTCGCGCGGGTGGCGAGGCGAGTGCCGGCCGTTGGAGTCTGCCGGAGCCTATCCAGACCTGAGCCGCCCGCCGGTGCGCCAAAGGGTGCCTCCCGGCGGGCGATTTTTCTTTTTTTTCGCACCTTTTTGGGTCGCTTCGGGTTCCGACCCGAAAGCATCGGTTAGATTCCCACCCAGTTGCGAGAATTCCCTTGAGCGAGGGGTCGCGCAGGGTCGAGGGTGGGGCTATTCTGCTCCGATTCGGGGCAGATTGCTTCGCTCGACTTCAGAAGGCGGTGGGTTGGCGTTGTTTTCAGCCAGCCCGTCGCCTTCTTTTTTCGAGCTTAACGGAGTGTTTCCCATGCGCCGCGTTCTCGGAGCATGGTCCATCCTGTCGATCAGCTCCCCCCTTTCTGAACCCGTAGCGCAAGCAAGGGAGGGCCGGGATCGGTGGCGACCGCGACGTCGTCTTTCGCGTCCTCTCTTGCGCCCTCGCCTGCGCCCTCCCTTGCGTCCTCTCTTGCGTCCTCCCTTGCGCCATCGCTTGCGCTCTCGCTTGCGTCCTCCCTTGCGCCCTCGCTTGCGCTTCGGGTTCTGAATCGGAGTGTGTTGCCGAGCCTGGTGCCGGAGCGCGTTCTAGGATCGTTCCGGGGATGGCACGTGGATTGCATAAGCTCGTTCATTGACGGGCCGGATTCCCATGTGTAGAATTGGGAAGTTGAATTGAGACCCGGTCTCAATACCGTAAGTCACTCACGAGATTCGGCATGGGCGCTCGAAATCTGACAGCGCTGAAACGCGGCGATTCGGCACGGGTTCTGGCCGTGGACGGCGGACATCCTTCCGCGAAACGGCTGGCGGACCTGGGGTTCATCCCCGGCGCGACGGTGGAGATGCTCCACCCCGGCACGCCGTGCATCGTGAAACTGGCTCACGCGCGACTCGGGCTTAGCGCGTGTCTGCAAGGCTCCGTTCTTTTGGCGCCGCTGAACCTCGACCTGGGCGGCGGCGGCGGCGCGCCCGCGCAACGTCGAGAAGCGGAACCGTTGGTTGAAACTTCGCGCCTGGCTCGCGCGTAGCGCGATGCGGGCGCGGTCCACTCAGGATGACGATTCGCGGCGCTCGTATTCCATGCCATGGCGATTGATGAGTCCTGACGAGCGTTGACGATGAGCACGGGCGTTTCGGTTTCCCTGACCACCCTGCCTTCGCAGCGACTCTGGACCGTCGCGCTCGTCGGCAATCCCAACACCGGCAAGACCACGCTCTTCAACGCGCTGACGGGTTTCCGCCAGCACGTCGCCAACTATCCCGGCGTCACGGTCGAGAAGAAGACGGGGCGGCTGCGCGCGGGCGAGTTGAAGTCCCCCATCGACATTCTCGATCTCCCGGGCGCTTACAGCCTCAACGCCTCCGCGGCGGATGAAGACGTCACGCTGCGCGTGCTGCTGGGTTATGAAAGCACGACGCCGCGCCCCGACGGAATCATCTGCGTCGTGGACGCCTCCAATCTTCAGCGCAACCTCTTTCTCGTCAGCCAGATTCTCGAGCTGGGCTGCCCGGTCGTCGTCGCGCTGACCATGTCGGACGTGGCCGCGCGGCGCGGCGAAGTGATCGACGAGGCCGCGCTTGCCGCCTCGCTCGGCGTGAGCGTGGTGACGGTTCTGGCGCACAAGGGCGCGGGGATCGATCGTCTGGCGGCGGCGGTGGACGCGGCGCTGAAGGGTCAGTCGAACTCGCACTGCCTGAAGTTCCCGGACTGCATCTGCTCGGCGCTGGATCACCTCGAGGCCTCCCCGCATCAACCTGCCGAGCGGGCGAGCGGCGCGGCGTGCCACCATCCGTGCCGCGCGGAGCTGCTTCAAACATTGCTCAATCCGGCGGGCATCGTCGAAGGTCACCTCAGCCGCCGCTGCGACGCGCGATTGATTGCGGCCATGCAGCAACATCGCGACCAGCTTCGCGCGGAGGGCGTTGATCTTCCGACGATCGAGGCGGAGGTGCGCTACTGCTGGATCGATGAGGTGGTGCAGCGCGTGGTTCGCAAGACGGGGGCGGCCCGCGTGGCGATTTCCGATCGGCTCGACCGGGTGCTCACGCATCCGGTGGGGGGCTTGCTTGCTTTTCTGGCGCTGATGGCGCTGGTTTTTCAGGCGATCTACTCGTGGGCGACGCCGGTCATGGACCTGATCGACGGCGGCTTCGCCGCGCTGGGCGGCTGGGTCGAGGGCGCGATGGCGGAGGGCGCGTTGCGCAGTCTGCTGGTCAATGGCGTCATCGGCGGGGCCGGCGGCGTGCTGATCTTCGTGCCGCAGATCGTGATCCTGTTTCTGTTCATCGCCGTGCTTGAAGACTGCGGCTATTTGGCGCGCGCGGCGTTCGTGCTGGATCGCCACTTGCGCAAACTGGGGCTGAGCGGCAAGTCGTTCATCCCGCTGGTGTCGTCGTTCGCCTGCGCGGTGCCGGGGATCATGGCCTCGCGCGTGATCGAGGACCGGCGCGATCGGCTCATCACGGTTCTGGTCGCGCCGCTGATGAGCTGCAGCGCGCGGCTGCCGGTGTACGCGCTGATGATCAGCGCGTTCGTGCCGGCGCGGACGTGGCTGGGCGGATGGATCGGCGTGCAGGCGCTGACGCTGCTGGGGATGTACTGCGTGGGGATCGTGGCGGCCGTCGTTGTGGCGTGGGTGTTGAAGCTGACGGTCGGTCGAGGCGCGTCGCCGGTTTTTCTGCTGGAGCTGCCGAACTACACGCGCCCGCAGGCGAAGACGGTTTTCTATCGAACGTATCACGCCGGGCGCGAGTTCGTGGTCAACGCGGGCACGGTGATTTTGGCATGCTCGGTCATCATCTGGGCGCTGGGCTATTATCCGCGCCCGACGTCGCTGCACGCGCAGTTCGACGCGCGGCGGCAAGCCGCTGCGACGCTCCTCGGAGACTCCCCGGACACGGCGGATCAGCTCGACGCGGAGCTGGCGAAGATCGATCAGGAGGAGGCCGGCGAGTCGCTGCGTCAAAGCTACCTCGGGCGCGCCGGGCGGTGGATCGAGCCGGTGGTGCGTCCGCTGGGTTGGGACTGGCGCATCGGCACGGCGGCAATCGCGTCGTTCCCCGCGCGGGAGGTGGTGGTGGCCACGCTGAGCACGATCTTCAACCTCGGGTCGGATTCGGACGAGGAGTCGTCCGCGCTGCGCGATGCGCTGCGGAGCGCGACGTGGCCCGACGGTCGACCGCTGTTCGGGCTGCCCGTCGCGCTGTCGCTGATGGTGTTCTTCGCGTTGTGCTGCCAGTGCGTGTCCACGCTGGCGGCGATTCGGCGCGAGACGAACTCCTGGCGCTGGCCGGTGTTCGCGTTCACGTACATGACGACGCTGGCGTACGTCGGCGCGCTGATTGCATATCAGGTCACGGCGTAGCTTTGTGGCGGCGCGGGGACGTGGCGGCGTAGGACGGGCTGTGCCCGCCTCGTCCGCTGACCGTCCTCCACAAAGCGGTGGACGTAGCCCGCCCTACGCGCCTCGCGCAGCCCGCGCGCCGTTCGAGCGACCGGCTGTTTCACTCTCGTGCCGGACGGCTACTCGACGACCTCGACGGTGGACTTGGCGGGGATGAGCATCTCATACACGCGCTCGACGTCGGCGTTGTGCAGGCGGATGCAACCGAGGGAGACGCTGCGGCCGATGGAGGACGGGTCGATCGTCCCGTGGATGCCGTAGCGCATCTGGCCCTTGGCGTTGCCGCTGACGCCTTCCAGCCCGATCCAACGTTCCCCCAGCGGGTTTTCCGGATCGTCCGGCTCGTAGTTCTTTCCGCCGCGCGGGGCGTAGTACTTCGGGTTGGGAAGTTTCTCGGTGATGCGCCACTGCCCGGTGGGCGTGCTGTCTTCAGCGCCCAGCCCGACGGGGAACGACTGAACGAAGGTGTCCTGCAGATAGATATCGAGCCGGAACGCGCCCTTGGTGACTTTCGCGTGCAGCGGACCCTTGAGCACTTTGACGCGCTGGCCGGTGCGAATCAGGTTCGGGTTGCTGATGCCGTTGATGCGGGCGATGAGCGCCGCGGTGATGTCGTGCGCCTTGCCGATCTTGTCGAGCGAGTCGCCCGGCTGAACCACGACTTCGGTGACGAGCGGATCATCCGGGAAGATGCGCGAGGAGAAGACCGTTTCCTCGCCGAGGCGAACCAGTTCCGCGCGCAGACCCACTGGCGACGGCGTGTCGGCGGCGAGGTTCATCGCTTCGCTGAGCTTCTGACGCGCGGCCACGGGATTGCCGGACTGCGACAACTGTCTTGCAGATTCGATGATCTTGTTGCTGCGCTCGGTCTCGGCGGAGGGTTGCGCGGGCGCGGGGGGCGACGGCGTCTGCGCGCCTTTCTCCGCGACTTCCGGATACGGGTTGGGCGCGGCGTCATCTTCGACAGGCCGGTCCGTCGTCAGCCTCGGAGGGAGCATGGCGAGGGCGTCGCTCTCATCGGCGTTGCCGCCGCCGAAGAAGCCGCCGAAGTAGCCGTAATAAAACGCGCCCGCGCCGAGCGTCAGCAGTCCGATGCCGCTCAGCGTGCGTCGCGTGTTTCGTCGCAATCCTCGTCTTCGGGCCAAGGTCGATCCTCCGCGCCAAGGGGTGTGATCATCGCAACCGGAGAATAAACGCGAAGCGGGAGGATGCAAGCGCGACCGCGCGGCGAGCGGCGGCGCGCGGCGCGACGGCGGGTGGTACGATCTGGCGTACTCGCCAGGCCATGGCGGGCGTCGCCCGCGTGCTGACTCCCGTTCGCGCAGGCCTCGGGTCCGCTGCTGCGGACCCGCGCCACCTGGCGCTGGGGCGCGATCCACAACCGGCGCTGCGGATTCCTTACCCCGCGGTGCGAGCTGCTTTGCCCCCCGGCAGAGTTAACCGATCGGCGGGGTTCAGGCGAGCGAGCGCTCGTGGGAGATGCGGTTCTCGCTGCACCTACTCTTCACCTTAGCCTGCCGAGTACGATCGGCGAATTGCCACGGCCTGGCGGCCTGCCGGCGGGCGAGGACGCCCGCCCCCCCAAGCATTAAACGCTGTGATGTTTGCGAGGCAGCACACTACCCTCAACTTGTGAAATCTTTGTGCGTGAAGGTGACGACAACAATTTATTGCGGTCCAATGGAAGACGCATACAATATGCGGTAGGAGGATGCCATGCCGATCGAGCTTGACCGAATCCATGCCGGGGACTGCGTTGCGGGGATGGAGGGGCTTGACGAGGGCAGCGTGGACCTCGCCTTTGCCGATCCGCCGTTCAACATCGGCTACGACTACGACGTTTACGACGACCGGCGCAGCGCGGAGGAATACCTCGCGTGGTCGCGGCGCTGGATCGAGGGCGTCCGCCGCGCGATCAAGCCGGATGGATCCTTCTGGCTGGCGATCGGCGACGAGTTCGCGGCCGAGCTGAAGGTGCTGTGCACGCGCGATCTTGGGCTGCACTGCCGAAGCTGGGTCGTGTGGTTCTACACGTTTGGCGTTCACTGCAAGCACAAGTTCACGCGGAGCCACGCGCACCTCTTCCACTTCGTGAAGGACGCGAAGCGATTCACGTTCAACGCGAGCGATGTCCGCGTGCCGTCCGCGCGGCAGCTTGTGTACGGCGACAAGCGCGCGGTCGCGGGCGGGCGAATGCCGGACGACACGTGGATGATGGCGCCTGTGCTTCCGCCGGACGTGCCCACGACCGACGGCTTCATCCTCCGCCCGCAGGACATCCCGGAGCGATTCCCCGCCGACAGCGACACGTGGTTTTACTCGCGCGTGGCCGGCACGTTCAGCGAGCGGCAAGGCTTCCACGGCTGCCAGATGCCGGAGCAGCTCCTCGGGCGGATCATCCGCGCGTGCTCGAACGAAGGCCAGGTGGTGCTTGATCCCTTCGGCGGCAGCGGGACGACGCTGGCGGTGGCGAAGAAACTGGGGCGGCGGTTTGTCGGGTTTGAGTTGTCAAAGGAGTACGTGAAGCAAATCCGTGGACGCCTGGGGTCGATCCGCGAAGGGGATCCGCTGGAAGGCCCGGAGAACGCCGCGCTCAGCGCGCCTGCGACGAGCATCGACCGAAACCAACCGCTCGTGGACCGGAAAAAGCTCAACGGAGCGGCAAAGCAGAACGGAGCGACAACGCGCCGCCACGGTCGAGTCTAACGCCGTTTTCCGAAGCTCACTCGTGGGATCCGGTGCTCTGGGCCCGGGTCTTGCAGTGGGTCGTTTGCGGGTATAATCCTTGGCTGTGAGCGCAAGTCTGACCGATCGAGCAGGAGGGTCTAAAGACCGACAGAAGCTCAAGACGAGGAGAGCCACTTTCGCTGACACAAACTTGCGTACCAAATACACGGCAGAAGAGAAGGCTGCCATACTCGCGCTGTTGGCAGACTCAAAGCTTCCGCGCGATGCCCTTCCATACACCGACGAGTTCGACAAGCTCAAGCAGCGGTTCGAGAAGAAGCAGAAGGCGACGATCACCGACCTCGACTTCTGGCGGATGATGTCGAGCGTCGGCAAAGGCGGCGGGCTGGGAAAGAAAGGCGAGAAGAAGAAGGCGCCGCGCACCCCTACGCTGAGCGCTGACGAACAACTGGAAATCCTGCGGCGCTTCCCGGATGGTATCGGGAACAGGGACGACCTCCCATACACGCCGAAGTTCGACGAGTTGTATCGACGCTTCAATAGGCAAACCGGGAAGGAACTGACGAAGCACGAGTTTTGGCGCGGGGTGTCCCGCGTCGCGAAGCTCTCGCGCAAACCGAAACCTGTTTATGAAACAGCGCCGCTTGGCGGTCTCCTTCCGGAGCTGGTCGCATTCCTTGAAGACAGAAATCCCTGGTGGCGCGCGAAGCCCCAGAAGGAAGTCAAGGTGTTTCGACGCTGGGCGTTCGATGAGATTGTGGAACGCCTGAAGAGCAAGCTCGCGCCCATGGTCGTGGTGCGAGGTTCGCGCCGTGTCGGCAAGAGCGTCCTACAAGCCCAACTTATCGAAGATTTGCTCTTGACAGGAAAATTCGATCCAACAAGGCGCCCAGTGCCACCGGCGCGCATCTTAAGCATCCAGTTCGACGAAGCTCCGGCCCTCGGCCGTCTCTCGATGCCGATCCAGACCATCGTGCGCTGGTACGAGGAGAATATCCTCAAGCGCACCCTCAACGAAGCTGCCCGGAGCGATGAGCCGGCGTATCTGTTGCTCGATGAGGTTCAAAGTCTGCCCGACTGGTCTGTGCAGCTCAAGGTTCTCGCCGATCATTCCGAAGCCCGGATCGTTGTCACCGGTAGTTCTGCTTTGCGCATCGCTGCAGGTCAGGACAACCTCGTCGGACGCATGACAACAATCGAGCTTGGCCCGCTGCGCCTTGGCGAGGTCGCAGGTATCCGTGGTTTGCCCGACTTTCCCGCGTATGCGCCGGACTCGCCGCTCGAAGCGTGGAAAAAACGCGACTTCTGGCTGGGCCTCATCGCCCACGGAAAGAAGTGCGCCAAGCCGCGGGATGAGGCGTTCAAGTTTTTCTCCGAGTTCGGCGGTTATCCCGTCTGCCACAGCACCGAGGAAAAGGACGTCGACAAGATCCGGCAACAGGTGATCAGCGAAGTGATTACCAAGACCATCGAGCATGATCCGGGCCACCGGCCACACGCTCCGGCTTTGGACTCCGCTTTCGTCCGGGAAGTGTTTCGCATGGCGTGTCGATACGCTGGCCAGTCTGCGACGCCAAAGAGATTCGCGCAGGAGATTCAAGATGTTCTCGGGACGCCCGTGCTGAACTCTAGGGTAACGGACGCAATCGACTTCCTGGCAGATTCACTCCTACTACACCGCGTCATGCCGTTGGAATTGCTCGGGAAGAAGCAAGGGCACGCGCCCAAGCTCTGCATCTGTGATCATTTTGTCCGAAATGGCGTGTTGCAGGAGACGCTGCCGATCCACCCTAAGGCCCTGCAGAAATGCGACGAAGCGGTCTCGGGACGGGTGGGGCATTTGATCGAGAGCGTCCTGGGCTACTACCTCAAGGGCATCCCGGGCGTGGAACTGTCGTGGTTCCCGGCGCGCCCGAACGAACCGGAGGTTGATTTCGTGCTGACACTCGGTGCGGCCCGCATCCCCGTCGAGGTAAAGTACCGTCGGGGTGGGCCGGGAGGAATCGATTGCGCGGGCATCGAAGCCTTCTGCGGGAAGGCGGCGTATGCGGCAAAGTTCGGACTCATCATCACCCAAACCGCTGAAGGGCCGGTTGGCGAGAATGTCATAGCGATTCCAGCGAGTTCATTCCTACTCCTTCGCTGAAGGGGATCATTTGTCTCAGTTGTATGAAATGTGCCAGTGGTGAGGAGGATCTATCGATCTCGCATTTGAATGGAATCCTGCTCGTGCCAAAACGTCGTCCCCCACAGCGCCGCACGCGCGGAGCGCGCCGAGCGGCGCGGTGGGGGTTCTTCCGTCGAGAATTGCCCCCCATCCGCTATCCTCATAGGATAGGCTGTGTTCTTACGGGCGCGGCTCGGTTATTCAGTGGACACGATCCGCTCGCCAGATCGCGGATCAGCTTCGCCCGAAGTCCGGGTTGAGGATGAGGTCCATGCCGAAGCGTCGGCGCGCGTCCTCGCCTTCGCCGAACTTCTTCTTGAGGTCCAGCAGTTCGTTGACCTTTTCCTCGGGCAGGCGCTCCACCCGGCCGATCAGCTTGGCGAGAATCAGGATGCGGCAGTAGGCGTCGAGGATTTCCGTGTTCCAGAACGCGCGCTCGACGGACGGCCCCCAGCTCACCGTGCCGTGGTTGCTGAGCACGACGGTGTTCGCCCGGCCGATGAACGGGCGGATGGTGGCGGCGAAGCGGTCATTGCCGGGCGTCTCGTATTCGGCCAGCGGCACGGGACCGAGGAAGACCTCGACCTCGGGGAGGATGCCGGTGGGGATTTCCTCGCGCGCCACGGCGAAGGCGACGGCGTGCGGCGGATGGCAGTGGAGCACGCTCTTCACCGCAGGGTCGCCCTTGTACACTTCGAGGTGCAGGAAGATTTCGCTTGTGCGAGGCCGAGGGCCTGAAAGCTGCCGCCCCTGCAGATCCACGGTGCAGAGGTCTTCGGGCTTCATGAAACCCTTGCAGATGAGGGTGGGCGTGCAGAGGACGACATCGTCGCTGAGGCGATAGGAGATGTTGCCATCGTTGCCGGCGGCGAACCCCCGCGCGTAGAGACGGCGGCCGATTTCGCAGAGCTGTTCTCGCTGCTCCATGTTGGGAAGACTTGTATTCATGCCGCCGCATCAGCAGGCTAAACGCCGCGGCGCGCACCGTCCAGCGCGCCCGCAAGTTGGACGTTCCGACGCGAGCCGCGAGCTTCAGCTCGCGCGGTCGTGCGCCCCATGCGGATAACCCGGCGAGTTGCGTTGGCAGCACCCGATGGTGAGGACCGTTCGTGTCTGCGACTTTCCAAGGGAGATCGAGAGCGAAACGTCAACTGCATCCGCGCGGACTGAAGTCCGCGGCTCGCACGCCACGCCTGCGGCTCACACACTTCATCAGCAGCCGACAAACTTCGTTCGCCGCTCAGCCTCCGTAAAACGGATTCGGCACGAGAAACGCCCGGTCCGCGTGGCCGCCTTCGAGGTCGGCGGGCTGGTCGCCGATGTTGGCGAGGATGCGGTAGCCTTGATCGAGGATTTGCTTGCGCGCCGCGGCTTTGTACTGGCCGGAAGGCGTGCGGTCGCCGTCGGGCTTGAGGATGAGCTTGGCGAAGCCCGCGTAGCCGGCTTTGGCGAGCTGGGCCTCGCTGACGGCGCGGTGGCGCTCGGAGCGGCCGGTGATGAAGAAGACCTCGATGCCCGCGGTGCGCGCCTTCTTGAACAGGTCGAGCGTCGGCGCGATGGGCGTCGCTTCCTTCTCCCACGAGGCGTAGAGGTTTTCGTAGTTCATGCAGAACCCGTCGGCGGCGAGCAGCGCGTAGTTGGAGATCGACGTGTCGTCCACGTCGAGGACGATGGCGGGCTTGGCGGGCGAGAGGTCGTTCTGCCGCGCGCGCTCGACGTGCTCCCACGCGGCGTCCATGACCTGCTGGACGCAGCGATCGTACGCGCCGCGGTCGTGGAAGGTCTTCAGGGCCGACTCGGCGCAGGATTTTTTCGCGGCGTCCTGGGCTGACAGCCCCCACGCGCCCAGCGACCCGACGGCGACCACGACCAGCCATGTCATCTTCCGCATTGCTTGCACCTTTCCAGAATGGACTGCACCGAACGCACCGGACTGCATCCTGCGAGTATAGACAGGATGTCCAGGATTTACAGAATCCACGAACGCGGGAGGCGAGCGCGCCGGACAAGGATCGGGCGGAGGGGTGCACGGACAGGCTCACCCGCCAAGAGCGGTAAGCGGCAGGCGCTCATGGTGTGAGCCGGTGGAGAAGGGCGCGAGCGAAAGGCCTCGTCATGCGGGCGAAATACATGGAGACTCGGCAGTATGCCGTGGCAACGCAGGCGGGCGTGTCTGTCAGCGCCGCCGCGCGGGCGTGCGGATTTCGCGTCTGCAGCGAAAGTCCGTTGGAGTACAAGCTGCGCGTGCGGATCAACATGTGGTCTTACGGAGAGACCCTCGTCGTGCGAGTGGGCGATGTCGATGGGCAACTGATGATACAGGTTGCGAGCTGGTGCTCGATGCCTTTTCAGGTGGCGGACTGGGGCAAGAATCGAAAAAACGTCGCCGCGTTTTTCACTGCGATCGAATCGCAGCTTCCGAGTCCGGTGGAGAAGCGCGTGCTTCCCCATTGCCCGCGGTGCGAGTTTCTCGTCGTGAGTCCGTCGCCGGTTTGCACGGATTGCGGGCATCCGCTCACGCGGTTATCGCGGGGCGCCTCGGTGGGCAGAATGCTCCGCCTCGCCGTCGCGATCCCCGTCGGTTTTGTCTTGATCATGTACACGACGGGGGTGCTTCTGTACTTTTTCTTTGGAATTGCGTGGGCGCCGATCTTCGAACTGCGCGTCTTGCTCCCTTCCATGATCCTGAACATTCCAGTCTTGGTGGTGTTGCTCCTTCTCAGCCGCCACTTCGAACGGCGCGCGCAACAGGCCGGGGAACGACGGGAAGCGGCCGGGCGAGCAGGAGCGGGTCATTCCCATTGCGATGGAAGCCACTCGGATCCAGACAACACTTGAGGCAAGCGGCTTGCATCTCCCTTCCGGGGCGAACCGTTTTCGCTGGCATCCAGCGATGGATGCGTTCGCCTGTCATTACGCCAACGGCGGCGCGGTGTTCGTCGTCGAGCTGTTTTGCGCCGCGCGGCAGTGCCATGCCGCACTTCGCGGCAATGGGCTGCGTTGCCCGCCCGAACGCGTGGGCGGCGGGAGTCTCGCCGCACTCAGTTGTTGGGGAGACTCGACGGTCCCGCCTGCCCCTTGCTTACGCGGTGGATTTCGCGCCCACGTGCTCAAACTCTCGGGTATCATCCCAAGCCAAGTAGAACCGCAGAAAGGATTGCCCGAGCCGCGCGGCAGTGCGCCGGTCTGGGCATCGCGTGTGGCGTATCCGCCTTAGTAGT
Organism: uncultured Phycisphaeraceae bacterium; assembly: GCA_964526695.1. Taxonomy (GTDB): domain Bacteria; phylum Planctomycetota; class Phycisphaerae; order UBA1845; family UBA1845; genus JABWBH01. Next base: position 30,989 of record CAZGJA010000017.1, read on the forward strand.
TCAGCGTGACACATGGAGTCGGGGCTGCTCTTGGATCGGCTCCCGGATGACACATGGCTTGGCGCCGTAAGAACAGGACGGAGGACATTCGCCTCGGCGATGAAGGCTTCGAGGTGTTGAACGAAGGCGAGTCGGTTTTGCGTGTTCATTGGGCGGACGTTCGCGGCATTGCGGCTTTCAAGCGGGATCAGTTCACCGTTGACCAGATTTGCCTGGCGTTTCGCGATTCGGCGAGCGATTCGTGGGCGGTTGTTGGGGAAGATGTGTACGGATTCGACGGGCTTGTCAGAGAAATCAAGCGGCGGTACCCGGACGGCGATGCCGAATGGTGGGGCAAGACGGCGATGCCTCCGTTTGCAACGTGTTGGACGGTGATATGGGGGGATGCGGCCGAGCAAGCCGAATGCCCCACGTGTCGCGCGGACATCAGCGGCTCGGCGGAAGACCAGTGCCACAAGTGCGGCACTCGTTTGGAAACCATCGCGTGTCCTTCGTGCTGCGGACAAGGCCGAACCCGCGACTACATCGGCCTCTGGATAGCGATTATCTCGGGCCTCGCCGGCGCGGTGATCCTCTTGTTCCGTTTGATCGGTGGCGGGCTCGGTTTGGGTTTGCTCGTCGCGGGTGGAGTCACATTGATCGGGTGGCTTCGCGAGCGTCCCGATCGGTGCTTTCAATGCGAGGGAACGGGCTGGTGGGATCCGCGCGGACGCGCGGCGCGCCGCATCCCCTCTTGAGCCTGGGCGGTAGATCAATACTCCGGCGTCTGGATCATCGCATGTTGCGTTTGATCCTCTTGCGCCCAATCCGTATCCTTTGCATCTCGATCCACAGCCGGGCCGGGAGGCGCCAAGCTCGACTAGACGTGGCTCTCGCGCGGCAGGGTCGAAGCCGGTGCCGATGACATACGGGGGTCACCTGATGAAGAGAACTTCGATCCGTCGTTCCACGCCTGCGCGCACCGCATCGGCAGGCAGCCCGCGAGCTTCTGCCGGTATGGCGATCTTGGGCATCGCTGTGGCGACTCCGCTCCTTTCGGGGTTTCAGCAAGCCGGCGTAACAGCCGGCACCCTCGTCGCGGGGAAGCTCGACTACGCGGCGGAGGTGAAGGAGCTTGCACCGATCGTCGAGGCGATCACGGCACGAAAGTTCACCAGCCTGCCGCCCGTAAGAGGGGTGACCCAGGATGAGCTGGTCGAGAGCCTCAAGACGGATGAGGATCAATTGGCGCCGCAGGCCGCGCGTGTTGGCGAACCAGAGCTGGGCGAGCAGGAGCTCCTGCGGGAGCTGACGTACCTGCTTCATGGCGCGAACCTGCTCGCGCGCTATTCGACGTCCGCGCAGGCCATTCTCGTTTCGGAAGACAATCTGAAGCTCGCGCTGGAGCGGTCGAATGCAAAGCCGGAGGATGCTCCCGGGATGGTGCGCCTGGTGCTGGCGCATGAACTGACGCACGCGTTGCAGGACCAGACGATGGGCCTGCGGCGGCTTGTTGAGCGCCATCGCGCGCGGCACAAACTGCATTCCGTCGATGCGGCCATCGAGGGTTTCGCATTGGTCGTGCAAGACGAAGCCGCGCGGCGCCTGGGACTGGAGCGCGCCGCGGGTCTGCTGCAGAAGGTCATGCCGGTGGCCGGCGTGGACGAAGCGTCTACGAGCCGGTCAGACGATCCCGCCGCGCGGCGACGAGGCGCGGCGCGCAAGCTGATGCAAGTGAAGTTCATGACATCCGGACCGGAAGCGATGTGGTCGGCCCTGCAGGATCCTCCCGAAGCACTGGAATTCGCTCCCTCGAAGCTCCCAACCGCGGAGGAGCTACGCGCCATCGACGGAGGCGACGCGAAGTTCCAGGCCGTACTCAACGGGCTGGCGGAGAAGTTTAAGCTGAAGGGGACGGCGTCGGTCATCACGGGCGCGCCGCCTGCCATGAGCCTGCAACCTTTCAAGGTGCTGCCGAACGAACGGCGGGTCGAGCTGTTAGGCCTGTGCCGGGCGGTGCACGCACTCATGTGCGTCGGCGAGGGCGGCAAGGACACGCCGGAAGTCCTGGCATTGACGATCTACGAGTTGCGCCCCGACGCGGATAAGCGGAAGTTCATCGGCGCGATTGAAGAGCTGGGCGAAGCTACGGCGGACGTGATGCGCGTTGACGGCCTCGTGTCGGTGGCCGTGACTGAAACGGCGGGGATCCGCTTGGACTCCGGCGTTTCCGCCCGGTCGCGCGAGATCGCCATCACCCTTGGGCGGAAGTCCTTGATGACGATGGAATCCTCCTGGACGAGTTGGGAGGGATGCGTCATCCTGCTGACGACGACGTACCGCTTGCCGACGACGACCGCATATGGACTGATTGACGAAACCGCCCGACGCCTGGGAGCCGTGCCGCAGGACGGCACTGCGCCTCCTCCTCCTCCCGATCTTGATCTTTCCCCGCCGCGGCCGTGATGTAATTCCAATTCACCGACCCCACACGCGGCGGCGGGAACGGCGTGTTCGTGCTGCGTTCCTCCGCGCTGAGCTGGAAGCTGCCGCAACGGCACTCAACTTCACTGCATGCAGAGAAGAGTGCCAAGCTCGACGCCCATTCATCAAACTCTGCGGGAGATCAATACTCCCGCGTCTTGATCGCTTCCGCCGCGTCCTTTTGCTCGAAGAGCCGGTCCTGGTTGATGATCTTCTTGGGGATCGCTTCGCCTTTAAAGTGTTTGTCCATGGTGTCGAAGAGCAGCGGGCCCATGAGGGGGTTGCACTCGACGGTGGCGTTGAGCCTGCCGGCGATCATGGCCTCGAAGGCGGCGCGGACGGCGTCGATGGAGATGACGAGCACTTTGCCGCCCGGCTCCATCCCCGCGGCTTGGAGCGCCTGGATCGCGCCCAGCGCCATGTCGTCGTTGTGCGCGTACACCGCGGTGATGTTCGCACCCTCCGCGTGGATGAACGACTCCATGACCTGCTTACCGTCGGCGCGGCGGAAGTCGGCCGTCTGCGACTTGATGATCTTCATGCCGGGCTGGTCCCTGATCGACTCCTCGAAGCCCTTCTTGCGGTCGTTGGCGGGCGCGGAGCCGACTGTGCCCTGAAGCTCGACGATGTTCGCCTTGCCGCCGGTTTTCTCGATGAGCCAGCGACCGGCCATGCGCCCTTCCTCGACGAAGTCGCTGGCGATGAGCGTGACGTACAGGCTTTCGTCGGACACGCGGATGCCGCGATCGACGAGGAAGACGGGGATGCCCGCGGCCTTGGCTTCCTTGAGCACCGGCTCCCAGCCGTCCTCCTTGATGGGCGCGAGCACGATGGCGTCGAGCTTCTGGGCGATGAACGCGCGCAGAGCCTTGATCTGGTTTTCCTGCTTGCCCTGCCCGTCGGAGAACTTCAGCGTGTGCCCGCGTTTCTCAGCTTCGGTCTTGATGGACTTGGTCTCGGCGGCGCGCCAGTCGGACTCCGCGCCGACCTGGGAGAAGCCGATCGTTTTCGCGGATTGTGCGAGCGCGGTCGGCGCGGTCAGGCTCGCGAAGGAGAAAAGACTCGCCGACATGGCCAGAATCCTGCAAGCGGCGCAGCGGGCAGCAAGGCCAATCGAAAATCCCGTAAAGCAGCGTTCGACATTATTCCGCATGTTTCCAACCTCCTACCGTGTACGACGATCAAGCGTCATCGAGGCGCGTCCGTTCCTCGAAACAGGTTATTCGCCGCCCGCGAAGGTGCAACGTTTCCGCCCAACGGCGGAGACCCTCGCTTGCGCTTCGGGTTCTGAAAAGGCTTGTCCCGCAGACAATCGGACGTTATTGGGCGTCGCGCTTCGATGGACGTGGCCAAGCGGCTATGATGGGGTCGCTTCGATTGGGATTCGACGGCATTCGACGGGGGAGGGGGATCACGTGGTCATACGACGGGCTTGTGCGGCGGCGGCGCTTGTACCCTGGGCGGCGGCGCGTGCAGCATGGGCGGCGGAGCGCCGCGTACTGATGGCGGCGCTTGTGGTCATCGGGGCCGGGCTTTCGGCGCCGCGCGCCAGCGCCGGCGGCGGAGCAGAGAATGCGTTGGTGATCATCGATCCGGGCAGCGCCGCGTCGCTGTACGTGGGGAACCACTACATCCGCGCGCGAGGCCTGCCCGCGCAGAACGTCCTGTACCTCTCGTCGGGCGCGTCGGACTTCGCCGCGTTCGCCGATTTTCAACGCGCCGCGGTGCTCGGCGTGACGGCGAATCGACGCACGCTCCAGCACATCGACTACGTCGTGGCCACGCCCGGCGGCAACTACTTCGTCAGCGCGCCCAACCTCGTCAGCGACGGCTGCTATCCGGTGACGCGGTTCTCGGCCTCGTCCGTGTTCACGTTCGCTTTCGTGGCCGACGACATCCTGCAAGGGTCGTCTTTTTCCTCGCGGCGCAATCAGTATTACTCGAGCACCAACGCGCTGCATTTCAGCAGCGGCACGCGGTATGTGTCCGGGCTGGGCGGGAACGACCCGGACGGGGAGCGGTATTTCATCGGCGCGCTGCTCGGTTACAACGGAGAGCGCGGCAACACCCTCGACGAGACGATCGCGATGATCGACCGCGGCGTGGCGGTGGACGGCACGCGTCCCGACGGCACGTTCTACTTCATGCGCACGACCGACGAGCTGCGCAGCGGTCCGCGGCACAACCACTTTCCGCGTGCGATTCAGGCCATTCTCGACCTCGGCGGACAGGCGGAGCAGATCAACGACGTGCTGCCGCTGGGGCGGCACGACGCGCTGGGCATCATGACGGGCTGGGCGACGCCCGACATCGACGGCGGCGATTTCTCCATCCTGCCCGGCGCGATGTGCGACCACCTCACCAGCTATGCAGGGACTTTCGAGGACGGAAGCCAGACGAAGCTCTCGCGGTGGATTCCCAAGGGCGCGGCCGGCTCGTACGGGACGGTCGAGGAGCCGTGCAACTACCCCGGCAAGTTTCCGCATCCGTACTTCCATGTGTGGTATTACTCGGGGCTTACGCTTGGTGAGGCGGGGCTGCGAAGCCTGAGCTACCTGCCGTTTCAGGTGCTGGCGTACGGCGATCCGCTGACGCAGCCGTTCGCGTACATCCCGACGGTGGACGTGCCGGACGCGCCGACGGATGAGGTCAGCGGGATCATCACGCTGACGCCGCAGGCGCAGACCGATCGGCCCGGCGGCGCGATCGACTCGTATGATCTCGTGGTCGGCGGCGTGACGCGCGGCACGGTGATCCGCCGCGGCGAGTTCACGCTGGACACGACGACGCTGCCGGACGGGACGAATGACGCGCGGGTCATCGCGTACGACAACAGCCCGATGCGCAATCAAGGTCGGTGGCTGGGCACGCTGCAGGTGAACAATCGCGGTCAGGCGGTCTCCCTCGCGGCGTCGCCGAACTCGGGCGATCGCTCGACGCTGGTGGATGTCACGGTCGAGGCTGCGGGCGGCGTCGTGCGGGAGATGCGCGTGATGCAGAACGGCCGGGTGCTGGCCTCGACGGGGCTGGGGCTGGACACCGTGACGGTCCGCGCGGAGGCGATCGGGGCAGGCGTGTCGCGGCTTTACGCCGAGGCGGATTTCGAGACGGGCGGGTCGGCCGTCAGTGATCCGGTCGAAGTGAGCATCGCCTACGCGAACCCTCCGGCGACGGGCGGCGACACGGTGGCGCCGACCGCGTTCGGGTACACGCGGGCGGTGAGCGCGAACCGGGCGATGCTCGTCGAGCTGCCGGCGTTCGACCCGGATGATCCCGCGCCGACGTTTCAGATCACCGGCAACCCTTCGCAGGCCACGGTGCAGGGCAGCGGCGGAACCCAGCTCATCAAGCCGGACCCGCGGGCCTCGGGCAGGGACACGCTGACGTTCCAGGCGATCAGCAACGGGCAGGCGTCTAACACGGCGACGATCACGCTGGTGTACGGCTCGTATGTTCCGTGCGACGAGATCGTCAAATGGAAGGCCAACTGCAAGCGCGGCAAGATCAAGCTGATCGCCTCGGTGGCCACGTGGGACGATGAAGGCGGCGTGCTGACGGCGGAGGTGGACACCGCGCCGCATGAACTGACGATCGAGAATCGCAAGGCGAAATTGAGCCTGACGGGCCAGTCGCCCGGCGCGCACACCGTGACGCTGGCGGACCCGCCGGGCTGCCGGGCGCCGGTGGTGGTGAACTGCGAGTAGGGGGCGTCGGTGCGGGCCACGGACCGGCGGCGGCGGATCCCGGCCCCATGACCGCGCGAACCCTCGGCCGCGATAGTGTCATTGTTCTGGCACGGGCGTCAGGCGCGCCTCGATTCGCTGGTAGTAGAGCGCGGTCGTGGATTCGTAGCCGGAGTCCGTGCCGACCAGCAGCCACAGGATTCCGTCCGCATCGGCGGTGACCGCGGTTTCGTGGACGTGCGTTCGGGTGAGCGTGACGTAGCGCACACCCTCGCCGCATTCCACGCCGTTGGCGATGTCGCCCGCAAGCGAGGCGTCCGCGCCGCCCTCTCCCTGCTCGCCTTTGTCCACGTTCATGAGAACGTATCCCGCATCGGGGTCGTAACTCGCCTGCGGCTCCTGACCGGTCGCGCCTGCTTTGAGAAAGACGGACTCGCCCGGCGCGCCGCCCACGCCGGAGCAATGGCTCGGCGCGTTCGAAGCGAAGACGAGCGTGAAGGAGACGCGATACGTCTGCCCGGCCCGCACGCCGTCGGACTGCGACACCCTGCGCGAAATGAAGGTGAACAAGTCATCGGGGGAGTTGTGGCTTTGGATGTACAAGCCCTGCGCATCGGCTTCGAGTTCTTCCGGCAGTGGCGCGAGGCGCGAAAGGAAGTCGAGATTCCCCGCCTGATCCAGCGGGTAATCAGACAGCCCGGCCGACCAGCCTTGAGCGCCTTCATTGAAATTGTATGAGAGCGTCAAGGTCGGCGGGACGGTCGGATCCGCAATCACGCCGCAGCCGCCTATGGCCGCAAAGGCCGGTAGAATCGCCGTGTTCAATCCACTCACGAGATGCGCTCTGGTCATTTCATATCGCTCAATGGGGCACGCCTGTTCACGATCCACACCGGCAAGAAGGCGGGGAATCTTATGGAGGATATGAGTGTCCGCCAAGGCGGAGGTGAGGGTGCGGTCGTAAGAAACGGTATGGCGGAATTGGGCAGTCACCGCCGATGCGTGGAGTGAACCCCGCGGCTCGGGCAGGACTTTATGCGGTCCTACTTCGGCAGTTTCTCCGGCGTGCTGCCCTGACGGCGGACGCGGGTGACGACCGGCGGCTTGAACGGCTGGGATTTCTCGCCCTTCAGGACGGGGTCGGGGTTGGTTTCGGTCTCGACGGCTTTGATTTTCTCCACCACGTCCCAGCCTTCGACGATGCGGCCAAAGACGGCATAGCCGGGTTTCTCATCGCTGGTGTAATCGAGTTTCGTGTTGTCGGCGAGATTGACGAAGAACTCGCTGGTGGCCGTGTCGGGGTCCGTGTCGCGCGCCATGGCGATCGTGCCGCGCACGTTGCTCAATCCGTTTCGGGTTTCGAGCTTGATGGGCGCCCGCTGGCCCGGCTTGGGCGTGGTCTGCCCGAGCGCGGTGTAACCGCCGCCCTGGAAGATCTGAATGCGCGCCCCTTCGCCGACGAGCACACGCTGGAGGATTGTTCCATCAAAGTAACCCTCGTCCACATAGCGCAGGAAATTCGCCGCGGTGATGGGAGCTTTTTGGGGATCCAGCTCAAACACAAGGGTCCCCCACGCCTCGCCGTCCCGCCCGATGTCAAAGGCGACCCGCGGGAGCGCCTCGACCTTGCCCGGCTTCTCTCCCTCCGCCGCGGGGGGCGGCGCCGCTGCGGCTTTTCCCTCGCTGTTTGATGGCATTCCTCCCACGGCCACCACATGACCTTGCGTGCGGAAAATAATAATCCCCTCCGAAATGGCAGGCGTCGCCATGCAGACTTCGCCCATGATGTTCTTGGAGAGTAACTCAAACGTCGCGCCGGCCTTGACGACGTGAATGTCGCCGGTCTCGCTGGTGAAATAGACCTTGCCGTCACCGGCCACGGCGGACGCCGTAAATCCGGTTGAGCCTGTGCCCAGTCGCTTCTGATACAGCATGTCCCCGGACTTGGGGTTGTAGCAGTTGATGGATCCATTGTCGCGGCAGCAATACAGCTCATCCCCATAGATCAGCGGTGTCTGCATATAGACACCGCAGCGGAAATCGCTCCACGCCACATGGTCGTTGCTCCTGGCGTCTTTGGCCAAGGAAATGTCGCCCGTCGCCGTGGGCTTGATGGCGAAGATCGGCGCGGCCATGCCGTGCGCGTGCGCGATATAGACATGATCCTTCGTGACCAGCGGCGTGGGCACGGGAATGTCGCCCATGCCCTTCATTCGCCAAAGCTCCGCTCCGGTTTTCGCGTCGTAGCCGCCCATCTGCTTGAAACCATTGAGCACGATTTGCGTGCGTTCGGCGGTTTTCCAGATGGCCGGTGTGCTCCAAGTCGGCACGTCCTCGCGCGGCGTTCGCCAGACTTCCTCGCCAGTGGTCACGTCGAAGGCGGCCAGGAAGGAGAGTTTCTGCACGTCGCATTGCACAATGACGCGGCCTTCATGGATGATGGGCGAGCTGCCGAAGCCCCACTGCGCCTGCGGCAACATGTAATAGCCGGCGTCGAGATTGCCGATCACCTTCTTCCACAACAACTTGCCGTCCACGTCGTAACAACAAAGACCCTCGGAACCATAAAACGCGACGACGTGCCGGCCATCGGTGGCGGGAGTGGAATTGGCTTGCGTGGCCTTGGTGTGCCGCTTGATGGAAGGCACGCCTTCATGCACCAACTGCTCCCAGACGATCTTGCCGGTCTTCTTATCCAGCGCGTACAGAAACCACTGGTGAACGGAGACGTCCTCGACAGGCACAATGTCGCCGTAAAGTCCGACTTTCAGCGAATTGTCGCCCTTGCTGCTGACGGCCGTGACAATGTACACCCGATCGCCCCACACAATGGGGGAGGCATGGCCCATACCGGGGATCGGCGTCTTCCAGAGAATGTTCTCGTTGGCTTCGACATTCCATGTCGTCGGCAGGGGAAAGCCCTCCGCGATGCCCGAGGCGTCCAGCCCGCGGAATTGCGGCCAGTCCGCGCCGGGGCGCGGGCCGTCCGCGGCGCTGACGCGAACTGTCGAACAGAAAACCGCTACGATTGCCAACGTGATCCGATGCTTGGAGTTCCCCATCCGAAATCTCTCCGTATTGCGAGGCATCTTTTGTCTTAACCATTGCATTGCAGGCACAGGTTGGAAACCTGTGCACCACTCACCGGTTGGAAACCGGTGCCACACACCGACTTACAGAAAGCCACAAAGCTATTGCCTGTTGCCTGTTGCCTATTCCCAACCAGCCTTAATCATCAAAAATATCCGCTCCCTCGGACTCGAGCTTCTTCTTCGTCTCCGCGTTCAGCTCTTTCTGAAGCTGGATGATGTCCTGCAGCATGGTGACGGCCTCGTGGTAGCCTTCGGTCTCGCGCATGCGAGAGAGGATGCCGCGCATCTGCTCGAGCAGTCGCGCCTGGCCCGCGTCCGCCTGCGCCTCCCATTCGCCGCCGCCCTCGCGGGACCCCCGTTTAAGCAGCTCCGCCGCGTCGGGCATGTCCGCGGTCGAGAGCCTTGCGAGAGGATCCACAATTCCCTGCAGAATGCGGTCGCCGACGCCCAGCGCGTCCATCCGGTTGATGCGCATTTCGTCCACGATCCGGTGGAACTGCTGCGATACGAGTCCCACCGCACCCGCCAGGCTTCGCTGCCGCCGTTCGAGAGGCGCCAGCAGCGCGCTGCGGTCCGCGGCGGGCGTTCGCTCATCCATCCGGTCCGCCGCCGTGAGCAACTGCCGCCGCACGTCCTCCTGCTGATCCACGAGCCGCTGGAACTCCGCGCGGTACTCCTGCTCACGGCGCGCGAAGTCCGCGGCCAGTTCTTCCGGCGTCACCACGCGCAGCGTGATCGGCGACGACTGCGTCACGCCGGGGCCGCTCACGTCGTTGAAATCGGTCCCGCGCGCGGACAGCGTGAGCGTCTCGCCGGCCGTCGCGGCCAGCTCAGTGACCGGCCAATTCAGCGCTGCGCTAAACTCCTTCATCCGCGGATCAAATCCGCTCAGCGGCAGCGCGACGGGCCGATTCGCCGCGGCGGCGCTGGCGACCTGGACGGCAACCTCGGCGATGCCCAGCTCGTCCGTCGCATTCAACTCGACGGGCAGCACCGCGTCGGGCGTGACCATGTCCCCCACGCCGGGGAGCGCCAGCCGCACCGTCGGCGGCTCATCCTTGACGTGGCGAACCGTGAATCGCTCGGGGCGCCGGTTGGAAAGCCCTTCGGCATCGGTGAGCACCAGGAAATAAGTTGTGGTTTCCACGGGCACGACGGAGAATCGCCAGCGATCTCCCGCGCCTTCCGCGCTACCCGCGGGCGTTTCACCGGCCAACACGTCCGCGCGAACGATCGGCTTGCTTGTCTGGAACTCGATGTCCACTCCGCTTCCCGGCAGCACCTTGATGAGCCGCTGATCCGGCGGAAGCGCCTGCGGATCGAGGCGCGTGTATGGCGGCGGGGCAGCGAGCACGCTTGAACCGACCACGCGCGGTCGCTCAGAGAGCACCACCTGCACGTCGCGCGTGCGGTCGTCGCCGCCTTCCAGATGAAGCGTCATGCCGCGGTCGAGGTTGAGAAACGTGTAGCGCAGACCCGCTTCGCCGACGGTGGTCATCGTCTGTCGTCCGCTTTCGCCGCCCGCCGGCGTGAACACGACATCCACCGATCGGGGCATCACGCCTTCGACGCGGGCGCGGATCTCAAGGTCGTCGCCCCGGGCGGCCGCGATGCGATCCCCTTCAACTTCGAGGAGCAGCCGCGTGCGCTTGGGCCACTCCTGCGTGGACAGCAGCATGGTGCGGCGCAGCGCCAGCCCCAGCGTCGAGCCGCAGACGGACGCCCAGATCGACAGACACGCGACGACGACGGCGATCACGGAGATCGAGACGTACGCCCGCCGGGATCGGACGTGCTTGCCGACGGTCCACTGCGCGGCGGCCGCGTTGGCGCGGCGCACCACTTCGCCCGCAAGCTGGGGAGAGTTCGACTCGGGCGCGCCGATCTGCCCGGTCCCGAAGCGCACGGCGGAGACCAGCAGCGACGCCAGCTCCGGTCTTCGCTGCTCAACGAGGTGGGCCGCGTCCGCGATGTTCATCGACAGCCGCAGCGGAGGCAGCAGGCGGCGGGCGATCAGCAGCGCGAGTCCCGCCAGCACCGGGATGAGCAGCGCCGTGCGCGCCGCCACCGAGAGCCGAAGCGGGAAGTCGATGGTCACCAGCGCCGCGAACGCCAGCGCCCAGAAGCCGACGATCACGCCGACAGCCTCCACAACGACCAGCGAGCGCAGCGTCCACAGCAGGCGATGCAGCCTTGCGTTGAGGCCGGGATCAAGCTGGATCGTGGTTTCAGTCTTGCTCATGGGTCGACTTGGTTGTCATTGCGTCGTGTCCACGACAGAGCCATGCCCGCGCAGGCGGCAATCGAGTCTCGTCGCGGAGCGACGAACTACCCCGCCAGGCCGAGGCGCTCGAGCCGGTCGGTTCGACGGCGCGGGCGCTCCCTCAGCAGTGTTTGCATCATCAGTGCGGCCAGCCCGAACGCGAGAAACACCTGATATCTCGGCTTATACCGCGCCCGCTCCTCGCCCGCGAGCTTCTGCTTGTCCATGTTCTCCAGCAGATCCACGACGGACTTGAACGAGGAGATGGGCACGGCCTTGCCCGCGCCTGCCTCCGCGATCTTCGCCAGCGCCTCCATGTTCAGCTTCGAGAACACGATCTGCCCGTCATGCACCAGCGGCTCCGTGCCGCCGGGACGCGCGGGCACCTGCGCCCCGGCCGGCGCATCGGGATCGCCGACGCCGATGGTGAAGACCAGCGCGCCGTAGCGCTCTCGCGCCTCCCGCGCGGCGCGAACCGGGTCGCCCTCGTGGTCCTCCCCGTCGGTGAAGACGAGGATGACGCGCGTCGCCCCTTCGGCCGAGGCGGCGAAGAAGTCGCCCGCGGTGTAGATCGCTTCGGCGATGGCCGTCCCGCCGCGCGGCGCGCTGCCGGTGTCCAAGTCCGCCAGCGCCTCCGCGAAGAACGCCTGATCGAGCGTCAGCGGCGTCTTCATCGACGCCGAACCGGCGAACGCCAGCAAGCCCAGGCGGTTGGAAGGATTGAGCGTCAGTCGCTCGATCTCCTGCCTGGCCCGAGTCAACCGATCCGGCGCGACGTCGCGCGCCAGCATGGATCGCGAGACGTCCACGGCCACCGCGATGTCCAGCCCGTAAGCTTCGATCTTCTCCGTGCCCCGTCCCCATCGCGGACCGAGAATCGCCCCGATGATGAACAGCAGCGCCGCGACCTGCATTCCCGCGCGGAAGGCGGATCGCGCGGGATCGACCTCGCCGGTCAGCGCGGGCGCCAGTTCGCCGCAAAAGCGAGCCAGCCCGCGGCGTTGACGCAGCCTGCTCCACGCCATCACCGCCCATGCGAGGGGCATCAGCGTCGCCAGCCACGCGAAGCTCATGCCGTCGAGGGGTAAGTCGCCCAGCGGCGTCAGCGCCCATGCCGCCAGCGCCGCGATCGCCAGCAAGGCCGGCAGGATCACCACCCACCCGAGCCACGCGCCCCACGGATGCACGCTTCGCGTCATGGAACCCTCCGATACGCCAGGTGCGTAAGCAGCAGTTCCGCCGCCAGCAGCCCCAGCCCCAGCAGCATCGCCGAGCGCGCCAGCGCCGTGTTGTCGTTGTACACGCGCTCGCCGGTCTTGCGGCGCTCGAGCTGATCGATCTCCGCGTAGATGGTGGCGAGCGATTCCGTGTCCTCCGCGCGGAAGTACTTCCCGCCGGTGGCCTCGGCGACGGCTTTGAGCGTCGGCTCGTCCACCTCGGCGCGGCGCTGCAGCGCGCCGAAGATGCCGCGTCCGCGACCGGACTGCGCGCCGGAAGCGCCGACCGCCCCGATGGCGTAGATCTTGATGCCCAGCTTGCCCGCCAGCTTGGCCGCCTCGACGGGATCGACGGCGTCCTTCTTCAGCTCGGGCGCGGGATTGTTGTAGCCGTCGGTGAGCAGGATCATGATGCGGCTGCGCGCGGCCTCGGCGCCGGCGATGCCCGCCGCGGCTTTTTCGCCCGCCTTGCGCAGCTCATCCGTCCCGCGCGCGATGCCGTCGCCCAGCGCGGTGTTGTTGGATTCGGGGTGCTCGTACACCTGCCGTCGGCGCACCCAGCCGGGGATGTCCGTCTCGCGCAGGAGGTTGACGAGGTTGGCGTGATCCAGCGTGAGCGGGCAGCGCACGTCCGGGTACATGGCGAACGTGGTCATGCCGATCAGGTCGTTGGGGCGTCCGGCCAGCCCTTCCGCGCCCAGCACGAAATCGCGGAACACCTGTTTGACGGCCTCCATCCGCCGCACCGGTTGACCGTCGATGGCGAAGTCGGTCTCGGCCATGCTGCCGGAAACGTCGAGCACCATTTCGATGGCGATGCCCTCGCTGGTGTCGCGCGAGACGCCCGTGGACTGAGGCCTCAGCAGCGCGAAGAGCAGCGCCAGCGTGCCGAGCGTCCGCAGGAGCGGCGGGATGAACCACGTCCGCTGCCGCCAGGATTGAGGCAAGTCCGCCGCGAGGTCCGCGCCGCTGAAGCGCAGCGCGGGTCGGCGGCGGGGATCGGCCGCGTTGATCCATATCCACGGCAAGCAGAGCGCGAAGACGCCGGCGAGCGCGGCGAAGACCGGTCCCGGCGCAAACGGCGGCAGTGAAAGCCATGCGATCATGCGCCGACCTCCTGCGCCGCGCCTGGCGCGAGGGTGGCGGACTGGTGATTCGTTCCTTGCGCCGGCCCCATGACTTGAATGAACGCGCGGGCGGATTCGACGGTCTGCGCGATCGCGCGGGGCTGCGGCTCGAAGCGGGCGAACTTGACCAGGTCGCACGCTTCGAGGAACTCGCCGAGCAGGCTCTTGTTGAATTCGCCGAGCATCTCGCCCGTCAGAGCCTCCTGCAGGAACTCCTCGGTGGTCATCTCCGCGGCGTGCAGGCCGAAGCGCCGCTCGATGAATCCGCGCACGATCGCGCTGATGCGGAAGTAAAACTCGTGGACCTGCCCGCGTTCGACGAGCTGCTCGGCCAGCAGGGCGTCCAGCTCGCGCGTGGCCCACACGTCGGCGGGGATCAGCGGCGGGGCGAGCGAGGTTCGGGTCTTCCTTCGCTTCCACCACAGCGCGCCCGCCGTCGCGACGGCGAGAAGCGTGGCCGCGCCGATCAGCCACGTCTGCCAGCGCCGCGCGAGCCGGTCTTCCGGAAGTTCCACCGGGGCGGGGGAGGCCAGCTTACCGAGCTGGTCCGCGGGCACGTTGAGGTCGTCGGTGGGGCGCACGTTGAGGGTGATGCCCTCGGTGGAGAGGCGCTGCTCCGTGGGCGTCTGCGTCGGTTGTTGTTCCGGCGGTGACGACATGGAGGAGGGAGGCTGAGGCGCGGTCGAATCCTGCGCGGCGGGCACTGCGCTCGGTTCCGCCCAGGTGAGCGTCGCCGGCGGGAGCGTGTGCTCGCCCGGCACGAAGAACGTCAGCTCGTATTCGCGCAGCCAGCGCTTGCGACCGTCCGGCTGCGGCGCGGCGTCCTCCGCCGCGCGGAGCGCGACGCCGTAGCCGAAGGGCTGTCGCTCCATGGCAAGCGCGTAGTCCTCAAGCCGCACCACGACGTCCGCGTCGGCTAGCACCTCCACGCGCGCCCGCAGCGTCGCGTTGAATGCCGGAGATTCGTCGTCCGCGAGCAGCCGCAGCTCGACCGGCCCGCCGCGGGCGACGCGCTCCACCGCGTGCGCGGAGACGTTGTCGTTGCCGCCGTGCGATGCGTCGTTGCGATGGCATCCGCCAAGCGCGGTCAGGACGAGAAGTCCCAGGCTCCACGCGCGGCGCCGAGGAAAGCGCGCCTGTCTTTCCGAGCCGCGCCCGTAAGGAAGCGCGCCTTTCCGAAACCGGTTTGCGGCTCGGTTGTCTAGGGTTCGCTCCCTCACGGTCGCGGCTCGGTGGGAAACATTCGACAGTGGACGTCCGCTCATACACGCGCCTCCTTCCGCCGGAAGTAGGCCGCCAGCGGCTCGATGTACGAGTGGTCGGTGCGGATGTCGATCGAGTCGAGCTTCATCCTCCGCAGCATTGAGGTGCGGTCCGCCTCGGTCCGCTTCGCCCGCGCGGCGAACTCGCGCCGGACGCGGCCGCTGGACGTGTCCACCGTCACGCGCCGCCCGCTTTCCGGATCGCGCAGGTCGATCAGCCCCGCGTCGGGCAGCTCCAGCTCGCGCGGGTCGGTGATGACCACGGGAACGACGTCGTGCCGTCGCCGCGCGATCCGCAGCGCCTGCTCGTATCCGCGTGACTGGAAGTCGCTGACGAGAATGCACACGGCCTTTCGCCGCGTGACACCGTTGAGGAAGCGCATGGCGCCGGCGATGTCCGTGCCTCGACCGGTCGGCGAATGGGTGAGCAGCTCGCGGATGATGCGCAGGACGTGACGGTTGCCCTTGCGCGGCGGCACGTACTTCTCCACGTCCTCCGAGAATAGGATCAGCCCCACTTTGTCGTTGCTGCGGATGGCCGAGAACGCCAGCACTGCGCCCAGCTCCGCCGCGAGGTCGAGCTTGAAGCGCGTCGCGCTGCCGAAGAGGCCCGACGGACTGACGTCGACCACGAGCATCACGGTCAGCTCTCGCTCCTCGCGGAACACTTTGACGAACGGCTGCCCGTAGCGCGCGGAGACGTTCCAGTCGATCGCGCGCACGTCGTCGCCGATCTGGTAATGACGCACCTCCTCGAACTCCATGCCGCGCCCGCGAAAGGCGGAGTGATACTGCCCCGCGAACACGTCGTTCACCACGCGCGACGTGCGGATTTCGATCTGCCGGACTTTTCGCAGGATTTCAGCCGTAAGCATGAAGAAACGCCGAAACGCCGAAACGCCGAAACGCCAAAATGACAAAACGCCAAAATTGATGACGCCAAGAAAGTCAAAACACCCAGAGAATTAAATCGCCATGAAACCCAAAGAAAGCAAAACGCTGAAACGGCAACACATGCAGATGCTGTGACGCAGACATGGCCGCAGTATTGGCAATGCCCTGCTTCGGAATCAATAACCGCGGCGACGATTCCGCTGACTCCTTGCCGGCGCCACGGGCATACCGATAGGCCAGGGTCTATTTGCGCTTGATATTGGCCTCGGTTCGCATCACGATGGTGGACAGAATTCTGACAAGCTCCGCGGATTCGACCTGCAGCGGCTCAGCATGTTCAGGTAAAATGAGCCTGCATTCCCGGCTGAGTCTGAGCCAGAAACAGGTCTCCGTGGCCTCCTTACGCGCAATGCTGCACTTGTGGGCGAAGTCGGCGTCCGAAAAAGCGTTGTCCGCTTCGTGAACATTCGAACCCACGGAAGTTCCGCTGCGCACCAACTGTCGCCCGATTTCCCATCCCTTCACGTTGTGCGGAAGCTCGTCTATCAGATCCAGCACTTGGCACGCGAAGCGAAACGTCCGCTCGGTCAGGTCACCTTGGATTCTACTCATGCTCAGTCTCCATCCTATGTGGTATCTCTTGCATGACTCGAATGAAGCTCGGACGTTCATTCAGTCCAGCGGATATCCACTCACCACATCGCGGACCAGTTTGATCGAAAAACGCTGCCCGGACTCCATCTACGGCAGCATTTCAGCAGTTTTGTCTTTTTGGTGTTTTCATATTTCGGCGTTTTGGCGTTTCGGCGTTTTGGCGTTTCCTGCTACGGAACGGGCACGTGGTCGAGGATCAGTTGCACGGTGTCACGCGGGGATTTGTTCTCCGCCTCCGCTTCATACGTGAGGATGATGCGGTGCTGGAGGACGTCCATGGCCACGTTCTTGACGTCCTGGGGCGTAACGTATCCTCGCCCGGCCAGGAACGCCGAGGCCTTCGCGCCCAGCGCCAGCGCGATGGTCGTGCGCGGCGAGGCGCCGTATTGAATCCAATGCCCGATGTCCAGACCCACCACGGAGGGATCGCGCGTGGTGGTGACCAGATCGACGATGTAGTCCTTGATCTTGTCGTCCATGTACAGATCGTCCACGACTTTCCGCGCCGCCAGCAGGTCCGCCGGCGACATCACCGGCTCGATCTCCTCGATCGCCGAGGTCGTGGCCATGCGGTCGAGGATCAGGCGCTCCTGCTGCTTGGTGGGATACGTGACGACGACCTTCATCATGAAGCGATCGACCTGCGCCTCGGGCAGTGGATACGTGCCCTCCTGCTCGATGGGGTTTTGCGTCGCCAGCACGAGAAACGGCTCGTCGAGCGAAAACGTCTCCTTGCCGATGGTCACCTGCCGCTCCTGCATGGCCTGGAGCAGGGCGGACTGGACCTTGGCGGGGGCGCGGTTGATCTCGTCGGCCAGCAGGACGTGCGTGAAGATCGGTCCCTTCTGCACGACAAACTGTCCGTCGCTGGCGCGGTAGATGAGCGTGCCGATGAGGTCGGCGGGCAGCAGGTCCGGCGTGAACTGAATGCGCTGGAAGGAGGTGGCGATGCCGCGCGCCAGGCACGAGACGGCCAGCGTCTTGGCCAGCCCCGGCACGCCTTCGATGAGCAGGTGTCCGCGCGACAGCAGCGCGACCATCATCTGACGCAACAGATGATCCTGCCCGACGATGACTTCGTGAATGCGCTCGGTCAGCCGGCGGAAAGGCTCGCTGGCCTGCTGAACCTGCGCGCCGATCTGCTTCACATCAAGTTGCGAAACCCCCATCGCTTAATTCTCCCTGCAAGGAAGGCGAGCCGCGGGACTGCCCCCGCGCGATTGCCCACCGTCCGGAAACTACGGCGATCGTCAAGCCTTGAAGTGCGCGGTCGTCGCCCTGCAATCCCGGACGCGCGGCGCGCAGTGATAGCCGTGCCATCGGATAGACGCAACGAAACACGGTTCCCTGTCGGGGTTTCATCCGGCCGGTCCGGCGCGTGCAACCGCAGGCGTCACGCGGGTGTAACACAGGGGGCGCCTCGTTTTCACGTTGTCCGCGCTGGGGGTAACATCCCATCCAATGATCCGGGTTCGACATTCTGCAGGGGCACGAATCCGGCGGGGGTATTTCATCATGACCGGATTCTCCATGTTCAGATTCTCCGCGGCGTGCATCGCTGCCGCCGTGCTCGGTTTTCAGGTTCGCGCCACGGCGCAGTCCGGCTCGCCCATCGCCGACGTCGAGGCGGCGCTGAAGCGGCTCGACGTGGCCGCGGCGTCCGTGCACATCGACCCGGCCGACCTGGATCTCTTCGATCGCCAGCCGCCGCGCTCGCCGATGCTCGACTGGGCGATGCATGATCCGTTCAAGCTGCTCGTGCTTCCGGGTTTCATGGACGATCAGATTCTCGTCGGCGATGCCACGGACGTGGCGTCGAAGGCGCTGGCCAACCTTTCGCGCTGGCAGGGGAAGACGGTGCGGCGCAACCTCGTCGGCGACCCGCTGGAACGCGCGCGGAAGCTCGCCGCGGGGGACAGTCCGGTCGTCGGCGCGATTGAGCGCGTGTACACGCTGGGCGGAGGCAAGCTGCCGGACGACGTGCGCGAGGGCATCAAGACGAACCTCACCGGCTCCCCGCTCGAACTGCAGCAGAAGATCGCCGTGCTCATTCACACGATGTGCGACGCGCACGAGTGGGCGCAGACCGCCAGCGCCGAGCTGACGGAAGCGCAGTGGGCAGAACTGCTCTCCGCAGGTCAGGGCACGCTTGCGCCCGGCGCGTCGCCCATGATCGAGTATCAGCGACGCAAGCTCGTCGCCCGCGCGGTCGTCGAATATGACTACGCCCTCGCCACGGTCGGCGCGGAGGACATCACCTACGCCGCCGCGGACCTCGCCACGCTGTTCGTCACGCCCGAAGAGGAAGCGCTTCCTTTCACGCCCGCCCCCGTGGCGCGCAGGAGCGAGCCGCCAACCCCGCGCATCAGCGGCGGCGGCGGCGGATTGCCCACCACCATCCCCAAGGTGACCACGCAGCCCGGAACCGCGCTGCAACCCACGGTTCCGCTGCAGCGCCCGCAGCAGACGCCCACGGCCATCCCCAACACGGCCGCCGGCTCGAAGGCGGTTCAACCTCAGCAGCAAGCCAAAGCCAAGAACCAGCCGGATCCCAAGCCCGGCGACCGCGTGCAGGACAAGCCGGAGCGCAACGAGGGCATGAAGAACTCTTCCGCGCCGGCCCCGCCGCCGCTCTATGCCAGGGAAGCGCCGAAGTGGTCGCTCGACGTTCCCACGCCGCTGGGACAGATTTCGATCGGCACGGAGCATAAGCTCGCCGCCTCCCCGCTCGCGCCGTTTCTGGTCATCGACTGGGCGGGCGACGACACGTACTCCGTCCGCGTCGGCGCCAACACCGCGCCGAAGCAGCGGGTCTCCGTCCTCATCGACTTCGGCGGCAACGACACCTACGCCAACACGGAGGACAAGCTCGGCAGCTTCGGCTCCGGTCAGGGCGGCGTGGGCATGGTCTTCGACTTCGCCGGCAACGATCAATACCGCGTCACGCAGAACGGGCTGGGCTACGCCAACTACGGCTGCGGCGTCCTCTACGATCATCAGGGCGACGACAAGTATGAGGCCGTCGAGCGCGCGGAAGGCTGCGCCGCCTCCTCCGGCATCGGCCTGCTGATCGACCGCGCGGGCAAGGATGAGTATCGCATCTTCACGGTGGGGCAGGGCTACGGCGGACCGGCCGGCGCGGGCGCATTGATCGACCGCACCGGCGACGACACGTACGTCGCCAACGACACGGAGATCAAATACCCCTCGCCGCAGACCAACGAGCACAACACGTCGCTGGCGCAGGGCTGCGGCTCAGGCATTCGCGGCGATTATCAGGAAGGGCTGAGCATTCCCGGCGGCGTCGGCCTGCTCTGCGACGGCGGCGGCAAGGACAGCTACACCTGCGGCGTGTTCGGCCAGGGCGTGGGCTACTGGTTCGGCACGGGCGTGCTTTACGACCGCGAGGGCGATGACACCTATCAGGGGCAGTGGTATGCCCAGGGCGCTTCGGCGCACTTCTCCGTAGGCGTGTTGATTGACGGCATGGGCAACGACACCTACTCGGCGGCGATGAACGTCACGCAGGGCGCCGGGCACGACGTCGGGCTGGGCATGTTCGTCGATGCCGACGGCGACGACCGTTACACCGCGGGCGGACTCGCCTGGGGCGCGGGCAATGCGGCGGCGATCGGGCTGTTCATCGACCGCGCCGGCGCGGACAAGTACACCGCCGTGAGCGACGCGATCAACAACTTGGGCTACGCCACGCCTGACAGCTCCGGCAGCATCCGCAAGACCATCGCCGGCACGGGCCTGTTCTTCGACCTCGGCGGACGCGACACCTATCCGAAGGACCGCGGCGGCGACAACCGCACGTGGAGCGACAAGTCGGAAGTTCCGGCCGACGTCTTCCCCGGTCGCGCCAAGGGCGTGGACATGGACGCGGGCGGTTCGCGCTGACCAAGGCACCTGCACTGGGGGACCGGCTTTCCAGCCGGTCATCCTGACGTGCCGTGACATTGACCCGACGGTCGGGTGGCATGGCCTGGCGTACTCGCCTGGCCATGTTGGTCGGGTGTCATGGCCTCACGCGCAGCGGGTAGCCATGCGCTTGGCAGAGCGGAAGCTCATGCTCACGCTGAGTACAGCGAGAGCATGCCACCCGCCCGCCAGGCCGTGGTGGTCGGGTGGCATGGCCTCACGCGCAGCGGGTAGCCATGCGCTTGGCAAAGGGGAAGCCCATGCTCACGCTGAGTATAGCGAGAGCATGCCACCCGCCTGCTCATTGTGACGTCCCGCGACATTGACCCGGCGGGAATCCTTGCACAAGCTGCCTCGCGTGACAGACTCAATCGCGCGGATTCAACAGGATGGCGCGCTTCCACCTGCTGGAGGTCGCACGACGATCGCGCTGCCCGCCTCGCGCGTCCGCGCCGCGATGCGTTTCGCTTTTCACGCCTTCGCCGTGGGAGGTTGTTATCTCCTGCTGCGGCTGGCCGCGCCGGCGATTCGTTTCACGCCTTCAGGCGCGTCCAATCGAATTGAGGACTACGCGCTGCTGATCGCCCTGCTGCCGGTGGCGGGATTGGGGTTGTGGCTGGCGTGGCGCGGGGCGAGATGGCTGGCGCTGGCGTGCTGGCCCGGAAGGGTGGGCGTCGAGGCGGACGCGCGCGAGCTGGTCCTGGCGCTGGGCCCTTTCGGATTCTGGCGGCTCGACGCCGTCCGACTTCGCGCGGTGTACCTGTTCGAGCTGGACAGCGACGAACTGGCGAGCGACCAATTCGAGGCCCACCTTCCGGAGGATCACCAGCGGCGCGTGATGCTCCCGCGTCTGTCGCACCCGGACTGCCCGTTTCCCATCCGAGAGCGCCTGCTCGCCCTGCTTGCCGGGGACGAGCCGGAACTCGCGCGACAACTGGCGCCATTCATCCGCGCGTGGCGAGGGGAGCCGCTGGAGGAGTGCCGCACCGAGACCGACGAGACTCGAGTCGAAACCGGGTAATCGGGCTTTTAGAGCCGCGACCGTAAGGGAGCGAGCTTTAGGGAACTGAGCCGCGAACCGGCTTCGGGATGGCGCGCTTCCTTACGGACGGGTGGCACGGTCTGGCGTACTCGCCAGGCCGTGGCGATGCCTGGCGCGGACCGGCGCGTTTCAGAGCCTCGCGCGTCACCGCGCCGGACCGAGCCGCCCTGACAGCGCGTCGGGATCCTTGCAATAACGCAGCGCCGTCGTCGGCGTGATGCGCCCGCCGCGCGCGAGCTGCTCAAGATGCTCGTCCAGCGACATCATCCCGTCGCGCCTTCCGGTCTGAATGGCCGACTCGATCGAGTCGATCTTGCCGAAGCGGATGCCGATGCGCACGGGGTTGTTGACGTGCATGATTTCCAGGGCAAGGACGCGTTTCTCGCCCTCGACGGCGGACGGCAGCAGGTGCTGGCTGACCACCGCGCGGAGGCTGAGCGAAAGCTGCACGCGCACGTCGTCGTGCGCGTCATGCGGGAACAGATCGACAAACCGCGTGATCGCCCCCTTCGCGTCGCGCGTGTGCATCGTGCTGAGGATCAGGTGCCCGGTCTCCGCCGCGGACAGCGCCATCGACGCCGTCTCGCTGTCGCGGATTTCGCCGATCAGGATCACGTCCGGGTCCTGACGCAGCCCGTATTTCAGTCCGTCGAGGAACGAGTCCACGTCGCGCCCGATCTCGCGTTGGGTGATGACCGTCGAGCTGATTTTCGGGTGGATGTACTCGATCGGCTCCTCGATGGTGATGATGCGCGTGCCGCCCTCGCGATTGAGCAGGTCGATCATGGCCGCCAGCGTCGTCGTCTTGCCGGAGCCGGTGACGCCGGTGACGAAGACCAGCCCGTTG
Source organism: uncultured Phycisphaeraceae bacterium (assembly GCA_964526695.1). Taxonomy (GTDB): domain Bacteria; phylum Planctomycetota; class Phycisphaerae; order UBA1845; family UBA1845; genus JABWBH01. The sequence goes on from CAZGJA010000017.1 coordinate 53,457, forward strand.
GGAAAGTGGACGAGCTTGTCGGCCAGCGGCTCGGGGAAGCCCATCCAGTCGAACGGCGGGATGTCGTTGGGCACGTGCCGCAGGCAGACGCCGACTTCCCCGCCGGCGTAAAAGATGTTTCCGCGAAAGCGGCACGGCTTGCCTTCGTGCTCGATCTCCATCGACGCGTCGATGTTCTTGCGCGTCTCGACCTGCGCCACCAGCGACGCCGGCAGCACGGCCTTGATCATCTCGCGCACATCGTGCCCGTCGAGCAAGTCCTCGCCGGCCTTGATGAGGTCGCCGTGGATGCGAAACATCACCGGGTAGCCGGGCACCAGGTGGACGTCGGACGCCTCGCGCTGCGCCGCCTCATGCAGCAGCGCGAACATCCGCTCCCCGATTTGCCCCGCCGACGCTTTCATGGTCTTCGTTGCGATCATACGGATTTGTACCCGAAAGATCACGCGCGGACGCGGCGGCGGGGGAGCGTCGAGCCGAGAATCCATCGGGAGAATCGGCATTCTGAGGGCATCAAGATCGCCGAATCACATGGGTCCGCTTCGTCGCGGGGAGGCCGGAATCCACAGCAGCGGACCCGCGGAGACTGGAAGCGAGCGTGGATGCCCTACTCCCCTCCTCCACGGTCCGTTCCCGCCGGCGCGGGAATGACGGTGTACGCCCGACTGTGCCACCCGACCGTGAAGGCAATCTTTAATTATGGGGTGGCATGCTCTCGCTGTACTCAGCGTGAGCATGGGGTTCCCCATGGCCCGGCGCATGGCTACCCGCTGCGCGTGAAGCCATGCCACCCAACGCGTGAAGCCATGCCACCCAGCCGCGTGTCCGGAGTGCGGATACTGCCTGCATGGGCTGGCCTCGGGGCGATGTCCGGAATGCGGACACTGCTTTCGAGCATGGGGACCGTGGTCGAGGGGGTCCTCAGGTTGACTCGATGCTCGACGCCGGGGCGGTCTCGCGCGAGCGCGCCCGTGACGCGGCTCGCGGCTGGCGCCCGGTCGCGCCGGGTTGGCGGTCACGGAACTCAAACCCGCAGCCGACTCGCAACGGCCCCCCACTTGCGTGGGGGGTTCCGAAGGGCGGTCAGCGCGGAGGTTGCTGAAGGTGCTTCTCGTTCTCGCGCACGGCGAATGGCGAGTAGCTGATGACCAGCCAGTGGCCGCACACTTTGACCGCCGGTCCCTGCAGCCCCATGTGAACGTACCACACGCCGTCCGACTCGCGTCGCAGGGGTGAGGGGTCCGCGGCTGACGGACCGGCGAGCGCGCGGGCCGCGGCGGCGAGGAAGCGGTCGAGGTTGCCCGCAACGATCTCCGGCTCCTTCTCAATCGGCACGTAGATCGTTCGCGCCACGGGCAGGCGCAGCGCATGCACGGGGAAGTCGTGAATCACGATCCGATCGCTCAGCCGCGCGAACACGTCCTCGCGCAGGCGCACGCCGCTCTCCGTCTCGATCCGCGTCAGCGTCTCGCGGAACATCGCGGCCGTGTTCGGCGTGCGCGAGCTGACGAACGCCTCCCAGATGGAAAGCGGCAACGTGCGGAAGTTCGCGTCGACCACCGTGAACACCGTGGCCTCCTTCGGGATGAGGTCGTAGCCCCACGGCTTGAGAAACTCGTGATCGGCGATGGGGATGACGCGGTCGGCGTCGCCCTGGCGCACGAATGCGGTGGACTCGACGACGCGCCCGTCGCGGCTGATGACGGCAAAAAGTCGGCGCGTTTCGGGCAGGTCGATGAGATGGAGCCACGTGTTCACGCGCGAGCGGAATCCGTCAGGCTGACGCTGCACCAGACGCTCGATGTCGGCGAAGAGGCGGAACTCGATGCCCGGTTTGCGGCAGGCGCGCGCCGCTGCCGTCAGCCATGCGTCGTGCGCCAGCGATGTGCCGGGCTGGGCCGCGCAGGACGCCATGCGCTGCGCCGCGCCTTCGCCCAGCGTGATGAGATACGTCGCGCCGACCGGGCCGAACGTGAGGCTCGCCCAGCCGGGCAGACGATCGTCCTTCAGCTCGTAGCGGGCGTTCGCGCCGCCGGCGCCATCGATGCGCCGCAGCTTCGTGTGCTCCTGATTGGTGTAGGTGTTGAGCAGGTGGCGAATCTGCTGCTCGACGGTTTCGTGGCTGCCCCGCGTATCGACGAGGAGCGCGGCGTTCATCCGCGCCAGCTCATGCCCGCCGTCCTCCCGCTGGTCGAACTCGATGTCGAGAATGGCGAACGCGACGGGGCGGCGGACGAGTTGCACGAAGCCGGCGGCCACGTCCGTCCAGACGCGCACCGTTTCATCCGCTTCCAGGAACATGCCAAGCTGCCGGCTGATCTGAACGAGCAATTCCGCCGCGAGGTCGTCGGTGGAAGGCGAGGAGGCAGGCGACGCGGCGCGCGGCGGATCCAGCGCGACGACCGCGACGGCGTCCGCGGGAACGAGCGCGAACAGGTCAGCGCGATCCTCAGTGGGGAGGGACTGAGCTGCAGCCGATACGCTTAGCGGCGGCATGAGCCACGTCAGGGCGAGACATGCGATGCGACGCGCGGTCGCGGTCACGCGGGCGCTAATGAGGCGTTCCGCGGGGTTCACGCGTTCCTTGCGAGCGCGGCGAGGAAAGACGGCTTCCTCACGGGCGCGGTTCGGTTGGCGATACTCATTCATTCGAGGGTTCATCCAAGGTCGGCGCATCCATCGGCGTTGCATCGGGCGAGGCGACATCGGTTGAAGGAGCATCCACGTCCCGCGTGAGCGCGGCGGGGGGCGTCGGGTTGGCGGGTCGTCGGGTGCGGGGCGGGCGCTTGCCGAGCTTTACGTCCTCGTCAAACGTCTTCTTCGAGCGGAGGATGTGATGATAGTGCTGCGCGAAGCGATGAGCTTCGTCGCGAATCTGCTGAAGCAGGCGAAGCGCGGGCGCGTTTCGCGGCAGCCGCATCGGCACGGCCTTGCGCTGCACGTAGATTTCCTCCTCGCGTTTCGCCAGCGAGATGACCATCGGCGGGCGCACGCCCATGTCCTCGAACGCGTCGATCGCCGCATGAAGCTGCCCGATCCCGCCGTCGATCACGATCACGTCGGGGTACAGCTCCTCCCCCCCCCCCGCGTGGCGATACCGCCGCGACACGACCTCGCGGATCGACGCGTAATCATCCACCCCCTCCACGGTCGCGATCCGATAGCGTTTGTATCCCGGCTTAAACGCGCGCCCGTCGATGAAGCACACGAGCGAACCGACCATGGCCTCGCCCTGAATGTGCGCGATGTCGATGCACTCCATGCTCCGCGGGCGCTGCTCCAGCTCCAAGACGTCGGCCAGCTCGTCCAGCCCCTTGGCCGGATCGATGAAGAACACCTCCGGCTGCTCGTTCGCCTCCACGTCTCCGGACAGCGACAGCGCGCCAATGGCCTTGAGCTGATCGCGCAGCTTGGCCGCGTCCTCGAAGCGCAGCTCCTTCGCCGCCCGGTCCATCTCCTTCTGCATCTGCCGCATCACGAGGCTTCGCTTGCTGGCGAGGAACCGCCGCAGCCGCCGGATGTCCGCGCGGTAGGCCTCGCGGCTGATGAGGTCGGCGCAGGGCGCGGTGCACTGGTTGATGGCGTGCAGCAGGCACGGGCGGAAGTAGCGGCGTTTCTCGTCATCCTCGTGGATGTCGAGTTCGCACGTCCGGAACTTGAACACCTTCTGCAGCGCGTTGACCGCGTCGCGCAGCCCCTGCGGCGAGGTGAACGGACCGTACAGCTTCGTGCCGCTTGACCGCGGCGTGCGCGTGACGAAGACGCCGGGATAGTCGTCGCACAGGGTGATCTCGATGTAGGGGAACGTCTTGCCGTCGCGCAGGAGCACGTTGTGCGGCGGCTGGATGTCCTTGATGAGCCGGGCCTCGCGCAGCATCGCGTCCACCTCGGTCTCGCATTCGAGGAAGTCCAAGTCCGCCACCCGCGTGATCATCCGCGCGATGTCCGGTCCGCGCGAGGCCAGCAAGTCCGCCGACGGCTGGAAGTAGCTCATCACCCGCCCACGAAGCTCCTTGGCCTTGCCGACGTACAGCACGCGCCCTTCGGCGTCCTTCATGAGATAGACGCCGGGCGATTTGGGGAACTGCGCGATCATGTCGCGGAGCCGCTCAATCCGTTCGTCGTCGGTCATGCGCGGATTATAGCCGGTCGGACGGCGAAGCGCCCGCAGGCCGATCCTCATTCAGGAGTTTGGCAAGGAGCGGCCGCATGAAGGTGATCGGTTCCTCCGGCAAGCTGCGCGGAAGTGGACCCGCAGGAGGTCATATCGGGTTGCGCCGAGCCGTCTGAGGTGAAAGTCCGGGGGACAGGCCTTCCAGCCTGTCCATCCGTGCAACAGCCCGGAGAATGACCGGCTGAAAAGCCGATCTCCGAGGTGAAGGAGACTTTCACCACGGACGGCTGGGCCCATTGCCGGATGCTTTTGATCGCCGCCGGCAGGAACGGGCCAACCTCCACCCGTTCGCGGACCGCATGGAAGTCAGTGTCGAACGGCTGGCAACGGCGGCTGAGCGTGGTCGATTGCGCAGCGCGGGCGTCGTCCACGAGCGCGTGGGCGGGATGCTCAAGCGCCGGAGCCGGTCTTGACTTGAAGCTCCGTAACTTGGGGCAACACCGCGACCGCGGCGGCAGGGCTGGCGCGGTCGCGCCATGATGGGGAAGACCTCGAGATTCGCGGCGAGGCGTCCTCGTCGCTGCGCGTCGCATAAGTGAGCGCACCCTTCCGGGCTAAACAAGCCCCGCAATCGCGGCGCCGTCGCGCACGATTCGGACGGGGCGATCCCCCGGCGACATGAGGTTCTTCGCCGGGTCGATGCCGAGCTGGGAGAAGAGCGTGGCCGCCACGTCGCCCGGCGTAATGGGTCGGTCCTTCGGCTCGGTGGCGTAGGCGTTGGACTCGCCGATCACCTGTCCCCCACGAACGCCTCCGCCGGCGAAGGCGATGCTGAACACCTTGGGCCAGTGGTCGCGTCCGCGGTCTTTGTTGATGCGCGTCGTGCGGCCAAACTCGGTGGACAGCACGACGAGCGTTTTCCCCAGCAGCCCGCGCGACTCGAGATCCCGCAGCAGCGCCGCATAGGCCTGATCCAGCGGCGGGACGAGATTCCTCATCCCCGCATGGACGTCGATGTGCATGTCCCAGCCGCCGAAGAAGACGGTGACAAACCGGGTTCCGGCTTCGATCAGACGACGGGCCATCAGCAGACGCTGCCCGATGGCGGTGCGTCCGTAGGCTTCGCGGACGGCGGCCGGCTCAGCCTGGATGTTGAACGCCTCGCGCGCGGTCGGCGAGCTGATCAGGTCGTACGCGCGCTGATAGAACGTCTCCATCGCGTCGAGCTGATCGCCCTTCTCCACTTCGCGGAAATGCGCGTCCACGGTGTTGAGCAGCCCCTTGCGCCGCGCCATGCGCGTCTCGTCGACGCCGGGTGGCGGGTTCAGGTCACGGACGACGAACTGATCGCTCTGCGGCTCGCCGCCGAGGCTAAACGGGCCAAACGCTGAACTCAGATAGCCGGTCCCCGCGAAGCCCGATCCGCTGCCGGCGTCCGGCACGCAGATGTAGGGCGGAAGGCTGTTGCGCATGCCCAGCTCGTGCGAGACCACGCAGCCCATGCTCGGATAAGTGACGGCCGGGCTGGGCTTGTACCCGGTGAGCATGTTGTGCGTGCCGCGCTCGTGAGCGGCCTCGCCATGCGTCATGGAGCGGATCACGGCGAGCTTGTCGGCAACTTGCGCCGTCTGCCGCCACAGGCCGGAGAATTGGACGCCCGGGACGTTGGCATCGACGGTTCCCAGCTCGCCGCGGATTTCGATCGGCGCCAGCGGCTTGGGATCGAAGGAGTCGATGTGGCTCATGCCGCCTTCGAGAAAGATGTAGATGACGGAGTCGGCGCGCGGCGAGAGAGGGGGCGCGGCGGCGGGGTGGGCGGCGGTGGGAGGATCTTGCGCGGTGGCCTGCGTCTGGAGTTTCAGGAAGTCCCCCAGCGTCAGTCCCGCAGCGCCGAGGAACCCGACGCGGAGCATCTCGCGCCGCGTGACGGGGCGCATGTGCCACGGATCCTGCTGAATGATCGGCAGCTTGCGTCGATCCATGAACTCCCCCTTTCAGCGAAGCAGCCTGTCCGAGTCGGCCCAAGCGGCAAGTCGCCCCAAGCGGCGATTGTCCACGCCGCTGAATGCGATTCCTACTGTACGCCGCCACGTCGAACGCCGCCACGTCGAACACCGCCACGTCGAGCGCCGCCACGTCGAGCGCCGCCTCGTCGATCGCCGCCACGTCGAACGCCGCCCTCGCTTGCGCGTCGGGTTCGGATTGGCGGGACTGTCTTTCTTTTTCGGAACCCGTAGCGCAAGCGAGGGTCTCCGACGTAGCGAGTGCCACGAAATCCGGGCAGCTCGCCCCAATAACCGTCAAGAAACGCTTCACGCGACGGAGTTGGGCCTGGCATGGCTAAGCACGATGCGGATTTCGTTGTACGTCACTTCGCCGTTGAGGTGTTCGAAGATGGGTTTGAGCCGCGCGTCTCCCGCCTCTCGAATGGCGTCGGCGACACGGCGATAGCGCTCCGGCGGCACCCAGCGCCCCACGTCGGAAGGACGTTCCTGCTCGACATAGGCCGTAAGGTAATTCCACACCGTGCTTTCCGCGCGGCCGGTGCGCTGCATGACGGCTTCGACGGTCAAACCGGCCTTGAACATCTCGCGGACATTGTCCGGCAGGGGCTTTGGGCGGCGCTCACGGCGGGGCGCGGCGTCTTCGGGCTGCGCGTCGCGCGTCAGGCCGTGTTGCGAGCAATAGGCGTCCATCACCGTCATGAGCGCGTTTCCGAAATCCTTGAGTTTCCGCTCGCCCATGCCGGGAACCGACGCCAGCGCGACGATCGACGACGGGCGAACGCGCGCCAAGTGCCGCAGTGTGGAGTCGCCGAGCACGACGAATGCCGGCACGCCGCGCTGCGCGGCCAGCTCGCGCCGCCATTCGCGCAGGTGCTCGAACAGCCCGGCGTCCACGTCGCGCCAGGCGTCCTCCTCCTGCTTCGTCTTGGACACCGGGGCGGTGCGCGGAATGCTCAGGTTCACCTTCTGCTGCCCGCGAAGCACTTGCCATGATTCCTGATTCAGCGAAAGCACGGGCCGCTCGCTGGAGGATCGCGTAAGCAGGCCCTGATCGACCAACTGAAACGTCAAGCTCACCAGCGTCCGCTGATCGAACTCCTTGAGCAAACCATAAGTGGAGACGCGCTCGTGCCCGTGACGGCGGATGCCGTCCGAGTCCGCGCCCCGCAGCACGTCGGCAATGTGGACGGCCCCGAACGACTGCCCGACGCGATAGACGCACGACAGGATCTTCTGCGCGACGATCGAGGCGTCCTCCAGCCCCTGCTGCTCTTCCAGGCAAACATCGCAGGCGCCGCAATGAGATGGTCCATAGGACTGGCCAAAGTACTCCGACAGCATTCGATGGCGGCATTTCGCCAGCGTTGCATACCGCCGCATGTGATTGAGCAGTTGCAGGTAGCCGATCATGACCTCCGGCGGCGCGCCGGCGTCCGCGACGCTCTTTTGGATGAGCGATTCCCATTTCATCGCGTCCGCCGCCGAGTAGAGAAGCACGCACTCGGCTTCCAGTCCGTCGCGCCCCGCTCGCCCGGTTTCCTGCTGGTAATGCTCGACGGACTTGGGCATGGCCGAATGAATGACGCAGCGCACGTCGCTGCGGTCGATGCCCATGCCGAACGCCACGGTGGCCGTGACGACGTCGAGCTTCTCCGCCGCGAAGCCGTCCTGCACGCGGCGGCGTTCGTCCGGCGTCATGCCCGCGTGATACGCGGCGGCGCGATGCCCGAGCTTCTTGAGCGAGTCGGCCATGCCCTCCGACTCCTTGCGCGTGATGCAATACACAATGGCGGCCTGGCGTTTGTGGCGCTGGAGCACGTCGTCCACCTGCCCCGCCGCGCGGACGCGCGGCACGACGCGATACACAAGGTTGGGACGATCGAAGCGGCCGATCAGCACGTTGGGGTTCTCAAGCCCGAGCTGCTCGATGATGTCCTCGCGCACGCGCTGCGTGGCCGTCGCGGTGAAGGCGTGCAGACTCGCGCCGGCGAAGCGCTCCTTCAGCGCGCGCAGTTCGCGGTACTCCGGTCGAAAGTCGTGCCCCCAGTGGCTGATGCAATGCGCTTCGTCGATGGCGAATGTGCGGATGCCGAGTCGATCGACCCAGTCGAGGAACCGCGGCGTCATGAGCTTCTCGGGCGAGACGAACAACAACCGCAGTCGTCCCTCCGCGGCGGCGGCTTCGACGTCGCTGCGCTCGCCCGGGTTCATGGAACTGTTGATCGCCGCGGCCGGGTAGCCGCATTGCCGCAGTCCGTCCACCTGGTCCTTCATCAAAGCGATGAGCGGGGAGACAACGATGTCGAGCCGCTCGGAGAGAATCGGCGGGATTTGATAACACAAAGACTTCCCGCCGCCGGTGGGCATGACGACGAGCGAATCGCACTGCTCGACTCCGGCGCGAATGGCCTCCGCCTGCAACGGGCGAAGCGAATCATATCCCCAGAACTGCTTGAGGACCGCGATGTAATCCGCGGCGCCCGGGACCAGCGGATCCGGCGGAGGTTCGGGAGTCGCCGCTGTCGGGCGCGAAAGCATCATGCCCTGAGGATACCCGCGGCGCGATTCGGGCAGCAACCGGTCCCCCTGCGGATTCGAAGATCCTCGCAGAAAGGGGACTCGCTTCTCGCGGTATTTCGCGGATAACGTCTTGCAAATCAACGGGTTACGGTCATGTCGCGTGAACCCTGGTTAAGCGGCGGCATCCAGCCTGCGACTTTTCTGCACGGGTGGCGTTCTGCCAGCCGATGCGTATAATCGCCCCTCCCACGCGCGGGTCAGGCGAAGGCAGCGCTTGAATGGAGTCCGCGCGCCGGGGACGGGTGGTTGATGCTCTGGGAGCCGTGAATGATCAAGATTAAGCCGAGAGGGAACGAGACGATTCAGCAGGTGCTCAAGCGCTTCAAGCGGTTGTGTCAGCGCGAAGGGCTGATCCGCGAGATCAAGCGCAACAGCTACTATGAAAAACCCTCCGAGCGACGCCGTCGCAAAACGCGCAAGTCCGCACGGCGCGCGCAGCTCGAAACGATGGCCGCCATGGCGACGTAAGCGGCGCGGGCCCGGCGCAGCGAGATTCCGCTGTTTGATGGCGCCCGTCGCCCAGGGGCGCTGCGCTGGCGGCGGTTCAGCGCGTGACGGGCGAACTGGGCAGGGAGGCTCGACGTGGAAGGATCGAAAGTCGCGCTGGTCACCGGCGGCTCACGAGGCATCGGGCGAGGCATCTGCCTTGAACTCGCCCACCTCGGCTACGCCCTCGTCATCAACTTCCGCAAGAACCTCTCCGCCGCGGAGGAGACGCAGCAGCAGTGCGAGCGGGCCGGGGCGTCCGCCGTCGAGCTGTGCCAGGGCGATGTCACCACGCGGAGCCACCGCGACCTGGTCATCGAGTTCGTCATGGAGCGCTTCGGGCGGATCGACCTCCTCGTCAACAACGCCGGCATCGCCCCGGACAACCGCTACGACATCCTCGCCACACCCGAGGCGAGCTTCGACCGCGTGCTCAAAGCCAACCTCAAGGCGCCGTACTTCCTGACGCAGCGCGTGGCCAACGAGATGGTGCAGCTCCGTGAGCAGGGGCATCTGGACTGGGCGGCGATCGTCAACATTTCCTCGATCCGCTCCTACACCGCCGCCGCGGACTACGGCGAGTATTGCCTCAGCAAGGCCGGCGTGAGCATGATGACGAAGCTCTTCGCCGTGCGCCTCGCGCCGCTGGGCATCTACGTGTACGAGGTCTGCCCGGGCCTCATTGAGACGGACATGACCTCCGCGCCGAAGGTGCACGATTACTACAACCGCAAGCTCGCCGCGGGCTTAACGCCGATCAACCGCTGGGGCACGCCGCAGGAAGTGGGCAAAGCGGTGGCGTCCATCGCGCGGCAGGACTTCCCGTTCAGCACAGGCCAGGTCTTCAACGTGGACGGCGGCTGGCACGTGCGCGAGCTGTAGCGGGCGGGTCGCCACCGCCGGCCCGGACGCAGAGGCGGCGGGAGTCTCGTCCCACTCAGTTGTTTAGGAGCTTCGGCGACCCCGCGTACCTCCTGCGGTGTGGACTGGATACTGCCTGCGGGGGTGACGGTTCCGATGCCCGGTGTCCAGTTTCGAGTTCTACCGCGGGGCGACAGGCGGCGCGGGCGGCAAGGTTCCGTACCAGCAAACCGTGAAGCGTACGACGCCGCTCGCGCACGTCACTTGCCCTGGCCTGGCGAGTGCGCCAGTCCAGGTCACCCGGATTCCAGGGCAGGATGCGCCTGTCCTGCACAAAGCGCGGTTGCGAGACCGTGAAGCTTGACGGGTCCGCTCGTGTCGGGATAGGATGGCCTCGCAGAGCCGTGATCCTGCAAACACGCCAAGACGGGTTGGGGTCGCAGGGTGCGGCGCCGGCTTGGGCGCTTCCATCAGCGTCATAAGCGCCGCTAGCTCAATTGGATAGAGCATTGGTCTACGGAACCAAAGGTTCCTGGTTCGAGTCCAGGGCGGCGTGGTGGCGGGAAGCTTCGGGGAGTCGATCCGGCGCACTCTTGCACTCGGCGGTGGCAGCGCAACTCCTCTCAGAACAACATGTTAAGTGTGGGAAAGCGCTCCTGCCCCGGTCCATTCTCAATCAGCCTCAACCCTTGAAATCGCGGTCTTCATGTGCCCATTCGGCTTTCGGCTTTTTATGCCGGGAGGGGCAATTTCTACCCACGCCGCTCACCCGGCGCTTAAGTGCGTGTCTATCCTTGCGAAGCGATTCCGGGCGAACGCGCCGGGTCGGCTTCGATGGGAGATTGATCATGCGAAAAACGATGTCCAGAATCGGTTCAGCCCTGCTCGCCGCCGCATCGGGGATCATGCTGTTCAGCACCGGCTCATGCGATGTGGGTCTCGACGGGCTGACTGTTTACGTCGCGGGCGACCCCTACTGCTGCGATGACGGCTATTTCGACTTCGGCGGCTCGTATTACTACGAGGAAGGACCGTACTACGAGGAAGAGTACTACTACGAGGAGGGCTACTACGAGGAGGGGTTCTACCCGTAATGCACGCTCACCGAAGCCGGCGCACACCCGACGGCGCATTCGGGCGACGTATCCGATTGGTCGGACGATGTGCGGATCAGAGCCGCGACCGTGAGGGAGCGAACTTCGTGACGGAGGGTCGCGCGATCGGGCGACGTGTGGCGAATGAGGACCACGCTCTCGGGCTCGCGGTAGCGACTGGGTATTGCACCTTCGCGCGCGCGGCAGCGCATCCCCATCAGAGAGCAAATAGGCAACAGGCGTCCCCGCAATCGGCGCCGCACGGGTCGCTCCCTTACGGTCGCGGCTCGGCAAGGCGCCAGGAATTCGAGGCGCTACCACGGGATTCCGAGACAGTACCGCAACGCGCCCCCTTCAAGCGGATGCTGCGGACGGCGCGAAGTCCGCGAGCAGCTTGGCATGGGCCAGCGGCGCGCCGGCCAAACAGGGCAGATTCCGCTCCGCATCGCCCTCCGGATGCCAGGGGAACAGCCGCTCGTTGCGCAAGCCGCTGATCGTCCCTCCCGCTTCCTCGACCAGGACCGCACCGGCCGCGATGTCCCACACTTTGCATTGATAACCGTACGCGGCGTTCAGCGCTCCGCACGCCACCAGCGCGAGATGGAACGCGGCCGAACCGGTGTTGCGCAGTATCAGGTCGTCGCGCCGAAACCAGCCGCCCACCACGCGCTGCGTCACGGCGTCCATGCTCGTCGGAATGCCGACCATGGCCTTGGGAAACGCCTTGGCGTCGTCCGTGTGCATGCGCTCTCCATTCAGGGTGGCGCCGCCTCCGCGCGCCGCACTGAACAGATATCCGGAAACGTGCTCATAAACGACGCCGACGACGGGCATGCCGTCTTCGAGCACGGCGATCGACGTGGCAAAGCACGGATAACCGGCCGCGTAGTTGCGCGTTCCATCGATCGGATCGATCACCCAGGCGACGCGCGGCAGCCGGCGTCCCAGTTTCACCGAGGCGCCCTCCTCCTCGCCGACCAGCGCATGATCCGGATACGCCGCGCGGATGCGGTTAAACACCTGCCGCTGAACGGACACGTCCACTTCGGTCACGACCGTGCGGTCCGCCTTGATGGACACCGACGCGCCGGCGAGGCCGGAGAGAATCGGCGCCCGGCACTCCAGCGCGAGCTCCTCGGCAAACCGTTGCCACGACCGCAGTTCCTGCGATTCCATGCCTTCATCATCGAGCCTCGCGCTCGCATTGCAACTTTCGGCGACGATGCGTTTCGTCGCCGTCCGCGGCCCGGCGGCACGATTCCGGCCGGCTGGCGGTCGCAGAGGAGCAGTTGACCCCTTTCCACGCTGCGAGCGCCGCGCGGCCAAGCTGGCGTCGATCAATCCGCGGTCTTACTCAGCGTCCGCCGCGGCACATGGGCGCGAGCACTTCGAGGAGCTGGCGCGTGGCGTCGTCCGGCGCGCTGTAAAGGTCGCAGGCGAAGCGCCGGACGTGCCGCTCCGTCAAACGGCTGACGCGTTCAAGCAGGCAGTCCAGTTTCTTGAGACACAGACCGGTGGCCGACGTCTCCTTGCCGACTCCCGTGTTGATGATGATCACGTCGCTTTCCGCCAGACCGTGGAAGGGGGGTTGCAGGAGGATGCGCGTGATAATCTCCTCGCCCAGCGGCGTGTAGAGGAAGCTGCGCCACTGAGAGGGAGTAAACTCCTCCTTCTCGGTGCACTCCCCGTCGCTGGCGAACATGCCGCGGTCGATCAGGCCGAAGACTTCGGAGGCGAACGCCGTCGTGTCCTTCAGCACGGCCTGCATCGCGCTGGCGGCGTCCTTGGCGGGGCGGAAGAGCTGGAGCACGTCCGAAGGCAGCGGCATGACGAAGACACGGTCGTCGTACTGGTAGGCGCAGCGGACGATGGGGTCGGCGTCGGCCTCGATCACGACGGAACCGTAGCGGTCCTGCTTGTGGATGGTCTCAAGGGTGGTCTGGATGAGCGGGAAGATGCGATCATCGTCGTAGTACACCCATCGGGCGCTCGCCAGCCCGTGCTCCTCCGGCGCCTGGGAGCACTTGTCCGGGGGCGGCTTCTTGTCGCCGTTGCAGCGTGCGAGGCGGACGTAGTGCGGCTTGTGCTGCCAGAGCAGGTCGATCATCGCGCGGATCACCGAGCCTTTGCCCGACTTCCGCGGACCCGAGACCAGCATCACGCGCAGACCCATAGCACCTCCACCCCTTCACGCCCGATCGGCGAGACCGGACCCCCGTTACTAATGATAAGCACCGAAAACGCGCCGGACCAGCGAGGAGGGCGAATCCCGGCGAGTTGAGGAATGCCGAGCAGCCCACGGGGATTCAAACGAAGGTCAAGGTGCCGGGGGCGCTCAAAGGAGATCCTCGAACGCCTCGATGCTCAACTCGCAATCGCGCAGAATCTTGGCCAGCAATCCTGGACCGATGGTCTCGCCGGTATGGATGGGGATCACGGTGGTTCGACCATCCGGGTGACTTGCCAGGTGGTGGCTGCCGCGAGTGCGTCGGACGATGAAGCCTGCCCGCTGTAAAGCCCGGAGCACTTGCCTGCCGCGGAGGCGCGGAAGTCGGCTCATCCGACAACCCCAATACGCTGTACACCGACGAACTCCGTGCGCGGGGAGGGATCTTGAACTTCCAGGCAGAGGGAGATCGCTTCCCGGATGCGTTTCATCAACGTGTCCAGCGAGCGTGCCTGCGTGTGGCAGCCCGGCAGTGAAGGCACGGACGCCACCAACCACCCCTCTTCGTCGCGCTCGATGATGACGCTGAACTCCTGCTCGGTCGCCTTGCGACCCGCGGCATGACCGTTTTTTCGTGCCATCATCGCTCCATTCGCTCTCAAACGATCGGCGCCCAAACCTCGGCGGTTGACTGCGTGGCATTCATCATAGCTTTGCAATCGAAATCCCTCAACTCCAAGGCGATATCCGCGTTGGAAGCGAGGCCCTGCGACGAATGAGGTGCGCTTCAAGCCAACCGCGATGCTCGCTCGGGTTCGCGTGGGCGCTGAGGATGGCCTCGTGATCCAGGTCGTCGATGCGATCGTTGGCCGCGCGGATGGCGTCCATGCTGATCTTCAGCGCGGTGTCCACAGGCATGCGCTCGGGATTGATGTCGATGCCGTAGGTTCCGCGATAGCCGTACATCTTGAGCGTGTAGAGGAGCGCTTCGAGCTGCTCGGGCGAGACGACGCCGACGTTGAGGTCCTGGTCGTAGTTGCCCAGCGGCTGGCTGTTCCAGTGCGAATGCGCGAGGCGACCTTCGGACAGCGGCCAACTGAACGCGTAGGCGAGGTCCTCAAAGCCCATCAGCACGTGCCCGACCTCCGGGTTCATGCAGCAGAGCTTGTGCCCCTCGGCGAGCAGCCGCTGGTTCTCCGGCGCTCGCAGCTTCGACTCGACCATGTGGCCCAGCAGGATGCCCTCCGGCGTGGTGCCGAAGAGGATGCGCCCGCGCGGCTCGTAGGGCTTCGGCTCGAACGCGACGCGCACGCCGGGGACCGCGTCCATCGCCTCCGCCAGCCCGTCGGCGAAGCGGTCGCGCATCGCGAAAAAGTCCTGGCCGAAGGGGTTTTCGTAACCGTCGATGCCGGGCCACACGACGGCGAAATCCGTGTCGAGCTGCCGGTTCATGCGGAAGGCGGCGATGGTGCGGTCGATGGCGAGGCGGCGGATCTTCGGGTCCGGGTTGGACAGCGACCCCCACTCGAACTGCGCGTCCCAGAAGAGGAGGGGGATGACGGTTATGAGCCGGATGCCCGTGTCGCGCGCGAACTTCGTCCACAGATCGACGTTCGCTTCGCTGATCTCGTTGGGGTAATGCGCTTCCAGCGCCGACAGGCCGTAGTCCTTCAGGCTCGCGGCGATGTCGAGCCGCTGCTCGATCGTCAGGTCCGGCTGATACTTGGCATGAAACCGCGAAGAGGGCGGCGAGAAGAACCAGATGCCGGCGGAGAACTTGAGGTCGAGGTTGAAGGACTTCAGGTGCGCCAGCGACTCGGCGGGTGAGCGGCGAAGGGATTGTGTACGAAGGTCTTGAAGTGGCATGACTCTGGTTCCGAAGCGTTCTGGATCATTCAACGCGGCTTCCTGCCGCTCATAGAATAGGCGCATCAACCACAAAAGGCAGACAGCGACGCTTTGAATTCGCCCATATTGCGGGCTGAAGGGGCTTGTCGGCGGGATGCCCAGTTGAACGACCGAACCCGCGCAAAGGCACCGAGCGCTAGACTTAAAGTAAAAATCGTTTTTTTTTCTTCTTGACTTTCAAGATGACGTGAATCATCATATTCCGATAGGCCAATAAGCTGATGGCCTCGATTCGGCTTGGTTAATTTAGGCTTTCCGGATGACCCTGGGAAGAAGGGATCGTCGGAGTTCCCTTAGGTAGCTTCCTTCCTCAACATCTACAGGTGGCAGATGAAGGACCCCAGCACGGATATCCCACAGCAGAATCAAGATCCGGATTCGATGCGGCGAGCCAACGGATTGGTTCTAGTCCGTCACGGGGGCATCGCCTTCATATGCCTGATTCTTGGGATTGGCCTCTACATGGTGTTGAGAAACCCGAACGCGCGCACGGTCTCCCCGGAGCTCGGCGGAGTCGCAACGGACGCCGACGTGGTGGCGGCCCGCAAACACAATCAGGTGGGGATGGCTTTCGACGGCCAGCCCCCGACGCTTCCAGCGGCGGACTCCGCTGCTGCCGAGGCTCGGAGGTATGCGACGCCCACGGAACTTGCTTCTGGCATTGAGTCGTCGGAGTCCAAGGCTCTGCCACCACCAGGCATGCGTTCGGACGCCGTTCATCCCGAAGTGGACAAGCATGCTACGGATCGGGCTGCACCAGTGGGGCCAATGTTGGATGGTCGGTTCGGGCCCAAGACCAGAGCGCCCAAACCGGGCCCTGCGGTTGGACAAGAACAACGGGAGAGCGGCGCTGCAATACGGAATCCGCGCGATTCCTCCGTCCGGCCAGTCGCCAACCCGCACAGCGCGGAACCGTTGGATCCGGACCGGGGTGATCCGGAACTCCACGGCGCATCCACGGACATCCCCACCCGTTTCGCTCTTCCGCGTCCCCCAGATGAGCTATTCGCACCCCTCCTCGATGACCTTGCGCGCGCCCTGAGGACACGAACCGGTGACACGGAAGCGGACGATGCCGCCGTGGGGAAGGCCGCCAGGATCTTTCTGGAAGCGATCAGTTCTGCTGCCGACGAGGCACTGGCGGCTGATGCGGCGCTGTCGGCAGTGTCGAAACTCGCCTCCCGCTCGGATTCGGAGCAGCTCCAGTGGGCTTACCAGGATCTGCTGGAGTTTGTTTGCTCAAGGGCCGGTGCCCGTTCCTCCGCTCGCGCGGTCGCATACGATAGAATGGCCTTTTGGGCGGAAGCCCGTTCTGACTCTGAGCTGTACTTCGCCTCGCTCGCGGGTCTGGAGTCCGCTATCAGCGAAATGCCGGCCGAGGTGCAGGCCCGCTGGGAGCCTGCCCGCCGTGATCTGCCCTTGCGGAAGGCGAACTTTCTGATTCGCGCCGGCAAAGGACGCGATGCCCTGACCGCAGACTTGAGTGGCGAGGATCGCGGAAAGCGGACTTCTGACTACTACCTTGAGGCAATTGCGAACCTGGCTGAAAGCCGCAACATCGGACTAGCGGACGACGAAAACGAAGCCATGCTTTGGTATCAGGTTGCCTACTGGTCTGGAGAGGAAGGAAACGCCGAGCGTGCTCTTCAGGCGTTGGAGAGCATTCTGCATGCCTCGGACGTGGATACGTCCTTCTTCCCCGTCACCCGGATTAGAATGGAGCAGGCGGCAATCAAACACGGTTACCATACGCGCGGCTACCTTGAGGAACTGCTGGCGCTTGAAAACGCTGGCGTTCGCGACGAGTGGTGGTGGGGCCTTGAGTCGGCCATCGCGAATTCCGCATATGCGTTGGATCGAAAAGGGACGCCCATAATCGAACGGATCGGTCCGCTGCTTGGTTTGATAGATCAGGAGGATCCCGCCACGATCGCTTGGCTCGAGTTACATGGACGCGCAGAAAAACATGCCAGTCTGCTTCACCTGGCGGCCGCGGCATACGGCGCCCAAGACGTTCGGAACTATGACAAAGCCGCGGAGACGTGGCGCCAGTTAATCGACCTGTACCCTCAGGCCGCTCAGAGACTCGGCGCCCACGAGCGACTGGCTTCCGTTTTGAAAGGGTTGGAGTTCGAGAGAAGGAAACGTGGAGAACAAGATGAGAACGGAGACAAATGAAATGAGTGGCCCTTCTTCGGGATTGCACACCATGCTGCGCACTGTTGCTTGGGTGGCATGTTTGGCTGCGCCTCATCTTCTTGCGGCGCAGGATCCCTGCAACGACGGGGATGTTGGCGCGAACGAGGAAGTGACTCCCGGAAAATGCCGTTGTCCAATTGATACACGATTTCTACAAGGTCGCAGCCACTGCATTCAGTGCCGGGGCGCGATCGGCGCCACTGAGATAACACTTGTTGAAGCGCCGGAGATTTGGTTTACGGCTCAGCTGGAATGCGACAATTGCGGGAACTGGTGCGATACAATGCACTGTTTGCTCACGCGTACCATATGTCAGGCCGACGAGGGCACTGTGGAGTACGCCTATGGTTTCTCCGTGGGGATTAAGGGACAGATCAATACCGCATTGGCCGGCGAGATTGGAATTGAGGCTACCGGTGAGTTCCGCTATGGCACGACCAATACGACGCGCAAGGAAGTTTGTGACGCGATCGAATGCGGCCCCGGCGAAGGCACTGTGGACCCCAACAGGCACTTCAAGTATGAGATCCGTGCCTACCGCCAGCACAAAAAGGCAAGACAGGAAGTGCGCTACCGATGGTATTTTAAGTTTGTTTACGAAGAGGGCGGTTCGTCCGAGTGGATTCTGCTGGAAGAATGCCCGGGAAGGGCTTACAATACCATCGACGGCTTCAAGGGATTAGACCAATCCTATGGTTGTTACTTCGTCGAAGAAGTGGAATGCCCGGATTGCCCGGAGAATGAACCCTGCTGCCAAGCGCATTGACAGGGCGAGTTGGTCGATCGGGAGGCGATCCTGCGGGGGTTCCGAGCACATCGCGTTGACGGCGGGCGGACGGCTGTTTGGGTTGCAGTTGCGTCGTGCGCGTGCTCTTGTATGGCTGTGTAAGTGGCGAAATCGGACCGATATGCGATAACTACCGAACCATTCCGTCTGGAAGACAGGTCGTTGGGTGACGAGCGCGGAAATGCGGTTACCGCTCGTGCAAACCGATGACTGCCGTTCGGTAATGGCGTCTCGAAGGCCGCTCCGGGGGTGGTTCTTCGGTAGTAGGGAGGCCTGCCATCCTCGACTTTGGACTTGCGGAGAACGCGGAAGAGGAGGTAGGGCGCGTCCTTGGCGACGGCGTAGTCCGCGGGGGGGAAGATGAGTTCCGCGAAGTCCGGGCGCTCGGAGAGCCGGTGGGCCAGGCCTTGGTGGTCGTGATCCACGAGGACGTACTTGCAGCCGAAGCGGTCGCGGATGTCCTCGATGCGGACTTGGATCGTCTGGTTCGTATATCCGCCGTGCTCGTCCGGCAGGGCCACGGTGACGTTGGGGTCGCGGATTTCGCCGCGGCTGATCTTCACATAGCGAGCCCAAAGCTCCGGCTCGCGCCATTGCGTGAACTTCGGATCCAGACCGACGATGTAGTGATTGTATGAGTTGTGGTAGAAGTAAACCGGGAAACAATCCCAGTCGTCGGTGAAGACGACGTCGCCCGGTTGCGATACCGATTTCAGGTGCGCCATGACATTGCGAATGGCCGGCAGGTCGTAGCCGCAGTTGCTGGCGCTCTGGGCATGGCTGAGTCGTCCGCCGGAAAGCGCGGTGGTGATGGCCAGGACACCTAACGAGAAGGCGACGAGCGCGGCGCCGCGCGGCCACATCGGAAGGCGGCGCGCAGGTTGATCCAGCGAGACCGGGATTGAAGACAACACGCGGGCATCGCCGCGAAGCGCGCCAAGAACCCCCACGATCACAATCATGCCGCTCGCCATTGCCAGCGGCCATTCCGCGCGGACGAGGTTGCCGGTCGAAACCGAGTGGGCATCGAGCATCTTCGTGAAAAAGAGCGCCCCCGCGGCGAGAAACGTGAACCCGCTGATCAGCGTCGCGGCTGCTCGACGGGCGCTTCCCGGGCGATCGACTGCGGACGGATCCGCGGAGTTTCGCTGCACGAGCGCGGCCAGCAGGAAGAGCGTCCCCAGTGCAACCCACAATGCCCAGTCGCGCACCATCACACTGCCGACCAGAGTGGATCGCGCATCCCATGCCGCCGCCAATGCCACTGCGACGAACACAGCCACGCCGACGCCGGACAGCAGATGGACCGTCCACGATCTGAGGTGAAGCGATCTTTCCTTCGCCCATGCAACCGCTCGTACCAATACCGGACCCGCCAGATAAGCCGCATTGAGCAGACATACGGGCGGCCAATACTCAATGAACCGCTGCGCCTTCAGCGTCAAAAAGAGGAATGCGAAGTTCAGCAGCAGCAGGGTTGTGTCCTGCGCCGACAGGCGCGGGCCGAACCGGAAACGCAGAACCAGCGACGCCGCCCACACCGCCAGCAGCGGCCCGCATTGCTGCACGGCGAACTCCCAGACATTGCCATACGAACTCCACTCCGCGCCGACGGCGATGTCCGGCGACAAGCCGGAGCCGAGCACCTGAAGGCGAAGGAACTCAAACATGCCCTCGCGGTAGGGATACAACAAAACGCCGGCGCCCCATCCCGCAAGCGTAAAGATGGTCGTCTTCCATTCCATCCGCCGATCTTCTTTGGGTCCGACGAGACTGGCAAAGACGAACGCGCCGACGATCACCGGGCTGTAGATCACCGCGCCGAGATACAGCAGGTTGTAGAGCATGACGGCGATCGCCGCCCAGACGGGGCGTCGCTGAAAGAGGGCGAGCAGCAAGGCCAGCATCAGCACCAGCGATGGACTGATCGCCCGGATGTATGAATGTCGCAGAAAGAAATCCGTCGGCAACAACAGAAACGCCAGCAGCCACATCCATCGCCACGGCACGCGCCCGGCCATCAGCAGCAGATGCACCAGCAGCAGCGACAGTCCGAAGGTGACGCCGATCGCCCAGCGCCCTCCCGCCGCCGCGTCGCCGGTGAGGGTCTTGCTCAACCACACAAATGGCGCGAGATAAACGTGAAAGCCGGCGTGGTGACTGACGAACTCATGGCCGGTCTGGCGGAAATACACATGCTGGAGCCAGGGGAACTCGCGGACGAAGCCGATCTCGGGCAGCAGCTCCGCCATTTTGAGGTGATACCAGGAGTCGTATTCCGGCACGCCCATGCGGTCGTCGCGATAGCCGCGCGGGTCGAGGTAGATGAACTGCATGAGGACCACGCCGGTCACGAAGGCGGCGAGGAGTTCCAGCCCGAAGCCGCGTTTCCACCAGGATGGCCGAATGGAGGAGGGATTCATGAGTGTTTTCATCCTGGTGTAGTGCCTTGGAAATACTGCGTCGCCAGCGCGCCAGAGCCGCGCCTGTTGCGTCAGAGCCGCGCCCGTAAGGAAGCGGTCTTGCCGCTCGCATCCCCGTCCGCTCCCTTACGGTCGCGGCTCTGATCCGTCGCGGCTCGCTTCGACAAAGCGGACCCGCCGCAAGCCGCAGCTCGCGACGGGCCGCCGTCCCTGAAGTTGTTCCGGTCCGCGTCATGTGGACCGGACGAAGCACCTTGTAAGCCCATCAGCCGCCGCAGACGCGACCGACCAGAACGACCTGACCGCACGTGTCATTGCTGACCTTGTGCGGCGAGCCGCTGCAAACGACGCCGAGAAAGGCAAACTTGACTCGACCATCGCCGCCCGTGGTGACGGACTGCGTGCCGATCGTCCCGCCGCCGGAATCGAGCAGCGACACGACATACGTAGCGCCGGCGTCGTAGCCCCTGAGCTTGCCCTTCACCTTGTCCGGGTCGCCCCTCTGGGCATACTTGGCCTTGGTCGCACCCTGGCAACCCTGACCACCGCCGCCGTTGCCGTTCCCGTTGCCGTTCCCGTTCCCGTTCCCGTTGCCGTTTCCGTTTTCGTTCCCGTTACCGTTCCCGTTCTCGTTCCCGTTGCCGTTCTCGTTCCCGTTACCGTTCCCGTTACCGTTCTCGTTACCGTTACCGTTACCGTTTCCGTTTCCGTTCCCGTTTCCGTTCCCGTTCCCGTTTCCGTTTCCGTTGGCGTTGCAGTTGAACCTGTTTTCGCCATTGGTGTACACGGCCACGCTCTGGCCGTTCACCTTGAGCACGTCACCGGCGCGAAGGTGCGGGAAGTTGGGCGGGAAGTTGCCGTCATCGGTACGATAGCGAATGAAGATCTGCCCATTGCCGCCGCCCGTCGCGTTGATTTTGAAGCCGCAACTGTCGGTGCTGAAGCAGATCTGATAGGCATCGCCCGGCGTGACGCCGCACAGCAGCAGATCGAACCGCGTGCGATCGCTGCGCTCCTCGTACTCGCTTCCCGCGGTAAACACCGTTCCATTGCGGTTCGTGCCCGCGCCTTCGCATTGAATCTGGATCCGCTGGGCATACGCGTCGCTGGCCATGCCGAGCACCAGCGCCGCAAGACCCGCGATCCACATCCCGCCCACGGTCAGGCGCCGCGTGCCTGCCCGTCCCTGCCAATCCGTTTCGTGCATTCGTGTACTCCTTCCGAAAGTCGCCGCGCGGAATCTCCGTGCCGCCGAAAACGCTCCGACAGTAATTCACGTCTTGAAGCTCCCGCGCGTCCGCACGGAAGATCCCATCCACGGTTGTCCCAACGCTGGCGATGAGTCCAACTGAGACGAGAGGCTCGGCGTGCCTTGAGCAAAGGGTGTGCCACGAGGGCCGATTACGGCGGCAGGGCGCGGAAAACGCGAAAACCGGGCTGCAAAGGCCTATTTGAAGGGCTTGTGCAGTGGTGCGCCGGCGCCGCAGTTCGGGCGGCGACCGTCTTGACGTGATCGTTCCCGCGAGTCCGGTCACAATCCTGCGAGCAGGCACACAGGCGCGTCCCCGGCCCCAGCAAGCGCGAGACACAGCAGTCCCACGCGCACCCCATGCGTCGGATTGGGCTTCTTTCACTACTGGAAGGATGAGAAGGACACCGATTCGTGCCCAAACCGCTCATTTGTATCGACTTGTTTATGGCTTAAGGATGGCTTTTGAAAACCGCGGAGAGTCGCGCATCGCACGAAAACGCACTCGGCGTGCACCCGGGAGGGGAGAATCGCGTGGGGATAAGGAGTCGCGCGAGGGGTTGTGATCTGCCGATGATCGAGCGTATCATGTGAGCGTTGGGTTGTGCGTTGTCGGTCCATGGGGCTTCGCCATTGCCAGCAACACCGACCGTGCATCGGAGGGGGACTTCGTCAGGAGGCGAAACATGCGTTGCAGATCTTGGATGGGTGTTTGTGCGGTGCTTTCGGCGTGCCTATGCGGCTCCGCGCGGGCGGATGTCGTGCTGCTGGTGTCGGGGCTTGAGTCGAACGCGGTTCATCAATACGCGTCGGATGGCTCGCCGCTTGGCATCTTCGGCGACGCCAGTTCGGGCGGCAGCGGGCTGACCGGTCCGCGCGGCGTGACCTTCGGCCCGGACGGGAACCTCTACGTCTCCGGCTTCGACGCGGATGCGGTGTATCGCTACAACGGCGTGACCGGCGCCTTCATCGACCAGTTCGTCGCGCCCGGCTCGGGCGGGCTGAACGGTCCGCGCTCGCTGCGCTTCGGGGCCGACGGGAACCTGTACATTGCCAGCGGCGAAGGCGATGCCGTTCTGCGCTATGACGGCGCGACCGGCGCGCCCCTCGGCGTTTTCGGCGAGGCCAACTTCAACGACAGCGAGCTTCAAGGCCCGCGCGGCCTGACCTTCGGACCGGATGGCAACCTCTACGTTTCCAATCGCCGGCAGGACAACGTGCTGAAGTACGACGGCACGACGGGTGATTTCCTCGGCATCTTCGCGCAGGGTGGAACACTCGACGCGCCCGCGGACCTGATGTTCGGCCCGGACGGCGACCTGTTCGTCAGCAGCCCGCGCTCCAGCGAGGTCATCGAGTTCAACGGACTCAACGGCTCGCTGATCGGCGTGTTCGGCGACGCGAGCAACTCGGGCAGCGGATTGGACACGCCGCTGGGCCTGCTCTTCCCCGGCGACGGCTATCTCTACGTGGCCAGCTCCGCGACGGATGAAGTGCTCAAGTTCGACGGGCTGACGGGCGATTTCCTCGGCGCGTTCATCACGGCCGGTTCAGGCGGCATCGACGGACCGGGTTGGCTGGTCGTGCCGGAGCCGGGAAGTCTCGTGCTGCTGGTGGTCGGCGCGGCGCTGCTTCGCCGCAGACGCGTCGCCTGACAATCGCATGCCGCCTGACAATCAGGAGATGATGCCCGCCTTCGCCGTTTGGGGACCGGCTATCTCTGGGGGATCGGCTGCCGTTGGGGGACCGGCTGCCTCTGGGGGACCGGCTGCCTCTGGGGGACCGGCTGCCTCTGGGGGACCGGCTTTCCAGCCGGTCATGCGGTCGGGAACACCCAACAATCAGGCAGCCTCAGCGGGCCGCTCGATGGTCTCTCCCGCCCAGACCGGCGGAAGTTTCCTGTTTGGCGGGCTGGGGCTGTGGGTAAAAACCTCGCGACCGACGAGATGCACAGGGTGGCATTCGTCGGTCGCGACAGAGGCGGATCTGCTCGATATCTTCCCCCTCGAACTCCCCCCTCCGGAGAGCCGTGAGCCTGCAAGGGCGGTCCGCTTCCCCTAAGCCGGACAGCACCTGATACACGCGTTGCGGGATCGCTCCCGATCCGGGCCACCCCATCCCGAATCCGCGATGGAGTGAGGAGCAAACCGCGTGCCAGGCCGTCGGATGGCGTACTCTCGGACCAATCCTTCGAGAATTGCGGAGAATCCCGTTGACACGGCGCGTCCGATCGAAGGGATGAAGGGCAATCCTACCCTATCCATGTGTCACGCATGGGTAAGCTTGCCCTTCGATGTCTGAGCGCGGCCTGGAAGAGCGAGCGCGCGGGTCGGCGAGGCAGGCTGCGCGGGTTGGCTGAGATAGCATGGGATTGGGCGAGCGCGTGGCGCAAATGTTGGGCAGGCTGACCCTTTCGCGGATCGTCGCGCGGCTCGCCCTTTCGCAACAGGGCCCCTTGGACGTTGCACGCTGTGCGAATTATCCCAAGTGGCTGGCCTGCAGGGTGTGACTCCCGGGTCGCGCCGGCGCACAAAAAGTGGACGGCCGGCGAACCGCAGGGCGACCACGCCGCGCGGGACAGACCGCTGGCGTGCGGTCCCCGTTGCGCACGTTGCGGCTTGCCGCGGTTGACAGGGACGCGCCGCTCCGGCGCACACCGGGTCGCGCCGGGAATTGGGCAGAGGCGGGACGCTCGCCGCCTCCCCGCGTGCTCATGCGGCCAAGCAGCAGAGAATCACCGCGGCACGGAGATCAATGCTCAAACCCGATCCCGCATGCGATGCGCCGTTGACCGAGATCCAAACGTATTCGTCGCCCGCCGCCCGCACTTCGCGAGCCTTGCGTCCGAGGTTCCTCCGCCGCTGCGAGGGCAGAGCTTGCCTCGCTTCGCTCTCAGCCTGCGGACGGGAAATCAGCAAGTCCCGCCGCGCATCGGGAATTGCCTCTCGCTTGTAAGAGTTTGTACGGAGCGGCGACTTGGCCGTGACCTACTGTGCGGTGCGCCGCCGACGGATATACTTGCCGTTCGCGCGTCGCGTGGCGTCGAGAGACTCAGGCTCGCGCCGAACGAGTTCAACCGCGGACGGGCGGATCAGGGGTCCAAATCGCTCCGCGCGGTTTTGCACTCAGCGCGGCGCGCGTGGTCTAACTTCAGTGGAAGGCTGTGCATGACCCGCAGATCGACGAGCTTTTCGGCGAAGGGCCCTTCCGGCATTTCGCGGCAATCCCTGGGCGCGATGCTCTGCCTCGCGGCGGTCACCGGGCTTGCTGAATCGGCCTCCGCTCAGTTCTTCGGACTCGGCGGCGCGATGGTCATCAAGGATGCTCGCATCTTGACCGGCGACGGCCGCGTCATCGAGAAGGCCTCGATCTCCATTTCCGGCGATCGCATCGGGGACGTGGGCCCGGACGTCAAGGGCGGACTCCTCTCCAAGTCGTGGGATGCCGCGGGCAAGACGATCACGCCCGGGTTCATTGATCCGTACAGCCGGTTGGGCGTGCTGCTGCCTGGCGCGGGGCGCGGCGATCCGACCTCCAAAGTGTTCGACGCGTGGGATCCCTACGCGCGCGACGTGTTCGACGACGCGTTCCGCAACGGCGTCACGCTCGTCTATCTCGGACCGCGCGGGGGGACGGGCGTGCTGGGGACCGGCGCGATCGTGGCGCTTTCAAAAGGCGAAGGCGAACGCATCGGATCGGTGGTGAAGGACGAGGCTGCGCTGCACGTGAACATGGGTTCCGGCCAGCCGGCCATCGCCCGCATCAACACGTTCAACGCCGTGCGCCGTCAGTTCCGCGAGGCGGTCGAGTACCGCAACACGATCGAGGACTACAAGTCGGAATTGGAGGAATACGAAAAGAAGATCAAGGATCGCGCGGAGAAGAAGGCCAAGGAGGAGGCTGAAAAGAAAGGCAAGCCGGAAGGCGATAAGAAGGAACCGCCGAAACCGGACGCTGACAAGAAAACCCCGGAGAAACCCGCGCCGCCCAAAGACGGAACGCCTCCCAAGCCGAAAGCAGACCCCCCGAAGCCCAAGGACGATCCCCCGAAGCCGAAGGAGGATCCGCCCAAGCCGCCCAAGTCCGCGGAATCCGACGCCGCTTCTAATGCGAGCACGAGACCGGATGCCGTCGGCGAGAACGACGAGGCTCGTTCCGACGGTGAGCGGCAGATGCTCTCCCTCTTCGCCGATCTGCCGAAGCCCGAGGGCGGCGACAAAAAGGACGAGAAAAAGGAAGAGGAGATCAAGAAGCCGGGCGAGCCGAAGCCGGACCGCGACAAGGACATGCTGCTGAGGGCAATCGACCGCAAGTTGCCCGTGCGGATCGAGGCGCACCGCAGCGAGGACATCCTCAACGCGCTGGAGCTGGTGAAGGAGTTCAATTTCGACGCGGTCCTCGAAGGCGCGACCGACGCGCACCTTGTGGCGGATGCGATCGCGGAGGGGAAAGTCCCCGTCGTTCTGGGGGCTGCGTCGCGGGGCGAGCTGCGCGGAGATGACGAGTTCCGCCGTTTCGCTGCAATCAACGCCGCGGCGCTGGACAAGGCCAAGGTTCGCTGGTCGGTGGGCAGCGGCGCGGGCAGCGTGGCCTCCGGGCGGTTCGTGCTGCAGAATGCGCAACTGACCTGCGCCGCCGCCGGGCTGTCGCAGACTCCGCTGGAGCTGGTGACGCACCGGGCCGCGGACTTCCTGGGTCTGGAATCCGCAGGTCGCGTCAGCAAGGGACAGCGGGCCGACCTCGTGGTCTGGTCCGGCGACCCGTCCGATCCGGCGTCGAAAGTGGAGCGTGTTTACGTGGCGGGCAAGGTCGTTTACGACGCCGCGACGAAGTGACGTCACACAGCGGGAATGTGGAGCGGTTGGGTGGCATGGCTTCACGCGCAGCGGGTAGCCATGCGGGTCCAAGCATGAGGAATCACATGCTCACGCCGAGTACGGCGAGAGCATGCCACCCGGTTGGGATGCCACCCGGTTGGGGTGCCACCCGGGTGGGTGCCACCCGGGTGGGTGAAACGGCGCGCGGACGTAGGCGCGATGGACGACCGGGTTTGCATCAGGAGCTGCCAGTGAGTTGGCATCGACAAGCATCGTCCGCCATCTGCGCGGTGTTCATCCTTGCCGCTTCCACGGGCGCGGCCGAGCGGTTCACGATCCGGGTCGGCGGCGTGGTGATGCCGGACGGAACCGTGTCCGGTCCGTCGCGGGTGACCGTGGTGGACGGGCGCATCAGCGAGATTCGCGCCGACGGCGACGCGGCGGCCTCGGACGGCAAAGTCGTGGAGCATTCCGGCGCGGTGCTGGCGCCGGGCATGATTGACGTGCTCAGCGGGCTGGGCGTCATCCGCCGCGGCAGCCACGTCGAGCGCGTCCGCTCCATCGACCCCGATCTGAACATCCGTGAAGCCATCGACCAGAAGCACGACGACTTCCGCGCGGCGCTGAAGTCCGGCGTTACGGCCGCGCTGGTGGTTCCCGCGGGAAACAACGTGATCGACGGCACGGCGCAGGCGGTGCGCCTGACGGGCGGGGGGCAGGTCGAGTGGCTGCGCGAGCCGGGTCCGCTCATGTTCTGCGTGGGTGAGGGCGTGCTGGAAGCGACGCGCGAGCCGACCGGCATGATCGGCGCGGTGCACCTGCTGCGCGAGGCGCTGGCTGCCGCGAAGGACTCGAGGGGATCGCCGCGGGTCAATGCCTATGTAAAGTCGGCCATCGACGGCTTGCTGACCTGCGAGGAGGAGCAGGAGGTGATCGCGGCGGCAAGAGTGTTTGCCGAAGCCGGGCGGCTGCCGCTGCTGGCGTGGACGCCGCTGGAGGCGTCGGCGGCGATCGAGCTGGTCAAACCGTTTCCAGATCCGCTCATCATCGGTCCGTTCACGTTCGACTCGCCGGCGCGCGTGCTGCGCGGACCGGGCGTGCTTCAGCAGGCCGGGCGTGAGCTGGCGTTTGCGGGGGCGCTGCCGGTTCTGCCGGGCGGTTCGATGCGGATCAGCGCCGCGCTTGCGGTGCGCTATGGAATGGACGCCGCCGCCGCGCGCCGGGCGCTGACGATCAACGCCGCCAAAGCCGCCGGCGTGGCGGAGCGCGTCGGCTCGATTCAACCGGGCAAGGACGCGGACATGGTGATCTACTC
Organism: uncultured Phycisphaeraceae bacterium; assembly: GCA_964526695.1. GTDB lineage: Bacteria > Planctomycetota > Phycisphaerae > UBA1845 > UBA1845 > JABWBH01. The sequence goes on from CAZGJA010000017.1 coordinate 81,463, forward strand.
GGCCGACCCGCTGCGTCTGGACGCGCGGGTGCTCGAGGTTTACGTCAAAGGGGTGAAGGTCCATGACGCATCATTGGAATGACAACAGGCTGGTTCGGTCGTCGCGGACATGGGTGATGGGCTGCTTCGCGGCGGCGTTCGTATTCACCGCCGCGATCCGCGCGGAGGAAAGCGTCGTCGTCTTGAAAGTCCGCGCCGTCTACGTTGGCGACGGTCGCGTGATCGCGCCGGGCGTCGTCGTCGTGCGTGACGGCCGAATCGTCGAAGTGGGCGGCAGCGCCGCAATCCCGTCGGACGCCAAGGTCATCGAGCTGCCCGACGCGACCGTGACGCCGGGGCTGATCGACGCCAAGGCCGTGATCGACAGCTACGACCTCGTGCCATCGCGCACCGCCTCCTTGAGGATGGAAGAGCCGCGCCTCTCGACTCGGCTCATCGCCGCTTCACCCACCGGGGATTCAGCTTCCGCGGACGCGCCGTCGGTTACCATGCCTGTGTTGCCCCATGCACCGGACGGCGAAGCGCCTTCCTCCCAGGGCGGCCTTGCCGGCTTGGTGGGTCGGGAGGATGCCGGCGCGGCCAGCGAAACGAATCATGCCAGTCACGTGTACATCGACCTGCCCAGGGGCATCGGCTACGCCAGCGCGGATGCGCATCTGGCCGTCGGGATGGCGGATGCACTTCGCCTGCCGTGCTGCGGTGGGGGCGTGGAGAGCGCGGTTGCGCCCTCAACAGCGTCCGGCGTGCGCGACGGGCTGAGCCAGGGGGAGAGTTCCTTTGAGGTCATTCCGCACACGCGCGTACTCGATGCGATCGACTTGTCATGCCCGGATATGAAACGACTGCTCTCGCAGGGCGTCACCACGATCTACGTCGGCGGCGATTCCGACGCGGTGATCAGCTCGCAGGGAACCGTGATCCGCACCGGCGGTCCGGTGGATCAGCGCGTCGTGCGGCCGACGGCGGACGTGATGGCCGTGATGGGTTCCGATTCGCTCGGCGGCGCGTCGTGGAACCGCCCCCCCTTCGGCGGCAACGCGGAGTTCTACGCCCGCCGTCCGACGACGCGGATGGGCGTTGCCTGGGTATTCCGCAAGGCGATGTACGACGCGCAGCGCTGGCAGGACAAGATGCCGACGCACGGCGCCGACACGCCGCCGGACGCCGCGATGCCCTACCTGATGGCGATCCTCAAGGGCGAAATCCCGCTGCGGATTCAGGCGCGCATGCAGCACGACATCGAGGCCGCCCTGCGCTTGACCGAGGAGTTCAAGCTGAAGTTCACGCTCGAAGAGGCGACGGACGCGTACCGCTGCCTCGACGCGCTGCAAGCGAGGAACGTCCCGGTGGTGTACGGCCCGATCTATGAAGAGGCGACCGGCCCGCGCGCGTGGCGCGGCGAGTCTCAGAACGCGCGACTGCACACGTTCAAGGCGCTGCTCGACGCGGGGCTGACCACGGCGCTGACCGCGCAGGAGCTGCGCGACGAGGACGGGCTGGCGCGGCAGGCGATGTACGCCATCCGCTTCGGCGCCGACCCGCAGCGCGTGCTGCAGGCCGTGACGCTGACGCCCGCGAAGCTGCTCCGCGCGGACAAGGAAATCGGCAGCGTGGAGTCGGGCAAGCGCGCGGACCTCGTGGTGTGGAGCGGGGAGCCGTTCGCCGCGACGACGAAGCCGGTGCTGGTGATGCACGGCGGACGCATCGAGTCGGATCGACGCGTGAAGTAGCGTGCTGCCTCTTTGAAACCGCTACGTATTCGAAACGAATGGGGGGCGGGCCTCTGGCCCGCCGGCGAATTGGAGGGGTGCGGGCCTCTGGCCCGCCGGCGGGCGAGGACGCCCGCCCCCCCCGGATTAAACGCTCTGATTTTTGCGATGCATTACAGCAGGTTGACGAGCAAGCAAGGGATTCGGTCATTACTCGGAGGCGCGGAGTGACGAAGCTTGGAATCGGACGGGGCGCGGGGCGCGGCGCCGCGGGGTTATTGATGCTGCTGGTCGCGTGCGCCGCCGTGCGGGCGGGCGAACCGCCGGCAAAGGTGGCGCTCACCGGCGGACGGATCATTCCCGTCGTCGGCGACGAAATCGCCAAGGGCACGATCCTCATCGAGCACGGCAAGATCACGGCCATCGGCGAGAAGGTCGATCTTCCGCACGACGCGATGGAAGTGGACGTCTCCGGCAAGGTGCTGCTGCCCGGCCTGATCAACGCGCACGACTGGCAGGGGCTGGACGTGCCGAATGAGAACGCGGACGTGGCGCCCTACCTCGACGTGTACGACGCCATCGACCCGTCGCGCCTCTTCTTTGAGAACAGCCTCCGCGACGGCGTCACCGCCATCCACATCATTCAGGCGAACAACTGCGTCATCGGCGGCGTGACGCGCGTCGTGCGGCCCATCGGACTGGACGTGGACGAGATGACCATCAAGCCGCGCGCCGGCATCAAGATGTCCACCACGCCCAAGGGCGGCTTCGACCGCATGTTGCAGATGGCTGCCCTGCGCGAGACGTTCATTGAGCTGAATGACTATCTCGAACGCCTCGCCGAGCAGCGCTACGAGGAGGAGCAGAAAAAGGCCAAGAAGGACGTGGATGTCGGTCCCGCCGAGGCGCGCAAGCTTGGCAAGGAACTCATCCGACCCGAGGACTACGACGACCTGCACGCCAACCTCGTCGAACTGACGGGCGGTCGGCTCGATGCGTGGATCTACGCCGGCGCGGCGATGGACGTGGGTCCGGCCATCAAGCTGGCGAAGGACAACGGGCTGCTCGACCGGTGCGTGCTGGTGCTGGGTCCGGACAGCTTCAAGGCGGTGGCCGAGTTGAAGGCCGCGAGCCGTCCAGTCGTACTCGATCCAACGCTGGACTTCCGCGAGCGCGACGTGCTGACCGGCGAGTTGAAGGAAACGTTCGTCCCGAAGGTGATTCATGACGCCGGGCTGACGTTCGCGCTGCTGCCGAACCCGGATGCCTCGCTGGCGGAGCGCTACCAGACCTACCAGGCCGCGCGATGCGTGCGCGAAGGCATCCCGCGAGCCAAGGCGCTGGAGGCCATCACGCTGAATCCGGCGAAGATGCTGGGGCTGGGCGACGCGATGGGTTCGCTGGAAGCGGGCAAGACGGCCAACATCACCGTGTTTTCCGGCGATCCGCTGGACTTCAACTCGTGGGTCGAGCTGGTGTATATCGACGGCATCCTCGCGTACGACCGCGCGAAGGACGTGCGCATCCGCCGCCTCTTCCAGCCGCCGGGCGCGGATGAGAAACCGGACGAGAAGAAGGACGACGCCAAGGAGGAGAAGGCGCCGCCCGCCGAGGAGCCGAAGGCCGGCGAGAAGCCCGAAGGTGAATCCAAGCCCGCAGGCGACGCGCCCGCGCCGCCCAAGCCCGAGGAGAAGACTCCGCCGGGCGATGAGGAGAAGAAGGACAAGCCCAAGGAGCAGGACCGGGCCTCGCGCGGCGACCGCGACGGCGGCAACCGCAAGAAGGACGCCACGCGCAGCGGAGGAGGCTCGGATGCTTAGCCGCTCGTTGATCGAGGGTCGCACGGACCTCCGGGACGTGCCTTCTCCCGTGGATGTCGCGGGTTGGGAAGTGCAATGCCGCGCTGTTCAACGGGCTGTTCGCCGCGTGATTCTCTCGACATGCGCGCTCGCGGCTCTGGCCGCCTGTCCCACCCTGGCCGGTGAAACGGGCAAGGGCGGCTCGCTGGTCATCAAGGCCGCCCGGGTGATGCCGGTGGTTGAAGGGCAGCCGTGGGTGATCGAGCACGGCGTCGTGGTCATCCGCGACGGCGTCATCCAGGCCATCGGACGCGAGGGCGAAGTCCCGCTGCCGCCGGATCTGCCCATCGTCGAATACCGCGATGAAACGGTCATGCCCGGGTTGGTCGCGGCCTCCACCGATCTGGCGGGCTTTCACCGTGGAGATGAGGCCGTCGCGGGCGCGTATCGCGCGGTGGACGCCTTTGATCGGTACGGCGACTTCCGCACGATTCTAGCGGGCGGCGTGACCACGGCCTACGTGGACCCCGGACGCCATCGCCTCGTCACGGGCGTGGGCGCCGTCGTGCGCCTGGGCGGCAGCGCCGACTCGCGCGTGCTGCGCGAGGAAGGCGAGTTGGCCGTCAACTTCGTCGAAAGCGTGTACGGACCGCCGCGCGACGTGGAGTATATCTTTCCCGCTTCGTCCGACGTGGCGATCGAGCCGGCGAAACGCCAGCGCCCGGACTCGCGGCTGGGGCAACTGCCCGGACTGCGCGAGGCGCTGGAATCAGCGCTGAACCCTGCGTCTGGCGCGAAGTTCAACTACGCCATGACGACGCTCGGGCAGCGCCTTCGCGCCAACGTCCCGATCCGGCTGCGGGCGGATCGCGCCGTCGATCTGGCGCAGGCTGTGGATTTCCTCCGTTCGCGCAAGGGCGGCATCCTCATCAGTACCGGCGAAGTGGGCGCGATCGCCGGACCGCTCGCCGAGGCGAAGCTGCCGCTGGTGTACGAAGTGAGCCTGCCGACGCGCCGTCCGTCGGGCAACCTCGGCGTGAATCCGGAAGTGTTTGAGCAGGACATCCAGGCGCTCGCCGCCGTGCCGCAGGTTCCGCTGGCGCTCAGCGTCGGCGCCGGCATGGGGCTGGGCGATCTGCACCTCGCCGCAGCGGCCGCGCAGCGCGCGGGGCTGAGCGAGGAGCGGATCATCAAGGGCGTCACGCGCACCGCGGCCGAGGTGCTCGGCGTGGGCGACCGCGTGGGCAGTCTCGCGCCGGGCCGGGACGCGGACCTGATCGTGCTGACCGGGAGCCTGCTGGATTCGCGCACGCACGTGCGGCGAACGTACGTGCGGGGCGAAGTGGCGTTCGAGCCGCCCGCCGGGGAATCGCTCGTGGTCCGCGCGGGGACCATCTGGGTCAGCCCCGCGCGTCAGATCGAGGACGGCGAAGTGCTCGTGGAAAACGGCAAGATTCAGGCGACCGGACGCCACGTGCCGCGTCCGCCCTACGCCCGGGTGATCGACGCGGGGCGCGACGCCGTCGTCACGCCCGGGTGGATCGACGCGCTGGGGCACCTGGGGCTGCGCGGCGACGCGGGCGGAGCGCCGCCCGACGTGAAATTGTCCAAGGCGATCGGCGCGGCTGACGTAACCGACCGGCGCGTGGCGCGGTCCGGTGTCACGACGGTGGCACTCTCGCCGTACCGCGGAGGCGGGGCGACCGGCGCGCAAATGTCCGCCATCAAGTCCGACGGCGCCACGCGGGACCAGCGCGTCATCCGCGACACGGCCGCCCTGTGGTTCGACGTGCGCGACCTCGACCCGGACGCGGCGCGCGAGCAGCTCAAAGGCCGCCTCGAAGCCGGCAAGAAATACCTCGAAACCTGGCAGAAGTACGACAAGGATCTCAAGGAGTGGGAGGAGAAGCGCAAGGCGGGTCAGACGACGGAAGCCAAGCCCGCCACAACGGAGCAGACGTCGAAAACCGCGGAGGAAGACCCGCTCACCGGCACATGGCAGGGCACGGTCAGCGGCGGACCCATCCCCTCGCCCGAGACCGGCAAGCTCGCCGTCAAGCTGACCGGCAATCAGGTTGAAGCGCGCGTCGTCGAGCCGCCCGTTCCCGTGGATCACAAGATCGTCGGCACGTTCGACGGCAAGACCATCACCGGCCGCATCGAGATCGACACCCAGGGCAACGGCTTCCCCGAGTTCGACGCGACGATCGACAAGCCCGATCACATGACCGGCACCATCCGCTTCATGGGCATCACGGTGAACCTCGAAGGCGAGCGCATCGAGAAGAAAGCGCCCGAGTTCAAGGTCACCAAGTCGAAGACGCGCGGCAAGGACGGCCGGCCGCTTCCGCCCAAGGTGGATGAGGCGCTGGAGCCGCTGAAGCTGCTGCTGGAGAAGAAGATCCCCGCCGTGGTGAGCGTCTCGGCGCACACCCAGATCGACATGGTGCTCAAGCTCTTCGTCGAGGAGTACCAATTGCCGCTGACGCTCGCCAACGCGGAAGAGGCCTTCATTCACGCGGGCCGGCTGGCGGAAAAGCAGGTGGGCGTGATCCTGCCGCCGCTCGTGGTGCGCATTCAGAAATACCTGCCGTACGTGCAGGGAGATGACCTGTCGCGGCGCGGCGTGTCCGTGGCGTTTCAGAGCGACGCGGAGGACGGCGCGCGATCCCTGCGCGACGTGGGTGTCTTCGCCGTCGAGCGCGGCATGTCCGCCGACGCGGTGCTGGCCGCCTTCACCTCCGACGCCGCCAAGCTTCTGAAACTGGAGGATCGGGTCGGCTCGCTGGAGCCGGGGCGTGATGGCGACCTGGTCATCTTCGACGGCCCGCCCCTCGACGCGGGCACGAGCGTGCAGCGCGTGATCATCAACGGGAGGGAAGTGGAATGATGAATGCCGAATGCCGAATGCCGAAATCAGAACCCCCCACGCAAGTGGGGGGAACAGCAGCCGGGACGGGCATGTCGCGGAGAGGGCGCGCGCGGCGCTGCCTTCCGCTCGCTCGGTTGGGGATCGCCTTGCGAGGATGCTTCAGCTTCATGGCCATGCTGCTCGCGCTCGCCGCGCCGCTTCATGCTGAAGACGCGCCCAAGCTCGCGTTCGTCGTCGGCAAGGTTCTCGTCATGGACAAGGCCGACACGGTCATCAACAACGCCGTCGTGCTCGTGTCCGGCGGGATGATCGAAAAAGTCGGCAAGCAGTCGGCCGTGCAGGTTCCGCCCGGCTACCGGCGCATCGAGATGCCCGCGTGCTGGATCGTGCCGGGCTTCGTCGATTGCCATGACCACGTGGTCGGCTCGCTCTCCGACCTCAACGACATGGTGTACCTCACCAACCCGGGTTTAAACACGCTGGACACCGTCGAGCCGCACAACAGCAACATCAACCGCGCGGTGGCCGGCGGCGTGACGACGGCCCTGCTGATTCCCGGCAGCGGCACGAACATCAGCGGATTCGGCACGGTCAGCAAGACGGCCGGCGACTCGGTGGCGGACATGGTGGTTCGCTCGCCCGGCTCGATCAAGATCGCCCAGGCGGGAAACCCCGAGCGCTACTGGTGGGGCGTGGGGCGCATGTTCATGAACTTCAACACCCGGCAGACGCTGGAGAAAGCCAAGGCGTACCACGAGGCGTGGGTGAAGTTCGAGAAGGGCGAGACGAAGGAGAAGCCCGTCTTTGATCCCATCTTCGACGGCTTCCGCGGGCTGTTCGCCCGCACGTTCCCCGCGTCCGTGCACACGCAGATTTATCAGGTCGTGCTCACCACCGTGGACATGCTCGCGCGCAAGCTGGACATCCGAACGGTGCTCGATCACAGCGAGTTCGACGGGTGGAAGGTCGCCCCGCTGATCATCGAGGCGCTGGCACAGGGGCACAGCATCTACACGATTCAAGGCCCGCGCGCGTATCACCTCGACCGCACGCAGCGCAAGATTCACGGCAACGCCGCGCGCTGGTGGCAGGCGGGCAACCCGCTGCTCGGCATCAACACCGACGCGCCGGTGGTCCCGCAGGAGCAACTGACGTTCCAGGCCGCGATGGGCTGTTACTACGGCTGGATTCCGTATGAGGGCATCAAGGGTCTGACGCGCATCCCGGCGGAGGCGCTGATGGTGGACAAGGAAGTCGGCACGATCGAGGTGGGCAAGCAGGCGGAGTTTGGCGTCTGGACCGGCGACCCGCTCGATCCGCGCAGCTCGTGCGAGGTGACGGTGATCCGCGGTCGCATCGTGTACGACGCGAAGCTGAACCGGCGGTTCTAAACGTCGAACCGCCGAAATCAGAACCCCTCACGCAAGTGAGGGGCCGATCGTTGAGACAACCGAGCGTCGAAACGTCGAAACGTCGAAACGCCGAAACGCCGAAATCAGAACCCTTCACGCAAGTGAGGGGCCGGTTGTTGAGACGACCGGGCACCGAGATGCCGAAATGCTCAAACAGAGCCGCGACCGTAAGGGAGCGCTGGGCAAGTTCGAAGCGCCGATATGGCGAAACAGCGAAATGCAGCGCCGCAGGGCGGGCTATGCCCGCCTTCCGTACGACAGCGACTTGAAAACACGCGGGGCGGGCGATGCCTGCCTTTCTTGAGGAAGCAATATGAGGGTTCTTGTTCAACGGTGCGGCGCGGCCGCCATGCTGCTGCTGATCGCGGCCTCCGCTTCAGCGCAATCCGGCGGCGAGGAGAAGTTCGTCGTCGTCAAGGCCGGCAAGGTCATCACGGTCTCCGGTGAGGAGTTCTCGCCGGGCATGATCGTCATCGCCGACGGCAAGATCCGCCTCGTCGGGCAGAATCTCGAATATCCCGACGGCGCCACGGTCATCGACGCGCGCCGCGAGACCGTCATGCCGGGCATGATCCACCCGCGAACGCGCTTCCAGCTTCCCGCGTTCAACCGCGGCGGCGTGCACGGCGATCTCAAGGCCGGCGATGAAATCGTGGCCTCGCAGATCGAGTTCGAGGAGTTCCTCAAGGCGGGCTTCACGGCCGTGTGCTACTACCCCTTCGGCAGCGGCATCGCGGGCGTATCCAGCGTATTGCACACGGGCGGTCCGGAGAGCGCCCGCCGCGTGAAGGACGCCGCGTATCTCCGCGTGGACATGACCAACCCCGGTCAGGACAAGGCCACGCTGCGTAGCGCCCTCAAGAAGGCGCAGGAGGAGATCGACAAGGTCACCAAGGCCAAGGAAGAGTGGGACAAGAAGCAGAAGGAAAAAGCCGAAGCCGAAAAGAGGAAGCAGGAGGAGCAGCAAAAAAAGGAAGGCGAGGCGCCCAAGCCCGGCGACAAGCCCCAACCCAAGCCCGAAGACAAACCCTCGCCGAAGCCGGAGGACAAGCCACAGCCCAAACCCGATGACAAGCCGCCCCCGAAGCCGAAGGCGGATGCGTCCGGCGCAGCCGGCGCCGGTGACGCGGCGTCAGGCGCGGCCGACACGGGCGCGGTCCCCCCCGAGCCAAAGCCTGGCGAGCCGCCCAAGGAAGGCGAGAAGAAAGACCCGGACCAGTTCGTCCCTCCGCCGATGGACGCCAAGCATCAGCCGCTCATCGACCTGATCCAGGGCAAGACCGACGTGCCGCTGTTCATCGAGCTGGACCAGGCCGCGGACTACCTGCACGCCGAGGATGTCCTCAAGCCGCACAAGGAGTTTCCCCGGACGTACCTGCTGGGGCACCGGCTTCCGTTCCGCGAGTCGGATTACACCTACACGGTCAAGGAACTGGGCGAGAAGAAAACGCGGATCGTCATGCCGCCGGCCGTGTTCTATCTGCCTTTCTCCGTGGAGCAGGTCAACCTCGTGGCAGACCTGACGAAGGCCGGCTGCGAGGTGGCGCTCGCGCCGTGGTCCGACGCGCCGCTGGAGTTCGCGCGTTTTCGTGATCGGCTGGCCGACCTGGTTCGCGCCGGACTGGACCGCAAGGACGCGATCAAAGGCGCGACGCTGTATGCGGCGAACGCGATCGGATTGGGATCGCGTCTGGGGTCGATCGAAAAGGACAAGGAAGCGGACCTGGCGTTTTTCGCCGGCGATCCGCTCAATCCGCTGACGAAGGTGAGCCGGGTCATGATCGCCGGCGAGATCGTGTGGAACGCGGAGGAGAAGAAGTGATGACGCGCGACCCGGCAAGCGGTGGACGCATGATCCGATTCCTCGTCGCTGTGACCGCGATGGTGGCGGCAGGGTGGGTTCTGCCCGCAGTTGCTTCCGCGAAAGCCGACGGCGCGGGCGCGCTCACTGCCGTCGCCGATGCGAGGATCAACCCGGCTCAGGAGCCTCCCAAGCCAGACGCCAAACCAGCGGAGAGCAAGCCGGCCGACGCCAAGCCGGCTGAGAAGAAAGACGAAAAGAAAGATGAAGAACCGAAGAAGGACCGCTTCTTCGCGATCAAGGGCGGCGTGGTGCACACGGTTTCCGGCGGCGACTTGCGCAACGTCACCGTGCTTTGCAAGAACGGGAAAATCCACGCGATCGGCGCGGGGCTGGAGATTCCCAAGGACGCCGAAGTTCTCGACGCCGCGGGGCATCACATCTACCCGGGACTCGTGGCCGTCCGCGGCACGGGCTTCCACGCCGGCAGCAATCCCGATGACGGCACGGACGTCTTTTCGCTCAACATGACGCTGGGGCTGGCGGCGGGGATCACCACGGTGCTCTCCGGCGACACCGTGGCGAAGATGACGTTCGGCAGCGTCGAGGACATGGTCGTCCGCAAGGAGCCGCTGGTGAGCCTCAACTACGCGACGCGCAACCCCGATCAGCGCCGCAAGCTCCGCCAGTCGTTCGACAAACTGCTCGAGCACATCCGCAAGACCGAGGCGTACGAGCAGGAGGTCAAGACCAACAAGAGCGCCGAAAAACCCGACGACAAGTGGATCAAGGGCGAGAACGAAAAGTATCTCAAGCTCCTGAAGCGCGAGACCGCGGCGGAGATCGCCGCGGACACGGCCCACGACCTTCACGAGGCCTGCGAGTTGGCGAGCCGGTATAACCTGCGCATGGTGGTGCGCAGCGCATACGAAGGCTGGACGATCGCGCCGGAACTGGCGCGCGCGGGCGTGTCCGCCGTGGTGACGCCTCGCACGCGCGTCGATGCCGACGAGCTGCGCTCGCGCCCCAACGGCTCATCCATCGAGAACGCGGCCATCCTCTACAACTACGGCGTGCGCCTGGCGATCCTGCCGCCGGGGCTGTCCGTTTCCACGTGGGGCGTCGTAGGCGAAGACCTGACGCACTTCAACATGGAAGCGGCGTTCGCCGTGCGCGGCGGGCTTCCGCAGGACGCGGCCATCCGCGCCATGACGCTCGACGCGGCGAAAGTGCTGGGCGTGGATCACCGCGTCGGCTCGATCGACGTGGGCAAGGACGCCGACTTCTGCATCGTGGACGGCGACCTGCTGCACTACATGACGCTGACGCGCTACGCGGTCGTCAACGGACGCATCGCGTACGACAAGGACAAGGACACGCTCCTGTCGCACATCCGCCCGGGCGGCGACGTGAGCGCGCCCGCGCCGAACGACTACTGGCCGCGGCGCCTGGGAGCGGAATGGACGGCGGGACCCGGCATCCCGGCCACGCCCGCCAAGCCGCAGCCCAGCGCCCCAGCGCCCTGACCCGGCGCTGCTGCGCATGAGAACACTCTCGGTATTCGCCGGGCGAGCCGCGGACGTCAGTCCGCGCGGATTCTCGGGAGTATCCGCGCCTTTCGCTCCGCGAACGCCGCGAGACGAATCTAGCAGTGCGGCAAGCTCTGCATCCATTGCGAGGCGATCAAGCGCGCGGTCGTCGCGATCGACGCTTTCGCATCTTCGTCAGCCCAAGCGCGATCAGCGGCGTCATGCCCATGAGTCCGAAACCACACGTCTGCCGCGAAGCCCCTTTCCCTTCGTCGTCGTCGGACGACGGACGGTCTGATGAAGACTCACTGCACGCGTCGCCCACTCCGTCCGCGTCCGAGTCAGTCTGATCGAGATTGGCCGCGTTCGGGCAGTTGTCGTGGCAGTCCGCAATGCCGTCATCGTCGCTGTCCAGGTCCGGCGTGCCGCAGCCGCAGGAGCCGGGCAGCTTCTTGTCCGGATCGTCGGGACACAGGTCGATGCCGCTGTCTCCGCCGTCTCCTTCGTCTCCTCCGTTCCCGCCGTCATCGGAGCCGGACCCGGTGTCGGGTTCCGCCACGCCGCAGCCCATCGTCCCCGGCGACTGCTTGTTGGGATCCGTGGGGCATCCGTCGCACGCATCGCCCGCGCCGTCGCCGTCGGAGTCCGACTGCGTCGCGTTGCGGATGCTCTGGCAGTTGTCGCACGCGTCCCCGATGGAGTCGCCGTCCACGTCGAACTGTCCGGAGTTACCCGTGCGCGGACAGTTGTCCACGCAGTCCGCCAGGCCGTCCGCGTCGGTGTCCCCGCCGGTCTGAGAGCAGCCGCACGGGCCCGGCTCGACCTGGGTGTCGTCATGCGGGCATCCGTCGGCGCAGTCCGGCGTGCCGTCGCCGTCGCTGTCGATGGAGTCATCTCCGTCGGGGCACTGGTCGGCGCTATTGGGAACGCCGTCGTCGTCGGAATCCGATTCCTCCCCGCCGCCCAGGCCCTCGCACACGTCGCCCACGCCGTTGCCGTCGGAATCCTGCTGGTCCGCGTTGGAGAGCGTCGGGCAGTTGTCGCACACGTCGCCGATGGAGTCCCCGTCCGTGTCCCGCTGCTGCGGATTGAACCGCTCCGGACAGTTGTCCAGCTCGTTGCCCACGTCGTCGTAATCCCAGTCGTTATTCTGCGAGAACTGCGCCGGGACGAGCATGAAGCCGACGTATTCGCCGTCGTGGATCCCCATGCCGACGATGCGCTCGTCGTCGTTGATTGCCGTCGCCTCCTCAAGCACCCAGCCGGAGTAGGGCGGGATCATGTCGTTGAGATCGACCATCATGCCGAAGCGCCACAGAAAGGCGTGCTGGCGTCCCTCGCTCGTCGTCGAGAAGCCGACCACCTGGCCCAAATTGTTCATGCCCGCCGCCACCGAAAAACGCTTCCCCAGATGACCCAGGTCCGTTACCCGACCTCGCGCCCAGACCACGGCCGCAAGCTCACGGCCGCTGGTGTAGGCGTACCCCGCCGCCACCCCGGAGTCGTTGATGTGCAACGCCTGAGCGTCCGTGCTCCCCTCCGGCAGCGGCAATTCGGAAATCACGCCATCCTCCGTGACCCATGGGACCGCGTGGTAGTCGTGGGTGATGGCTTCGCCGCAGAGGACGCCGGAGTTGTTCACGTCGTAAGCGACGCTGTAGAAGTAGTTGTAGCTTCCGCCCACTCGCTCGGGCACGCCGTCGCGCCAGAGGACGGCCACAATGGAGTCCATGTCCTGGGCGCAACCGACGACCAGCCCGGAGTTGTTCAGCCCGATGCCCGTCGTCGAACCTCTTTCCACCAACGGAGCCAGTTCAACCACGCCGTCCGCGCTCCACAGGAAGGCCTGGCTGTGTCCGTAGTTCAGCTTGTCGAGCGTGCCCACAAATTGGTCCAGGTCGTTCACGTCCAAGGCAGATGACTGCGCCCACTCCTCGCCCGGGGGGACGTGAATAAAAGCGCCATCGCGCCAGATGAATGCCGTGGAGTTCAGGTCTTCGTCTTCGCTGTCTCCCACCACGGTCCCGTTCGCGTTGATCCGCGAGGTGTTGACGAACCAGGCATCCGGGACCGCCAACTCGACGACGTCATAAATCTGCGCTGAGATGGGTGTCGCGCCGCCCAGAACGAGGAACGCGGCAACGACGAATGCGACCGTGAACGCCACCATGCTGCTTCGACCATGCTTTGGGATCATGCCAATTGCTCCTGTTAACGGTCCACGTTCGGCCACCAACGACAGGTCGTGCAACCGCGGCCAGCTCCGTGGAGTCGTCCGGCGGTGTTTCCTGAATCGGACCTGCGTCCACTGCTACGTCCCACGACGCTGCTTCCTCTTACGCTGTCAGCGCCAAGAATGTTCAATTAGCCGAGGATGATTTATTCATGGAGCCGAGCGTCCGGGGATGGGCGGAGTGGAATCGGGGTTCGTGCAGCCGGCCGAGAACGCTGCTCTCCCGCCGCAGCGCAATCCGCTCCGACCGACGGAAACGCAGTGGTTCCTCGCAAGGAACCGCTGCGTGGATGTGGAATAATCGGCTACCCGGCCCTGCCAGCGCACCGTCGACGGATCCGTGACAAGATTGGCGGCCCTGAAGGGGCCGAGGGTTGTAGCCACGGGTGGAGCGACGACCTTCAGGTCGCAGCGCAACCCGTGGTGACCGTGCGGATCAGACTTCGACCCCGGCAGGGGTCGAGGAAACCGCGATACCAACTTCGTGGACAGGCTCGCTTCCTCCGCCCCTCGCGGGGCGGCATCGCGCACGACCTTACATCCACGGGTTCCGGTCGCCGAGGCGACCTCCACGCGTGGCTACCATCCGGCGCCCCTGCCGGGGCGAAATCATGCCCGCCGAAAGTCTCACCCTCCCGACCGCTGCATCGTCGGTGCGCGGCATCGATGGACCGCAGGATCGTGGCTCACCGTTGCGAACTGAATGTCCCGGCGTCAAAGCAAACCTGATCATCCGCCTGACCTGTGCTTGACAAGCCACCCCCGGCAGGACGACGTGACGAACTCAGACGCCGCCCCCGCGGAGATTCAGGCACGAGCTTCTACGGCTTGGGCGGCTCCGCCGATTTACGGATGCGCTGGGCCCGCGCCTCCAGGGGCGCGGCTTCCTTGGCGCGGTCCATCGCGCGGTACAGCCCGGCCATGTTCTCCAAGGTCGTGGCCACGTCCGGGTGGTCCGGGCCGAGGGCTTTCTCGAAAATCGTCAGCGAGCGCTTGTAGAGCGGCTCGGCCTGCGCGTACTGGCCTTGGGTATCGTACAGCAACGCGAGGTTGTTCAGGCTCTGGGCCACATCGGGATGATCCGGGCCGAGAGCTTTCTCCCGGATCGCCAGCGAGCGCTGGTAGAGCGGCTCGGCCTGCGCGTACTGGCCTTGGTCGTCGTACAGCGACGCCAGGTTGTTCAGGTCTGTCGCCACATCCGGATGGTCGGGACCGTAGGCTTTTTCATCAATTGCCAACGAGCGCTTGTACAGCGGCTCGGCCTTCGTGTACTGAGCATCGGTGTGGTAGAAGTCCCCGAGGTTGTTCAGGCTCACGGCCACATCGGGATGATCCGGACCGAGGGCCTTCTCGCGGATCGCCAGCGACCGCTTGAAGATCGGCTCGGCCTGCGCGTACTGGCCTTGGTCGTTGTACAGCGACGCCAGGTTGTTCAGGTCTGTCGCCACATCCGGATGGTCGGGACCGTAGGCTTTTTCATCAATCGCCAGTGAGCGTTTGTAGAGCGGCTCGGCCTGTGCATACTGGGCTTGGGTTTGGTACAGCCCCGCGAGGTTGTTCAGACTTGTGGCCACAAGGGGATGATCCGGACCGAGGGCCTTTTCCCAGATCGCCAGCGCGCGCTTGTAGAGCGGCTCGGCCTGAGCGTACTGGCCTTGGTCGTCGTACAGCGACGCCAGGTTGTTTAGGTCTGTCGCCACCTCCGGATGGTCGGGACCGTAGGCCTTTTCATCAATTGCCAACGAGCGTTTGTAGAGCGGCTCGGCAGGCGCGTACTTGGCCTGATCGGCATACAGCGCAGCCAGGTTGTTCAGGCTGAGCGCCAATCGAGCGTCGTCCGACGCGAACCCTTCCGCCTCCCGCAAGGCTGCCTTGAGGAGCTTTTCCGCCTTTTCGTACTCGCCGCGCTCATAGGCCTCGTTCCCGGCGTCGATGTAGGTTTGCCACTCGATGTTCTGCCCCGCGCCCCCGCTGTCGGAACGGCTGGAAGCGGTCGCTTTCGCAGGGAGAGGCGCGTGCGCAAGGCCCGTCGCCCCTCGATCGGAAAGGCTGCAAGCGGAAAGGAACGCGATCGAAATCACGCTGAATCGAGTCGCACGGTGAACTGGTTGCATGGGCGCACCTCCATCATACAGCGTATTCGACGCGGCACCGCCGTGCAAGAAGGTCGCCGTAGGCGCTGGCCATGCCTTCCAGCCGCCCGAACTTCTCCCCGATCACCAGCGACTTGCGGTGCAGCTTCTCGGCCTGGTTCATGTCGCCGCGCAGCCTACACGAAAAGCGATGAGTCAATCAACGGATATGACATACAGTCGTTCATTGTGTGCATGAGCGGGAGAACGTTCTCCGCGGCCGCGCGGAAACTGCATCGAAGGACGTAAGGTGCGACGGGACGCGGCAAGTTCATCCGCAAGCAGCGGCGTCCCCGCGCGCGTCCCGACGCACGCTACCCCGCTTTCCAGCGGGCAAGCTGCGGAATCGCATCATCAAGCGGGACAATCCTGCCGATTCGCGTCTTGGGGTTTGGGTCAATCACGGCGTTGCGAAATCGTCCGCGAGCACGAATGAAGAAACTCCTAAGCGCTTCAGGATCGGCCAGAGGCAATAGATGCAGATCAAGATCCCGGTTGCAAAGTTCGCGGTATTCTTCGGCTAGATCGGAATCGGTGAATATCGCGATGTGTTGTTCGGTAGGCATGCAAGGAGCGATGAATCGGATGTTGTCATCGAGCAATACCCCACCGGTTACAGGGTCAATGGTAACGTTGGTAGCGAGAGCGAATGATGGGAACGTCCACAGGAAGCCCGTCGTTTCCATTTGTCACCTGAAACTTACCTTGGATTTCACGGCCCCTTCGAGCGCCGGATGTCCGCGCCGACGGCTTGCAGCTTCTCCTCGATCTTCTCATACCCGCGGTCGATGTGGTACACGCGCTGCACCTTCGTCGTGCCCTTGGCGATCAGACCCGCCAGCACCAGCGCGGCCGAGGCGCGGAGGTCGGACGCCATGACCGGCGCGCCCACCAGGCGCTTGACGCCCTCGATGATCACCGTCGGGCCTTCCTTGCGGATCAGCGCGCCCATGCGATTCAGTTCCATGACGTGCAGGAAACGGTCGGGGTAGATCTTCTCCGTCAGGATGCTGTTCCCGTCCGCCAGCGCCAGCAGCACCATGATCTGCGCCTGCAAATCCGTCGGAAAGCCCGGATACGGCTGCGTGGTGATCTCCAGCGGCTCGAGGCGCCGCGCGGCCGCGACGTTGATCCCGTCCGGCGTGCGGCGGACGTGGACGCCGATGCGCTTCAGCGCGTCCGTCACCGCGACGAGGTGGTCGATGCGCGCGCCGAGCAAGTCCAGCTCGCCGTTGGTCAGCGCCGCGGCCACCATGAACGTGCCGGCCTCGATGCGATCGGGGATGACGTGGTACTCCACGCCGTGCAGCGACTCGACGCCCTCGATGGTCATGCGCGGCGTGCCGTGTCCGCTGATGCGCGCCCCGCAAGCGATCAGGAAGTTCGCCAGGTCCGCCACCTCCGGCTCGCACGCGGCGCACTCGATCGTCGTCGTGCCCTCGCTGAGCACCGCGGCCATGAGGATGTTCTCCGTCGCGGTGACGGAGGAGCCGAAGGGTCCGCCGAGAAAGATGTCGCCGCCGACGAGTTTCTTGGCTTTCAGCAGCACGTCGCCGTTGACGAGGTCATAGTCGGCGCCGAGCGCCTGGCAGCCGTGGATGTGCAGGTCGATGGGCCGCACGCCGATGGCGCAGCCGCCGGGCATGGACACGCGGGCCATGCGCCGCTTGCCCAGCAGCGGACCCATCACGCAGACGCTGGCGCGCATCTGGCTGACCAGCTCGTACTCCGCGTGGCAGTTGCTCTCGTCCTCCACGCGAAGACGCAGGATGTTCGGCTCGACGCGCTTGACGCTCACGCCGAGCCGCCCGAGCAGGTCGGCCATGAGCCGCACGTCCTGCAGGTCGGGGACGTTGTGCAGGATCGTCTCGCCTTCGAGCAGCAGGCTCGCGGCCATGATGGGCAAGGCCGCGTTCTTCGAGCCGCCGATCTGCACCTTCCCGCGAAGCCGATTGCCGCCGGTAATGTCGAAGACGTCCATGTCGGGTTCCCAATGAAGAATGGCGAATGGCGAATGCTGAATGGCGAATGCCAAAGGCCGAATATCAAATCTCAAATCTCAGATTTCAATCGTCAAATCTCAGATTTCAAACGTCAAATCTCAGATTTCAAATGTCAAATCCTGAATTCCGAAGATCGACTCCTAAATACGTCCGTTCACCGCGAATTGCAACATTCTTTCGTGCCCGCTGACTCTGTCTTTTTGCGTGGCGACGTGCGCGAATCCGCCGCCGGCGAGGATTCTCGTCACCGCGTCGGCCTGGTCCACGCCGACCTCGACGAACACGCCGGCGTCCGGCTTGAGCACCGCGCGCGCCTGCTCCGCGATGCGACGGTAGAACGCCAGCCCGTCCGCTCCGTCGGTGAGCGCCACGTGCGGCTCGAACGCGCGGATGCACTCCGGCAGCGACGCCACGCCGGCCTCGGCGATGTACGGCGGGTTGGAGACGAGCACGTCGAACTTCTCCGGCGGAATCGCGGCGGCCGGCAGATTCAGCCAATCCGCTTCCACCAGGCTGAGCCGCGCCTCCACGCCGTGACGCTGCCCGTTGCTCCGCGCCACCTCCAGCGCCGCGGCCGAGACATCGACCCCGGTCCCCAGCGCCGCCGCGCTTCGCTTCAGCACGCTGACGAGAATGCAGCCGCTGCCCACGCCGAGTTCCAGAATGCGCGGCGCGGACATTTCCCTCTGCTTGCAGTAATCCAGCACGCGCTCCACCAGCAGCTCCGTCTCAGGCCGGGGAATGAGCACATCCGGCGTCACGCGAAATCGAAGCGAGAAGAACTCGCGCTCGCCGGTGAGGTAGGCGACCGGCTCCTGCGCCGCCGCGCGCTTGACGAGATCGCGGAAACGCGCCCGTTCATCCTCGGAAGGGATGCGGTCGAACCGCGCGTACAGCTCGATCCGCCGGCAGTTCAGCACATGAGAGAGCAGCACCTCGGCCGCAAGGCGCGGATCGTCCACGCTCGACCGCTCGAAGTAATCGCGCGTCCACGTAAGCAGCCGCTGCACGGTCCACGGCGCATCGGATGTCGGCTGCGTCGCCACGCGTCCGAGTATATTCCGCGCTCCGCGCGAGCGGAAGCCGCGACACCCTCGCTTGCGCTTCGGGTTCGGAACCCCGATCGCCGGCAAGGGAGCAATCCCGAACCCGTAGCGCAAGCGAGGGAGCTATTTCCGAACCCGCAGAGCCACCAAGGGTGACCGCAGACCCGAGCTACTCAGGTGTGGCGCCTTCGCTTGCGCTTCGCGGTCGGGTCCATGTCGTGGACACCGTTGGAAGCTGTGACGGGCGGATCGACCGGTTGGGCGGCGATTCGCGGACTGCTTCGCCGTGCGGGGTTACCGGTCCACGAAACCGCGCGACCGTCCGCGCACTTTTTGCCTCACGGCGACGCGCATCTTATACCTGATCTGGAAGCTGTCGTGTCCCCTATCGACGGGTCCCGCGTTCTTCCCCCAAAGAGAACGCGGGACTTTTTTTTAATCGAGCCGGAGCGACCGCAAAGGGCTTGGCGCTGTTGCAAATCTGCACAGGTTGGAAAACCTGTGCCACACCACCCGGATTGAAAGCCTGTGCCACACCCCCCGGTTGGAAACCGGGGCTACACTTAGCTTTGCATCGTCCTCCTACGCCCACGTCTTCCAGCCCTGGCGGTACTCCTTTGTCACGAAGGCGTTCGCTTCCGGCAGGTTGGTGAACTTCATCGCCGCCGCGTCCCACTCCAGCCGCCGCCCCATGCGCAGCGCGATGTTCCCCAGCAGAATGGTCTCCGTCATCGGTCCGGCATACGAGAAATTGGACTTGGGGAAATCGACCGGCCTTTCGCCGCGGCAGGCCATCAGCCATTCCTCCATGTGCCCTGGCGAGCGCGGGAAGAGGCGCTTCGGTTTGCCGATTTCCTTCATCCGCTTCTCCGGGAACACGCGCGGGCTTTCGCCGTAGTCGCCGGACACCAGCAGCGAGGCCTTGGTCCCGATGAACAGGTTTCCCGTCTCGGGCAGCGAGCGGCCGAACTCCAGATCGGCGGGCAGCGTCGGCTTGAGTCCCCCGTCGTACCAGTACGACGCGATCGGCGGGCGACCGGCGCGCCCGCGAAACTCCCACTTGATCATCGCGCTCGTCGGAAAGGTCTCACCGTTGAATGGCGTCATCGCTGCCGGCTCCACGGCCGAGCAGGGCCCGGGGTTCAGCGCCCAGAACAACCCGTCCATCGTGTGACAGGCCATGTCGCCCAGCGCGCCGCATCCGAAGTCCCACCAGCCGCGCCACTTGAAGCGGTGATAGGTGTCGGCCTTGTACGGGCGCTTCGGCGCGGGACCGAGCCAGACGTCCCAGTTGAGGTTCGCCGGCACGGCGTCTTCGCCTTCAGGTCGCGGCACGCCCTGAGGCCACCAGCCGCCGGGGCGGTTCGTCCAGGTGTGCACGTCGGTGATGTGCCCGAGCCGCCCGCTCTGAATCCACTCCGCCACGATCCGCCAGCCTTCGCCCGCGTGCCCCTGATTGCCCATCTGGGTGGCGACCCTGTAGCGCGTCGGCGCGTCGCCGAGCTGGCGGGCCTCCCACGGCGTATGCGTCAGCGGCTTCTGCGTGTACACGTGCTTGCCGAGCTGCAGCGCGATCATCGTCGCGGGGAAGTGATGATGATCCGGCGTGCCGATCATCACCGCGTCGAAGTTCTTGTGCTCCTTGTCGAACATCTCCCGGTAATCCTGGTAGCCCTTGGCGCTGGAGTGCGCTTCCAGAGCCTTGGACCACTCGTTGGAATCCACATCGCAGAAGCAAGGACAGACGACGCCCAGCTCCTTGGTCTGCTCGACGTGCGCCCCGCCCATGCCGCCGGTGCCGATGAACGCGACGCGGACCGGTTGCTTGCCCGGATCAAACACGGGAGCGTCTAGCGACTGCCCATCCGAAACCGCCTTCGGGCCGGTGGCGGCGCATCCGCCCAATCCCGCAACGGCCGCCGTCGTCCCCACCGCCGCGGCGGCCTTGAGGAATCCGCGGCGACTGGCGAAGTCCGGCGGAGTTACGGGACTGTCCGACATCTGCTTGCCGTCGTTTTCACGCATGAGTGGATTCTCCTACCAACCACAGGCCAACTCAATCAGGCGGCACGGTGCGGCTTGCGACAACGGGCCGATAAGCCGAGCCGCTTCTAGCTTAGCAAGGCCGGGGAGGGTCTCCAAGCTGAAGCCGGGTTCACCTTGGCGGTGGAGGGTTTCGCGGGTGGCAGGGGTCCGCAGCAGCGGACCCGTATTCGGCGGGAATCGGCACGCTTCTCCCGAAGCATGGCCAGGCGAGTACGCCAGGCCATGCCACCCCTCAGGCCAGGCGACTACGCCAGGCCATGCCACCCTGCCGCCACGATGCACCGTGCAGACGATCTTCAACCATCGTTCAGCGACGAGGCAGCGTGCAATGCCCGACAACCAACAACCCCTACTTCCGTTCGCCCGATATTCCGAATCGTGGGGCCGAGAACCTTCGACGTCGCCCCGTGGGGCAATCACCCGAACCGATACTCAAGATGGCGTTCGATGCCTTGCGAGGGTCCCCCTTTCTCGACGCGAGGGTACGGAGATCGACCGGGTCAATGGATGGAGCGAGGAAGCCCCTGGCGTGTCATTAAAATCGAAAATCACGCGCGTGCTGCTGCTGACGTTCCTGGTCGCGGCGGGGGGGCACTACGTCATCCAGCGCTTCGTGATGCTGCCGGGCTTTCTGCGCCTCGAAGAAGAGGAAGCTCGCGAGGATCTTCAGCGCTGCCGGTTCGCCATCGACCGCGAGCTGGCGCTGCTCGACGTGCTGTGTCAGGAGTGGGCGTCCCGGCCTGAGGATCCTCTGGCCGTGGGCGCAAGCGGTCAGCGCTTCATCGACACCGCCGTCTCGCCGCAGACTTTCCAGGCCGCGCGGCTCAACGCCGTGTTCTTCTTCAACCGGGAAGGGCAGGTGTTGCGCGGAGACGTGCGCGTGGATCATCTCCCCACTTCCGTGTTCCTGCCGGAGTTCAGCGCGCAGCGGTTCTCCCCGCGCCACCCGTTGCTTCAGCACCTGGCGCCGGGAAGTTCCATCAAGTGCCTCGTGACCACGGCCATGGGCCCGATGCAGGTGGCCTCCAGGCCGCTCGCGCCCGCGGCGGGATCCGTTGTTTCCCCAGGCACGCTCGTGCTGGGCCGATTCCTCGATCACCGCGCCATCCAGGCGCTCGCCGCGCAGACGCGCGTCAACCTGCGCCTCTGGGCGAGCGACGACCCCGGCATTGACGAGGAAGGGCGCGCGGCGCTCGACCGGTTCTCGGAAGGCCACGAGGCCATACTCATGCCGATGGACGACCTGACGCTCCGCGCGTACGCCAACTATGCCGGGCTGGACGGTTCGCCCGCCGTGCTGATGCGCATCGACATGCCGCGCACGTTGCTGAGCAGCGCCCGATCGGTGACTCGCTTCGCTTCGCTGACGCTGCTGACGGCGGGGATGCTGCACATGCTGATCCTCGGGGGGCTGCTCAATCGCGGCGTGGTGGCGCCGCTGATGAGACTCTGCCGCAGCGTCGCCTCCATCTCCGGCGGGGAGGATCTCTCGCGCCGGCTGCGGACGCGGCGGCGCGATGAGATCGGCCTGCTGGCGTTCGAGTTCGA
The DNA here is from genome assembly GCA_964526695.1 of uncultured Phycisphaeraceae bacterium. GTDB lineage: Bacteria > Planctomycetota > Phycisphaerae > UBA1845 > UBA1845 > JABWBH01. Next base: position 103,593 of record CAZGJA010000017.1, read on the forward strand.
TCATCTGATGGAGCGGCTGGAAGGCATCCACGACCGGCTGCATCACGCCGCGATGCATGATGAGCTGACGGGGCTGCCGAACCGCGCGTGGGTGGTGGAGCGCCTCAAGGTGTGCATGGAACGGACGCGGCGCGATCCGACGTTCACCTTCGGGCTGCTGTTCCTCGACGTGGACAGGTTCAAGAACGTCAACGACACGCTCGGGCACGACGCCGGCGATGACCTGCTGCGCCAGATCGCCGAGCGCCTGCGTGAGTGCGTCCGCGCCACCGACGCCGTCGCACGCGCGCCGCAGGGGCCGGAGGACTTGCTCGCCTTCCCGCCGGAAATGCTCGTCGGTGCCGCATCGCCGTGGAGCCTTCGCGGGAACGAAACGCCTGATTCCGCTTTGAACCCACAAGGCCTGCATGATCGCGATCAGCGGAGAGCCGGCTCCCATGACGACGGATCAACCTCCGTCGCGCGGCTCGGCGGCGATGAGTTCCTCATCGTACTGGAGGAACTCGGCAGCGAAGCGGATGCCCGGCAGGTCGCCCAGCGCGTGCGCGAGTCGCTGGCCCAACCCTTCACGCTGGGCACAACGACCGTGCGCACCGGCGCCAGCGTCGGACTGGTCATCAACACCCCCTACACCACGGCGGATGAAATGCTCCGCGCCGCCGATGCCGCCATGTACCGCGCCAAGTCCGCGGCCAAGCCCCACGCCCTCGGCGCCGCCGGCGCTGTGTCGAACGTGTGACCGCAGATCGACGTCAACGTGCGCCATCCGAGAGGATGCTGCGCCGATCAGGTGGCACGATCTGGCGTACTCGCCAGGCTGTAGCGATGAAGGCGCCGCCAGCCTGTCGCGAGCACCACAGGTCCGCTGCTGCGGGCTCGTGCCACCCAAGCTCATCAATGCCACCCCAGGCCACCTCCGCCGCTCGCAGGCCGCCTCCGCGCTTAGAAGTTGTCTCCATGTGCAACCCCCTCTTGGGCAACCCCCTCCGCCTGCGAATTGAAACTTGCCTTGCTCCTTTCTATGCTGGAAATGTCAGCGGGAGAGGATGCGCCGGACGGCCCTTCCGCACTGAACGTCGGGTGTTTTCCGGTCGCGGCGCTAGCGATGAAGGGGACGCGTTGTGAAGTTCGCCTCGGGGTTAATCAGTTCCGCGAATGCGGCCGCCTGTGCGGAGGGGCTGCTCGACCGGGTCACGCCGCAGGTGCGCTCGGCCGACGCGGACCTCGCCCTCCTCTTCAGCAGCGCCCATTTCGAGGATGAACTGACCTCCGCCGTCGAGACCGTCCACTCGGCCTACCCGTCCGCCACGCTGATCGGCTGCACCGCCGAGAGCGTGATCGGCGGAGACAAGGAGCTTGAAGGGCGTCCGGCCATGTCGCTGATCGTGGGGTCCATGCCTGGCGCGGAGGTTCGGCCTTTTCGCCTCAACCGGCATCAACACGCCTCCGCGCGGAGCCGGGGCACGTGGGAAGCGCTGATCGGTGTCAGCCCGGAGAGCGAGCCGGTCTTCATCGCGCTGGCCGATCCGTTCAACTTCGACATCCTCGCGTTCGTCGAGGACCTCAATGACGCCTTTCCCGGATGCCCGCTGTTCGGCGGCGTGGCGAGCGCGGCGGAGAAGCCGGGGCAGAACATTCTCGTGCTCGACGGCGAGATCCACCGCGACGGGCTGGTCGGCGTGGCGCTGTGCGGAAACGTGGAGGTGGAGGGCGTGGTGTCGCAGGGCTGCCGACCCATCGGCAAGCCGTTCATCGTCACCAAGTCGCAGAACCGCTTTATCAAGGAGCTGGGCGGCAAGGTCGCGTGGGAGCAGCTTCAGACGGTCATCAACGAGCTGACAGAGGACGAGGAACGGCTGGCGCAGCAGGCGCTCTTCGTGGGTCGCGCGATCAACGAATACAAGTCCGACTTCCGCCGCGGCGACTTTCTCATCCAGACGCTGCTGGGCGTGGAGAAGAACACCGGGGCGCTGGCCATCGCCGGCATCCCCAAGATCGGCTCGACCGTGCAGTTCCACGTGCGCGACGCCGCCGCCGCCGATGAAGACCTGCGCCAGCTTCTGGCCGCCCGAAGCCCCGGGCTGTCGCCGCCTGCGGCCGCGCTGCTGTTCAGTTGCAACGGTCGCGGCTCGCGCATGTGGCCCGACGTGCCGCATCACGACGCCGGCCAGTTGCACGAGCACATCGGAGAAACGCCCACCGCCGGCTTCTTCTGCGCCGGCGAGTTCGGCCCCATCGGCGGTCGCAACTTCGTGCATGGCTTCACCGCGAGCATCGCGCTGCTGCGACCGCGGGAGCGAAGCGCGACGGGCGCCGGCGGCGACCTGGATCCGCATGATCCCACCCGTTAACGAATCCGGTTTCCTGCCGCCCGGCGTTCACCCTGCCACGCTGGCCGAAATCGAGGCGCGCTTCGGACGCGAATCCGAGCTGCGCCGCGTGCAGATGGAGTCGGTGCGGTGGATGGTGGACTTGGCCGTGCGCGCCGGCGTCCGGCGAATCGTCTTGAACGGCAGCTTTGTCACCGATATAATGGAGCCGAACGACGTGGATTGTTTGCTGTTGATCGGGCCTGGGTTCCCGACCGATGCGGCGGCCGAGGCGGAGTTGGAAACAGGACTCCCCTTCCTCGAAATGAAATTGTTGGGGCCGGCGGATTTTGATGATTATGTGAACGTCACCTTCGGCACGGATCGGATGGGCGTTCCCAAAGGCATGATCGAGGTCATTCCATGAGCTTGAAGAACGACACTGAGCTCGCCAACACGCGCGTCAAGCTCCATCGGCTGGAGACGCGTTACGAAGCGCTGCGCAACGACACTCTCGAGGACGAGCACGTGCGCGAACTCACGATGCGGTCGCTGAAGGCGACCATCAACCAGTTCAAAGAGGAGATCGCGCGCTACCAGGCGCATCAGCCCGGGCGGCGCGAGACGGCGCGATCATGAGCCAGCCCGGTAGGGCAGGTGCTCGCACCTGCCATTACCATTCGCGGTTCGCGCGCGTGGCGGGTAGTCGGGCAGGTCGCTGACCTGCCGCCGCACGATGATGGTGAAGGCAGGTTCCAAGGATGTGCCGTAACAGGTTGTCCCGCAAACCCGTATGTCGGGTCATCGACCCAATGGGCCGATCAACGCTTCTACTGGGGCGAGGAATGTGAACACGCCAACACCCGAGGAAATACAACAGAACGTCGCGGTTTGGGCGAAGCAAACGGTCGTCTTCGCAATGAACGTCCGGGCCATAGACCTTGGGAAGTCGAGTAGCGATCCCGAGCATTTGAGGTTTGTAGAGCGGGAAGCCCACCGTCTCGTGGAACAGTGGTTGAAGGACTCATGGGCGCAAGCGCCAAAACCTGCTCAAATACACGAACTACTGATGCCGTTCGTTGGAGCGACTCTGCACTGGGTGAGAGAGCACCTTTCGTGAGGGTCAGCGAGTCGATGTCGGGTCGATGCCCCGACCTACGGTCGCTGGGTGTTGTCTTTGAGCAACGAGGAGCCGGTATGGGCTTGTTTCGGAAACTTTTTGGAGGATCAACTGGTGTCGATGCAATGCGTCTCGACATCCTGATGGAGTACTTCCTCAGACCAGGAAACGGGTGCGCAGCACTGCAGTGGACGAACCCCATGGGCGTCTACACGGTACGAGAGCATGAAGGCACGGAGCCTACAAAAGCGATTCTGGTTGCCCTGCTCTACGGCCGCATTCTCTGTGTTCACAAAGAGACGAGGAAGGAACTTTTCGCCCGCGTTGGTGATCTCGCGATGCAGAACGTGCGCAGTGAAGGTGCAACCGGGTTTGAGTTCACTCCGTGGGTCCTGCACGTAGGTCTTGGGGGCGGTGAGCACACGCTATGGCCATGGGAAATCGGCACTCCGGATCAGTTAACCAAGCCGACATCGAAGCCCAAGACATACTCCGCCAGGTTGAAGCACGGTCAGGCGACCAAAAGAGCGGCATTGGGACGCTGGATTCACCTCGACATGACGATGGGGCTGGAGCGAATACTGGCCCCTTCGTCCGCCCTCATTGCCATTGCTGGCTTCTCAAGAGCCTGTGACCAGGAGACCCGATACTTCTTGGCGCTTTTGCTGTGGCAGATGAACGCCTACTGGGGTTCTCCTGACCGTATGTCGTTTTGCAGCGAGGCATTGGCCTATTCAGCGGCAGACTCAGCAATTCGATCAAACCAGCTTCAAATGCTTTGAGCCGGGTAGGCCAGGTCGTTGACCTGCCGTCACCTGTTGCGTTTGCGGCGTTTGGATTCCGGGTTTGGAGTGGAACGACGAAACAACCCCATCGAGTCCACCCACCGGCTACTCTTCCTTTTTCCGATCGATGTGGCGTGTCACGTTCACCAGTATTCGCCCAAGGACGAGCCCGCCCGGAAGGCCCGCGAGTAACGGCCACCATTCATCGCGCAGCATTGCAAGTATCGCTCCAACTCCGACCACCGCGCCACCGATCGCAGCGCCGAGCATGACACGACCACGTACACCTTGCCAAACAAGATTGGCTCCGGCGTACACGAACAAAAGATCGATGAGCCAGAATGCGACTTGTCCAACGGTTATTTTCATGCTGGTCCGTCAGTCATTGTCCCCTAAAACAGAATTCGAATCGCACGAATACCGTACCCGAGTCCGATGATGATCGCAGCCGTCGTCAGCCACTTGAGAAGAAGAAAGCCCAGCACCGAGGGCTGAGTGCCGGAGGCTTCCTCATTCATTCGAAACAGGCGATACTGCGGCGACCCGACGAGTATGTGCGCAATGGCAAAAAATAACGATAGAAGCAATGCTCCCGCCCACCAAGGAAGCAAACCGACGAACGGCACCCGCAGCACTCCCGCCACGATCCCTGTCAAGATCGGAAAGAGTGTGAAGAATATGGTGCCGCGGTCGCCAGCAGCGGCCAGTTGTGCCTCGTAGTCGCTGCGTCCATCGTCGTTCACTTCGCTTCCCCTTGGGTTGCGTGGTGCATTTATGCCCCAATTGTCGCGCTGACTGTCTCGCTCCACGGTCCCTTCTGCCCGGTCGTGTTCACCCAGCGGAGCATGTAGTGGGCGTTCTGGCCGCCGTCGGGGCCGTCGAAGTCTAGCGTGTATGGCGTGCGCGTGTCGAGGGCGACGAACGTCAGCGCGGCCAAGTCGATCGGCGGCGCGTCCGCGACCGGCGCGACCCGCACTCGGATTTCCGCCCCGCTCACGCCCGCGGGGCTCGCCTTGCGCGTCGGCGCGGCCTCGTCGGTGAAGCGCATCGTGTGCCGGAGCCGCCGGCGCGCATCGACCTTGACCCCCTGCCGCGCGGCACTGCGGACAGATGATGAGTCGCCATGCGTTCATGTGGGACGGAATGCCCGCGCGAGCAGCATGAAAGGAATCGCAAACGCCAGCACGATCGCGCCGGTTGCCACGCCCGCCAGCATGGTCGCCAGCCACGCGTCGAGCAGCACGATGCCGAGAATGAACGCGACCACGGCCTGCTGTACACGGTCGGGGCGGCCGCCGACCGCACAAAGCCCGAGACCGCAGGTAAACGACCAGATGCCGACCAGCGCCGCCGAGAGCCAACTGGCCTGCGGACTGAATCGTAACCAGACCTGCAGATACGCCACCAGCGACGCAAAGACGACGGTCAGCCCGACGACCCGCGTCCAGTGAAAGCCCGCGCGGGTTTCGCGCCGCGCGAAAATCGTCACGCCGGCAACGTACAGCCCCAAGCACGCCGCGGGCCAAAGCCGCTCAAGCGTGAGTTCGTGGCCGGGGTCGCGCGATCCCGCAGCCATGCCCAAAACCATGCCCAGCCCCATGTTGAGCGCGCGGCACAGCCCCATGAGCGCGGGCGCAAACCACCACGCCTTCAGCATGTTGTACGCAATCATCGCGCCGATCAGCCCCAGCGCGACCAAGCCCGCCCGCGCGGAAACCGCCAGCGCGAGAACCGCCCCCGCCGTCAGCAGCAGGATCGACACACGCAGCGCCGCCTCGCGCGAGATGCGCTGCGAAGGAATGGGGCGGTCGCTCCGATCTGTCGCGTCCCGCTCCGCGTCCATCACGTCGTTCAGCGCCACGCCCCCGGCGTACAGGTGCATGGACGCCAGGCACAACGCGCCCACCGGCAGCCATCGCGCCGCGGGCACCCCGTCGAGAATCGCCCCGGCCGCGCACGCCCCCGCGATCACGTCCGGCGGCGCGGTGAAGGTGTTCGGAAGTCGGACCAACTCGAAGAACGTGCGCAGGCGGTGGCTCATGGGCGCAGGTTCCATAAGACGCTGCTTCAAGACCCGCACAGGTTGAAAACCTGTGCTACACTCCCCGGTTGGAAACCGGGGCCACACTTGGTTCTGCAACGACCTCGACGCGGCAGGCGATTACTCCATCAGCGTCGGGCATTCAATCCAACCGCGGCAGCAGATGCGCCCGCGCCTCCGCGCCGGCGGCGTCCGGGTCGTCGATGTACGGGTACAGCTCCACCGTGATCCAGCCGTCGTAGCCGGTGCGCCGCACGGCCTGAAAGACCGGGGCAAAGTCGATCGCGCCGCGCCCGGGGACGAGGTGCTGATGCACGCGCGAGGCGGCGATGTCCTCGACGTGGTAATGCCGCACGTGCCCCGCCAGCGCCGTCACCGCGTCCGCAAGCGGCTCACCGACGCAGTACATGTGCCCGATGTCGAAGTTGACGCCGAACGCCGGCGACCGAAATCGCGCGCACAGCTCCAGCGTCTGCGCGACATTCTCAATCAGCAGCCCCGGCTCCGGCTCGACGAGCAGCCGCACGCCGACGTCTTCCGCGACGCGGAGCGCCTCGTCCAGCCCGGCAACGAACGTGTCCATCGCCCGCTCGCGCGACATCTGCCGTTCGAGCGCACCGCCGCTTTCCAGCGGACCTCCCGGCTCGGTGGTGATCGAAGGCGCCCCCAGCTTCGCGGCCATCCGCAGCGCCGCGATCGTATGCTCGACCCGCACCCGGCGCAGGCCCGCATCCGCCTCAATCCACGACGGATGCCAGTAAGGATGCCGCGCGTCGCCGACGGCCTGCATCATGAAAGCGTTGACGTTGGAGATCGACAGCCCGGTGCGATCCAGCGTGCGACGGAGAGCGTCGATCTGGGCGTCGGTCGTAGCGGCGGGCCAAAGATGCGGCGCGTCGGCCATCAACTCGATGCCGGCGTACCCGAGCGCGGCGATGCGCCGCGCCGCCTCATGCGCGTCGAAGCGAAGATAAGCGTTGGCGCTGTAGGCGAGTTTCAGCCCGGCGTCCGTCGGCATAGACGCGATGATAGGAGCGCCCGTCACCGGCGACCAGCGGTCGCGGCTCAGTTGGACATGCGGCTCGAACGCGCCAGCAGACAGGCCTGAACCAGATTGCGCAGCCGCCCGCGCACCGTGCCGAGGTTGTGCGATTCAATCAACCCCGCTTCGATCGGCACCGCCAGCTCGCCGAGCAGCCCGAAGCCCAAACTGGGCCCTTGCACCTTCAGCGTGCGGACGAGCCGTTCGACGGTCGCCAGGTCTTCCCGCGTGGCTGCATCCTGAATGTCGCGCGCCATGGCCGGCAGCGTCTTGATGAACGCGGGGATGAGCGGTCCGATGACCGGGTCCGCCTCCAGCGTGCTGAAGAGCGGCTCCTGCCGGACGTTGTGCAAGACCTTGGAAAGCTGGCCGAGTGTCGCGGGCTTGTGCAGGCACTCGTTGAACCCGATGCCCAGGCACTCGTCGCGAATGCTCGGGCGCGACATGGAGGTCATGGCCACCGCGTATCCGGGATATCCCTTCTCGCGCAGCGTCTTGATGGCGTCCTGGCCGGGAACCTTGGGCAGGTCCAGATCGAGCATGATAAGGTCAAACGCCGCGCCGAGCGCCTGGTCCATCGCTTCCTGTCCATCGCGCACCACGGTCACCGTCGCGTTGAGCTGCTGCAAGTGAGCTCGCACAACGTCGGCCATGACCGCATCTTCATCCGCCAGGAGCACCCTCACGGAGGCCGCCTCCGGGCAGAAGAGCGACGCGTCCACCTCCTGCGAGAAGACCATTTCAATCTCGTAGGCATGGTGGTTCATCATGTAGGCGCAGGGTCCGATGACTCCGGGCACGTCGTTCCACGAGCCGTGGGGGCTGATGAGCTGCGCGACGCAACCGGTCCCGGCGTGCAGGAAAGAGCCGTGGAGGAAGGCCAGTCCCTTGGGGGCGAGCCAACGGCTGAACACGGAGTACGTGACGATCGACCCGCCGGGGTGGGCGACCATGATGCGCAGCGAGGAGATGCGGTACTTGTAGCGGCTGGCGACGCGCGCGGCGTCATGCGCGGCATCCTGTCGGTCCATCTCGTCGAGGATCGTGAGAATCTCCGCGTCCGTTCGCTTCAGCGTTCGGAGGACGCGCGTGTCGGCGCGCGCGGAATCCGCTTGTTTTTTCAGCGATCGATCGTCCACAGTTGCGACCCCGCAAGGACTCTCGTGGCGGCTTGAAGACCGTCCTCCTAAGCATCGAATGCGGCGAGCGGAAGGTTGAGTTTCTGGTCGGCGATTCGCCAAGCGGTCCCGTGATCGGACGCGCGTGGCGAGTGATCGGACGAAAGGTCGCTTCCCGGACGCGCGGGATGTCGCCGCTTGCCTACGGCGCGGTGCGGCGATTGCTGCGCCCGCGAGGGCTGTCAGTCTGAGTTGAAAGTCTGGGGGACAGGCTTTCCAGCCTGTCAACCCGCGCCGACGCCCGGAGAATGACCGGCTGGAAACCCGGTCCCCCAGGTGCACGAGACTTTCACCCCGGACGGCTATGCTGATGGCATGGGCTGGCAAGGCGACGCCGGCGGCGACGGCATCGGGATGGCCAGGTCAGGGCGTCGTTGCCGCCACTGGTCGGCGAGTTCAGCCCGTTCGGCGACAGCCTGCGGATTCTCCGTCTCGCCGACGGAAAGCGCACGCGCCAGCAGGCTCACCAAGAACGCCGCGTGCGAGGCCTCATCCACGGCGCCTTCCACCGGGCGCGCCGCGGCGAGCGCCAGGCGCGCCGCAAGCATGGGCGCCGCGCCGGCAAGCCGTTCGAGCGCTCGCTGGACCAGCGCCTCGCAGAAGGTGCAGGCCGCGCGGGACTTGCGCCACAAGGCCACGAGCTTTGGCCAGTGCCTCTCCAAGACAGGTGCGTCAGAGGAACTCAGTCGCTCCGCAATCGCTTTCTTCGCGGAATCGAGCAGTTCCGCCCGCAAACGCTGCTCCACGCCGCGCGCAGCGCGGTCAATAAACTCCTCCGCAATCACCAGTAATCGCGGCAAGTCCGCGCCGCCCAGCTCGTCCATGCTCGCGTACAGGCGCCCGATTCGCTCCAGCGCTTCCGGCGAGACGTCCTCGAATCCGTGCGATGTGCGCGCCGTCAGCGCCGCCATGAGATCGCCTCGCCAGTGGCGCTCGACGAAGGACAGCCAGGCGCTTGCCGGAGGATCCTCGCCAACCGGCTCGCGCGCCGCGTCCACCAGCAGCGCGTCCATACTCTCGCACAAGTCCTTGAGCCGGACATCGGGCGACGAGACAATCACCAGCGTATGCGGCCGGCTGGTCGAAAACCGAAGCCCCGCCGAAAGCGACAGCTTGGCCCGCATCGGTCCGGGCAGCGACATCCACAGCACTTCCGCCGCCTGCGTCGCCGACGATTCCACGCGCACCACGACGGGCGCGCCGCGCAGCAGCCGATGCACGACGCGCCGCTTCCAACGCGCCCCCTCCGACGCCGTGGGGTACGCTCCCTCCGCCGCCGCGCCCGCACCGACGCAAGGCAGCCGCACCGGCTCCAGCGCCTCACGCGGCTTCAGTTGCGGCGAGGTCAACCCCAGCGCCACGGCCGCGCGAAGCAGCGCGAACGGATTGAATCCGAACCGCGCAAAGTCCTCGCCTTCCACGACGAGGTTGTACGTGTACACGCGCTGACCGCCGCGCCCCGTGTGCTCCGCGCCCGCGGGACAGGTGTGCGCCACGCAGATCCGTCCGGTGGGCAGCGGATAACACGCCAGCGCCACCGACCCCTCGCCGGCGTCGCACATGGCGTCGTGCGAAGGCGAGCAGCGCGTGATGACCTGCCGCTCCTCCGGACGAAGCGACTTCGACGCCGCGACAATGCGATACCCTTCGCCGGTGGGCGTGCGAATCGAGGTGAAGATGGCCGGGTGCGCGACCACTTCCGACGTTGAAGACCGCGCGGACGTTGCGGGGCGCGGCGCGACAAGCGATGGACTGGCGCTCATGAGAAGCGACTCCCGGCCTGCGGCGATGCCGTGTTACCCCAACCGACCGAGCACCCACTCGAACGGTTCGAGAATTCCCCGAGGCGACACGTGCAGCGGATAGGGAATCACGTTGCCGTCCTCGTCGTTGGCGTATCCCAGCGATCCCACCACGCTGGCGGCGAAAAACTGCGTGCTGGCGAAGCGGCTCTCGCAGAGGTTCCACGTGCGGTTGAGGTTGGTCTTGGCGAAGGCGCGCGGATCGTCAAAGCACTCGGGGCAGTAATCGCCCTTGCACAGCACGACCGCCACCGGCGTGTCGATCAGCTCTCCGCGCTTTCTTGAGAAGATGCCGTCCATGTACGACAGCAGCTTCATCGCGAAAAAGTCCGGCTGCGGCGACCCCGCGGCCGCCACCCCCGCGTCCACCAGCAGCAGCGACCCGGCGCTTTTCTCCAGCAGACTGCGGATCACCGTGTACGTCTTGGGCGAGGACACTTCCGCCGCCAGCGCCTCGCCGGCCATGTCCGGCATCACCAGGTCGTAGATCATGTCGCCGCGCTTGTGGTGCGCGATCTGGTAATACGCCCAGTGCCACTGGTCCACTTCCATCGGCGTTTTCGGCGGAAACTGCCGGCCTCCGAGGCAACTGATGACGTTGTGCTGAAGGTTGACGGAGTACGCCCCTTTGGGCACGGCCTCGAAATCGCCCGCCCGCTTGCTGAGCATGTCCAGGAGCGTGCCGAGATACACCGTCTTGCCGGTGTTGCTCTCGCCGATGACGCTGACGATGCACGGGTCGCGGTCCTGCGCGGCCGCTTCCATGATGAGCGCCATCGGGGCGTAGCAGCGCGAGCAGACCAGCGACTCCGGCTTGTTCTCGGCCTCGCAGATCAGGCAGGGCGTCGAGGCGACGCCGATCGAGGAGGTTGTCGTCAACATCATGCCGTCCTTTCGTCACCCCCCCGAAGGGGGGGTCCACGTATTTCCACGGCCTGGATTCCCGCCTGCGCGGAAATGACGCGCCCTGGCGGGAGTGACGCGCGGTGCGCCGGGCCTTCCTCCGCTTCACTTCAGCCTTCGTTCATCCAACGTGCCGCCGCAAGGTCGATCGCGCAGCGGAAACCCAGGTTATGCGTCCTCGCTAGGGCGATCTGCCCCGTGCGAAATTGGCTTGCGGTCTGCGACTCAAAATACGTGTCGAACGCCCCGCCGCGCACGCCGTACATCGGCATCTCCCCGACGATCGGATGCCCCTCGGGATCATGAATCTCAAACGGTGAGACGGTCCATTCCCAGACGTTGCCCACCAGTTGCAGCACGTGGTTCGGCGCCGCGCCGCTGGGATACGCGTCCACCGGCACCGTTCCCCCCACGCCGGACAGCCAGATGTTGCACCGCTGCGTGTTCATCGCGTCGCCCCACGGGAAGCGCCGCAGCACGTCGGCTTCGCTCTTGATGTGCCAACTGCACGCCATCTGCCACTCAGCCTCGTTGGGCAGGCGCTTGCCGATCCACAACGCGTACGCCTGCGCCTCGTACCAGCAGACGCCGACGACGGGATGCCGCGAAAACCGGCGGTCGTGCCGCGCCTCGCGCCAGTAGCGCGGGGCGGGCATCCCCGTCTGGTCCTTCATTTCAATCAGGTGCGGCCAGATGTCCTCCGGCCAGAGGTTGAGGTCGTCGTATCCGCCGGCATCGACAAACTGCTGAAACTGCTCCTGCGTCACACAGCAGACGTCCAGCAGAAACGGCTCGACGACGCGGGTTTCCTCCTTCGCTTCGCCGGCGGCGCTGAGGGCGAGATTAAGCGTGATGTCGCCCGCGGGCACCAGCGCCATGGCGGCTTCAAGGGATTCGCAGGCTTGCGTGAGGGCGGCCGCGCCGCCGGGTTGCGCTCGCCAGCGGTCGGCTTCCGCCCAGATCGCCGCGCCGCGCCCCTGCGTCAGCATGGCGCGCAGCGGATCTCCGTCCAGCGTCATCGGGCTCGACGGCTCGTACGTCTTCTGCGCCTGCGGCTCGATCGGGTTGGAGCGCGACTTGATGGCCGGTTCCTTCGGCGGACCGTCTTTCCTGAATTTGGCGAAGAGTTTCAGACCCATGTGTATTTGCCTTCTGCGTTCGTTCCGTCCTCGGGTCGTTCCTTCCGTGATCCGCTCACGCGCCTATGGCCTTGCGCTTCGCGTCCCGCCTCAGCTTGCGGAACTGGTCGGCGACGCCGCCCTTCGGCGTGGCGGTTTCCGCGGGCGCCGGCGGCGCCTGCGGAGCGGGAACCGGCGGCGGCACGCGCGACGGCGGAGGCGTGAACGCCGCCTGGCTCGTCGCGCCGAGGCGACGCATCAGCTCCTCGCGCTGCGCCGAGACTTCCGTCAGATCGTGCTGAAGCTGCGCCTGAAGCGTGTTGAGCGTGTCCTGCGCCGCGGCGATCTCGGCGGCGCGAAGCTCGCTCTGCTTCCACTGCACGTTCATCGTCGATTCGCGCTGCGCCAGCGCCGCCGTCCGTGCCTCGATGTCGGAAACGGCCTGCTCGTACTCGGCCTCCGTCTGCCGCAGCCGCTCCTCCGCCTCAGCGATGGCCGCCTCACGCTGCTGGACGCGCATCGCAAGCTGCTCCATCGCCTGCTCGCGCGCGGCGAGGTCCGACTCCAGCGCCTCCAGCTCCTGACGCTGGGATTCCAGGAGCTGGCGATCCGCCGCGGCCTGGGAGGCGTATCCGCGACGCTCCTGCTCCATCTCGCTGGCGGACCGCGCCACCGTGGACTGGAGCGACTCCACCGTGCGGCGCTCCTCCTCGAACTTCTGTTCCCGCTTGTCGAGGCTCGCCTCGCGCTGCTCCAGCGCCTTCAGCAGCGCCTTGAGCTCGTCCTGCTTGCCGGAGAAGCTCGCTTCCTGCTCGCACATCCCGGCCGTTTGCTGAGCGGCCTGCTCAAGCTGCTCCGCCAGCTCATGCTCCCGCTGCTTCAGCTCGGCGCGTATGGCGGAAACTTGCTCGTCCCACTCGGCACGTTCGGCGCTGAACGCCTCCCGCAGGCGCGCAACCTCGTCCGCCTGCGATTTCAACTGCTCGGCATGCGCGGCGCGCTCCCGCGCCAGCTCGACTCGCTCCGCATCCAGCGCCTCCTGCCCGCCCTGAATCTCCTCGACGCAGGCGTGCATGCGCTCCTGCACGGCCACGACGGCGCCGAGGACGCCGCGCGCCAGCGACTGCACGGTGCCCAGGTCCGGGCGCGCGGGGGTCGTGCGTGGATCGATGCGTTCGGCCATAAGCCCGAAACGACGCCTCCTGGGTGGATGCCCATTGGGGAACGCGGCGAGCCGTCGCCCGCCGACTCTACCCTACGATCGTCGGCGAACCCGGCGCGAGGCGTTAGGCACGCGGCGGTCGCGCGAGAATCGCTGCCCCATAACGCGCGCGCAGCCGGAGGGTTGCGTGCGCGGTTCTCGGACGCACGCCGGCCTCGTCGCGGCGATCCCACGGCCTGCAGCGGGTATCGGACCTTACCGTTTTAGCCCCTGCGCAAGCTCCGCCCCGCTGCCTATGCCGATACACAGACAGTCTGTCTCCGCAGGCAGTGGCCCGACGAGGCGACGCGGACGAACCCGCGATCGCCAGGCCGCGATGCCGCGCGCGCGGCGCGCGAAGCGCCGCCGTGCGCGAGGCGAACGCGATTACATGCGGATGGGTTGAGTATGCCTTCGACCGAATCACTGGATCAATTGCTCCAATCCGTGGATGCCTCGGTGGAGCCGCTTGAGGCGGCGCTGGGCGAGTTGTTTACGCGCATGTTGGCGTGGGAGTCGTCCGTGGACGGGCTGGCGAGCCGCCAGGAATCCGCGCGCACGCAACTCGAGAAGCGCGAGCAGGAGCTTACGCAGCTCGCCTCCGCGCTGACGGAGCGCGAGCAGCGCCTCGCGGATGAGGCGGACCAGATCCGCATGGAGCGCGACGGATTGGCGCAGCTCGCGCGCGATGTCGAGCAGGGTCGCAAGGACGCCGAACGCCGCCAGTCCGATCTCACGGAGCAGCTCGCGGAGTTGAGCCGACAGCGCGAAGACCTCGCCGCCGCACGCGACCGCATCGACCGCGATCGTGAAACCGCGCAACGGGATGCGTCGCGCGTCGCGCACGAGCAGCGCCTCCTCAAGGAGCAGCAGCAGTCCCTCGCCAACCGTGAAGCCTCCCTGCGAGAGCGCCTCGACGCCGTCGACACGGGCCAGGCCGAGCTGGACGCGCGCGAGACAATCCTCCAGCAAAAGGCGCTGGAGATCGACGAGCGCGAGGTCTCACTGCACACGCGAGAGAAAGACATCGCCGCCAGGTCCGCCGCCTTCGAGCGTCAATCCGCCGCTGCGGAACGCGAGAGCAAGGCGTTCCAGGCACGCCGCGGCGAGTTGGAGACCGAGCTTGCTGAACTGGATGCCGCGCGCCGCAGGATCGAGGAGCAGTCGCGCCAGGCCGATGCCGCGCTCGCCGAGCGGAACGAGGCGATAGAAGCCCGCGATCGTGAGACGGAGAAGAAGTCGCGCTCGCTCCAGACGCGCGAGAAGAAGCTCAACGAGAAGCAGGAGTCGCTCGATGCCGTCCGGCGGGAGCTTGAAGACGCTCGTCGCCGCTTTGAAGACGAGGTCGCCGTGAAGGAGGAAGCCCTCGCGGAGCGGTTGCGCGAGTTGACGGACCTGCAGGAAGGCTCGCAGGCGGATCAGGACCGACTCAAGAGCCGCTTTGATGAGGTCGAGCGCCTCCGCGGCGAACTGAAGGAAAAGGACGCCGCCCTCCGCGCCGAGCAGGCGAAGCTGGAGGATCGCCGGCGTGAGTTCGAAGCCAAGGTCCAGCGCCAGCAGGAACTCCTCGACCACGTCGGCACCGCCGAGAAGGATCTCCTCGCCCGCGAGCAGAACCTGGCGACCGAGCATCAACGCATCGCCGAACTGAACGCCGAACTGTCCGAGCGGCAGTCTTCGCTCACCGCGGCGGAAACACAACTGACGTTGACGCGCTGTGAAGTCGAGACGTTGGAAGAGAAAACGCGCGACGCATCCGCCGGCGCGCGGGCGCGCGAGCAGGAGCTGACCGAGCTTGCGACGGCGCTCGCCGACCGGGAGAAGCAGGTCGCTCGCGCGCAGCAGGAGCTGCAGACGCGGGAGCGCGCCGTCGCCCGCGAGCGCGCCGCCATCGACAAGGAAAGCGGCGAGTTGAAGGCCCGCGTGGAGGCCGATCGCGGCGAGCTGGCCGACCGGCTCGCCCAGATGGACCGCCGCGAAGCCGATCTTCAGCAGATTCAAGGCCAGCTTGACGCCTCGCAGCGGCGGCTGGCGGACATGGAGCGCACGATCGACTCGCGCACCAGGTCGCTGAAAGCCGACCGCGACTCGTTCGAGCAGATGCGCGAGGCGTTTGATCAGACGCTGCAATCCGACCGGGCGCTGCTCTCCGGAAAGCACGCCGAGCTGGACGAGCAGATGCGCGTCGCGGAGGATCGCGAGGCCAAGTGCGCCGCGCGGCAGGCGGAACTCGCGCGGATGGAGGCGGCGCTGCGCGACAAGGAATCCGACGCCCAGCGGCGCATCGCCGAGCTTGCGCAACAGGAGAGGGCGCTGCGCGACGCGCAGGAACGCGCCCAGCGCGAACATGCCGACGTCGAGCAGCGCGGTGCCCAGCTCGACGAGCGCCGGCAGGAACTCGACCAACTGGCGGAGGAAATCGATCGCCTCCGCGCCGACTCGTCGGCGAAAGTGGAATCGCTCAAGTCCGACGCGTCCTCCGTGGAGAAGGAACGCCGCGAGCTCAAGAAGCTGCTCAAGGAGGCCGGAGCCCGCGCCCGCGAGTTCGACGACAAGAAGCAGGCGCTCGAAGCGCGCCAGCGACAGCTCGCCGCCGCCGAGGCACAGGCTCAAACCCGTCAGCGCGAAATCGACGATCTGCGCGATGCCCTCGCCGCGCAGCACGGCCGCGCCGCCGAAGAGGAGACCAAGGTTCAGCAGCAGTGGACCGCGCTGGACGCGGCGCGCACCGAGTTCGAGGACCGCCGCAAGGCCGTCGCGTCTGAATCCGAAAAGCAGCGCGGCGAGTTCGACCACCTCCGCCAGCAGATTTTCGCCACGCGCGAGGAGCTTGAAAGCCAGCGCGCGGGCTTGAACGCGGCGACGCATCAGCTTCACGAGCAAACCGCGCTCATCGAGCAGCAGCAGCGCGACATGGCCGAGCGCGATCGCCGCCTCAGCGCTCAAAAGGAATCGCTCGACGCGTTTCGCGCCGAGCTGGAAGCGCGCCAGACGGCGCTCGACGGCGCCGGTCAGGATGTCGATGCGTCGCGCCGGCAGGCCGAGCATCAGCTCCGCGCGCTGCGTGAGGACACGGAGAGCCGCCAGGCGAAGCTCGACGAGGAGCTTGCGGCGTCGCGGGCCGAGATCGACCAGCTCCAGGCCCAGTTGCGGCAGGAACGCGCCGCGCTCCAGGACGAGCGCGACGCATGGGAGCGCGACCGCGCCGCCGCCGGCCGCGCTGCTGCGGATAGCGCCGCCGGAGAACAAGCCGCCGCTCGATCGGACGGCTCAACCACGAACGTGATGGACGGTGCACCAAGCTCGGATCAGCTTGTCGAGCAACGCATGGCATGCGGACGCGCCATCGCCGAGTTCTGGCGCAGCCATGCCGCTTTGGCCGCGGAGTTGCCTGACCCTCGCGGGGCAGGCGCTGACTCCGCCGTCGAAGCCGAGCAGTGTGACGTTACGGGCGCCTCTCTCGCGGACAACGCGCAGAGCGCGGCGGATGATCCTCTCGCGGCCTTCGAGTCCGCTGAAGACGCGCCCCCGGACGAAGCGCCGGAAGCCTTCGATCAGTCCGCCGCCCTGCGCGCCGCCGCCGCCGCCGCCCGAGCGCAGATCGAAGCCACGCGCAACGGAGAGGAGCTGCCGCCGGCCTCGCCTGAGCAGCAGGCCGCCGGAAGCTCGACTGCGGGCGGCGCGGGGGAACAGAACACGCTGCCGCACGATTCCATCAGCGACGGGCCGCAGCGCGCCGCCGCACCGAAAACGCAGGAGCCGGATGACCCGGCGCTGCTGGAAGGCCTCGACGAAAACGCGCGCGAGCGACTCAAAGCGCTGCGCCGCATCAACCCTCACAAACCGCTTGCGGACCTCATCGCCATCGTCCGCCATCAGGAAAACCGCTCATCCCGCGACTCGGGCAAGAAGAAATCCTGGTGGAAGCGCTGAACGCCGCGAGGGGTGGCCCGTCGTTCCGCGACGTGAGCGTAGTTCGTCGTTTTGCGACGTGAGGGTAGTTCGTCGCTCCGCGACGAGAGGGTAGTTCGTCGCTCCGCGACGTGAGGGTAGTTCGTCGCTCCGCGACGTGAGGGTAGTTCGTCGCTCCGCGACGAACGCTCGCCACGGGGTGGCGAACTACCCGGTTCGCTCCGCGACGGAATTGGATTCCCGCCTGCGCGGGAATGACGGAATGAACTCGTGAATGCGCGGAAACGCCGGCCCGCACACTTCCCCTGACGCCTCAACCCTCCGCCAGCTCGCGCATCATCTCTTCTGGAATGTCGAGATTCGAGGCGACGTTCTGCACGTCGTCATGCTCCTCAAGTTCTTCGAGCAGCTTCAGCGCCTTCGCCGTCGTCTCGCGGTCGAGGCGCACGAGGTTCGACGCGATCATGCTCACGTCCGCGGACTGCACCGCGATGCCCGCCTTCTCGATCGCCGCCTTCACCGACTCGAACGCGGCCGGCGTGCAGAGCACCTCGAAGCCGCCCTCCGACGAGCTGACATCATCCGCCCCGGCGTCGAGCGCGATCTCCATCAACCGGTCCTCGGTCGTCTTGCCCGGTTCAATGCTGATCACGCCCTTCTGCGAGAACATCCACGCCACGCAGTTCGGCGTGCCCAGGCTGCACCCGCGACGGTCGAAAATCTTCTTGATCTCCGGGGCGGTGCGCGTGCGGTTGTCGGTCAGCGCGCGGCAGAGAATGGCCACGCCGCCGGGACCGTAGCCTTCGTAGCTCATTTCCTCGTAGGTTTCGCCCTCCAGCTCGCCCGTGCCCTTCTTGATGGCGCGATCGATCGTGTCCTTGGGGACGTTGACCGCCTTGGCCTTGTCCACCGCCATGCGCAGCCGCAGGTTCTCGTCGATGTTCCCGCCGCCGCCGCGCGCCGCCATGATGACGTCGCGGCAGGCCTTGCTCCAGAGCCGCCCGCGCTTGGCGTCGGACGCGGCCTTTTTATGCTTGATGTTGGCCCAGCGTGAATGTCCGGCCACGATGCCCTTCCTTCCTCTTTGCTTTTCAGCAGCCGCGCGTCACGGCTTCGGCTGCGCGCTGCCGGCGTTCGGCGCGGCGCTGGACGCCACCGCAGGCTGACCCCCGCCGGCAGCGGCCTCGATCTTCGTCCCCGCCTCCGCCGCCACGCGCTCCGCCACCCGGTCTTGCGGATCGTCCTTCAGCTTCTTCTCCGCGTTGGTCTTCGCCTCCGTCCAGTGCGTCACCGCCTCATCGCGCCGACCCGTGCGCCACGCCGCGTCGCCGAGATGATCGGGGATCACCTCATCCTCCCGCGGCTCGGCGTTCATCGATCGGCGAATCCACGTGTACGCTTTCTCGAACTCGCCTTTCTTGTACTGAGCCCATCCGTAGCTGTCGAGGTAGGCCGCATTCCGCGGCGAACGGGCGAGCGCCATCCGCGTCATCCGCTCCGCCTCGTCCAGCCGCAAGCCCTGGTCGGCCAGCAGATAGCCCAGGTCGTTGTTGACCCCGACGTTGAACGGGTCGATGCCGTAACACGTCTCCAGCGCCTGCTGCGCCTCGGCCATGCGCCCCGCGAGCTGATGAATGCTGTACGACAGCATCATCAACTCAAAGCGCGACTCGTCGTCGGACGCGGCATCGAGCAACTGCTGCAGCCGCAGCAGCGCGGCGTCGTACTGCTTGGCGAGCATCAACTCCTGCACGATCCACACGTGCAGCATCTGGATGATCCGGCCCAGCCCCTCCTCCGCGCGCTCCGGCCGGATCCCGCGGCGCTCCACCTGCTCGCGCACCGTCCGCGTCAGCGCCGCGATCCAATCCTCCAGGAACCGGACGTTTTCATCGTGCCGACCGGCCGCCCGTTGAAAGCGAAAAATGCGTTCGCGCACACGATCGGGATCCGCGCAGACGGCAAGCTCCTGATTGAGCAGGTCGATCGCCTCGTCGTACCGCTCGGCGAGCGCGAGCTTCGTGGCGAGTTCGTCGAACAGGGCTTCGTTCGACGGATCCTCCTGAACCGTATCCAGCACAAGCTGCATCGCGCGGTCCGTCTGGTCCGCGGCGATCAGCGTGTTCACCAGGATTTCCCGCGTGACCTTGTCGCCCGCGGTCTCGAACGCCTTGCGCGCCAGCGGCAGCGCGTCCGCGACGCGATCATCCTCGACATACGCGAGAATCAGCCGCTGCGACCACGGCCCGGCCGGCGCGTCCGCCGTCGCCCACTCGGACAGCTTTCGATAAACCTCGTCCTGTCGCCGCATCAGCCGAAGAATCTCGACGATCTTCCCGCGATACGCCGTCCGCACCGACTCCGACGCATCGGCGCGGGCCTCTTCCTTTTGCGCCAGCGCCAGCGCCTCGTCGAACCGCTGCACGACCATCAGAGCCTGGAGCAGTTCGCCTCGCAGGGGGTGTCGATTCGGGTACCGCGGCAGCATCGGCTCCAGGCGTTTCGCCGCGCTCTCGAAATCCAGCAGCGCCTCGTCCAGTCCGACCAGGCGCAGGAAATAATCTTCAGAGGCAGGCTCCAGCCGCAGCGCCTCCTCGTAGCGCGAGCGCGCGTCGTCGAACCGCTGCGACGCCGCCAGCAGATCCCCCAGCGCCGCAAGCGTTCGCGCGTCCGGACCGTTCCGCTTCAGCGCTTCCTCCAGAATCGGGATCGCCGCCGCCGGGTCCGCCTTCTGCCGCCGCTGAATCTCCACGAGGCATCGCGCCAGCGCCGAGGACGTCGGCGCGACTTTGTCCAGCTCCTGCAACTGCCGCGCAGCCTCCTCGATGCGATCCGTTTCGAGGTAGCGCACGATCAGATCCTCGCGCGCTTCGGAGTTTTCCGGATGCGCGTCGATCACCGCGCGAAGCTGCTGCTCAAACTGCAGGTCGCGCCCCGTTCGCTGATAAACGCGCGCCAGCGCGGTCATCACGCGCTCGTTCGTGCGGTCCAGTTGCAGACCCGCCTTGTAATGCTGCTCCGCGCCGCCGAGATCATCCAACCCCTCGCACGCCTGCCCGAGAATCCACTCGCAGCGCACGTCCTCCGCCACCTCCGCCTGCTTCCGCGCAACCGCGCCGCGGGCAAGCTCCCACTGAAAGCCGCGCAGGTAAGCCTCGCCGAGGAGCCGCCGCGCCTCCGGCCGCGCTGTAAGCTCCGCCGCGCCGCCCGTCAGTTCCTCGATCGTTCGATCCGTGCGACCCGCGGCGAAGGCGATCTCCGCCCGCAGGTACCGCAGGTTCGGCCCCGCGCCTTCAGCGCTCGCGTTCAGCAGCGCGTCCGCCACGCGAGCATCAGCGGCCGCGCCGCGCAGCACCTCTACGAAGCTCGCCGCCGCCGCGGCGTCCTGGCTCAACCCGCCCTCGGCAACGCTGAGCACCGCGGGCCACTGCGCCGATTCGATCAGCAAGTGCAGCAGCGAGGAGCGCACCTCCAGCGAGCCGGGCGACCGCGCAAGAAACCCGCGCAGGTCGTCGATGCATTCACGCGGCCGGTCGAGCCGGCGCGCGGCGTCGCGCAGCGCCAGCGCCAGCCGCTCGCTGTCCGGCTGCGCCCGGAGCCGGGCGCGGAGGTCATCCAGCACGGCCGCGCCGCGCCCCTGCTTTTCGCGGAGTTCGACCAGCAAATCCACCAGCGCAGGCTCGTCCGCGCCGACCGCGTGGAGCGCCCGCTCGGCGTCCTCCCACCGCCGCGCCGCCAGCAGCAGGTGTACGCGGCGCACGCGCAGCGCGGGCGTCGCGTCGCCACCGTCGATGCGCCGCGCGATCTGGTCCGCGGCGTCCGAGGGTCGCCCCAGACGCTCCAGCAGATTCGCGCGAAGAACCGGCAGCGAGGCGTCGGTCGTCGCCCATCGCCCGGCAAGCTCCGCCTCCTTCGGCGAACCCTGCTCACGCAGCCAGTTCTCCAGCCGATCGAACTGCGCCAGCGAGGCCGAGAGGTACCCCGCGTGCGAAAGCGCCACGCCGAGGTCGTACAACCCCGCGGCAAACGTAGCGTCCGCCGCGCTTTCGGCAAGCAGAACGCCGGTCCGCAGCGGAACCAGCGCCTCCTCCCATTGCCCGCCGTCCGCGGCGATCCGCCCCAGCAGCAGATGAAGTCGGGCGTCGTCGGGATGACCGGCTAGCGCCGACTGCGCCGTGGATCGCGCCCGCTCCACGCTGCCCGCGCGGAAGTGCAATTCCGCCAGCGCCGTCAGAATCCTCGGATGCCCGGGGTCGTAGCGCAGCCCCCGCTCCAGCTCGATGACGGCCTCGGTGAAGCGCTGCTCGGAGGCCAAAGACTCGGCGCGCTGGATCTGCTCTTCGCCGCGCGACGAAAGCGGCTTGACTTCCACAGGAGCGGGCCGCTGAATCGGCGGCTGAATCTCGGAGAGCGGCAGAAACGCGCGCGCGGCATTCTCGCCCTCGGCCAGTTGAGCGTCGCCCGAGGCGCCGACGGCGCCGCGCTGACCCGGTCCCGACGCGCAGCCGCCCGCCCACCCGCTTGCGGCCGTCAGGACAAGCGAGATGAAAAGCGCCAGGCTCAACCGCGCGCGACCGGAAATGAAACCCCACGCGGCGCGGCCTGAATCTCCCCCGGCTCCACCCCGTCCGCGGCGCGCCGCCGCCCGGCATGGACCGCTGATGATCGTTGACATGCGCATCACTTCCCTGCTTTGCGTTTCGCGGACTTGGCGCGTGGCGCCGATGACTTGCGTGCCGGCGAGGCCGTCTTACCGACGGGCGCCGACGCCTTGCGTGCCGGCGACTTCGCCTTCTTGACCGCGCCAGCCCGCGACGGCGCCGGCTTCGACCGGCCGTGCGAACCCTCGGCGTACGCGCCCATGACCTGGCAGAATCGCCGGGCATCGCTGGCTTTGACGTGCCGCTCCAGAAACGCCTGCACCTCCTCGCGCGGGGCGTTGGGATCCACCCACTCCTCCTTGCGCATCAGCGCCAGCAGCCGGTCGTGCACGGGAATCGCATGCGCGCCCAGGCTCCACAGCATCACGTACGCCGTCGCGTAGCCGTCCATGCCGGGCAGCGACTCCAGATACTGCTTCGAGTCCTTCACCTTGCCGGACAGGAGGCGGTCCAGGCTCATGGCGTTCTCGCGGCGGTAGATGCCGTTCAGCGCCAGGTACAGGCGGTTGCACGCATCCAGCGGTTGATGCACCGTGCCGCCCACCACGCCGGCCAGCTCCTCGGGCGTGGACACGCGCAGCTCGTTCCAGTCGTGGACGCGGCGGAAGATCTTCGTCAGCGCATGCTCCCCGGCGGAGGGTCCATCGTGCCGCCCCAGCACGGCGATGGCCAGAAGGCGCAGCGGATTCGGCGATCCGTCGCTCGGCGCGGCCGGCGCCTTGCGCGCCATTCGCAGATACGCGCCGCGCAGGCGGGTCGCATACTCGGTGCCGTGCTTCATCGGTCCGGTTCCTCGTTCCCCGGCTTTCCCTCCTCCTCGGAAAGCCGCTCGATTCCCTCTTCGGTCGGGTCGGCGACGCCCTCGGGCTCCTCCGGGTCGCCGCGCTCCTGACGGTTCAGGTCGATCAGCCGCAAGGTCTCCATGGCCGTGACGAACGCCTCGTCCAGATCGAAGCTGATACGCGGGCATTGCCGGATGTGCAGGAAGCCGGCGAGCAGCGTCTGCAAATGCCCGCTCGCGTGGCGCAGACCCGCCAGCGTCTTGCGCCCGGCGCTGGGCGGACCGTGCACGACGACGAACACCCGCGCCGCCAGCAGATCCGGGCTGACGTCCACGCGCGTAATCGACGTCAGCGGCTCGATCCGCGGGTCGCTCAGACGCGAGCGGATCGCTTCGCTGAGGAAGTTCTGAATCGTACTGGCCAGCTTTTCCTTGCGGTACGGTTGCACGATGGTCCGCGTTTCCTCTGCCTGCTCCTCATTTCGACTCGACGTCGCCGGGCCGCAGTCGCTTCGTTTCCACATGCCGCCGGGCGCTACTTGCCCTGCTTGGCGGCGGACTGCGAGGAAACCAACGACTCGCTGGGGATGGGAGCAGTAAATTGCCCGGTCCCCACGTCGATCTTGAACAGCCGGATCTTCCTCGCCCCCGATCCGTCGTCCGTCTCATACGGAATGGCGCCGACACGCTTCAGCGCGTCCATCACGAACGTGCGATCCACCACCGGCACGTTGTAATACTCCAGCTCCCCGCGCACGTGCTCATCGTCGAAGCGGTACTTCTCCTCCGACGGCAGGAACCGCGTGACCACGTCCTGCAAGCTGACCTGCGATGGAACAAAAAGCGCCTGCACGGCCGCCCATTCATCCTTCCGCGGCGTGACAAGATACTGCCGCACCAGATAGGTCTGATCGCCCGACTTGGCGACATACACGCCGCAAGCATGGTCCGGCAGGAAGTACGAGTTCATGAGCGCCTCGCCCGTATCGTCCTTTTTCAAGTGCTCCAATTTGCGGCGGAATTCGATGTACTCGGGGTAATTCCTCAAGCTCTTGTCGTTCCACGGCAGCGCCACCTCGACCCACTGCGGGCCTTCCAGCCCGCAAAGCGTCTCGCCGGACGCGAGCTTCTTCCGCTCCAGCGTGCCGTCGATCCGCGTTGCTTTCCTGAACGCCTTCCCATCCGCGACCCAGATTTCCGCCGTCGCCGGCACGGCCGAAACATACAACCCGCCCGCCCCTTCCAGCCCCAGACCCATGTTCCCGCGCTGCGGCTTGGGCGGGGGCTGGTCGGCCACCTGCTGAGGCGGCGGCGGCGGCGGCGGCAGCATGTCCTGAATCTGGGGGATGATGAAACTCCGCGAGACGACGACGATGACCGTGACCGCCACCGCGGCGTACGTCAGCTTCAGCACCGTGTCCATCGGACCGTTCTCGCCGCGCTTGCGCCGCCCGGAGAACGGCCCGCCGCGCCGCGCCTTCGCGCGCGCGGGAGGCTCCACCTCGCCGCCGCCGACTTCCGTCAGCAGGAAGTCCAGGTCGTCGGCGCGGTCCGAGGGGACGCGCACCTCCTTGCCGCAGTACGAGCACTTGACGTCGCGGCCCGCGTCCTCGTCACGGGCCCGCACGGTATGACCGCAGGGCGATTTGAACTCGATCATGATCCGGCATCGCTTTCCTTCACTTGAGGGTCTGGGCCACGCGCACCAGCTCGAACGACTCGAGCAGGTCGCCGACGTGAACGTCGCTGAAGCCCTCCAGCATGACGCCGCATTCCTTGCCGGCGCGAACCTCCTTGACGTCGTCCTTGAAGTGCCGCAGCGAAGCCATGGGACAATGGTCGCGGACCACCACGCCGTCGCGCACCAGCTTGATGACGTGATTGCGGGCGATGACGCCGCCGGTGACGTAGCAGCCGGCCACCAGGCCCACTTTGGAAATGCGGAACAGGTCGCGAACTTCCAGCGTGGCGCGGGATTCGTAGTGCTCCTCCGGCGCGAGCAGCCCCTCCATCGCGCGGGTGATCTCTTCGCTGACCTCGTAGATGATGCGGTGCGTGCGGACGTCCACGCCCTTCTCGTCGATCAGACGCTTCGCCCCCAGCGTTGGTTCCACCCGGAAGCCGATGATCACCGCGTCCGTCGCCGACGCCAGCAGCACGTCGCTCTCCGTCACCGCGCCCACGCCCGTGTGCCGGATCGAGAGCTTGACCTTGTTGGTGGGCAGCTCCGACAGGAGGTGGACCAGCGCGTCGATGCTGCCCTGCACGTCCGCCCGGATGATGACGTTCAGCTCGGGCACTTCCTCCGCGTCGCGCCGCGCGAAAATCTCCGCCAGCGATCGCGCCTTGCGGATCATGCCGCGTGACTCGTGCACCCGCTGCTGCCTCACGTCGTCGGCGATTTCCTTCGCGCGCGCGGCCGAGTCCAGCCGGTAAAACTTGTCGCCCGCCTGCGGAACGCCGTCCAGTCCCCAGACCTCCACGGGCAACCCCGGACCCACCGACTTGAGCTTCTGTCCCAGATCGTCCACCAGCGCGCGAACCTTGCCGCTCGCCGACGCGGCCAGGAGAATGTCGCCGACCGCCAGGGTTCCTTCCTGCACCAGTACGCGCACCACCGCGCCGACGCCGGGCTTGGTTTCCGCTTCGATAATCACGCCGGTGGCGGGCACCGTCGGATCGGCCTGGAGGTCCATCAGCTCGGAGAGCGTCATGATGGTCTCAAGCAGCCGGTCCATGCCCTCGCCCGTCGTGGCCGACGTCTCCACCACTTCCGTCTCGCCGCCCCACGCCACGGGCGACAGCTCGCGCTCCGCAAGCTGTCCGTAAATGCGCAGAATGTTGTCGCGCCCCAGGTCGATCTTGTTCAGCGCGACCATGATCGGAACCTCCGCCGCCTTCGCGTGGTTGAGCGCCTCGACCGTCTGAGGCATGACGCCGTCGTCCGCCGCCACTACGAGGACCACGATGTCCGTCAGGTTCGCGCCGCGCTCGCGCATCGCGGTGAACGCCGCATGACCCGGCGTGTCCAGGAACGTGACCCGGACGTCGCCCTTCTGATAATGATAAGAGCCGATGTGCTGCGTGATGCCGCCGTCCTCGACCGCGGCCACGCGCGCCTTGCGGATGCGGTCCAGCAGGCTCGTCTTGCCGTGATCGACGTGCCCCATGATCGTCACCACCGGCGGACGCGGCGCGAGACTCGTCCGCGGACGATCGGCGAACTCCTCCTCGAGCAGGTCCAGCGCCGTCTTGGCCGGCACCACCTCGACCTCGATGCCGAACTCCAGCCCCAGCAGTTGCGCCGTCTCCGGCAGCAGCGCCGTGTTGATGTTGGCCAGAATCTCGAGCTTCTGGATCAGTGTCTTGGCCACCTGAATCTGATTGATGCCCGTCGCCGCGCAGAAGTCGCGGACCGTCACCGGCTCGTACAACCGCGCGGTGATCTTCGGACCGCTCTGCACGGAGCGCCCTTCATCCTCGCCGCGACGGCGGTGAATCTTCCGACCCGTCGCTCCGCGCAGACGCTCCTTCCGCTCGGCCAGATCCTGGTCGCGCCACTCCTGGAGCTTCTCGTTGATGCTGCTGTCCGTCTGCGTGGTTCGCCGCAGGTTCTGCGCCTTGATCCGGGCGGCTTCCTCGGCCTTGGTCTTCTTGCGCGCCCCTGCGCGAACTCCGCCGCGATTCAAATCGGTGGGCGGGCTGACCCCCTCGCGCGGACCCGGCGCCGGGCGGGAACGCGGCTGGAACCGATCCGGCTCGGGCGCTTCATATCGAACCACACGGGGACCGGTGATCTTCGCGGGCGCGGGCACGTGCTTCGGAGCCACCGGCTTCGGCGCGACCTCCGGAGCCTTCGCCGCAAGTTGACCAGCGCCCAGTGCTTCAGCAGGCGCGGGTTGATCCGGCAGCCTGGGTCGCGCGGCATCCGGAGCGGCTTCAACGACGCCGTCGCGCTCCGCGGGCGACGTCGAGGGTTTCGCGTCCGGGACCGGCGACGACCTCGCCGCAGGCTCGAGCGGTTGTGCAGGCGCGATCAGCGCCGGCTTCTCTTCAGCGGCAGCGGGCGCGGCCGGCGCTTCGATGCGAATCGGCGTCACTTCGACGACCGGCTCATCCGGAATCATGAGCGTCGAGGGAAGCGAATCGGTCTCGTCCGACGGCGGTTCCTCGGTCTCCACGGCGACGGCGGAATCCCCCTCCTCCGCCTCGCCCTCGGCCTTGCGGCGACGGCGCCTGACGCGGACCTTGGTGAGGTCGATCTGCTCGGCGGTTTCCACGGCGTTGTGGATCGCGCCCTCCGAGAACCACTCGCGTATGGTGGCCTCCAGTCCCGCGCTGAGCGTGGACATGTGGTTCTTCACCACTTCGCCCAGCCCTTCGGCGCGGCACTTCTCGAGGATCGCCTTGCTGTTGACCCCCAGTTCGTTCGCCAGGATGTGTACCCGCATCTTCTCCGTCAAACCGATTCCCCCAATCAGGGCCTGTCAGCTACCCCCCCCGCAGATGTCGCGTTGCCGGCCCCGGCGTCCGCAAGGTCCGCCTCGTCAACCGGCGTCGCCGATTGCAAGTCCGCTTCCAGCTCCAATGCCTCCGCGGCGTCCAGCGCCGGGGTGGACGACGGAGCCGCGCCTTCAGCGACCGCGGACTCCACCGCGTCCGCCTTTGCCGCGGCTTCAACGACCGGGGTCTCGACCGCGGAGGCGACGGCGGCAGCGGAAGGCGTGATCTTCTTCGCCGCTTCGTCGGCGGAGGCGGCGATGCGCGCGGCCAGATCGGCCGGCGCCTCGAGCTCCTGCACCAGCGGCTCGGGACCGACGCGCGCCAGATCGTTCACCGAGATGATGCCCATCGCCAATATCTTGTCGAGCAGCACGTCGTCCACGCCCGGAACGTTGCGCAGCGTGCGCTCCATCTCGTCGATCGAGCGGTCGTATTCCGCGGGCGTGAGAATGTCGATGTCCCAGCCCGTCAGGCGCGACGCGAGGCGGACGTTTTGCCCGCGCTTGCCGATCGCCAGCGACAACTGGTCGTCCGACACCACCACCACCGCGTGCCCCAGCTCGAAGCAGAGGAAGACTTCCTTGATCTCCGCGGGCTTCAGCGCGTTGCCGATGAGGATCTGCGACGACTCGTTCCAGCGCACGATGTCGATCTTCTCGCCGTTGATCTCCTCCACGATGTTCTTGATGCGGCTGCCGCGCACCCCCACGCACGCGCCCACCGCGTCCACCTTCGAGTCGATCGACGACACCGCCACTTTGGTGCGATACCCCGGCTCGCGCGCCAGCGCGCGAATCTCGATGATCCGCTCCGACACCTCCGGCACTTCCGCGTCGAACAGCCGCTTGATGAAATCCGGGTGCGTCCGCGTCAGCACGATGCGCACCTGGCTCGCCGACTCGCGCACGTCGAGGATCATCGCCCGCACGCGGTCCGCCGGGTGGTGCGTTTCGCCGGGCAACTGCTCGCTGCGCGGAATGATCGCCTCGCCCCGACCGAGGTTGACGACCAGCGTCCCCCCCTCCATGCGCGTCGCCACCCCGGTCACCAGCGTTCCGACGCGCTTGGAAAACTCGTCAAAGATGGAGCTGCGCTCGTCCTCGCGCAGCTTCTGGATCATCACCTGCTTGGCCGTCTGCGCCGCGATGCGACCCAGCTCCTGCATCGAGACCGCCTTGCCGTCCACCGTGGCCGCAATGCTCCCGTTGGCCCGATCAATCGTCGCAATCACGTCCACCGCGTCGATGTACGTCCGGCGCGCGGCCGAGGCGATGGCCGCCTCAAGATCGACAAAGATGCTCTCCTTGTCGATGTTCTTGTCGCGGCTGATCGCATCCACCATGTGCAGGAGGTCGGAATTCATGTTCGCCATCAACGATCCCGGTTGACCCGATGCAACAAAAAAAGTGGGCGAGGTCCAGGCCAGCCCACTTGAACACGACCGTCTTACCATGCCCAAAGCGCAGGTTACATGGTGGCTTCCCCCCGAAGCGGGCGCTGAGCCGCCCCCGGACCGACCGAAGCGCGAAGATCTCGTCGATCATCACGCACGGCAGTCTGCCCCACAGTCCGCACTCTTGACGTTCATGATCAAGCCCACGATGCAGCACCCCACGGACGCCGCACGGCTGCCTACCCAACCCTCCGGCGACATCCGCCGAAGTCCAATAACTTCCTTCCTCTTATCGGAAAGAAGCACTCGAACGGACCACGATTATAAGCCAAGCCCTAACCCTGTCAATTCACGAGTGGGCCTCGCAAATGCCTCGAAAACGCAGGCTCGACCCGCGGCAGGCTTCGTTGAATTCGCTGGCCTCGA
Organism: uncultured Phycisphaeraceae bacterium; assembly: GCA_964526695.1. Taxonomy (GTDB): domain Bacteria; phylum Planctomycetota; class Phycisphaerae; order UBA1845; family UBA1845; genus JABWBH01. The sequence goes on from CAZGJA010000017.1 coordinate 132,768, forward strand.
AACCGCCGATCCACTTGTAACCTCTTGATTACCAATAATTTATCACCGCATCAACGGCCCTTCGACATCGACCTTGAGCAGTTTCGACGGCTTCGTGCGGCTCACTGAGCCATCAGCGCCTCGACCTCCTCGGCTCGCACCGGGAGCTCGCCGCTAAGCACCTCAGCCCCCCCCTGAGAAGCCTCGCGCACGTGAACCGTTTGCTCCAATCGAACGCCGCCGAACTCCGCTTTCAGTAAAGCGTTCACCCGATCCATGCGCACGACGTCCTTGAGCGGACCCGTCAACTCCTCAAGCCGCCAGATCGCCGGTGTCAGGTAGATGCCCGGCTCGATCGTCACGCACATGCCCGGCGCAAGGTCGCGGTCCAGGCGCAGAAACTTCGATCCAAATTCAGCAGGCCGGGTGCGTCCGGGCGCGTAGCCCGCAAGATCGCCGAAGTCCTCCATGTCATGCACGTCCAGGCCGATCAGGTGCCCGACGCCGTGCGGGAAGAAGAGCGTGTGCGCGCGTCGCTCCGTCAGCGCCGTCGCGTCGCCGACCAGCAGCCCCGCGGCGACCAGCCCCTCACACAGCACCTTGGCCGCGAGAAAGTGAACGTCTCGGTATCGCGCGCCCGGCACGCACGCGGCGATCGCGGCGTCCATCGCGCGATGCACCGCGTTGTAGATGTCCCGCTGCTGCGACGTGAATCGCCCGTCCACCGGATAAACCCGCGTCACGTCGCACGCGTATCCGCCCGGCTCCTCCGATCCAGCGTCCGACAGCAGCAGCGAACCGTCCCGCAGACGCCCCGGATAGCCGTTGCTGTGCAGCACTTCGCCGTGCACCGTGATGATCGGCGTGAACGACGGCTGCTGCTGATGCCGCACGAGCACCTCGAAGAACGCCGCGGCGGCCTGCGCCTCGGTTCCCCCGCGCCGACACGCCTTCGCGACGGCGAGCTGCGCCTCGACGTTGACCTTGGCCGCCCGGCGCATCGCCTCCAACTCATGCTGATCCTTGCACAGCCGCAGGTCGATGACCGCCAGCAGCTCGTCGGCGCTGGCCGGGGACAGGCCCAGCGCCCCGCCCCATTCGCGCGTGGGCAGATCGGCCGAGGCGATCATGCCCGCCGTCCGCCCCGCCAGCTTCGCCGCCAGCGTGGCGCGGTCCAGCACGCGCGACACGCTCAGCCCCCCGGCCGTCGCAAGGTCCGCATCCGTCGCGCCCGGACCCATCCACACCTCATCGTCGCTGGTCCACGGCTGGCGAAACAGCATGCAGCCCGCGTCGCCGTCGCTGCCCGGCTCGATCAGCAGCGCTGCATCCTCGACCGGCGCGCCGCCGAAGTACAGATACGTGCTCTGCGCGCGAAACACGTGCGCGTTGGCCGGGTAGTTCCGCGCGGGCGCGTGCCCGGAGAAGACGACCATCGGACGGCGGAGCTTCGACGCAAATCGCCGACGCCGCTCGCGATACACGCTGGCCGGCGCGGTCATGTTGAACGCAGGCATGAACAGCCCTCCCCTGAGCCTCTCGCGGCTCAATCGCCAAGATACTTCAAGCATCGGGGTCGGAACAGAAGCGCGCGCGCCGGCTCGTGAGGGCGAGTGCGTGACCGTTCGGGCAACTGCCCACCTCAGGGGTCGGCTTCAGACGACCGGTTCTCGCCACCGACTTGAGTCGGTGGGATTGCCCAGGTCGCAAGCTCATCCGAGCCGGCTTCAGCCGGACTTGCCACACCGCTCAAAGTCCGGCTGAAGCCGGCTGGCTTGATTTGGAATCGCGATCACCCCCCGCTGAAGCGGGGGGCAGAAACCGGTCGGCTGAAGCCGACCCCCAAGCCGGCGCTGATCGACACTCCAACATGCACACAACGTCGCAGGAATCCGACGTAGGTGTCACGCAGCTCGTCGGAAGACAACCGCATCGGTCCTCTACTTGGGCGGCGCGCTCGACGGCGCGCTGGCGGGCGCGCTGACTGGTGCGCTGAACCGAACGGACAGGTGCGCGCCGTATTGATCGGGCGGCGCGTCCCAGGTGTGGAAGGAGGCGAACTCGATCCGTTGCCCGATCAGCGCCAGTTGTCGCAGCGTGGGGATCATCCGTTCGAGCGGATCGTCCGACGCGCCCGGCTTGGCGGGAATCTCAATGTCCAGAAACTCCTCGCCGCGGTTGACCCGCAGCATCGGCCCCATCGCGCGGTGCGAGTTCACCAGCCGCCGCCGCAGATCCCCGCCCGTGTTCTCCAGCGTGAGCAACTGACCGTCAACGCCCAGGATCCAGTCGTCCACCGCGAGATGCTCAGCCGCCGGCGCTTCGGCGTGAACCTCGGTGATCCGCGCGACGCCGCGCGGACCGTCAAACTCGACCGCGACCCCCAGCCGGGGAAGGAGCGATCGACCCGAAGGTCCCAGCCACGCCGACGCATCGAACGGCGACTCTCGCCCGGCCTGATGATCGGTAAGCCAGCGCGCCACCAGGCTCGCGGCGAGCGCCGGCTGCGCCGTGGCGATGTCGCCGCTGCGGGACGGGCGGTTCAGCAGATCGCGCAGATCCCGCTGTCCTGCCGGGTCGGTTCGCGGAGCGCGGTGCGACTCGATCACCGATCGCAGATGATCCTCGCTGAGCGCAACCACGAGCCAGCCTTCGATCGGCGCGAACGAAGGACTCAGCGCCGGCACGCTGGCAGCCGTCGCCGCCGTAACGGCAGCATCCACGGGCCAATCGAGAATCGTCAGCGGGGTGCCAAGCTGGTCGCCTTGACGCAAAACAACCCGCGGCGCCGAGCCATCCGTCGTCGCGGCGACCTGCTCCTGTGTCTCGTCCTCAGCGCCTGCGCCCCCCGCGTCCACGGCGCCCTCGTTCGCCTCGCGCACGGCGCCTTCGATCGCCTCGCCAACAGATCCTTCACCGGTCGCTTCGCCGGCGCTGGGCACGGCATCGTCGGTAGCCGCCTCCGCAGCCGGTTGAACCAGCGCAGCGAGCGCTTGCGTCAGCTCGCGAGCGACGCCTCGCGCGTCCTCGCACTCGATGAAGACGGCAAGCTGCGGGACGCAAGGCCGCGCGGGCAGGGCACGACCCCACACGGCCACCGTCCTTCGCCCCACCTTCGACACGAGATTCTCAATCACGGGGCGCAGCGGCAGCGTTTCATCGACCAGCGACAGCCATCTCGATGCCCAGTGCCCGTCGCCCCGCGACCATGCAGTCAACCCCTCGCGCCAATCCGCGGTCGTCGCCCACGCCATGAGCGTCGTGGCCGGCAGCCGCTGCAGAACCTCCAGCGCAGAGCGGGACATCGCTTCGCCCGCGGCCACCGACTTCGCCCGCGCACGGAAATCCAGGTCCACCTGCCCATCTCGATCGTCGATCGTCAGCAGTGCAACGTCGAAGCCGAGGTTCCACTCGCGCGGCTCCCCCGCGCCGATCGGCGCCGCCGGCGGTCGGCGCAACCCCACCAGCACCAGCGGGCGCGAGGACAGCGCCGAGCACAACTTCTTGAACGACGGATCCGATGACCATCCCGCAGGCTTCTTCTCCTGCATCAGCGCCGCCACGCGAGCGAACATCGGTGAAGGGGCGCTCTTGCGGCAGATCGCCACGAGTCGGTCTCGCGCCGCCACTTTCAGTGCCGCCGTCTCGAACGTCAGAGTCTTATCCCTACGCTCGGCGCTATCGCGCCGCGACGGGGGAAACCACTCGTTGAGCCAGCTATCCTCCCCCAGTCGAATCAAGAGCACCGCGCCGTCGAGGTCGCGCCAGGAGTTGGCGCAGTACGCGGCCTCGCAGCTCATCAGTTTCTCCAGGTGCGCAGGCTGCGTGACGCCCGTCAGCGCCGCCACGCTCTTGCGAAAGTCCGCCATGTCGCCCACAGGCGCCGGACGCCCGACCAGCAGGGGCAGGATCGTCGCCGCCCGCGTGCGCTGCATCGCGGCCTCCAGTTCCGAGAGACGGCGAACCTCGAGATAGAAGTTGGCTTCGGGCGGGATCAAGGAAGCAAAGGACGGCTTGGCGGAGTTCGCGCCTTCCTGAGCGGGCCGCGCGTGGACCTTCAACGGCAGGCAGCAAAGCACCCCCGTGGCGGCCAACACCGCGAGAATGGGGGTTCCAAATGCGCCAGCGCGTGATCTACTTCCCACCATCCGTCGTCAGCCTCTCGACTCTCGCCGTCGCTCGCTCCCGGCCAGGTCGCGCAGGAGGCCCGTCATGGACCAAGACTCGCCGAATGGAGGGCTAGAGCCGCAAATCGTCTGAGTCGGACGCCCCCGAGTTGCCAAGCTCCGCCGCCGGGGACTTAAGCCCGTCCGAATCCGGAGCATCCTGCAACTCGACCGGATACAGGGAACTCTCTCCGGGCTGGATCGGCGGGGCGGAAAAGGCGGGCACGCCCTCATCCAAACCTTGTCGCGTGAGCTGCTGATCGAGGGCGCGCAGCCACTGCTGCCATGCGTCCTGTACATCTTCCGGGCGGGGAACGTCGCCGGTCTCGGCTTCCGGCGGCGCCGGCTCGCCGATGGCCATCTTGCCCGCGACGAGGTGCCTGCCCGTCGGGCTGTACGGACCGTACATCAGAAATGCGACCGCCGCCGCCGCGGCAAGCGCGGCGCCGAGGTACAGCAAGCGACGATCCTTTAGCCACGAGTGACGCGACGGCGCGGTGGGCAGGCACGCCATGAGCCGATCGGTGAAGGCGTCGCACAGCCCTTCCGGCTCCTGCTCGTCGGTCTTGACGACGTGCTCGACGACCTCCAGGAGGGCGAGTCGCCGGCGGCAGTCTTCGCAGTCGAGGCGATGCGCGGCGAACTCGGTGGCTAACGTCGCCATCAGCTCGCCGTCCATGTAGGCGTCAAAGAGGTTTCTGGCTTGATCGCAGTTCATGTCTTGCCCGCCCCACAGGGCGCACTCCGCGTCGGCGCGACGGGTTCGCGCCGCGACATCCGGGCGGGCAGCTTGCGGACGCGCCGCATGGCGCGATCCTGACGTCAGCCCGCCGCGATCCGCAACGGGCTTTCCGCGTACTCCCGACCGAACTGTGTTTCCAACGACTCCCGCAGCCTTGCCCGCGCGCGATGAAGATGACTCTTCACCGTCGCCACCGGCACCTGCATGATCTCGGCGATGTCCTGACAACTCTGCTCCTGGCGGTAGAACAGCAGCACCGCCGCCCGCTGCGGCGCGCTCAACTCGTCCACCGCCCCCCACACGGCCGAGCGGACCGCCCGGCAGCGTTCGGACTCGACCAGCGCATCCTCCGGCGGCTGCTCATGCCGGCACAACGCGGCAAAATCCACGTCGCCGGTCATCGCCTTGCGCCGCCTCATCGAGTTGAGGCAGACGCGATACGCAATCGTAAACAGCCACGTGCTGAAGCGATACTGCGTGGAGAACGAATCCAGCGCCGAGAAGGCCCGCAGGAATGCTTCCTGACAGGCGTCCTCCGCGTCGTGCGCGTTTCCCACGATCCGCACCACGAAGGAGAAGAGCCGGTCCTTGTGAAGGTCGATCAGTTCACGCAGCGCCGCACGATCGCCGCGCCGCGCCTGGTCCACCAGAACCTTCTCATCCGAACGACTCATCCCCTGCGGGGAATCGCTGAGCGTTGTCATAACGACACCCTCATTCTATTATACCGGTCAGGGGCGAGAAGCGCTGCGATGCGCCTTCGCAAGCCTGAGCCGATGGAATCCACTTCAGCACCGATCACACGAACTACCGCTTAACCCATTTACCGACAAAGGGTTATGTCAAAGCCCGCTTCATCCACCGAGTCCATCTGCCGCAACCGCAACGCGACCTTTCGCTACGAGGTCCTCGAAAAACTCGACTGCGGCGTCATCCTCACCGGCAGCGAGGTCAAGAGCCTCCGCGATCATCGCGCCTCGCTGGACGAAGCTTTCGCCCGTCTCCGCGATGGAGCGCTGTGGCTTTTCGGCTTTCACATCGCCCCCTACGAGCAGGCCGGTCCGCGAAACCACGAGCCGCTCCGACCTCGCAAGCTCCTTCTGCACCGCAGCGAGCTGGACAAGATCCTCCCCAAGCTCCAGCAGAAAGGCTTAACGCTGATTCCGATCCACGCTTTCTTCAACGAGCGCGGCATCTGCAAAATCCGATTGGGCCTCGCCAAAGGAAAGAAAACCCACGACAAGCGCCAGTCCCTTCGCGAGCGCGACGATAAGCGGAACATGCAGCGGGCCATGCGTCGCACCCGCTGAACGTCGAACCGTCGGGTCGCCGCGTGCTCCCTCAAGACTGCAGGGACCGCCCGGTCGCCCGCAATGCCAAACCCCCACTCGCCTCGATATCGGTCCATGAGCGATGGGGCGCCCAGCCTTTCGCCGGACGCCCCATCGGTTTCTCATGCCCCGTCGCGGTTATGCCCCGCGGCGCCGTCCCGTCTTGCGGGAATGCACCCGTTCAGGACGGGAAGACCCGACTCAAGGCGAGGTCTGCCCCGGCGTCTTCTTCGGCTCGCCCGGCTTGGCGGGGTCGGCCGGCGGCGCGGCAGCGGTCGCCTTCGTGTCGGCCCCGGGTTTCGCATCCGTCGCCGGCGGCGCCTTCGCGTCGCCCGTGGCAGGCGCGGACGCCGTCGTGCTGATGCCCAGAAGCTGATCGAGCTTCTTCTTCAGGTCGTTTTCGAGCGTGGGGCTGTTGCCCACGATGCAGTGCTCGACGTTGCCCGACGTGCCCAACACGAACAGGGACGGATAGCTGCCGACCTTGAATTCCTTGCCGGGCTTGTTTTCCATGTCGATCGCCAGCTCGCCCCCGATGTTGAGCGTCCTGGCGATCTCCTTGACTTCGTCGTCCGTGTACGCCTTGGTGCGCTTGTGTGCGACGTTGACGAAACGCACGTTCTTGCCGCTGTACTCCTGCCGAACCTTCTCCAGCCGCGGCATTTGCAGCTTGCAGAACCCGCAATCGCCCGCCCAGAAGTTCAGCACGACCGGGCCCTTCTCCGCCTTGAGCGTCTCAGAGGACACCGACTTGCCGTCCACCGTGGTCACGCTGAACGACGGCGCCGGCTTGCCGACCAGCTTCTCCTGCGGACGCGGCTCGGGCTTCGGGGCGGCCTTGATCGGAACCTTCAGCTCCGGCATGTCGGCATCGTCCGTCTTGACGCTCAAGACGTACTCCTGCTTCTCGGGGATCTCGAAGCCTTCCGGCATGGTCACCTGGATGGTGTACATCTTGCCGGCGACGTTGTCGCTGGTCTTCTCGGAGAGCTGCGCCTTGATGGCGTCGTTGTCCACGCTGACGCCGGTGACGCTCACGGGCTTTTCGCCATTGTTCGTGAACTTCACGGGGTAGCTGGCCACGCGCGGGTTGAAGATGATCGCCGACGGACGCACCGCCAGCCGCGGCGGCACCACGGCGCTGACGCCGATCTTCAGATCCTTCTTCTCCGCGATGTTCGTCGTCAGGTTGACGGACGCACTGTGCGTCCCTTCCTTGACCGGCGCCACCGTGGTGATGCGAAGCTCGAAGAGCTTGCCCTTCTCCTTCTCCGTCAGCTCGTACTTGAACGGCAGCGTCTTGTCAGGCTCGGCGAGCGTCAGTTCCATCGGCGTCTCGGCGTTGTTCTTGATCGTCACCGTCTTCTCGATGGTGTCGGTGGACTTCAGGCTCCCGAAGCTGATCGAGGCCGGCGTGATGTCGACGTACTGCTTGGCGACGCCCGTCAGCGTCAGCGTCATGCTGTTGTTGTCCTGCTCGTTCGTCGTCACCTTGATCGTCTTGGTGAACTTGTCGTGCAGCGCCTCGCTCTTGAGGCTGAAGGGGAACTCTCCGGTTTCGCCCGGCTTGATGACCTTGGGGTGCTCCCCCGCCGCGGTGCAGCCGCACGCCGGCTTGACCGAGCGGATCTCCAGCGGCTCCGATCCTTCGTTCTTGATCTTGAACGCGTGCTCCAACTTCGGTCCCACCCACACCTCGCCGAAATCGAAGGTCGTCGCGTCCACGACCGCCTTGACCTTGTCGGTGAGCGGACCGGCCGGTTTCTCACCGCCGCCCGTGCCCGCCGGCTTGCCCGCCTTGTCCCCTGAGGTTGTCTTGTCCTTCGCGCCCTTGGGCTTCTTTTCCTTCACTTGAATCGGCGGCTGACCTTGCGCGGGCACCGGAGCGTGATCGTGCCCGGCATGTTCATCCTGCGCCGGGGCGGCCTTGGCGTCGGCCGGCTTTGCATCCGCGGGAGCGGATTCCGGCTGCTTGGCCGGCTCCTTGTTCTCCTGAGCGAGCGCCCAGTTCGCGTTGAACGCGGCCACTGCAACCAACGCCGCCCCAAGGGTAACAAACCTGCGGGCAGCGACAGGTAGAGCGCTTCCCAGACTCAACATCCTCTGCACCATGTCGTCTTTCCTTCCCATAAACCATTGAAACAAAATCGCTTACGAACTTCTTGTTGATAGGGCTTCCCGGGCGCTGCACCTGCCGTGCTGATTCCCCGAACGATGACCCGCCCTCCTCTTATCCGCAGATTCTTACGCCGGCCTTAACGCCCATCAAGGCGAAACTCCCCCTTGTTGCGCCGCCGTTACCGGTCCGGATGACGGCCGCCCCCCGGGAAGTCCGGTACCGCGCTGGAAGTCCGTCAATAACCCGTGGCACGGACCTACGGGACGTGCAGCCACCCGTGGCACGGACCACCGGGACGTGCCGCCCCCGTAAATGTCGCCGGCTGAGCAGGGCGATTCGGACATACTCTATCGGCCGTCGGCCCTGTGGAGGGCGTGACCATCCTTTTGAGCAACCCCGATGCGGCGGGTTCTCCGCCCGGAGGGCGTGCGTTCGTTGCCAGTGCCTTCAGGCACTGGAAGCAGTGGCCCAACCGATCTCCACCTCGCTTTGCTCTCCGCCTCCGGCGGAGAGCAAAGCGAGGCGGAGGGGAATCCGCCTATCCGGGGTCCAGGGGCTCAAAGCCCCTGGCGACGCTCGTGCGCCCTACGGGCGAAGAGAGGCTGCCAAGATCCCGTGGTCGCACCCCTGCGGATGCGGGATTCACAGGCGTCTTGCAATGCGCCCGCGGCTGGCTAACATGCGTGGCTCACGGTCGGGCCACCGATGGGCGGTGAGCCGCGACCCGGTGAGACTTTCGCACAGGGATTAGACCATGCATTACCCAAGGCGATGCAGCCGGATCAAGCGGGCGCGCACCCATGGATTCCGGGCGCGCATGAGGACTTCCAAGGGGCGAAAGCTCATCAACCGCAAGCGTCGCCACGGCTTCCATCGCATCAACGTCGTCTGACAATGCCGGACCGCCGTTCCTGAAGGATGTCGGCCAAGCCCGCTTGCCCGACGCAGACCCGGCCCGTCGACCGGTCACCTCTTGGCGGCGCGCGGCGCCTGCCGATGCCCACGTGACTCTGCCTGCGGGATTGCCCCGTAATCGCCCATCCGCTGCCGGCAACCCCACCCCCGAAAACCCACGCCCGTAACCCGATCCCCAACCTTGGCATCCAACGAAGCGTCGCACGTCGGCGACGTCTGTGTGTCCTCGGCGGTCTTCGACTCGAATCGTCGGGGGAGTTTCGCCGGCGCAGGCTCGCCAACTCGAATCCGAATCGGTAGCTTGGGTGTCATGAGTGCCCACCCCACGAACACGTCTAGACCGGCGACTGAGGCATTCGAGGACGCCCAGCTCTTGGCGGCGTTGCGCGCGGGCGACGCGGCCGCCTATGTGAAGCTCATCCGCACACATGGCGGGAGGATGCTGTCCGTGGCGTTGCGCTATCTGTCGCATGAGAACGAAGCGCAGGAGGCCGTGCAGGATGCGTTCGTGTCCGTGTTCCGCGCGGTGGGCGACTTCAAGGGCGAGTCGCGCCTGGCCACGTGGCTGCACCGCATCACGGTGAACGCGGCGCTGGGCATCCTTCGCAAGAAGAAGCGGCTGGAGCGCGAGACTTCCATCGACGCCTTGCTGCCGAAGTTCCTGCCCGACGGGCACCGGGATGCGCGCGACGGCGCGTGGACGCAGGAGCGCGTGCAGCAGCTCGAGCAGGCGGAAACGCGCCGCGTCGTGCGCGAAGCGATCGGCAAGCTGCCGGAGATTCACCGCACCGTGCTCATGATGCGCGACATTGACGAGTTCAGCACCGAGGAAACGGGGCGCCTTCTCGGCATCCAGCCCAACGCGGTCAAGGCCCGCCTGCACCGCGCGCGACAGGCGCTGCGAACCCTGCTTCAGCCCCACTGCCACGGAGTGTGCTCATGACCTGCCGCGAGTTCGTCGACTACATCGAAGCCTACCTGTCCGGCGAACTGAGCGAGGCCGAGTGCCGCGAGCTGCGCGTCCACCTCGACATTTGTACCCAGTGCGTGGACTACCTCGACAGTTATCAGCAGACCATCCGCCTCAGCAGGATCGCCTGCTGCGCCGACAACGACCCGGTCCCCGCCGATGTGCCGGAAGATCTCGTCAAAGCGGTTCTTGCGGCCATGAAGCTGCGCCCGGTCGAGGATGCGTGATTCGGCGCAAAGCGGGTGCAGGTCCGGTTGGCCAACCCGTCCGGCCTGAACCAACAGCCATGCAGCGATTCGCCTCAAGGCCCGCGTCAGCCCACCTCGGGCGCGTCCGCCCCTCGCCGGTCCGCTTGTCCGGACAGGGCTGGCGTCCTACACTTATTCAGACGATAAACGACTGGCAATATCGGATTCCGGTCGGCGTTGCTTCCCATCGGCGGGCAACGTGGAGGTTTTGCTGATGCACATAAGCCGGGTTTGTCTGGGCGGTCTGGGAGTCTGGCTTGCGGCTGCGGCGTCCCCGGCGTGGGCGATCCCTCCTGCATGGGTGGACCGCGCGCAGGACCGCGACGACTGGCAGATGCTCTTCACGCTCGATCTGCTGGAGCACCTCCAGCTCAGCCGGCCGCAACTCGCCAGGCTCCTGCCCCTCTACGAGGAAGCCAGCCGTCTGCGCGTCGAGTTTTACGAGAACCAGCGCGATGCGATTCAACTCGCCCTCGACGCCTATCCCCCGTATCGCGACGAGAAGAAGCTGGATCGCGGCATCACGCCCGCCGTCGAGGGACTCGCGGTCAAGGCCCATTCTCGCATCAAAGATCTGCAGATGGACTTCGACGGCGCGATGACCGAGCTTGAACAGCAGGTCGTCGAGACCGTGCTGACGCCGGCGCAGCGACGATTCGCCGAGCAGTACGAGCCGAGCCGCGCCCGCCTCATCGAGGAGGCCCGGGGCGGCCCGTCCCACGGAAAAGGCGGAGGAGATCAGCGCTCCGTCGCTTCTCGAAAGGGCGACGCCGGTGTGGGGCATCACGCGTTCCGGCAACAAAACGGCCCCACGATGAAGAACAGCCGACAAGGCGACGCCCGTCCAACCTCGCGCGAAGGGGCGCTGGGAAGCCGGCTTGAGTCGCTTCAAGAGGAGCTCAAGGACATAGAGCAGTTCTCGCATCCGCGCGCCGGCGCCCTGGGCAAACTCGTGCTGTCTCCGCACTGCGCGGAGGTGCTCTACCAAGGCGCGGGCCGGGCGATGCCGCAGATCGTCCAGCAGGCCGTCCGCATAGAGCAGAGCGGAACGAAGGATTACCCCAAGGCGCGCATGGAGCAGGAGACGCGCCGCGTGCTGGACCTCAAGAACGAAATCAACGACTGGAACCTGGTCAACGGGCTTCGGCTCTCCACTTCGCAGATCGCCTACCTCACGCAGGCGGGGCTGGCGGCGGATGCCCGGCGGGCGCAGCAGCAGGCCAATCGCGCGCCGCAGCAGTGGCTCGACGCCGAGCTGCGCCGGCTGGAGGTCGCGGCGCGCTCCGTGCTTCAGCCGGGGCAGCAGAAGGTTCTCGACGCGTTCTCCACATGCTTCAAGGGCAAGCCAAGTCTGCGCGATCCGGTGCGCATTGGACAGGCGAACGACGAGACGGCCATCGAGGACTGGCTCGACCGGGCGCGGAAGCTGGATGACGAGTCTCTGCAACGGGCGATCGAGCATCGCGTGGACTCGGAGGAAAAACGCCTGCTGGGCCCGATGACGGACCGCGAGCGCAACGAGCGAATTCGCATTCTGCGCTCGGCGGTCGTGCAGGCACAGGGTATGGACGACGTGGACTTCGCGCTCAACCTCACGGACCTGGCGAAGTCCGCCGGCGTGGTCAGCCGCGCGTTCGAGATCAACCGGGAGATGGACAAAGTCCGCGCCGAACTCGGCGAGCCGGGCAAGATCACGCGCCTCATGTTCACGGACGGGTTCCTCGCCGCGATCCAGGAGCGAGCCCGCCAGCTTCGCAATCCGCAGCTCGCCCGCGGCGCGCCGGCCGCGGGAGAGATCAAGGCTGAAAACTGCGACCGCTCATGCGCCCTGCCGAAGTCCGAGTCGAAGTGAAACTCGGCGCGCCGCGCGAAAAGAGCGGCGAGCCGCCAAAGAAGATCAACGCCCCGCCGCAGTGGAGACCAACGCACATGTGTACCTCGCAACCTCAACCGGATCGACGGGATTTCCTGGTTCAACTCGGCAGCGTCGGCGCGGCCGCGATGGCGGTGGGATCGCTCGCGCCGGGGTCGCGCGCGAAGGGCGCGCCCGCGGATCCCGTGTCCACACGCGAAGTGGACTACTTCGAATCGCTCCCGGGCGCCCGCGTGCAATGCCACGTCTGCCCGCTCAACTGCACGCTGGAGGACGGGGAGACCTGCTTCTGCCGCACGCGAACCAACGTGTCAGGCCGACTGCGCACGCGCGCGTACGACAACCCGTGCGTGCTGCGCGTGGAGGCGATCGAGAAAACGCCGCTGAATCACTTCCGACCGGGCAGCCGGTGTCTCACGCTCGGCGTGGGCGGCTGCAACGCGCGATGCCTCTACTGCCAGAACTGGGAGCAGTCGCAGGCGCTGCCCGAGGAGGTCGCGCGGTTCGAGCTGACGCCGCAGCGCGCCGTGCAGGCCGCCATCGACCGGGACATCGACACCATTGCCTTCAACTACACCGAGCCGGTGGCGTTCCTCGAATACGCGCTCGACGTCGCCAGGCTGGCGAAGGCCCGGAAGCTCCACGTCGTCTGCGCCACCGCGGGCTTCATCAACCCCGATCCGTTGATCGAGTTCGCCAAGTATGTCGATGCGTTCGTGGTGACGATCAAGGGCTTCACCGAGACGTTTTATCATGACGTCCTGGGCATCAGCCTCGCGCCGGTGCTGCTGGCCGTCAAGACGATCCGCCAGCGCACCTCCTCGTGGCTGGAGATCGCGCACCTCATCGTGCCGGGTCACAACGACGACCTCAAGCAGACGCGGGAGCTGTGCGCCTGGGTGTGCAAGGAGATCGGTCCGACCACGCCGGTGCACCTGGCGCGGTTCGTCCCGGCGTACAAGCTTGACACGCTGCCGCAGACGCCCGTGCCCGTCCTCGAAGACGCTCTGCGCGCCGCCCGGCAGACCGGCCTGAAGCACGCGTACCTCGCCAACGTCGCCCCGCACCCGGCGGCGAACACGTGCTGCCCGCGGTGCTCGCGCCCGCTGATCGAGCGCGGCGGGTTCGACGTGCTGAAGCGCAGCGACGACCACGGTCAATGCCCCGGCTGCCGCCTGACGCTGCCGGGTGTTTGGGATTAGCCGTCCGTGGTGAAAAGGACTTCTGCCTGGGGGACCGGCTTTCCAGCCGGTCATTTGCGCCGGGAATCCCGATCCGGTCGAGCGATGAAAAGCCAGACCCGCAGACTTCCACCACGGGCTGTTAGAGCAAGCTCAGTTTTCGTGTAGCGAGCCGCGGACTTCAGTCCGCCCAGATTCACGGACATGGCAGGTCTTTGCACTTCGCCATAGCCGCTACACGAAATTGAATAGGCTGTAAGCCGTTGGGGAGGCTCGCGCGGAGCCGCAAAGCCCGCGTCGAGCCTGGCTCCGTGGCGGAATCAGATGCGATGCGTGAGCAGCAGAATGACCACAACCAGCAGAACCAGCCCCAATCCGCCGCTGGGATAGTACCCCCAGTTGCGACTGTGGCCCCAGCGCGGCAGCGCGCCCATGAGCATCAGGATCAGCAATACGATCAGCACCGTTCCGAGCATTTGAGTGCTCCTTTCCAGAGGCATGCAAGCGGCAAGACACGGCGTCACACAAGGATCGCCGACATTTCTTCTCAACGTTTCGCGTTCCATTCCACAGGCGCACCGCCTGTAGTCCGCAGGCGCTACGCCTGTTGCGTGGTCGTGGTCAGTCCGTGGGAGCGCATCGCCCCGGATTGAACCGCAGCGACGCCTCCCGCAATGTCGCGCAGCACCTTGGCGACTTCGGGAACATGAAAGGGCTTGGCGAAGACGGCGCGTGCGCCTTGCGTGCGCAGGTCGGCCTCCGTGTAAACCCCGAGGTGCCCGGTCATGAAGCAGCAGGGAATTTTCGGCGTCAACACCTGGATCGCCTTCAGCGTCCGCGGTCCGTCCATGCGGGGCATGAGCACGTCGAGCAGCACCACGTGGATGGTCTCGCAGTGTCCGCGATACAACTCCAGTGCTTCCTGCCCGTCGGCCGCCAGCCAGACCGCGAATCCCTCGTGGTGCAGACCCAAGTCCAGCATGTGCCGAATGGAGGGTTCGTCGTCAGCGACCAGCACGCCGCATTTGCGCGGCATCATGCGCGAGCTCTTTTGACTCACAGCGTCAATCATGCACAGACTCCTCGACAGGCGTGGTCACGCGATCCCCTCAACGGCGGGATCACGCTCAAAAAACCTCCGGGAGCCGGTGGTCTCTCCCATCCACCGGTCCTCCCGGAGGTGTTGTAGGCTGCTTGCTTGGGCGAGCGGGTATCCATCGCGTTCTTCACGTGCCCGATTCCTTGCGCCGCGCTCGTGCTCCCATCGCATTCTGACGATTCCGGAACGGCGCCGCTTGGGGGAATCGGCCGACGTGTTCAAACCCCCGGAGACGTTTGAACACGCCGGCCGATTCCCCTGACCGCGCCTCCCGGTCATACCCATTCGTTCTTCGCCGAGCCCGCGACGGTTTTCCGAACCGTGCAAACCGTTGCCGCCCGCGTCGTCGCGAGAGTCAACGGATCGATGTCCGATGATGGCTAGTCAGAATAGGTTTGGTGGGATTGGCTCTGACGATCCCAGGAACTCGACATTCGATCGTCCCACCCGAGATTTCCGCGACATCCCACAAGGACCACGCCGGCCAGCAATGCCGCGAACATGGCCACAAACAACCCGGCTTTCTTCATGTCCTTCAACATTTGATTCCTCTGCTTTCGCTCCGCGCGCCTGTTGCACGCCTGAAATGTCTCCATGCACTCTCGACCTCGAGGACGGGAGGGTCGATCCGTGCGTCCCGCCGGCGCATCCGCGCGCCGCGAAGCTCCACGGCCTCCCTGGCTCAGTTCAGCCCGCTCGGCGTTCCCGCGACACTCGCGTTCCAGACCTCCGAGGCGATATTGTGGGCCAGCAGATAGACCTGCACGACGGTTCCGCTGGTGAACACCGCCACCACCGTCCCCGTCGCCGGCTCGATTTCCGCCGTCGCTTCCCGCACCTTCACGCCGGTGATGCGCTGGATCTCCTGACGCATCGTGTCCGAGGCCGTGGCGAACAACTCGCGGTGAAACTCCCGCACCTTGGCGGCGCCGTCCGGCGTCGAGGCCAGCGACTGCTCCGCCGGCGACAACGCACCGTGCAGCGTCACCACCAGCGTGCCCTCGCTCTGCACCACGGTCACCGATTTCGGAATCAGACCCGTTCGCTGGTGCTCAAAGACTCTGGCGGCTTGGCCGATTCGTTCGGCCATCGTTAAATTGGACTTGTCCATCGCACGCGCCCCTCACCGCCGCGACGATCTCGTCGCGCCATGCACAAAAAAAAGCCGACGGGGTCGCACCTTGGCAGATGAACGACCCCGTCGGCTTACTCGCTGGCGGGCCTCCCGGCTGAACCGAGCTGCCCCCCAAAGTTAGTCTTCCGAATATTTTGACCCGGCAGGCTGCGCGAGCCGTAAAAACGCCCTCGCACCCACCACGGCATTAATAAGTATATACCCTGCTTTTGAAAAAGCAAGTGCCTTTTTCTCGGTCCCTGCCGGACGCTGCTTAGAAGGGGTTGTTCGGAACTCCGGTCTTGCGTCTCCTGAAAGCCCCCAGGTCATCTGCCTGCCCCGATTCGATCAGGCGGACTCGACCTCGCGGTCATCTGTAACAATACATGCAGCAGGAACTTATGAGCGAGCGCCGCATTTGCCCTCGCGCTGCTGGCAAGTTTGCATCCAGAGGCTCCAAGCGTTTATCCCCATTCGACCGCACAGCAGGGGCTATCCACCTCTACTGAGTCTCCAGTTGGCTCCGGTTGCCGGGCTTTGGAATTGCATGAACTTACGATCGTGCAGGGAAACCGACCGGAGGCTCTGTGCCCCGGAGAGCTTGGGATTTTTTGAATGACCCGCCCACGAAACACCAAATTCGGGTACCGGAACGTAGGTTCCTGACCCAAAACATGGGTGTTCGTGAGGGGTCGGTCGGAAAAAATCCCAAGCTCGGAGGGGCAACCGAGAATAGCCCAGCGATTTATCGCTGGGGGGTTCGCGGCGGTGGACCGAAAGTCCCGGAGGGACGGCTGAAGCACGGAGATGAAGTGTGCACATAGCGATCAAGATCAGTCGTCCCTCCGGGACTTCGCCGCCCAACGCCGCGTCTCCCAGCCATGAATGGCTGGGCTATTCTCGAATGCCCCTCCGGGGCACAAAGGCGCGCCACATCGCAACCTCAAGAAAACCGATTCGTTCCGCACCGGAGTCAGTTGGACACTCAGGTCCACCTCTTTGTATCCGCAATCGGCGCAGGCCATGCGGCATGGCTTGATCGACGCGTGACGTTCTGGACGCGCTGACTGCTTGCGGCTGTCTGCCTCAGCCTGAGCCGCGCTTCGGGGGCGCAATCCCGCCCACAGGGGCCGTTGAACAAGATGCGAAACGGTGTCGCGTCGACAGATGAAAGCCCGTGAGAGGGGAATCTCGACCCTTCGAGACTCCTCCCCCACGGATCCCACCTCAGGTCATGCGCTCAAGGCGCTCGTGCTCAGCCGCAGGCGACGTCGCACGCGGTTTTTTCCGCTCGTTGCCACGCATCGTGCGTCGCGCCCTTCACCATGCTCCAGTTCAACTTCGACAGCCCGCGATGGCTCTCCCAGTCACGAGCCAACTGCGGCTCGACATCGTTGAACGTCTTGCCGTGGCTCGTCGCGAAACTCTGCCAGCCATACTGAAACGCGGGTCCATACTGCTCATACGGCGTGCCCTGCGTAAAGTACGGGCGGCTGAGGTGCTCCTTGCGCCAGTACTCGTGTTCGGCGGTCGGATTGAGCGGCGCCGCGGTGAGTGCGCCGACGGCGCGTTTCCCGGCGGCCGCAGCGCTCGCGACCGCGCCCACGACCGCGTCCTTGGCGACGGTGGCCGCATGGCCGATCGCGCCTCCGATCGCGGCGCCCTTCGCGCGTCCCGCGTCCTCGATGGCGTGCGGCGCATCAGCGCACGGCGCGCAAGCCGCCGAAGCCTTGTGCTTGTCGCCCTTGCCATTCCGGGGCGACACACCTTCATGCTGTTTCGAATCCATTCTTGAATCTCCTTTGTAAATGTCCTGTCCTCGCAAATCACGTTTTCCGCATCAGTCACCTGACGCGGGCCCACCTGCTCCACTCGTTGCACCGAGGCCAAGGCGCCTCGGTCCCTCATCGCCCGGCTTGGACCGGTTCCGGGTGGATCACCCGTTCCGCCAGCTCGGTGAAGCTCTCATCCGTCGCGCGCTCATCGTCCAGCGTCTGCTGGAGAAGCCCGGCGGAAGTCCCTTCCTCGAGCATCTCGGCGTAGGTTCGCGCGCAGCCGTAGCCGGCCATCTCGTAGTGCTCGACGCGCTGCGCCACGGAGATCAGCCCCGCGTCCTTGATCGCCGGGTCGCCGTCCGCCCGGATCATCTCCTCGGCTTCCTCGAGGATGCCCTTCATCGCCTTGCACGTCGTTCTCTCGGGCTTCTCCTTCAGCGAAGCGAAGGCGCGTTCCAGTCGCCGCACGTGCTCCCGGGTCTGATCCAGGTGCCGCTCAAAAGCCAGGCGCAAGTCCTCGGACGAGGCCGCCTTGACCATCTTCGGCAGCACCTTGACCAGTTGCCGCTCCGCGTCGTGCAGATCATTCAACTCATGGATGAACAACGATCTCAACGAATCCAGTTTCATCGCCCCTGCTCCCTTCGTTTCCCCCGCATCGTGGATCCTGCAGCGATCCGTCCAAGGGACGTGACTTGCCCGTCGCGGAACCGCACGTGCAGCCTGTGTTGTTGGCGCAGCCTGCGCATCAGAGCCTGGCCGCCCTCCCGGACGGACCCCCTTCAGCCCGACTTTCCGCGGCGCGCCGAACCGCTCTGCCGCCCAGGGCACGCAGCCGTTTCGGCCTTCAACGATCGCAAGAAAACACGAGCTCAGGGGGGTTCGTGACGTGGAATCGTCGCGCGACACGTCCGCCTCGCACAAAAAAAAGCCGACGTGATGGCGTACCCGCAGGTACACGATCACGTCGGCTTACCCGTCACCGAGCCACCCGGCAAAACCGGGCTGCCCCTTAATCAGTCATCCGAAACTTTGACGCGGCTTGGGATGGCCTTGGTTCAAGCCCTCCATGCTCCGCATCGGCAGGGCAGCATACCCCAACGGGCGTAGAATGCAAGCGCCTGTTTTCGGGCGACTTCCCAAATCGGGCGCAGAGGTTATCCTGCTAGACGAGCAGGCGGTTCGCTGGCCCGGCCTATCCGCCTGATGGGCAGGCTGTTACCAGGCTTGATTCACAGAAGCTCTGGATGCGCTTCTGCAAACACGGTGCAGCTTCAAATCGCGCGGGTCGGAGAGAACCCATGCACACGCAGGGCGAAATGGAAGCCGCGATCTGTAACGCCATGGTCAACTTCGAGCAGGAGTACATGGGCCGAGGCCCCAAGGACGTGCACACCTATATCATCGGCGAACTCATCGTCGTTCGGCTCCAAGGCGTCCTGACCGCGGCCGAGCGACGACTCGTGAGCACGCTCCCCACTGAAAAGGGGCGGGATCTGCTTAAGCAGGTGCGCACCCAGTTGATCGATGCCGCCCGCCCAATCCTGGAGCCGCTCATCGAGGGAATCACGGGATCGAAGGTCGTCAGCCTGCACCATGACATCAGCACGGCGACTGGCGAGGAGCTCGTGGTGTTCACCATGGAGTCGACGTCCACGATGCGTGAGAAGCGAACGAAGTGACGTCATCGCCGATGCAAGTCCGGCAGCCCGTTCATGGGTTTCGAGCCTCCGCGCCGCCGGGTTGAAGCGATTCCATCGCGCTGCGCAGCGAGTACTGCGGATTACGCGCGAACGGTCGATAAAGCGGATCGCCGATCAGCGCCATGCGCCAGGACAGCATCGGATTCGTCCGCGCGTAGCATTCCACCAGCGTCAGCTCGCCGCTCATCAGCAGCGCGAAGAACGCCGTGGGGCGCGGGAACGCCGTCAGGTAGGGCTCGGACGTCGGTCCCAGCGTGGCCGCCACGCCGTCGCGCAGCAGCCCCGCGCACCAGTACGCCTTGTCCTCACGGCGAAGGCTCGCCAGCTCAAAGCTGGCGATGTGGAAGCCGACCGCTCCCGGTCGCGGCTTCAGCGCCGGCACGTATTTCGCAAGGCTGTACCACCCGCAGTAGAGCGCCGCGTCCGGCGCGCTGCCTTCGGCGAACACGTCCGGCCGGTCATCCAGAACGACGGGCAGCTTCGTGTGCCTCCGCGTCCACGTCGCCAACATGCGGAGGTCGTCGTCGTATTCGCGATACGCACCGTCCTTCAGCCCGCGCGCATCGATGTAGAACGTGCCGGTCAGCCCGGTCTTCTCCACTTCGACCGCGTCGGTGATGAGTCGGCGGGCGATGGCCGGCGTCGGAGCGTCGATTCGCGCGACCATCAGGATGCGCGGACCTTCCGGCGGCGCGACCGGCGCGACCGGGTTGAACATGCACGCCGGATTCTCCGTCCACCGCGTCAGCGGAACGTCCTCGTGCAGCACCAGCGCCAGCTCGCTGTCGAACGCGGCCTCGCTGTCCGTCGGCGTCAGCGCCTCGATGCGCTGCGTCAGGAGCTTGACGGCGCCCGCCAGTCCGCGCGAGGTCTGCAACGCCGCAGTCCAGCGATCGAACGCGGGATCGTCCGGAAGCGATGCCATGCCCCGCGTGATCTCAGCTTCGGCCTGCGCCGCCTCCTGCTGGGTGCGTTCGAGGGCATCCGTCCGGATGTTCGACGCCTCCACGCCGTTCGTCGCCCCGAGGATGGCCGTCAGCCCTTGCACCTCCCCGATCCACTTCATGAGCCGACGGCGCTGCTCCGGCTGCTCCTCGACCGGCAGCGCCTTGCCATGATCCCACCAGCGCCGCAGGAGGCTGTTGGTGCGCAGCGCCGGATTGTCCCGATCCGCGGCGACATCGCGGTCCACCAGCGCCTGCACGCGCGGCGGCAGCGCGGCGGAGGCCTCCTGAAGTTTCACCGCCCAGTCGGATTCAAGCGCCGACCGCCTCAGCGTCAGCGCGCCGGCCTGCCGCGCGTCGGCCTCGGTCGGCTTGACCGCTTCGACTTTCAGCGGCACGTCGTAGAAGGTCACGAGGCAGCGGATGTCGCGTTGGGGCATGGCCTCGCCGGCAAGAAACGCCCGAACTTGGACGGCAAGGCGTTCGTATTCCGCCCGGGTGACGGACTCGCGCAGCGGCGCATCGAGCGCCACCATCTGATCGCGCGGGATGGCGCGGGCGTCAGCGTAGTACGTCGCCAGCTCCCGCGAGGCCTCGCTCTTTCCGTTGTAGATGAGCGCGCACTGACCGGGCGTCAATTCACCCCTCGCCGGGGAAAACAAGCCCACCGCAGCCATGACGGTCAAGACGATCGCGGCCCTCCATGCATCAAGTCGTGATCTCATGTTCGTTCCATGAACGCCCTGCCGTGCATGCGGTTGTGTGTTCCAAGCATGAACGCAGAATCCGCCGCGCTGCCGAACAGTGCGCGGCGCGCGATCTAAGAAGAACCGCAGAATGTTCTACGCCGTTCCACCAGCGCCGCCTGACGGATGCTTCGGATTGTAATCGATCGGGCGCGGAAGCGTGTTTCGGCGCGGCCGCCACGCGCCGTCATGGGCCGGCTTCAGCCGGGCGGTTATTGCCACCGCCTTCAGGCGGTGGGCGCATCCGGCAGCGCGCCGCCAGCCGGGCTTCAGCCGGCTTGCACTCCCCACATAGCAAGCCCGGCTGAAGCCGGCTCTCTACATGACTTGGGCGCTCACCCCACCCGCTCAAGCGGGTGGCAAACGCCGGTCGGCTGAAGCCGACCCGCTCACACGCTGATCCATTCTCACAGCGTCTTCCTTTCGGACGTCCCGGATTCGGACTCCACGCGTGGCAACGGGGCAATCCTCTTGCGGTTATACTTAGACCCCGTCCATCCACCTCACGGGGCCGCTGCTGCGGACCCGTGCCACCCGCCAACGTCAACCCGCCAACGCCCAACGGCCAACGGCCAACGGCCAGTGGTCACTCGTTCTTCGTTGATACTTAGCGGGATCTCCGGCACGCTGCGCCCGTCAAAACGCCTTCTTCGAATCGAGCAAAATGCACACCGGTCCGTCGTTGTCCGTGCGCACGCACATGTCCGCGCCGAACACGCCCCGTTGAACGCTCAATCCCAATCCCGTCAGCGCGTGACAGAACGCATCATACCACCGCCGCGCTGATTCCGCCGGGGCGGCCGAGTCGAAGCTCGGGCGTCGACCCTTCCGCGCGTCGGCGCTCACGGTGAACGCGCTGACCACCAGCACGCTCCCGCCGACGTCGCGCACGTCGCGGTTGAGTCGCCCTTCCTCATCGGGGAGAATGCGCAGCCCGCTGAGCTTGTCCGCCAGCGCGGCGACATCCTCCGCGGTGTCGTCGCGGTCCACGCCGAGGTACACGTGCAGGCCCGGGCCGATGGATGCGACCGCCTGACCGTCGACTTCGACGGAGGCGAACCGAACACGTTGAACGACGGCGCGCATGAACGGTTATACGCCTTGGGCCTCGGGACGCGCGACCGAAACGCCGTAGCGCTCCGCCATGCCGCGAACCCGCTCGGCAATCATCTCGCGCAGCTCCGCCGGCTCCAGCACCGTCGCCTGATCGCCGTGGCCCAGAATCCACCAGGAAATCTCTCGCAGTCCGTCCACGTCCACCTCGAAGATGATTCCTCCGTCGGGCTGCCGCTTGATGCGCTGACCCGCGTGCCAGCGAATCTCCGCCACGTTGTCGGCCACCATCGGCTCGAATCGAACCCGCACGCGCCACGTTTGATCCTCGCGGATCAGGCTCCAGGCGGAACCGAGATAGGCCTCAAGGCTGAACGCCGGATCCACCTTGTACTCTTCCTGCATGGACTTCAGCCGCGTGAACCGGTTGAGCTTGAACATGCGCGTCTGTCCGTGATGCTCCGAGAACGCGATCAAGTACCAGCCGCGCTGCGCATGGAAGAGCCGATACGCGTGAAGCACCGAAGTGACAACCTCGCGCGGCGAGAGGGAATGGTATTCCGCTTCGACTTTCATCCCCAGTGCAATCGCCCGCTGAAAGTACAGCAGCCGATCCGCCGTCGCGTCCATCCGCGATTCCGGTCGCGGCAGAAACTCCGTCCGCGCCAGCATCGGCCCGCAGTAATCCTGCAAGCGCCGGGGCAGCAGGCTCTCCAGCTTCATCGCGGCCGACGCCGCATCGCGCGGCGAGGGCGTGGATTGCTGCGCCAACCCCTGACGGATGAGCGTCAGCAGCGCCAGCGCCTCCGCCGGCGTCAGATGCGTCGGCGGCAGCAACGGCTCTTCCCGCGGCGAGTAGGCCTGCGTGCGGCGGCTGAAGCGAAAGCCCACGCCGGCCTCGTCGAGAAGCTTCAAGTCGCGGAACACCGTGCGCTTGGAGACCTTCAACGTGGTGGCAAGTCGATCCGGCTCCACGTCCCGTCCGGACTGAAGGAGCTGAACGATCTTCAACAGGCGCGTGACGCGACCGCTCTGGTTCATGTGCCGTAAGGGTTCGATTTCCGGGGCGGCGCCAAAATCGCCGGCGACACGATGTTCTGCCGGAGCGCACCAACGCTCCAGCCTCCATCCCCATATTACCCTTACCGCGAGGCAAAAGGCAACATGCGAACCGCCGCGAAGCCCAGCAAGCTCAGCACACTCAAGGCGGCAAGCACGTGGAAGGCCGTTCGCCGGGAGAATCGGGCACATCGAGCAAACACCGCCAGCGCCAGCAGATTCACCGCCACGCCCGCCGTGAATCGCCCCAGCCGGTCATCCGCCGTGGCGACGGCGGGAAATCGAGGCCACAGCGCCATCAACACCCCGACCAGCAGCGCCAGGCAACCGCACAGGAACGACAGCCGCCGTGCATCAGGAATGAGCCTCCCGGCCGTGGTCCATGCCGTCCCGTCCCGAAGCTGCTGTTCCCACACGTTCGCCAGCCACATCCACAGCGCCGAAGCCACGACAAAACCGGCCATCACCGCGTTGAACAGCATCGGGTACTGATCCACGGCGGAGGCGGGCGCCGAGGGGATGAACGCAGCGGCCGCGCTCGCCAGTCCGATGGAGATCAGCCACAAACCCACTTCCGCGATGCCCGCGCTCCACCGGCGCACCACCAGCACCAGCAGCGCCGCGCCGCAGATTCCGTTCAGCAGCGCCATCGCGATCCACCGCAGCGCTTTCCAGGGCGCGGCATCCACGGGCAGCAGAGCCAGGTGCATCGAGGACGTCAGCACGATCAGCAGTCCGACCACCCCGCAACTGAGGTGCAGCCCGCGCCGCGCGGGTCGCGGAGCGGCGAGCGCATCGGGATGCACGCGGCTCCAGCGCCAGCGATGTCTCGAGTCGCACGCGCCCTCCAGCGTCACCGCCGCAACAATCAGCGCTGCGGCCCACGCGCTCCAGTTGAACAGTGCGGGCAGCAGGGTCGCATGCCGCGAAGCGCCGCGCGGAAGCGGCATCGGCAAGTCGGACAACACCAGCCAGCCCGCGACTCCCACCGCCAGCCACCAGAGCATCACCGGCAGCGCCGCCCCCGGCAGCGAGCGATGCCGCCGCTCCAGCATGATTCCGGCGGACAACAGGATCAGGAGGATGACCGCCCCGGCCGGCGGGAAGTCATACGCGGTCTGCAGCGCCGCGCCGCCCACATAGAGGAGTTCCGCTGATACCTGCGCCACGCGCATCGCCAGCAGCACGGCCATCGCCACGGACGCGCCGCCGCCGAAGGTCATCGCTGCCACGCTGATGACACTCTGCAGATCCGTCATCGACTCCCGCGGCGCGTGGATCGCCCGACCCAGCGCCAAGCCGACCGCCGCCCATCCGAGCGAGATCAGCGCGCCCGCCCACGCGCCGCGGATCAGCAGGCTGCCGGCAAACGTCCCCTCGCGCGCAAGCAGGGCGCCCACCAGCAAGCTCAGGGAAAAAACGGCCAGCGACCAGCCCGCGCCCCGTGGCAGGCGTCGCACGCCCGCCAGCCCGGCGAGCGCCGTCAGCGCGAGAACGCCGTACAACCACAGGGGACCGGTGGCTTGAGCAAGCACGTTCCAGCAGCCAGCAAGCCCTTCCATGCCGTCGGCGCCTTCCGCGACGATCACGACCGCAACGTCGCCGCCGGGCGCTGCGCGGCGAACTTCGCCGGGTTCTTGTCGCCCTTGTACGCGGAAAGCACCGCCTGCTTCACCGCGAGCTGCGCCTTCAGAAACGTCGCCACGGCCGGCAGCGCGACCTCCGGCTCAGGAAGGCTGGGAATCCACGCCTTGGGCTGTTCGAACATCAGGTACCCGTTGTGGACCATCCCTTTGAGCAGCTCGATCTGCCGCGCGACCTGCGTCTGCCCCTGCCCCGGAAGCTTGTAGCCCTGCAGCAGCCCGTCCGCGTCGTAGCCCGCGTCGCCGACGTGCAGCATTCCGATGCGCACGCCGAGCCGCGGAATGGACACGGTCGCAGCTTCCTTCCGCGTCATCGCGTTGACCTGGTTCCAGCAGCCTTGAATCGACGGGTGGCTGACCGCGTCGATCAGATACCAGAGGTCTTCGCTGCGCGTCAGATCGCCGCTGTTCTCCACCAGCAGCGTGACCCCGTGCTTCACGGCTGTCGGCGCCAGCGCGTGCAGCTCTCGCGCGACGCGCGACAACGCCGCCTCGTGATTGTCCCAGCGCTGCACCTCGCCGGCGAAGATCTTCACGAACCGGCATCCCAACCGCCCGGCCAGCTCCAGATGCTCGATCACCAGCTTGCGCGCGGCCTCAATCTTGTCCTTCTTCTTGCCGTCCAGCGACGCCGAAGGGGACAGACACACCAGCTCGACCTTCGCCTCCTCGAACAGCTTGCGCGTGTGGTCCACGTTGCCCACCAGCGCCGGCGCGGACGGAAGATGAAACTCCCCCTTAAGCCCGCGCAGCTCGACCCCGTCAAACCCCAGCGCCGCGGCCTGCGCCACGATCGTGTTGAGATCCCAGTTCGGACACACCAGAGAGCTGAAGCCGATTTTCATATTCACCTGTAGGTCTGGATCGCAATCACCCGTATGCCTGGATCGCAATCACCGGTATTGACTAATTCGCAATCGCGCGCCTGCCTGAATCACTGCTCCAGCCAGCCGTCCAATCACGGCTTAGGTTTCAGGCTCATCTTGCCTCTTGTTCCCGCCCTGTTCGGATACGCGAGGAAATCCTGGAGTTTGAACCTATGCCCGTTTCCGGCCCGCGTCTTGCCAACGCACGACTCGACCGTGGCCTTTCCGATGCGCAGGTTCCCAGCCAGGTCACCCGCGTTGTCATATACCTCTGACGTGATTCCGTTGTTGCCGAGCGGCATGTCGGCGTCTGGCTTTCGGACATTGACGTTCAGGCTCGGGTCTCCCATTCGTACAGCCGCGTGATCCCTGCGGCCCAATCGTCGCTCTGACCGTCTCGCTCCACGGTCCCTTGTGCCCGGTCGTGCTCACCCGGCGCAGCATGCAATGGGCGTTCTCGCCGCCCTCGGGACCGTCGAAGTCTAGCGTGTACGGCGTGCGCGTGTCGAGTGCGATGAAAGTCAGCGCAGCCGGGATGATCGGCGACGCGTTCGCGACGGGGGCGGCCGGCATCTGGGTTTCCGCCCCGCTCGCGGCCGCGGGCCGGCCTCGTGCGGCGGCGCGGCCTCGTCCGTGAGATGGATCGTGTGCCGGCGCCGCTGTCGCGCATCGACCTTGACCCCCGGCCGCGTGGGGGGCGGCCCCAAGGCAGCGCGCGGACCTGCGAAGCAGGTTGGTGGCTGTGGGCATGGTCACAGCGCGTGCGAGCAGGGTCGCGTCGAGGGTTGACGGCCTGCTGCCCTGCGTCACTTGCGGGCGCGGCGATCATCCGCAACGTCTTGCAAATAAGGCACTTCGGATCAGTTTAGATTTCCGCCGATTCGCGGCACGCATCATGCTCAAGGACGATCGCGGCAGTCGGGAGTCTGCTCCGGCGCAGCGGGGTGTTGGCTTCAAGAGGAGGAGAGCAATGGGTGGAACGAACAGGGCATGTGGGGCGAGGGGGCGATGGATGCGACGGGGCATGGGGCTGCTCGCCGTGCTGACGGCCGTTGCGGTGCCCTACGCCTGCGGCGGATTGCCGTCGGAGCTCTCTGATCCCGCCGGCTTCTTCGCCGACCTGCTCGGCTCGCGCGACGACGGCAACCAGAACACCAACGCCGACGCCTCGGGCGACGACGCCCTCGAGAATGACAACGCAGGCTCCGATGACGGCGCCAACGACAACGAGGACGGCTTCGAGGAGGGCAACGACAACGCTGACGGCGATGACGATGCCAACGAAAACGATGACGACGGTGGGGAAGACGCCAACGAAAACAGCAACGACGATTCCGGCGATGACGCCCAGAACGACAACGGGGCCGACGACGACAGCGAGGGCGACGACGACAACGTTAACGACAACGCCGAGTCAGGGGACAACGACAACGGCTCGGACGGCGGCAATACCAACGACAATGAGTCGGGCGACGACGGCGGCGGCGACAACGACAACGACGACGACCGCCCCTAGACGTCAGCGACCCTTTAATCTCCACACAAGGCGGGCTACGCGACAAGCAGGCACCGTGACGAACGGGAACCGTGACGAACGGGCAACGGACGAACGGGTTACGGGCGGCGCATCGAACAGCAGACAAGGAACGGGAGAAGGAGCCGGACCATGCGATCTAAGGACCTAACCAGTCCGACAGGGAGGAGACGGGGGGCTATTCTTCCTCTCCTGTCACTGATCGCGTGGCCGGCTCTTTCCCCGGTCCAAGGCGCCGAGCGTCCCAACATCATCCTGATCTCCGTGGACACGCTTCGCGCGGACCATCTGAGCTGCTACGGATATCCGCGGGAGACGACGCCGTTCATCGACTCGCTGGCGCGCAAGGGCGTGCGCTTCGAGAACGCCTTCGCCAACGCCTCGTGGACGCTGCCTTCGCACCTGAGCGTCATGACCTCACGTTTTCCGCACCAGCACGGCGTGGAGAACGACGACCGCGTCCTTCCCGCCTCGGCCGTGACGCTGGCGGAGACGCTGAAAGCGCAGGGCTACTCGACGACGGCGTTCATCAGTTGGGTGTACGTCTCGGCGCAGTTCGGATTCGATCAGGGCTTCGACGCGTATCACGAGTTGCTGCCGCCGGAGAGCGCGGTGGACGACTCGACGCACGCGGCTATCAAGGCCGAGGACGTCGTCAGCCGCGTGATCCCCTGGGCGGACGGCGCGGGCAAGCAGCCGTTCTTCCTGTTCCTGCACCTGTTCGATCCGCACATCAATTACGAGCCGCCGAAACCGTACGAGACGATGTTCGAGCCGACGCGGGAGTCGATGCTCAAAGGCTCGTTCTCGAACCTTGAGCCGTACATTCGCGGGCTGCATGCGGAGCCGAAGCGGATTCTGCCGGAGGACCTGCGGCGGATGACGGGGCTGTATGACGGTGAGATCCGCTACGTGGACGACCAGCTCCGCCGGCTCTTCACCCGGCTGGAGGAGCGCGGGCTGCTCGCCAACACGATCATCGCGCTGACCAGCGACCACGGCGAAGAGCTGGACGATCACGGCTCGATGGAAGGTCACCAATGGACACTTTATGACGAAGTGCTGCACGTGCCGCTGATCTTGTGCCTTCCGCGAGGGGAAAGCGCCGGCACGGTCGCCCGGAGCCTGGCGCAGTCGATCGACATCGCGCCTACGCTCCTGGCGGCCGCGGGCGCTGCGGTTCCTGCCGAGTTTCAGGGGCGCAACCTGCTCGCGCCGCCGGTCGCTTCGGAGTCCTTCGGCACGCTGGCGTTCAGCGAGATCAAGCGGTTCAACCGGAAATGGTCGGTGCGCAATGAGCGGTACAAGCTGATTTTCACGGGGAATCGCAAGCCCGGCGACCGCGATGAGCACGTACGGCAGGGATACGAGCTGTACGACCTGGTGAGCGACCCCGGCGAGACGAAGAACATTTACTCGACGATTACGCCCATGGCGGCGGCGATGCGCAGCGCCCTGCGCCGCTGGATGGCCGAGGGCGCTGGAACACCCGCGAACTTTGAAAAACCCGTGTTGACCGACCGGCAGATGCAGCGGCTTCGCGGCATGGGGTACGTGGAGAAGGGCGAGTAAATGGCAGCGGTTGGGTGCACAGGTTGGAAAACCTGGGCTACACACACCGGTTGGAAACCGGTGCCACACGTTTGCGGAACCTGTGCCGCAGGTTGGGAAACCTGTGCTTTGAGGAGTTGAAGACCATGAGTCAGGCAAAACCGGCGCCGATCAGTTTGTCCGTGTTCTATCCGTGCTACAACGAGGAAGCGAACGTGGAACGCGTCACGCTCTCGGCGCTGATGGCCTGCGAGCGGCTGGTCGAGGATTACGAGATCATCATCGTCAACGACGGCAGCAAGGACCGCACGGGCGACATCGCCGAGCGGCTGGCCTGCGAGCACGAGCGCGTCCGCGCCGTGCACAACCGCCCCAACCGCGGGTACGGCGGCGCGCTGCAGCGCGGCTTCCGCGAGGCGACCAAGGACTGGGTCTTCTACACCGACGGCGACGGGCAGTTCGACTTTGAGGAACTGGAGCTGCTGCTGCCGCTGATGGACCGGTTCGACATCCTCAGCGCCTACCGCCTCAACCGGCAGGATCCGCTGATGCGCAGGCTCAACGCCTTCTGCTGGACCACCCTGGTGAACACGATGTTCCACATGCGGATCCGCGACATCGACTGCGCGTTCAAGCTGTATCCGAGACGGCTCTTCGACGAGATCGAGATGCGCTCGACGGGCGCGCTGATCGACACGGAAATCCTCGCCCGCGCGACGCGCTTGGGCTACTCGATCGGGCAGATCGGCGTTCATCACTATCCGCGGACGGCCGGGGCGCAGACCGGCGCGAACTTCAAGGTGATCCTGCGGGCGTTCAAGGAGCTGTTCGCTTTGCGGAAGCACATCCTGACCACGGGTCGCCGTCGCGCCGGACAAGTCGCGGGCGGACCTTCCACCGGCGTCGGCTCGATCGCGGCGACGAGGGGATCCGAATCCAATCATCGAACCGCGCCGACGCATGAGAACGCCGGCGCCGCGCCGGTCCTGGTTCACGCGCGGAGCCGCTGACAAGGCAGATTACGGGAACTTCCTCCTCTCACTCGCACGGCCGAGCCTGCATCACGTAGGTCCGACCGTGCGGGCCTTTTTTTACCTCCGCACGCCGGCGTTTTGATCCCTCTGATGCACGGCTCTGATGCACGTGGCCGCGCGAAAGCGTGGGGCGCTTCCTCTCGCGGCTGCGTTTCCTCAAGCCTCCAGCGATGCGTCGGCGGTGGGGGGCGCGTCGAAGGGGCGTTGCGTCACGTTGCCCTGGTCGTCGATCTGAAGCTGCTGGATGCGCATCTCCGCACGCGCGAGCGTCTCGCGGCAGTGCTTGATCAGCCCCATGCCTTCCTCGTAGCGCGCGATGGATTCCTCCAGACCGATGGCGCCTTCCTCGATCTGCTCGGCGATCGCCTCAAGCCTCTTGAGGGCTTCCTCGAACGTGGGTTTCTTCGCCATGCGCCGTCCCTTCGCAGGTAGTGGAAGCGTTGCCGTCGTATGAAAAGATCGTGGCCGCCCAGAGCATGAAGGTCAAGAGATACGAGCGGTAGATCCATGCCGTCTCCCGAAGCGGCATGGCGAGAAACAGCGCCGCCAGCAGCACGACAGGCAGCGCCGCCCCCGCCGCGCTGCCCGCGCTCGTCGCGTTCCCTGCGATCGTAGCGTTGCCCCCGCTCGTCGGCTTCAGCAGCCGCCGCAGCAGCTCGAACACCGGCACGAGCACCATGCCCCACGAGTAACTCGCCATGCGCGGGGCGGTCACCGCGAACGTGAGCATCCCGACGTACAGCCACCGGCGGTCCGTGCGATCCTTCGGCAGCGAACGAAACGTCACCCAGCACATCAGCAGCGCCGTCAGCGGGTAAACCGCCATCGCCGCGTAACGCCGGTTGACGCCGTCGAACACATCGTACGGCCCCAGCACCATCATCAGCAGCTCGGTCCAGAGTTTCAGCGCCGAGGGGTTGCCCAGTCCACTCTCGCCGGCCGCAATCGTCAGCGAGCTGCGGAAGTATTCGGTGGTCAGTTGCGGATCGTGCAGGTAAAGCCCCGCGTAGATGAGCGCCTGCGCGGCGAGCGTCAGCCCCAGCCACAGCCATCGCCTCTGCACAGGTCGAAACCACAGGAGGCCCAGCAGCACCAGCGGCTGCAGCTTGAACTGCGCCGCCAGCAGCACCAGCAGGCAGAACACGCCGGGCATTCCGCGCACGAGTGCGAAAACGCCGCTCCAGACGGCGATCTGCTCAAAAGCCGAAACATTCCCCGCCGTCACGTCGCGCGCGACGGCCACGTCGATCCCCACCGCGGCGAACGCAAGGAACCACCCGCGCGCGCCCTTCGGGATGAACCCGAGCGTCCACAGCGCCAGCAGCGCCGCGACGGTGACGAGCTTGACCTGCAGGTACAGCGTCTTGGAGGCCGCCGCGTCGCCGCGATCAAACAGCGAGAAAAACGCCAGCGTGTGCGGGGGATACGCGAAGGGGAACACAGTGTGCCCCGCAAGGCGCGCCAGCTCCGCGGGATCGTAAGGGTTGTTCCCGGCCTGATGCACCTTCAGGCCGTAGTAATAGCTGTCGAAGTCCCATTGCCACGCGGCCCCGCCCTCGGGGTTGAACGTGCGCTCGAAGAACGAGACGCTGCGAAGGGCGTGGACGACGAGGATGATCGCCGCGTATCCCGCGATGCGGGAGAACCGCGGCGACCGCAACGGCGAGCGCAGGCGGGGTTCCATGTCGTTCATCGGCGGCATTGTATCGAACTGGCGTCCGCTGCCAGCCGTTTACTAAAATCCACTGGAAGGTCGTCGTGATGCCAGGCCGAGGTGACGTCAGGTCGTGGGGATGTTGGCCGTGGCGGCGTCACTCCATGGTGAACAAGACCCCTTCTTGGGGGACCGGCTTTCCAGCCGGTCATCCGCGGATGCCTCGGGCGTGGTCATCCGCCGTCGAGCCTCTTCCTCAACTCCGCGACCACGCCCGCGTCGAATTGCTCAATGCCCGTGTGCGGATCGCGGCGGCGCGCGGAGCTGTGGACCTGCGTGCAACCGGTTGCCGCGACAATCTCCGCGACATTGTGCGGACGAACGCCGCCGCCGGGCAGGATCTCAATCCTCCCGTCCGCCTGCTCGCGCAATCGCCTCAGCAGCGTCAGCGCCTCGGCATCGGCGGCACACGCGGATCGGCCTGAGGTGAGCACGCGCGAGAACCCCATCGCGATCAACGTCTCCAGCGCGCTGAACGGATCGCGCGTCTCGTCGAACGCGCGGTGAAACACGGCCGGCCTCCCGCCGAGCGCCGACATGACGCGCCGGCACGCGGTCTTATCCACGCGTCCCCCGTGAACCAAGGCTCCGAACACCACGCCGCCAGCGCCAAATTCGCACAGCGCCCCCGCATCCGCGACCATCTGAGTCACTTCCTCCTCTTCGCAGTGGTAGTCACCCCCCCGGCATCGAACCAGCGCGAGCAAGGGACACCGAACAGCGCCGCGGACTTCGCGCATCAGTTCCACGGGCGGCGTCAGGCCGTCAACATCCAGCGCCACGGAAAGCTCAATCCGGTCGGCGCCGGCCGCTTCCGCGGCCACCGCGTCCGCAAGGGTCTCGACCGCAACCTCCAGGGTGATGCGCGAGTCGTCAGGCATGTCGGTCTCTTCACGCGGGTTCCATGGACCGGTCTTGCGCGCGTTGCCCGGCGGCGCCGCGGAACGCATCAGGCCGACTGCCGCCGGATCATCGACTCCAGCGATTCCCATCCGGCCAACTGCGAGGGCGAGAGCGTGGCCGGGCGGTTTGTGGCAAGATGGTGCCGCGCCGCACGAAGGAGGCGACGCTGCTTTCTCTCCAGGTTTGGACGTTGATTCACGACCAGGCCGGCAATGACCTGGCGCTGATGTCGTCGGCGGATGTGCAGTTTGCGGCCTTGGTGCAGGCCATATCCCGCGTCCTCGACGATGAGCTTGACGCACCGGATCAGGCGGCCAATTTCACGCGGCGCGTCGCCTGACTTTGAGAAGACCAGATCGTCGGCGTATCGGCTGTATGCCGCGCCGAAGCGCCGTGCGATGCCTTCAAGGCGGGCGTCGAGATTGACGTTCACGAGGTTGCTGAGGATCGGACTGGTCGGCGCGCCCTGGGGCAGCGAGCCTTCCCACGTCGTCAGCGTGGTCAAGAGCGCGGCGGCGTCCTTGGACCAGCCGATGTGGCGATAGTAGTCGCGGACGCGCTCGGCCGGCGTGTGCGTGAAAAAATCCTTCAAGTCCAGCGTCACGACGACGTCCCGGTCCGTGTGCGGAGAAGCGTGGCTGACGATGGAGAAGCCGCGGCGATACGCAACCGCGTGGGGGTGAACTTTCAAGCGCGCCAGAATCCGCCTGAGTATGCGCCGCTGAATCAACTTCAGTTCGGGCTCCGGAACGTGCAGCACGCGCTGCCCGCCGTGGCGCTTCGGGATGTGCACTTCTCGATAGGCAGGCCGAATCGACGTGAGCGCCTCCACGGTCATGCCCGCCCGTCGAGCAAGCGCATCCATGCCCAGACCGGCGGGTTTTCCCTTCAGAAAGTCGAGCAAACCCATGGCCCTGTCCCTCGCACGCATCAAGGAAAGCGGGCGCGAAGCACGCTCCGCGCCCGCCCCATCCTGCATTGTCGCGGACAATCGACCGGCTCTCCGGTCGCAACGAACTCACCCGGTTGACGAAACATCAACCCGTGCTCTGCGTTTGAGCACCACCAGGATGGTGGGAGTATGTTGAAAACGCAGACCGTTCACGTCAAGGCGGCCGTAAGCGCTCCTCACCGCAAAGCGATCTTCAGCGTCTCCCCGGCGGACAGGGTGAGCAACGGATACAACTCTATTTTCACGCAGCTCCCGACTTGCTCGAATCGTCCGGGCACCTCAGCCGAACCCTGTTCCAACTTGATCGAGCCGACGCGAACCCCTTTCGCGACTTCCAAGCCCAGACTCGCTAGTCGCAGTCGACCATACGCAAGCTTGATTTGGCAGCGCTGCTCTCCAATCGCTCGCGTCTGCTCGAACGTCCCCCAGCCCTCCGCCGCGGTGAACGCCGCCTTGAAGTTCTCCGGCGACAGTTTCGGCGCGAACGCCAGATGTCCCTTCGGTCCGTGGTGCTGGTAGCCCAGCGCCGCGAGGTACACGCCGAAGCCGGCCATGGCGCGAGCGTAGTGGCTGCTGCACTCGACTTCGTTGTACGGGTTGCGCTTCGACGGGTGGTGGCGGTCGTGCAACATGCGGACGATCGCCAGACCCTCCTCGACCAGCCCCTCGCGGATCATGTGGGCCGCAAGCTGATACTCGTACCCCGTCCAGCATTCGTTGAAGTACACCGCCGCCCAGGCGTCGCCGCTCTTGCCCGCGGCGCTGTCGATGCCGCCGTGGGGCCAGGTGCACATCAGCACGCCGCCCTCGCCGGGCATGGCGTACCAGCGCCCGCCCTTGATGGTCCGCTCGATGCGCGCGCGGTACGTCCCGACGTCCGGCGTGAAGCAGTATCGGTAGATCGCCCGCAGCGCCGAGCGCGACGGCTCCAGCGGCACGATGCGCGGCAGATCGAGCTGGTGCGCCCACGACTGGCCGAGCAACTGGTCGGTGTGAATGCCGTTGCCGGTGCTGTTGGTTTCCGGATGCGCGGGATCGACGCGATGAACGAACGACTCGCCGTTGAACATCACCTCGACCATCCGCTTCGCGCCGGATTCGGCGATGGCGCGGCATTTCGCGGCGAACTCCGCGTCGTCCATCTCCAGCGCCATGGCCTCGCCGGCGCGCACGGCCGCGAGATACAGCGACGAAATCCACGGAATCGCCCCATACCAGGTGGTGTCCAGCGTGTTGTACTGGGCGTCGTCGAGGATGCCGTCGGCGTCCTTGTCGCGGGCGATGAGCAGCTCCAGGGCTTTCCGGACGCGCGGATAGATCTTCTTGAGGAACGCGTCGTCCGCGGACATTTGATGCTCGCGGTAAGCGCGGAGGATCGTTCCCGCCTGGCCGTCCACCGCCAGCTCTTTCGCCGCCTCGCCGCGGTAGTCGATCAGCCCCGTGTCGTCGTGGAAGCTGGCGCCGAAGTCGATCATCTCGCGCGTCGCGCGTTCGAGCTGCGGAAAGGTGCGCGCGATCGCCTGCGCATACTGCCAGACGTGCGTACACGTGCCCGCGCAGCAATACGTGCCCTCCCAGCCATAGAAGCGACCGTTATTGAAACGGTAGCACGTGGCCGTGGCGAGCGTGGAGACGGTGGCGAAGGTGCGGTCGAGGAACCAGTGCGGCAGCGTGGAGTCGTACCAGGTCTTGTGCCAGAGGCGCGTTTGCGAAGTGAGGCGGTCGAAGTTCGCAAGGACGTAATCGACAACCTCCTGCGCGTTCTTGAACCGTGTCCCGTAATGCCGCCGCAGCGAGCGATGCTCCGCCAGAAAACTGAGCGAATCCCACCACAGCCCGTCGAAGTGCC
This sequence comes from uncultured Phycisphaeraceae bacterium, assembly GCA_964526695.1. Lineage (GTDB taxonomy): Bacteria > Planctomycetota > Phycisphaerae > UBA1845 > UBA1845 > JABWBH01. The sequence goes on from CAZGJA010000017.1 coordinate 167,831, forward strand.
AGGCGACGATGAAGGTGAAGGTATGCGATTCTCCGGGATTGAGCTTCGCGCTCGCGCGCACCGATCCGTATATCGGGGCGTCATCCTGAAACGCGCACGATTGACCGCTCTGTGGTTCACTGCCGTCTTTGGGTGCCTTTTCAGCAAGTTCAGCCAACCACTCCGGTGGCGTCGAAGATTCGCACGTTCCCGGCAGGAAGGTCTCTTCCATCGGTCTGGATGGCGGAATGTCAGGGCGGCCTCCGAACGATTCAGAAGCATGGTTCGACTTTGGAATGGCGATCGCCAGGCTGCCGTAATCCTGACGCTCCTTGAGCCGCGTGGATTCCTTGCGCATCGTGTCGGCGAAGACGATCTCATCCACGCCGACCTGCCCCCATCCGCCGGTCCAGCCGTCCACGATCTGGATCTGCGCCGTGCGCCCCGCGAATTCCTTCACGTCGAAGGACTCGAAGCGCATGCGATTGTTGTTGGTTCCGGTGGCTGTCCGCAAAACGGCCCCATCGATCAGCAGGTTGACACAGGTTTGCGCCGGGTGGTTTCCGCCTCCGATGCGAAAGCGGATGAAGTTCCGTTCAATCGTGAATTCCCGGCTGGTGAGCGTGCCGATGTGCGTGTCGGCCTTGCCCACGTCTTCGCCTTTGCGCGTCTGATGCGTATTGACCGTGCGTTCGCCTTGAGCATTGAGTTCGCCCATGTACGCGGGGCGCTCCTTGACGATGCACGATCCGTCACCGAAGGCCGTGCCGGTCACCGCCCAGCCTTCGTAGGTCGGCTTTTCAAAGTCCTCAAACAGGATATCCGGGCGGCTGGACGAATCGGCGTCCGATTCGCACTCCCCGTCTTCCAACCGGTGTTGGCTCGAATTGAATGGCGGAGTTACAAAAGTTGAGCAGATGAGACGTACGCCACGATGATCCAGAAGCACGTCGTTTGCGAGCCGAATGCACTCGCTCGCGCCGCTTTGCAGGCATGAGGGGTTTTGCGTCCACCCCGCGAGAGAGATTTCGACCTGTTCCTTGCTGGTGTTCTTCACGGTGTAGTTGAGAATGACGCACGGCAGGCCGGAGTCGTCCGCGTTGCCCGGAATGAAGGGCGAAAACGCTTCGAGATCCACCTCCACCGGCAGCGCGGGGTCGCGGTATTCAACGAAGCCGATGGGGTACTGGCCTTTGAAGTTGATCTGCGGGAAGCCGGTGACGTCCAGCGGGCGTGTCACGTGCTTGTCACCGATCTGGACGCGGAGGGCGAAGCCCTGCTCGATGGGGGAGCTGGGGCGGACGGGGTTGGCGTAGTGCGGGCCTTGCGAGCTGCGCCAGTTATCCGAGGCGGGGAGGTTGAAGATGTCCCAGTGCCACAGCTTGCCGTCGCCGCCGAGGTAGAGCTGCCCCGTGCAGATGCCGCCGATGGGCATGCCGATGAAGTACAGCTCGCCCTTGGAATGGCGATACACCGCCGGCGCGCCGCGCTCGAAAAGGCAACGCACCCAGGCCGGGTCGAACTTCTTGTCCGCCGGGATGGGGAACTCGCCGAGATCGACGGACTCGAACGGCCCGGCGATCGCGCGCATCGGCGCCGCGCAGCCGGAAAGCACGCCGCCCGCGCCGACTCCGGCGGCGGCGAGGAAGGCGCGGCGGCTCAACGATCCTGTCGGCGGGGCGCAGCAGTATTGAGCTTGTGCCGGGAGGTTGCAGGGTTCGGCGTCCACGCGGACTGAAGCCCGCGGCTCGCTGGGCGCGCATGCACCGTTGCCGCAGCCGCAGGACCTTGGTGCCGGATGAGACTCGTCGATTGGAGTTGGCATGGATCACCTTGAAAGGAAGGTCACGCGGCTTCCACGTCGTTTGCGCGAACCGCATTCAACTGCGGGACCGACAGGGTGGCAAGCGGGGCAACCGAGAGCGCAAAACTGCGTCGTTTGGCAGGTCGGAGACCTGCCCCACCTCTTCACCAACCGGCGGATGGGCGTCAGCGACCCATGCTGGCGGAGATCATCCATTGCAGACCCCAGACGACCGCGCTCATCGTTGGCGCCAGCATGGCGCGAATGGCGCCCGTGGAGAGCAGAATGATGAAGATCAACGTCTGGAAGGGGCGGATGGCGTCGAAAAGCCGGCCGATTGTCTGGGGATACAAGTTGCCGCAGACGTGCGAGCCGTCCAGCGGCGGGATCGGCAGAAGGTTGAAGAACGCCAACCCCACGTTCATCAGCACCAGCATCGACAGCATCCGCAGCGCCGCCGTCCACACGGCCGCGCCGGGCAGGCCCGCCGCCTCGACCCACGGCGAGAGGAGGCGGTAGTCCCAGATGATCGCCTCCGGCCAGACGAGCCAGATCACGCGCCCGATCAGCAGGTACGCGCCCATGCCCGCGCAGGCGATCAGCAGGTTGGAGACGGGACCGGCGGCGGAAACGTAGATGTCCGAGATGCGGTGGTACATCATGCGCGAGGGCATCACGGGCACCGGGCGCGCGTAGCCGAAAGTCATGCCCGTGGTGAAGAACAGAATCGCCGGCAGGAGAACGGTGCCGAACGGGTCGATGTGCGCGAGCGGATTGAGCGTGACGCGCCCCAGCGAGCGCGCGTAGTCGTCGCCGTTCCACAACGCCGTGATGGCGTGCGCACACTCGTGCACGGACAGCGACAGCAGCACCACGACGATGGCCGCGACGACGTACGACATCATCGGCGGCTCTGTGCGCGCCGGTCTCGGCCGTGCGGCGGAGGGCGCGTCGGATATCCGCGGGTTCGTGACCTCCGCGCGGCGGAATCGCGGGCGCTCCCGGTCGGAGGCCTTGAACGTGGTCAAGCCCCAGACCACCAGGTTGATGGCAAGCCAAACCAGCGTGAAGCGGCGCATCTTGCGCACGTGGGAGAAATCGCGCGAGGGTCTCAGGCTCTTGCGTCCCAGCCACAGCATCACCAGCGACGCCAGCGCGAACACCGCGCCGTACACGGGGACGAACGCCGGCCCCGCCAGCATCAGCGCCAGCACCGTCGCGCGGTTCATCTTCGGAAAGAGCACGGGCCGGTCGTCGGGCGGCGCTTCGGCGAAGGCGACGTCGCGCGGCGCGGCGGTGACCACCTGCCCGAGAAGTTCCACCAGCGCCGCCCCCTCCGCGCCGACCAGAAAACCCACGTCGCCCTGCGGTCCGCAGAAGCGCGCGACGTAGCCCTCTTTCACGGGCGCGACGGACACATCGAGCGGCCAGCGGTCGCGCGGGATATCGAATGCCCCCTTCTCCCCGCCGAGCCGAATCCGCGCGGCATCCAGCTCGATGACCCACGCCGCGCCGAGCGCGTCGCGCCAGTGGAAGGTCGCTTGTTGTGCCTGCCGCATGTCTTCCACGAACTCGTTCCCTTCAGATTCGTTTCGCCGTGCCAAACGTGTCATGTCCGCCCGTCAGCGCCGCGATCGTGAGGGAGCGGACGCGTCAAACATGAAGGATCCTCACGATCCGGCGCGCGGGATCATTATCCGGCGAGAAAAAGCGTCTCCCGCTGACGCAAACAACCGCTTCCTTACGGGCGCGGCTCCGACGGAGTTGCCGTTCGCTCCCTTACGGTCGCGGCTCTGATGGATTTGCCGTTCGCTCCCTTACGGTCGCGGCTCTGATTGCGGCTTCTCTCCCGGCTCACCTGTCACTGCGCTAGCGGCGCTGCGGCGGCTTTTCCGGGAAGAGCGTCTGCCACACGTTCTTCAAGCCGCGCAGCGGACCCGGGCGCACCTGCGGCTTGCTCACCGGCCCGGTCACCTCCAGCTCCATCAGCTCGCGCGACGCTCCCTCCACCAGCTCCGACAGCACCGGCACCCGCGCCCAGTCGTGCGGGCTGACGGCGATCAGCCGCAGGTTCACCGTCTGGTCCGGCAGATAGCACGTCCCCTCGCCCGCCAGCGCGGTGGCCGGGTCGCGCACGTACAATTCGTGAAACGTCAACTGCTGCCCGCTGATCGAGAAGGTCGCGCGGGCGTCCTGCGAGGCGTTCTCGTCCGACTCGGCGAGGTTGATCACCCGCAGAATCGCCAGCATGATCGGCAGATGGTACAGCCGGGCGTCGTGAACGGCGACGCGCCCCTCGCCGCGGCGCGACATCGTGCTGCCGATGCGCCCCGTGAGCGTCAGCCGGCCGTCGAGGCGCCCCTGGATCGCGCCGGGCTGCGGCGCGCCCGATGCGGCGACGGCGGCGCCCTCCTGCAGGTACGCGCCGACATCCATGTCTGAAAGTGACAGCGACGCCTCGTACTCCGTGCCGCGCGAGCGCGTGGCGATGTTCACCTCGCCGGTCAGCGCGCCGTCGTAGGCCGTTGCCTCGACGTCCTCGACGGTGAACCGGGACCAGCCCTGCGGCGCGGAGCGCAGCGTCCAGTCGCCGGAGAGGTCGGAGAGTCGCTTGCCCAGCAGCTGCGCGCGATCCAGCAAGACAAGCCCGTTGAGTGACGTGTAACCGCCGGGGAGGTTGATCTCGCCGGAGAACGTCAGCGTGCCGCTCGCGTTCGCCAGTTCGGCCGCGCCGGGGAGATTCAGATCGTCGAACACCGCGCGGCCCGTCAGCGACCAGGAGGGCGTCGAGCCGTCGGCGGGGCGGTCCAGCTCGAAGGTGTCCAGGCGCAGATCGATCGCGCCGGCGGGCTTGAGAGAATGGATCAGCTCACGCTGGCCGGGCGGCAGCATCGCCGTGAGGCGGTCGTCAAAGACCAGTCCGTCGATCGACGCTTCCCCAGTGTAGCGAACGGATGAATCCGTCGACGCGCCGCGCTTCGCCGAAACCGCGACCTCGGCGCCGTTCCACGCGCCTTCCAGTCGCAGCGACGTCAGTCCCGTCGCATCGAGCGTCAACCATGCGTCGGCGTCTTCCAGCGGCGCGGGCCAGTCCGCGTGCTTGATGCTCGCTCCGGAGAGCCGCACCTCATGCTCCTGAATCATGCCGCCGGTGGAATCGCGCGGGTCCACGCTCAGGTGCGAGGTCAGACCGATCGGCCCCTCCACGGTCCAGGAGGCCAGCGCGTCGCGCACCCGGGCGGGCAGGGCGCGGTGGATATCCTCGCTCATCCGCAGGCCCGCGCATTGCAGCGTCAGGTTCGGCACGCCCGACTCACCTCGGAGGTCATACGTCCCGTCAATGCGGAGGAACGCGCCGTTGTGCTCGCCGGCCACACGATCCAGCTCAATGCGGTCCTGATTGAAGCGGATGCGCCCGGTGACCTGATCGACGCGCAGGGGCGCTTGACGCGGGCACACGGTCAGCTCGTGCGGGAAAACGTCGATGTCGTAGGCCGTCCCCTGCCCGGAGGGATCGAGGTAAATCGCCGCCGAAGCGTCAAAGCAGCCCTTCGGTCCCACGTCCACCACGACGTCCCTGACTCGCGCGGGCAGCGCGGCGAACAGGTCCCGGTCCGCGGCCGCGCCGCGCGCCTCGACGTGAATGTCCAAGTCGGTGACCGCGCGATCCTTGTACTCGACGGCGCCATTGATCATCAGCGTCGCCTCGCCGTGGCGCCCGACGAGGTTTTCGACCTCGAAGCCGTGATCCGTCACCGTCACCTCGCCGCCAAGCGCTTCGATGCGATAGGGGAAGGCCTTGTAGGTCAGGGCGGCGTCGTGCAATCGTGCCTCGATGCGGTTCGACCAGTCGTTGGCGCGCTGCTGCCCTTCGCCCGGTCGCTCGATGCTGACGCGCAGGTCGGCGCGGCCTGCGGGCGCGAAATGGTCCCACACGCTGCGGAAGCCCTCGGGCAGCGCGGCGTGCAGGTCTTCGTCGAGGGCGATGTTCTTCCCCTCGACGGAGACGCGCGTCGCCGACGGACCCGCGAGGTCCGCGGTCCATGCGTTGAGCGTGATCGTGCCGTCGCCGTGGCGTCCGCTCAGATCCTGCACGAACACGCCCAGCGGCGTTACTTCCACAACGCCCGTGACGTGCTCGCCCCGGTAAGGAAAGCGATCGTAGGCGGCGTCGCAGTCCAGCGCCGTGACCTTGACGTGCGGCGATTCGATGGGCGACTGCCGTCCGGCGGCTTTCGTCAGGAGGAACTCGGCGTTGACGCTTCCTTGGGGCGAGTAGCGGCGCCAGAACTTCTCCATCGCCGGGATGGCGGCGATAAACAGCGCCTCGCCTTGGGCCGCACCGTCGCTGCGCGGGAGCTGCAACTCGCGCACGTCGCCGCGCACCGCAACCGAAGCGGCAAACGGATCGAAGCGGTGGGCGGGATCTTCCAGCGCCGTGACCACCAGCGCGCATTCCGCGCCGTGGAAACCGGCCGAAAGACGCGCGTCGATTCGCCCCGGGGCAAGGGAGGCCTCGCCGTTCAGCCGGTCGAATCGCACGTAGCGCGCGCCGGGCGGCAGCGCGGCGTCCTCGCCCGTGGGGATGGAGATCGAATCCAGCTCGACGTGCGCCGCGCCCTCGACGCTCAGCAGCCCCGCCTCGCTCCACGTTAACGCCATGTCGCACAGCCTCACGCGACCAGCCATGCCGAGCTGGTGACAAAGCTGTGTCACTTTCTCCGGCAGCGCCCCGCGCACGTCCAGCTCGTCCACCGTCGCCGCCAGGCAGTCGATCGACAGCCACGGCGTCCCGCCGCGAACTTCGACCAGCCGTCCCGTGCCGATGTCGATGCGCAGCGAGCCTTCCGCGTCGCCACGATCCGCCGACTCGGCGAGGCGCCAGTGCAAGGCGTACTGCGTCGCGTCTCCGTCCAGCATCGCGCCGTCGATGTCGAGAACCAGCGCCTGCTCGCAGGAGGAGTCGGCCGCATCCGCGGCGGCCAGCGTCACGCCCGCGCGCTCGACGTGAATGGCGGGCCATTCGGTGGGCGGCGCGGCGCCGCCGCGCTGATGCTTCAGGAAGGCAAGCCACGCCTGGATCGATCGCGCGCACTCGGCGTCCAGCCGGATGCGCGGCTCCACCAGGCGAACGTCCGTCACCTTGAACTCCCGGTTCAGCAGGGCGCGGGGATCGAGCGCCACCTCCGCCCGCGAGAACGTCAGAACGTCCGCAGCCTCCCTCGCTCCGTCGCCAGTGAGCATCGAGGGCGCGGCCGAGGAATCGCGCATTGGCGAGAACGACAGGTCGCTCAGCTCGATGCGCCCGGGCCAGGCAAGTCCGGCGCGGCCGATCCGCACATCCGCGCCAAGCTGCTCGCGCAGCACGGTGCGTACGTGTTCCGCGACGCGCTGCGGATCGGCGAAGTACCAGTAGGCGATCGGCGCCCCCACTCCGAGCAGCACGACCGTCAGGAATCCAAGCAGAAGAAGGCGTCGCAGCCAGCGGCGCGGTCGGCGATCGCGCGATGGAGATGCCGGGCCTTTCGGTGACCTGCCGCTGGTGGGGCAGGTCTCCGACCTGTCGCTGGTGGGGCAGGTCTCTGACCTGCCACCGGTCAGGCAGCTCTCCGAGCTGCCGTCGCCGCCCTTCGCGTCCGCCGACTGCGTTTCCACCGAATCCCCCAAATCACGTCCTTTCGATGCGCCGCCGGGCGACCCCGTCCGCCAACCGCACGATCACCGCCGCCGCCAGCACTTCCAGCATCGGCATGGCCGGCAGGCGATACCGCACGCTCCCGACCAGCACCGCGTGCAGGATCGTGACGACGACCGCCGGCAGGATCAGCAGCGCCGCGCGCCACCGATCATCCCCGGGCATTGGCGCAAGCGCTTCCCCGGCCGGGCGAGTTGGGGCGGATCGCCGCAAAACATGATACACGCCCAGCAGCGCCAGTGCATACACGGGGATCGTCCACATCGCTGAAACGGCCATCAGAGCCGTTGAGCGCCCTTCCTCCAGGTTTGGAATCACGTTCCACGTCCGCTTCAGCTTGACACCCGCCAGCCGCGCGACTTGTGCAAAGTCGTCGCGGATGGACTGCCACGACGCCCGGCGGAACCACGCATCCCAGCCGACTTCATCGCCGCGATCGACGAAGTCCTTGACGGCGGGCATGGCCTTGATGTCGCCGAGGTCGCTGCGCCCGGTCGCTTGCGGATGCACGCCGTCGTACAGCGTGATGCCGCCGCGCGTGGTGAGGAAGACCCAGGAGTCGAGCTGACGGTGATTGCGCCACGCCCAGGGCAGCAGCAGGAGGAAGACGACGCCCGTGGCGGTTAGGACCATCACGCAGGTACGCGGCTTGAACCGGTCGCGGATCAGGACCAACGCCGCAAGCGCGATGGCCAGCGCCGCGCCGGCCTCTCGAAGGTAGATGCAGGCAGCGGCGCTCAGCCCGCAGACGGCGCCTCGAAGAATCGCGCTCGGTCCGGTCCTCAAGCAGGATTCGCCCGTGCCGCATCCCAACCACCACAGGCTGGAGATCGCCAGGAGGAACGGCGTCTCGGTGAGGATCAGCGAAGAGAAGTACACAAGGTACGGATCCGCGGCGACCAGCAGTCCGGCGACCAGGCCGACGCGCGCGTCAAAGCAACGTGCGCTCAACAGCGCCGTCGCCGCCGCTGCGGCCGCGCCCAGCACGCACAGCAGCAGCCTCGCCCAGACCACGCCATGCGGAAGTTGCGTCAGCGGCGCGAGCAGAGCGGGAAACAGCGGCATGCGCCCGGCCCGGAAGCCCAGCTCGTCGCGCAACCCCCCCCCCTCCGCCAGCGACCGCGCCATGCCCCAGTACTGCTGCTCATCCGGCAACATGCCGCGGAACTGCTGCTCGTCCGGCAGCACCGTCGCGTCTCCGCCGCCACCCCGAAGCGTCAGCACCGCCCACGCGCCGCATCGCAGCGTGAGCGCGACCGCGAAGACCAGGATGAGTCGGCGCGTGGACAACAGGGATACGCCTCACAAATGCCGCAACGGATGCACATCAGAGCCGCGCCCGTAAGGAAGCGGTTGTTCCGCGCACTCATTCGTCCGCCCACGTGCGCATCGGCTCATGTACGCGTGCGCTCATACCCACGTCGGCTCAAGTACCCGTTCGCTCGCATGCGCCTGCGCTCCCTTACGGTCGCGGCTCTCATAAGGCGCTACGGCTTGACCACCGGCCTCTTCTTGTTCCACCGCTGGCGCAGCCGCACGGAATCGATGCCCAGCCGCCGCCCGGTGGACAACTCGCTTCGTCCCACGCATTCCAGCCGGATCGTGTGCAGCCCCGCCGCCAGCGCGTGGTCGCCGAGGCTGTGGTCGTGCACCTCGATGTTCTTGCTGTGCAGATCGAGCGAGGGTATCGCCTCCCGTCCGTCCAGCAACACGCGGAACCGCCCATAATCATAGGAGTGCGTCGTGCGCAGAATCACACGGCGGTATTCGACCTCCGCGACGTTGAGGTCGAATTCCAGGAAAACGCCGCCGCCAGCCGTCTCGCCGCCGCTACCCGCCGCGCCGCTGCCGGCCGTCGCACCGCCGCCACCCGGCGCGATCGCCCCGCCCCCGACGTTCGCCTCGGTCTGCTCGGCGGGCATGAAGAACAACTGCCCTTCGCCAGTCCACTCGTAGCCCTTTTGCAGAACGACATCGCCCGCCGAATGCCGCGCCGACTGGATCACGTCTTTCCCCTCGATGATCACATCAAGATTGGGGAATGCGCGCTCGCCCGCGTTCGGCAGCGTGGTGAACCGCTTCGGCTGCCCCATTTGATACCAGAACGCCACCGTCGCCAGGTCATCCTCGCGCTCGACGAAGCCTTCCACCTTGCCCGTCTCCGTCTCATCCGCCGAGAGCCAGCCCCAGTGCTCGATCTCCACGCGGCAGGATTTCTCGAAACGCACGGGATCCGCAAGCTGCCACCGGTAGGCACACACGCGCGTGCCCACGTCGCCCCAGTCGCCGTCGAGGAACGGCACGCCGAAGTGCGGAAAGCTGCACTCCTCCAGACCCCAGGCCGACAGCATGAAATCCTCCGTGCCCGTGCCCCAGACGGACGGCCTGTCCTCCCCGTCGATGGTGAACTTCTCATCGCCCTCGCCGAACCATTCCGGGCTGCGGCTGCGCGCGGAGAGCACCGTGCCGACGTAATGCCCCGACCCTGCAATGTCGGCGATGAGATAATCCGCGCCGAGCTGCTCGGGGAACTCCTGCCGGTACTGCGCGCAGAAGACCATCGTGCCCGGCGGCAGCGTCTCCTGCGTGTAGTCGATCTGGTAGTACAAGGCGCTAAGGCGCTTCGTGCTCTCGTTGGTGATCGTAACCTTGGCGCTCTTGAAGAACGGCATGGGCCAGTAGCAGTTGTACGCGTCCCCGCCCTGCACCTGCACCGGAACGGAGTTCACCTCCGCGCGCACGCCGAACCCGGCCGCGAAGAAGTCGCCCAGCGGCGCCTCCACGGCCGGCTGCTCCGCGCCGTCCCAGTGCATCCGCAGCACGATTTCCGACGGGTTGGCCGAGCCTTCGACGGACAGCCAGTTCGGCGCGGCCTCGGAGAACGTCAGCCAGATGTGTCGGATGACGCCCGGTCCGGTCAGGTCGGCGAGCACGCGCGTCTCGCCGGGGGCGATCCAGAGGTTGTCGCGGTTGCTCAGCGGACTCTCAGCGGCGGAGGACACGCGGCGCGAGCGCCCCGGCTGGAAGCGCATGAGGTGGTCCAGATCGCCTCCGCCCGGAGGACAAATGGGCGTGATGTGAATCGGTCCCGCGCATCCGCAGCACACCAGCCAGGAAACCACGGGCCATGCTCGAACGATGGAGTGTGCTTTCATATCGGTGCCCCTGAACCCGAGCCGTGAACATGAGCCTTGAATATGCGCCTTGAATATGTGTCATCGAACCAGCGCCGCTCAACGGGCGCGCTCGAAGGGTGTCAAGGGTAACCCATTGCTTCCCGCACTGTAAGGTCGAGGGGTCGCCACGGCGGGGACGACAGCGTAGCCGCGTCCCACTTCGACAAGGGCAGCGAGGGTGGCAAGCGTTGCAAGGGCGGTGAAGGCGGCGAGGGTTGCAAGGGCGGTGAAGGTGGCGAGGGTGGCACGGTCTGGCGAGGGTGGCACGGTCTGGCGTACTCGCCAGGCCGTGGCGGCGTAGAAACGAACATCGCATCGCCAGCCCCACGGGTCCACGGGTGCGGACCTGTGCCGTTCAATCTGGCGCCCGCGTCCCGTCACCCCCCGCCCCCCGCTTGCGCGGGGGGTTCGAAGGCAAGCGACTCACCGCCTTGCGTCCGTCCGCCGCCGCGAGCCGCGTCGCAGGAGGCCGCGAAGTCCGCGATCTGCGCTTTCCAAAGAAAGAAGCGGTTCAGATGGATCCGCACCCCATTGCGCAGCACCAATGCCACGAACGGCGGATCGGACTGAAACCTGCGCGAGCGGATCTCAACGTCCGCGACTTCCGACCACGTGACCCACAGATTGCTCTTGTGGTCGCGCACCAGCACGCCATCCGCACATACCACAAGTTTGATTCCCCGCCGGCAATTCAACGCCATCTTGATCACCGCCGTGACCAGCCAGGCGAGCACTGCAATGGAGATCGTCACGTTGACGCTCCTGTACGGCGTCAGACCCCTGAAAACATGGGAGAAGAGGCAGTAACCCAGCAACCCGGCCGAAACGATCGGCATCCACGGCTCGCTCGGTTTCCACACGCGCGTCAGCGCCCCAAACGACATCCCGCATTCAGGGCAGCGATGCGACGCCGGCAACCCGGTCAGGTCGTAATTGCAGCGATGACAGTTCATGCGGGATAAAGATGACAGTTCATGCGGGATAAACCTGAGGGTCGTTGTCGCATGCCGTCACGGCCGATGTTGCGAGTCCAACCCCCTCCTGCCGAGTCGCGCCCGTAAGAGCGCGGCCGGGGTATCGCCGCGCGGCGGCCTCGTTGCTTTCGCGCGACGGTGAGCGTTGTGGCCGCGTCATTTCCGCGCGACGGCGAGGACCGTGGCGTCGTCGTCTCCGCCGCCGCCGCCGAGGTGGGCGCGGACCGCGTCGAGGATGCGGGAGGTGACGTTTTCGCCGTCGGAGAACGCTTCCTGTGTCATGAGCAGGTCGTGCAGCCGCTGATCGCCGAAGGCCTCGCCGGTGAGCGCCGCCTCCGTCACGCCGTCGCTGGTGCAGATGAGGCGGAACGTTTCCGGCAAGTCGATGATCGTCACCTCATAACTGTAGTCGGCGTCCGCTCCCAGCACGAGCGAGGACTGCTCCAGCGTGATGAGCCGGCCCGGCGCGGCGGCGAGCAGCGGGGCCATGCCGCCCGCGTTGATGTACGCCAGCCGCCCGGTGGTGATGTCCAGCCCGACGTAGGCGCAGGTGACGCCCTGTCGCTCGTGCGCGGCAACCAGCAGGCGGTTGATCGCGTCCATCACCGGCGCCGGATCGAGCAGGAACTCCTCGTTCGCGCCGATGCTGGTGCGAATGGCCGCGCGGATTGCCGCCGCCTGCGCCAGACCCAGGATGCCCGATCCGCCGCCGTCGAGCATGAGGGCGTAGGCGCGGTGCTCGTCGAGCACGTGAAAATCGCAGAGGTCGCCGCCGCGGCATCGCCCGGGCAGTCTGGACGCGGCACACGCGAAAACGTCGTTGCCCTTCAGCTCGTGCGTGAGGCTCGTCTGCAACCGGCGCAGCGTCGCCACCCACGCGGCTTCCTCCCGCGCCGCCGTCTGCGCGAGGCGCCGTGCCGCGTGACCCATCAAGGAGCCGATGTGCGCCCCGGCCGCCGCGACATACAGGAGCGAAGCGGGCGTGAACACGCGTTTCTTGTCGGCCGGGCGGTCCACGTAAACGACGCCGACGACCTCGCCACCGAATGTCAGGGGCGCGGCCACCGCCGTCGAGGCGTAGCCGCTGTCAAGATCGATATTGGCGCTGCTCTCCGGGTATCTCCCGGCCACGTGCTGAAGAATGCCGGCGTACACGAAGGACTGACTGACGGGGGTCAGCGAGCCGCCGGGGGCGCGACGAAGCCCGCGCTGGGTGACGAGTTTCAGGTCGCGCTTGCCCTCGCCGCGCAGGGCGATGAAGCCGCGCTCCGCGCCGACGTCGAGCATGAGCTGCGCGATCGCCTGGTCCGCGATGTCCTCCGGGCGATGGGCGATCCGCGTCACCGCCCCGAGCTGCGCAAGCTGCTCGATCTGCTGCGCGGAAAGCGAAAACGGCGACTTGGCCTTGAGCCACTCGCAGTCGCCCGGCTCCGTGCGGTCGGGGGTGAGGAAGTCCAGCTCGCCGGCCTGCGGGCGGGTCTTCTCGTCGATGTACTCGATCACGAATTCGCCGACGCGCAGCATGTCGCCGGGGACCAGCGTGACTTCGGTGATGGCCTGGCCGTTGACGAAGGTCTTGTTGCGGCTGCCGAGGTCGCGCAGGCTGAAGCGGCTGTTGTCGAGGCGCTGAATGCGCGCGTGCTCGCGGGAGATCAGCTCATGGTCGAGCACGACCTGGCACGTCGGCGAGCGGCCGATCGTGGCCGCCTCCGCCGTCAGTTCAAGCGTCCGCTCCTGCCCGCCGCTGTCCACGAAGCGTAGAAAGGGCATGTCTTGGTTTACCTTTCAACATGGGGCGATGGGAAGCATACCCGGCAGCGCTCGGGTGACAACCGCGCGAGTGACAACTGCGAGAGTGCGACGATGCGGACATGACTCGTCGCCGCGGGATGAGCGAGGCTTGCAGCGGATTCATGCGAGGCTGTGTTCACGCATGTCGCACGGAGACGCGCTGGCTTTTTGGGGTCGGCTTCAGCCGACTGGCTCCTGCCCCCCGCTGGTACGCTTGAGCTTGTACGCAATCGCCACGGCAAGGCGGGTGCGACAGACCGTGCCACGCGCCGCCGCACGTGGGGATTCGCATGCTCACGCCGAGTACGGCGAGAGCATGCCACCCAACCTTGCCACCCGACTGCGCACCCGGCCGTGCCACGCGGCGGCATTGTTACGACGCGATTCACGACGACTCGGCCACGCGGTGCAGGCGTTGCAACTGGCGGCTGGGGAGGCGGCGTCCGAGCAGCGACTGCATGCGCTCCGCCGCCGCGGTCACCTTGGCGACATTCACGCCCGTGTGGATGCCCATGCGGTCCAGCATGTACACGAGGTCTTCCGTGGCGAGGTTGCCCGCCGCGCCCGGGGCGAAGGGGCAGCCGCCCAGTCCGCCCGCCGAGGCGTCGAACGTCGTGATGCCCAATTGAAGCCCGACCGCCACGTTGGCGAGCGCGGTGCCGTACGTGTCGTGGAAGTGCAGCGCGATGCGTTCCCGCGGGATCGACTGAAGCAGGAAGCCGACCGTCTCCACCACGTCGCTGGGCACGGCCGCGCCGATGGTGTCGCTGATGGCCACTTCCTGCACGCCGAGGTCCAGCAGAGCTTGCGCGACTTCGAGCACGCGGCGTTTGTTGATGTCGCCCTCAAAGGGGCAGACGAAGCACGTGGAAAGGTAGCCGCGCACGCTGACGCCGTCCGCCCGCGCCGATCGCACCACGGGCGCAAACGCCTCGAGCGACTCCGCAACCGTCATGTTGATGTTGCGCTTGGCGAACGTCTCCGACGCGGCGGTGAAGACGGCGATGCGCTTAATGCCCGCCGCTTTGGCGCGATCGTAGCCTTTCGTGTTCGGAACCAGGGCGGAGTAGGTCACGCCCGGGCGCGCGGGCAGCGAGGCCAGAACTTCCGCGGCATCGGCAAGCTGGGGCACGGCTTTGGGATGCACGAAGGAGGACGTCTCGATCTGCGTCAGCCCGGCGTCGGCGAGCGCGGAGATAAACGCGGCCTTGTCCGCGGTCGCAACGGGCGTCTTCTCGTTCTGCAAGCCGTCGCGCGGGCCGACCTCGACGACGGTGACACGGGATGGAAGATCGAATCTCATATCGTCCAGACGTTTGGGCAAGTGCCGTGCCATCCTCGCCGCGAGCGGGCCGCGCCTGGCGGCATGGCCGAGCCGGGCAGCTTGGCGCCCGCATCGGTCGTCGCAATCTCATTCGGCGGTCCGCTCCTCGAATCGTACCAGAATCTCGCCCATGGGCACGAGTTCGCCCTCGCGGCAGCGGACCTCCGCGACCCGCCCGTCTCCGCCGGCCGCGAGGGTCAGCTCCATCTTCATCGACTCCATGATGACCAGCGGCTGATGCTGCTTTACCTCGTCTCCCGGGCTGACAAGGAGCTTGAGCACCGTGCCGGGCATCGGCGCCTTGATGTCGGAGGACGCCGCGGCATGTCCGCCCGCCCGCCGCCCGCCGGTCAGCACCTTTTCCAGCACGTGTCGGCGACCGTCGATCCACACCTCGACCTCCGAGGGACGATGCACGACGTAGTACGGCACGACTCGACCATGCAAATGCAGCCAGCCTTCGCCCGGACCGCGAGCCTGCAGTCCGACCTCATGCGACACGCCGGTGCTGAGGCGGACCTGATACGCGCCTGCGGTCGCCCCTTGCTCGACGTGGACTTCGATCGGTTCGTCCGATTCTGAATGTCGGAACTTTGCCCTGCTCATCTGATGACGAGTGCTCTCATTCGGTCGATCCGGACCCGCCACGGAGGCACCGCGACTGCTGTGCCTTGCACGGCGCTTTCCTCAGCAATTCTCGGATCGTACCGCCTCGCCGGCCACATGAAAACGTCCGGGCGACCGGCGCAAGATGGAGGCACATGTGGGTGGCATTGGCGCGCAGCATACGTGAGTGGCATTGGCGCGGAGTGTACGTGGGTGGCATGCTCTCGCCGTACTCGGCGTGAGCATGTGAATCCCAAGGTGCGGCGGCGCGTGGCACGGTCTGGCGCACCCGCCTGGCCGTGGGGGATGAGGCTGGCGCCGGACATTTCTTCGCCTACGCCACGGGTTCGCTGCTGCGGACCCATGCCACCCGCGAGCGCCACCTGCCGGGGGTCGTTCATGCGACGTTCGCGCTTGGAGGCTACCCCGCCGCGAACAGCGCCTCGACGAACGTGGCCGGGTCGAAGGGTTCGACATCCGTCGGCTTCTCGCCGAGTCCGACGAATTTCACGGGGACGTCGAGCAGATCCTTGATGCCCACGACGATGCCGCCCTTGGCGCTGCCGTCGAGCTTGGCGAGGAAGATGCCCGTCACGCGCACGTGCTCCGAAAACATTTTGGCCTGCTGCACGGCGTTCTGCCCGATGGTGGCGTCGAGGACGATGAGGACTTCATGCGGCGCGCCGGGGATCTTCCGCTCGATGACGCGCTGGATTTTGCCCAGCTCGCGCATCAGGTGGTCCTGCGTGTGGAGCCGTCCCGCGGTGTCGATCAGCAGCACGTCGGCGCTGCGCGACAGCGCGGCCTCGCAGGCGTCGAACGCCACGGCGCCGGGGTCCGCGCCCTGATCGTGCTTGACGATCTGCACGCCGGTCCGCTGCGCCCAGATGGACAACTGCTCCACCGCGGCCGCGCGGTACGTGTCGCACGCGCCGAGGATCACTTTCTTGCCCTGACTGGTCAGCCACTGCGCGAGCTTGGCGACGCTGGTCGTCTTGCCCGAGCCGTTGATGCCCGTCATGAGGATGACCGTCGGACCGGAGGGTGCTTCATGCAGGCGGCAGTCGGTCTGAGACCACTTGGCCACGATCTGCCCCTTGAGGTAATCGATGACCTCCTGCTCCTCCTTGATCTCGCCGCGCTTCCAGCCGTCGGTGGCGAGCTGGATCAGCGATTTCGTCGTGCCCGGGCCGAAATCCGCCAGGAGCATCTGCTCTTCGAGGCGCGTGAGGGTTCCCTGGTCGATCTTCTGCCCGATGCGCAGCACCGCGCGCAGCCCGCCGGCGAGCTTCTCCCGCGTCTTGCTCAGTCCCTGCTTGAAGCGATCAAACAACCCCACGTTCACTCCCCTCGATCACGCCTTCCTGCTCGCCGCAGCGCCGGCGCCACGCTCGCCGTCAATCCGGCTTCGCGCCCGTTTCCTCCCGAATCTTGCGATACACCGCGTCGAGCACGCCGTTGACGAATCGCGGCGTCTCGGCGCCGCCGTACTCCTTGCCGATCTCGATCGCTTCATCCATCGCCACCGCGGGCGGGACCTCGTCGCCCAGCATCTCCAGCACGGCGATGCGGAGGATGGCATGCTCCACGGTGGACATGCGATCGGGCTTCCACTGGGGCGAGGCCGCTTCCAGCCGGCCGTCGAGCGCCTCGCGCTGCGCCCACGCGCGCCGGACGAGCCGCGCAGCATATTCGAACACGTCGCCGGACGCGCCGGATTCCGCGAAGAATGCGGGAAGGTCGGTGAGCGCCTCGTCGCCCTGGACATGAAGCTGGCAGAGCATCTGCAAGGCGAGCACGCGCGACTGGCGGCGCTTGCGGCGCAGGGATTCGACCGGCGGAAGGCTCTCGGAAGGTGATGGCGAGTTGTCAATCATCGAAGAAGCGGCGTCCGCCGGCCTGCGGCATGTACGGTTGCGGTTGCGATCACCTGAGTCTGCACCTGACTCCAGTGCGCAGCGCCTTGATTGTCTTGAGGTTGCGGCGCGGCGTGGCCTTGTGCCCCGGAGGGGCATCCGACCATAGCCCAGCCATTCATGGCTAGGGGACGTGGCGTGCGACAGCGCAGTCCCGGAGGGACGGCTGAACGGCAGCGCGATGTGCACACGTCATCTCCGAGATTCATCCGTCCCTCCGGGACTTTCGGCCCATCGCCGCGAACATCCCAGCGATAAATCGCTGGGCCACTCTCGAATGCCCCGCCGGGGCACGGCGTCGCCCGTCGATTTCCCTGCATGATCGTAAGTTCATGCGATTCGAAAGCCCTGCAACCGGAACCAACTGGCGACACCTTTGCGATCACTCCGCGCGGCCGATCTGCTCCAACACGCTGATCATCTCCATGGCGCACAGGGCCGCGTCCGCGCCCTTGTTGCCCGCCTTGCCGCCGGCGCGGTCGATCGCCTGTTCCAGCGTGTCGCACGTCAGCACGCCCATCGCGGTGGGCACGCCGGTGTGCAGCGCGACCCAGCCCAGCCCGCGAACGGCCTCGCCCGCGACATAATCAAAGTGCGGCGTTTGTCCGCGGATGACGCAGCCCAGCGCGATCACGGCGCTGAACTTGCCCGACTCCGCCAGCTTGCGCGCCGCCGCGGGAAGCTCGAACGCGCCGGGCACAAACACCCGCGTGATGTCCGCGTCGCGGCAGCCGTGACGCTTCAGCGCGTCCTCCGCGCCCGCCACCAGGTTGTCCGTGATGAACTCATTGAACCGGCTGACCGCCAGCGCAAACCGCCGACCCTCGGCCTTGAGTTGCCCTTGAACCTCTTTTGCCATCCCGACGCCCTCCGCTGCAATGCGAACGGGTCATTATCCCTGACCCAGGGAAATTGGCAAAACGGCAGCCGAATGGGGAAGTCCCGCGAGCAGGGCAACCGCTTTCTATGTAGAACCGCAGAAGGCTTGCGGCTCTGTCAAGCGTGGGGCCAATGGCCGAGAACGTGCCGAGTGACGCACGACAAGGAGCGATTCGTGCGGGAGCGGGATCTGGTCGGCTTCAGCCGACCGGCTGTTGCCACCCGCTTGAGCGGGTGGGGGCGGCGCTTCACGCATTGGTCGAGCCGGCTTCAGCCGGGCTTGTCTCGTGGCCCGTCAAGCCGGCTGAAGCCCGGCTGGCGGCGCGCCGGCGGCCTGTCCCCCACCGCCTCAAGGCGGCGGCACGAACCGGCCGGCTGAAGCCGGCCCAGGACGACCCAGCACGATGCAAGCTCAAGCTTGGGATCGGCTGCGATCGGAGACATTCATCAATGGGCGCAGCAGAATCGGGCAAGACCTTCTATGGTTCTGCTTGGCTTCACGGCCCGGGTGGCACGGTCTGGCGTACTCGCCAGGCCGTGGAGGAAGACTGCCCGAGCCGGTCGCCGGCGTTACGAGCCGCCTGCTTGAGGTGCAGGGGCGGATGCGCGAAACAGAACTCCGGCCGGATCGAGCCGAACCTCGTCGGCCTCGCCGGGGGGAAGGGGGTGGGTCAGGAAGACCGGCCTTCCGCCCGCGTTTCTGCAAGTCGCAACCCAGACGCGAGGATCATCCGTGCCGAGAATCTCGATGTCCGGTCGCGGTGTGGCGATGAGCTCGGCGTACCACACAACGCGTGCGTCGGCCCAAGGCGCGCAGATGACGCTGTCCGCGGGAAGCGAGGCGAGGTCGAGGTCTCGCAAGTACTGCGTGGCGTGCCACGTCGAGTGGTTGTATCTCGTGAAGGCATGGAGGACGCACAGCAGCGTCAGCGCGCCGGCGGCTTCAAGCCCCGCTCGCTTCAACGGGCCTGCAATGCCGATCACCTCCCGCGTGATCCGTTGCGCCGTGGCGCTCCCCCCGGCGGCAAGCAGCACCGTCCCCATCAGCAGCAGGGGCAGCAGGTCGGCCGCGGTGTCGTGGATGCGGTACTGCAGGACGAAGGCCAGATCGCCGAGGATGATCCCCCATGCGACCACGGCGGCGGGAGGACTCAAACGGGCCAGCGAAATCGTCCCCAGCGCCAGCAGCGCGAGGAGCGCCACGAGCGGCAGAGTGCCATACACATGGCACTGCGCACGGACCCAGCGGAACTTCCCGCGCATCTGTCCGGCGTCCGCGCCCATGAATCGCCGGAATACCTCGGCACGCATGACCCAGACGACCTGCCGCGAGCGATGCTCCGGAATCCGTCCCGCGCCCGCTGCCTGCCGCTCCCATGAGACGTGCTCCTGAACGCAACTGTACGGGCTTGAGGGTCCGATTCGCGCGTACGTCAGGCCGGCCGCGAGGATCACGGGCGCAACGCCGACGCCCAGGATGCCCACAAGACGGATCGACAATCGCCCCCAGCTCCGCCCCTGCGCCTCGCGCCACCGGCGCCGCTCCATCAGCGCCCAGGCGCCCAACATCCCCGGCAGCATCAGCGCAAACGACGGCCGCTGCGACACGGCGAAGCCGAATACCGCCGCGGCCGACAGCAGATCCCCCATGCGGCGCGTCGCGCCGTAGCGCAGCAGCAAGTACACGGCGGCCATGAGCAGGACGGCGCCGGGCGCGTACACCTCCGGGATGACCATGTTCTGCCAGACGAGCGCGTGCTGCGTCAGGAGCAACGCCGCAATGCTCGACATCCATGCCGACACGCCCAGCCGCGTCAACATCACGGCGGCAAGCACGACCGCACCGGTCATGCAGGCCAGACACAGCAGGGACACGACCCACGCCGGGTCGAAGAAGAAGAGGATCCGCGTAAGCAACCAGCCGACCGCGGCGAACCCCGCGTAGCCCGGCGGATGCGCCACTCCGAGCACGGCGCACGCGGTCTGAAGGTCGCCGCCATCGCCGCTGCACACGCCGGGCGGCAGGCGAAAGCAGGCGGGCACAAAGATCGCCAGCGCCGCGGCCAGCAGCACGAGCCGATCCCGTCGGCTCAGCGGTGACCATGCGGTGGATGGCGGCGCGACAGTGTTCACGGTTTTGGCGGTGGTGCGGGTTCTTTCGAAGGCGCCGCGGGCGGGTTTGTCCGGGGCGCGTCGTTGCCGGCCTCCTCCTCATTCTCGACGTAGCCCAGCCCGCGAAGCTGCTCCTTCATCTTCAAGTCCGCGGGCTGCTTGCGCGGCGTGCGCCCTTCGGCCAG
Organism: uncultured Phycisphaeraceae bacterium; assembly: GCA_964526695.1. GTDB lineage: Bacteria > Planctomycetota > Phycisphaerae > UBA1845 > UBA1845 > JABWBH01. Next base: position 188,272 of record CAZGJA010000017.1, read on the forward strand.
CACGGCTGCACGTTGAGTAAACCGGTCCAGCCGCGCGAGCAGATCCGCCTTCATCTCGGCGGCGACGCGCGGTTCGTCCTCCACCCGGTTCCGCAGTTCATGCGGGTCCGAGGAGAGATCGTAAAGCTCGTCGCGGCCTTCCGTGAGGTGGTAATACCGCCAACGCGCCCCCGTCAGCGCGAAGCGCCGCCCCGGCCCCCAGCCCTCTGAGTGATCCGTGCGTTCGCTGAAGACGGCATCCCGCTTGAAATCCGGCGCGAGCACGTCAAGCCCCGAAGCCTGCGCGCGCATCTCCGCCGCCGGGGAACCCATCGCCGCCAGCACCGTAGGAAACACGTCCACGAGAGAAACCACCGCATCCACGCGGCCGGGCGCGCGGTGCATCTTCCGAGGAAACCGGATCATCAGCGGCACGTGCATCTGCTCCTCATGCAGGTCGCCATGCGCGGGCCAGTCATGCTGCCCCAGCCCTTCGCCGTGATCGGCGGTCATGATGATGAGGGTGCGCTCCGCCTTTCCCGATTCGCGCAGCGCGCTCAGCGCCCGGCCGACCTGCTCGTCCATGAAGCGGACTTCGCCGTCGTAGAGGTTGTGAACGTCCAGCGCGGTGCGGGCTTTCCACTTATCGGGGAAGGACAGCGTCGCGCGCCGCTCCGCGACCCATGCTTTGAGCCGCTCGTCCGTCGTGTATCGGCGGGCGAAGGGCGCGGGCGCGTCGTAAGGCCAGTGCGGATCGAAGAGGTGAATCCACGCGAAGAACGGCTCCTTCGGCGACGCGGCAAGCCACGCGACGAACGCCTCGACCGTCTCGTCGGCGCGGCGCTGTCCTGCCAGCTTCCAGTCGTCCTTCTCCGGTTGAGAGGTGAAGTCGAAACCGATGCCCAGCCCCGTGGAATCGCGCACCGGCGCGGCGCTCACGAAGGCGGCCGTGGCGTAGCCGGCATCCTTGAGCATCTGCGCGACACTGCGCAGCCGGGGCGTCGGCTCGAAGGACGCCTCAATGAGCCGCGTGTTGGACAGGTAGCCATGCTCCGACGGGTAAACGCCGCTGAAGAGCGACAGATGCGAAGGGAACGTGGTGGCCATCGGCGCGCAAGCGCGCGTGAACAGGATCGAGTCACGCGCCAGCGCGTCCAGATTCGGCGACGTGTCGCGGAAGTAGCCGTAGCAGCCGAGGTGATCCGCGCGCAGCGTATCGACGGTGATGAGCAGGATGCTCGTCGGCGTCGCGGGCGTTGGCGCGCCGGCCTCCTGCGCTGCGGGAAACGCGCCCAGCCGCGCCCCGACCGACGCGAACACCATCATGCACGCAGATAACAGCATCCCGCATGCGGCAAGCAGCCTCACACTCGGGTCTCCTTCACGTCGCACCCATCACGGGTCCGCTGCTGCGGACGCGCGCCACCCCCAGGGGTGTTTTCTCCGCCGTGTTGGCGTTTTGCCGTTTCAGTTGGGTGGCACGGTCTGGCGTACTCGCCAGGCCGTGGCGAATGAAGAACAACCACGCGCACCGGCTCGCCTCACGGGTCCGCAGCAGCAAACCCGTGCCGCCCGCCCTGCGCCGAAACCGACCTCCGCCGTAACGCTACTCCTCGCTCTGGCTCGAATCCACCGGCGCGGCGAAGCGACCGGTCCTCCACCACGAGCGAACGTCATCGGCGTCGTACCGCATCGCCCGCGTTCGCAGCCATGCCATCGGATCCGGCACGGTGAACGTCCGGTCCGGCTGTCGCACCAGGCCCACGTCCCGCCCGAACAGCCGGATCGTCAGCAGCGTGCGCCCATCCGCGCCGTGCGTGCCCAGCACGCGAAGCTGATCCCCGTCCAGCTTCAGCCGCGCCCCGAACTCAGCATACTCGACCTGCTCCGGGAGCATCACCGCGACGTCCACGCCGAGCAGCTCCTTCGCCGCCAGCGCCAGCGTTCGCCGGTCGATCAGACCCGGCTCCCCCTGCGGCGGGCCGACATGGACCTCCACGTCCGCCATGTGCAGCCGATCGTCAAGCACGATCAGCGAGTGAATCGTCACTTCCGCCGCGCCCGTCACCCGCCCCTGTCCCCACAAGTCCGTCGCCCGCTGCACGTCCAACCCGTAGATGCGGCCCGCAACCGACAGAAGCTCCACGCTCCCGGCCACAAACCGCGCCTCGCGCACGACCAGGTCGGTCCGTGCTTCGCGGTCCGGATCGAGGCCCGGCCAGATTTGCCCGATCAGGATGCCTACCAGTCCGCCGGTGAACTCCAGCGCCTCAAGCCTGCGCTGCTCGATCTCCGCGCGATCCACTGTCAGGTTGGCGGTCCCCGCGTAGGGTCCGCCCGGCAGGCGCCGCGTCAGCTCCGCAAGGTCCGCGTCGAAGAGCGATCCGCGGAAGCTCCACCGCGGCCGCCCATCGGTCTGCATGAAACGGACGTCGCCGGAAAACTCGCCGGCGCAGACAGGCCCGCCGAGCGCATCGTCGAGGTTGAAGGCGTCGAGCGTGCTTCGCGGAATCTGAAGCTGCACCTGGTGGAAGTCCAGCGCCGCGCCGGACGTGAATCGCGCGGAAATGGCGATCGGCTCCTCGACCGTCTGCCCGTTCATCGCGCCGCACGTCAGTTGCGCCGAACCTTCGCCGTCGCACGTGAAGTCGATCACGCCCGACGCCCGCTCCGCCCGCAGCTCGAACTCGTCCTGCACCCAGCGCAGGTCAAAATCCTCCAGCCGCACGCGCTGCAACCCGAGATCCGCGAAGTCGTGCTGCAGCCCGGCGGCGATCAGCCGCTCATATTCGTAGCGCCGCCACTCCGGCGTGCCCACGATCAGCCAGCCGTCGCGCAAGTGCAAGTGATAACCCACCTCGTCGCCGACAAGCTGCTCGACCCACGTCGCCCGGTCGCACGCGAAGACCTGCGGGCCTGCGTCCCAGAGACGCGCCTGCACGCCCTCGAACGCCTGCGCGTGGAATGACAGCGGTTCGAGCCGATCAAAGCCCACGGGCATCCCCACGAACTCGCTGATCTCGGCCTCCAGCGCGCGACGGTGTCCCGGACTGCGCAGAAACCAAGCGTAGCCGATCGTCAGCCCGAACGAGGCGACGACGCCTATGAACGTCAAGAGAAAGACTCGTTGCCTCGGCTTCGGCGCCATCCCGCAGATTCTCCGCCGCACCGCGACCTCCGTCGCTGTCACGAAGCGTTCAGACCGGTTCTCAGGACAGCATCTTAACAGCCCGCGGTGAAAGGCAACGCTCGTCATTCCCGCCTGCGCGGGAATGACGAGCGTTGCCTTTCACCACGGACTGATAGGCCAGGAAGCAGACCAGGATGCGGGCCTGCACCCGCTCGGACTTCTGATGCCAGATCGGTCGAATCTCCAGCTCGTCCTTGTGGATGCGGAACGCCCATTCCACCTCGGTCAACTGGATATACCACTTCCACAACCGGGCCGGGTCCGTCTCCGCCCAATTGGTGCGCAGCAAGGAGCAGCCCTCCGAAAGTTCCGCCCACTCGTTCCATCGCAGATGGCGGGTCCAGGTGATGCTCAGCCGGGCCTTTCCCTCCGGCTTGTCGAGAGGCGCGATACGAACGTCGAAAGCGCAGGCTCCGCGCCAGTAACGCTTACGCAGTCGCCCCAGCCGCTCATGAGCCAGACCCGCGTCGCGCAACCGCCCGCTTTCGGCCGAGGCGGCCAGCCGTTTCATGCCTGCCTCCATCCGGTCCAGGAACCGTTGATGCATGGCCTTTTCCTTCTCGCGACGATCGGCGCTGCGGGCCAGGATGAAGGTCTTGTCCCCCGCAGGGCCGGGAATGAGCTTCACCTCCACGCCCGCCTGAACTTCGTGCCAGTCCTTGGTGATCAGGTGCTGCTCGAACTGCTTCAACATCGCCTTGGGCGTGCCCACGAGGCAGGCGGCGGTGCGTCCGCGCAGGAAGTTCAGGTTCTTCTCGCTGACCATGCCGCGGTCCATGACCCACACCCGGCCGGCCTGTCCGTACGTGGCCTCCATCGCCGTGACGATCGTCTCCACCGTGGTCGAATCGCCGGTGTTGCCGTTGAACACCTCGTAGCCCAGGGGGATGCCGTCGGTCGTCACCGCCAGACCGATGCAGATCTGCTTGCAGTCCGGCCGGCTGTCGCGCGAGTGCCCTCGCTGGGCCATCGGGTTGCCCAAGGCCTGCCCTTCGAAGTAGGTGCTGGTGATGTCGTACAACAGCAGGTCGTACTTCAGGTCGAAGAGATCGCCCAGACGTTCTTTCAGGTGCTTCTCGATCGTCTGCTTGTGCGGCAGGAGTTGATCCAGGCCGGCATACAGCCGGTCGGTGTGGACCTGTTCCACGGGAACGCCGAGCAGATCCTCCAGGGCGGTGCGCCGATACCACGTGTCCTCAATGTGCAGTTCGCTCGACGGCTCGCAGAGCCGCGCGAGGGTCAGGATCGCCGCCACGGTCGGCCAGGGCACTTCTTCGCGGCCGGCGGGCATCACCCGCGAAAGCAACGCGTCCAACCCGAGCAGCCGCCAGAGTCCCAGGGCCAGCCAGACGTCGCCGAAGTCCCGTGGCCGTTCCAGCCGGACGCCCTTGATCCTCACCCATTCGACGTCATCGTCCGGCTCCGGATGACGCGGGGGATCGAACAGCGACGGCTGGGGGCGGTCCTTCTTATCCAGGCGCCGTCCGAGCTGGGCCCACCCGTTGCGCTCCCGCTTGCCGAGATCGCCCAGATAAGCGACCACCCGATGGCGCGAGCCCTTCGCGGCCCGGATGGACTCGACCAGAGCCCAGTACGTGTGCGTCTGGCGTCCGTGGCGACGTTCCAGCCGCTTGAGAAACATGACATCCCTGCCGCAGAGCGAACCCCGTTCTCCCTGCCACAAAGATGACGCGAACAACTGTCAAATCAATGACTTTGTTCGTGACTACACGCCCGTTCGCACACAAAAGCCCACGCCGCGACCGCGAAAACGTCGATTTGTATCGAAAAACAATCGGAAAATCAGCGCAACGGCGTAACTTGGGCCCGTAAGCCGCGCCGGCCAGTAAGCCGCGCCGGCCGCATGCGACGGGTTTGGCGATGACAGAGCCTTCCCCCCTCCCCCCGGGAGGGGTCGGGGGGAGGGCCGCCGGGACGAAGCAGGCACACGGCCTTCGCAGTCGGGCTGGCACAATCAGCCGTGCTCGCCAAACCTTGGGCGAAGCCGGGCATGCGCGCATCTGCGAACCGCCTGCTCCCACCCACGTGCGCCAGGCGTGCCCGAGTGCTTCGAGACAAAGCGTAAGACCGTCTGCCTCCCTCCCACGTGCGCCAGGCGTGCCCGAGTGTTTGGAGACAAAGCGTAAGGCCGCCTGCCTCCCACTCACGTGCGCCGGGTGTGCCCATTGTTCAGGGCAAGCGATGAAACGCGACTCAAGCCCTTCCCCGAAGGGGAACCACGTGAATAGATGGGGATGAGCGTCCGTTGCTCGGGCCGGTGTAAGGTACCGGCCCGAGCAACG
>CAZGJA010000018.1:0-16171 GCA_964526695.1 uncultured Phycisphaeraceae bacterium
GATCCAGTCGGCCAAGCGGAAAGCCCGCGGCTTCCGCTCCAGCGCCTATCTTATGACAATGATCTACCTCATCGCCGGAAAACTGGACTTCAAGCTCCCAGCCTTGGCTCAGGCTACCCACACGAAATAGCGAGGAAGCAACTAATTGCAGTGGAAAACCCGCGACGAGCGGCCTATACGCACCCCTCCAGTCCGGCGAGCGCAGGATGACTTGGAGCTTTGGGCGCGCCCGCGAACGCGCTTTTCAGAGCCGCGCCCGTGAGGAAGCGGTCCTCAGCATGCGCGGCGCGCCGAGCATCACGCCTCAAGGAATCACCCGTGCACGGTGCCCGCGCTTCTGGAATCTGACCCGCTCGCACGGCTGTCCGACAATTCAGCGGGTCGCCAGCAAGCGGAGGGGCCGTGGTCAGAGCAAATCCGAAATCCGAAATCCGAAATCCGAAATCCACCGTTCGCGCCGTTGCGCTGCGCGAGGCGCATGCCCCCGGCTTGACCTTGCCGTCCGCCGTTCGGACGATGCCTCGATCATTTTCAAGGAGTACAGACCATGAGCGGCACCATCTCCGCGCGCGACGCGGCATCCTTCGGATTCATGCGCGTCCTTTACGAAAAGCACCAGCGCATGCAGGCGCGGGCCACCGTGACGATCAATCGACCCGAGGTGCACAACGCGTTCGACTACACGACGCTCAACGAAATGGCCTCGGCGTTTCACGACGCGTCGCTCGATGATTCCATCGCCGTGCTCGTGCTCACCGGCGCGGGCGAGAAGGCCTTCTGCACCGGCGCGGACCTCAAGGAGCAGCACGAGCAGTGCGTCGGGCATCCGCAGACCTACTGGAAGTGGATGGGCGCGTTCATCGACGCGCACGACCGCCTGCGCAACATCGGCAAGCCCACGGTCGCCCGGCTCAACGGCATCACCGTCGGCGGCGGCAACGAGTTCAACATGGCCTGCGATCTTGCCGTCGCGGCCGACGACATCTACATCCGCCAGGTCGGCACGGCCCGCGGCAGCGTCCCGGCCGGCGGCGCGACGCAGTGGCTGCCGCTGATCGTCGGCGACCGGCGGGCGCGGGAGATCCTCATGCTCTGCGAGGAAATCCCCGCCGCCAAAGCCCTCGACTGGGGTCTGCTCAACCAGGTCGTCCCCCGCGCGCAACTCGACTCGGCCGTGGACGTGATGTGCGAAAAGCTCATCCACAAGCTCCCCGGCTGCATCCGCTACACCAAGCAGCAGCTTAACTTCTGGCGGGACTTTTCATGGAGCATGACCATCGGCCACGCCCGCGACTGGCTGGCGATCAACAACCTGACGCAGGAGACCAAGGAGGGGATCGCGGCGTTTAATGAGAAGCGCCCCATCGACTACGCAGGCATCAGGGAACAGGCAACCTGACTTCGGACTTGGGATTTCATCCACAGATTGCGCAGATTTCGCAGATTGAAGAGCGGGAAATTGAGATGCTTGCCGAACTGCGCCCATCAGAACCCCCTACGCAAGTAGGGGGCCTGCCGCGATGGTGGGTTTCGTGCGCTCTGCGACGTCGCCCACGAACACTCTCCCTTGTTTTCGAGCAATCAGAAAACAAGGAGAACGGCAAGCCCATGAAACGAAATCACCGCCGCACGCCTCAGCACGATTGCAAAGTGCAGCGCCGCCAATAGAATCCCAATCTGCGCAATCTGCGAAATCTGCGGATAACACGTCCTTGGAGCGATCAGAGATGAACACCGTAAGCCCAAACGTCCGGGATCCTCAGACGCATACGATCATCGGAGTCGCCATGGAGGTTCACCGTGAACTGGGCTGCGGCTTCCTCGAAGCGGTGTATCACGAAGCGCTGGCCGTGGAGCTGGATTCCCGGAGCATTCCTTTTCGGCAGGAGGTTGACATCCCGGTCTTCTACAAGGGCCATCGCCTCAACTGCGGATACCGCGCGGACTTCGTGGTTTATGATGACCTGCTTCTGGAGTTGAAAGCGCTGAAGCAACTGACGGGCGTGGAGGAATCGCAGATTATCCACTACCTGAAAGCCACCGGCATCCGGCGGGGCCTGCTGCTCAACTTCGGCGCGCCCAGCCTCGAATTCAAGCGATTCGTGCTCGGTCCGCGGCGAGTCAACGCGTCCGACAACAATGACCGCCCTGAGCCTTCATGATGCCAGGCCGCCTGGCCAGACCGACGAAGGAAGTTATCCACAGATTACGCAGATTTCGCAGATTGGAAGTGGGGGAAGTGGAGCAGTGACTTGCGAGCTTGCGCCGATCTGCAAGGAACATGTTGTTCTGAGCATGAGCGTCGCACATTGGAAACGAACGCGACCCCGTTATTGTGTAATAAGGAGTGGAGCTTCGTTCCTCTTGTCTTCAATCTGCGCAATCTGCGTAATCTGTGGATAACTCCTCTGTCGAAATCTAGTGAGTGCTCAGGCGTCGCCCGTGCGGACTCGTCCGAACACGAATCTCTGATACAAGAACGCCAGCAGCAGCAGGCTTGCGCCCAGCCCGAGGAATGACACCACGCGGTAGAGATCGCGCAGGTGGGACGTATCCGACAGGAACACTTTCCCCACGGCCGCGAGCATGACAATCAGCGACGCCCAGCGCAGTACCAGCCCGCGCGTGAGGATGCCCAGCACCAGCAACAGCGTCCCCAGCACGATCCACGCGGCCGAATACGCGTACCACTCCGCGTTCGTCGTTGTCCGCCCGTCGAGGAACTCCCCATGAAATCCCTGGCGAACCTGCAGCGTCACCAGCACGAACACCATCAAGAGCACCCATCCCCCCGCAAGCCGCGCGGCCGGCGCCTCCCCTTCGCGCTGCAACAGTTTGGCGACACAGGCCATCAACACTGCGGGCAGGCCATAAACCAGCAGGAGCAAGTTAACAACGAGCGTCGCCCCCATCGACTCATGCGTCCACAACGGATTGAAACGCAGGACCAGCGCCAGCACGCCCACCAGGGCGCCCAGCGCGGCGACGATCCGCCCCGCCAGCTTCAGCGATGGCAAAGGCCAACGCCGCGCGATCAGCAGCAACGGCAGCGTCAGCATCAGCCATGCGTTGACATACGCGATCCACTCGCGGAACAGCACGTTCTCCCCATCCAGCCGCTGCGGATGAAACACATGCCGCACTTCCAGCGTGACCAGCAGGAACACCGACAACACCGAACCGGCATACAGCCACTCGGAAAACACAAGGTCTCCGCGAAGCCGCTGGAACCACGCCGCGTACAGGAAGCACAGCGCCGGCAGGCCGTAGCCGTAGCCGATCCAGTTGAAAACCAGGCTCTCGCTGATGGGGTAACTCAGCACGCCGGGCTGAACGAGCCGCGCGACCACGGCCACACCGAGCACCATCGCCAGCGTTCGCAGGATCGGCACGGACAGCCGCGCGCCGACCAGCGCCAGCGCCACAATCTGCGCGGACCACGCCATGGCGATCCACTCGTGCTTGAGCTCGAGCTGCGCGCCAAGGCTGACGAGCACGCTGACGCCCGCACACAACGCGGCGAGCGCCGTCTCGCCATCGACCCAAGCGGCCCGACGGCGGTAAACCGGAACCGTTGCCCCGGCATACGCCGCCGCCGCGAGCGCGCAAAGTCCGCCCCAGCCGATCATCGGAGGCGGAGTCCGCAGAACGCTGTAGGCCGTCAGCAAGTACGCCAGCGATGCAAGGACGGACAGCGTGGCCCAGTTCGCCGGACGTCGAGCCCCCCACGCCGCCGCATACCCGCCTCCGCCGTAGAGCAGCCCGAACGCCCCAGCCGTCCACGCGAACACGCGGACATCCACGGCTTTGGCCTGCAGGTGCCACACAATCAGGACCGCGGCCCCCATGCCCGCCGCGATCCACGCGAACGGTTCGTACCGCGCGTCCAGCCGCGCGAGCACGATCGCGCCCGCGCCCAGCACGCCTAGAAACGCCCAATCCAACGGCGAAAACCCGCTGACGCCGACCAGCACCGCCAGCAGGGTCATGCCCGCGGCCGCGCCGAGGATCGAGAAGATCGCCGCGCCGTCGGGCGCGCCCCCCGCGGGACCATGCTCCGCGGCGCGCGTGTTCAACACAAAGGCGGCCACCGACGCAATCAGGAACGGCCCGACCCACACGCTGTCCGCCGGGCGATACGACATCGCCATCCACACGCCGGCCCAGACCAGTCCGCAGATCAGCGTGAGTCCCGAGAGCGGCCACCAGTTCCGCTTCCGCGACACGACCAGCAGCCCGCATTGGAGAAGGAACAGATACGTGAACAACGGGCCTGGCTGCGGCTCCTGCGAACCGATCAGCGCCGGTGTAATGAACCCCCCGATCAGCCCCAGCAGCGCGACGAACACGCCTTGTCGTAGCGACAGCACCACCGCCAGCGCCGTCGTTCCCGCCAACAGCCCGAACCCGGCGGTTCGTCCGACGAGGTGATAGAGGTTCACCGCCGCGAGGAAGCTCGCGAACAACGCCGCCACCCCCGCGGCCGTGACGCCCTGCGCAATCCGCGCCGCGGACCTGCGCCACCATTCACCCGCGCCGAGCAGCGCCAACCCGAAGCCGGCTCCCAGCATGACGCGGGCCAGCGGCGTCAGCAGCCCCTTGTCGAACGTGTACTTGACGAGGAACGCCACCGCCAGGAACAGCGCGATGGACCCGAGATAGACCGGCAGACGTGCGCCGATCTGCTCCTCGAATGTCGGGCGTCTCGGGGCTTGGGGCGTGGACGGAATCGGCGGCGGGACCGGCGCATCGGCAGAGCTTCGCTTCTCGCCTCTCGCTTCCTCAGGAATCTCCATCCGAGCCGGCGCACCGGAAGTTGCATCCGCTGCGTCCGTCGCATCCGTGGCCGGCACGTCAGCGCCCGGCATACCAGCGGCAGGCACCCACCCGCGCATCATCGCGCGCAACGTGCCGATCTTGTCTTCGATGCCCTGCGCAGCGGAGGGCGCGTGGGCGAACGGTGCCGGCTCCGCCACGGCCGGGGGGGACGCGGGTGCTGCTCGCGTCCCCGGTGCCGCGGGTCCGGCTGGCGCCGCTGGTGCCGCCCACGACGCCAACCCCGCATCAGCCTTTGGCTGCGCGGATGCCGCGGAAACCGATCGGGCGACGCGCGCGACTTCCCGCTCGATGCGGCCCAACTGTTCTTCGAGCCGCTCCGCTCGATCCCTGGCGCGCCCGGCCACGACCAGCGCCATGATGGACACCCCAAGCACGAGGAGAACGAGCAAGGTCATAGGACGCCTCTCGGTTCCTTCGAGTCGCCGCACGCCGGTGCGCCGCGCAGCGTCGGGCCGCTTCGCTCACGCCGCGCGCCTCCGTCGCAACGCCATGTCTCCATGGGATTCTCGACGCGACCGCCCGCGGGTTCAAGCATGGAACGCGGATCCGCCCCGCAAAGCCACCGCACTCTGAGCATGGCTGGCTCAGCGGGTGGCACGAGTCCGCAGCTGCGGACCCGTGTGGGCCGCGAACGCGTGTAGAGGCCCGGCGCCACGGCCTGGCGAGTACGCCAGACCGTGCCACCCTGGCGCAAAGCTGGAATGCGGTTTCCGAGACTCATCCCCCGCGCCCAGCGCCCGCCGCCTTGCCTTTCCGCCGCGCGGCAGGCACATTGCCCGTCGGTCGAAATCCGAACGCGTTTCCGTCGAAAGGGTTCCTCGTGGCGCAACCTGCAGCGGTCGATCCCGCGTCCGTCTCGCCGGGCGGAGTGACGGGCTTCTTCCATTCCTTCTTCGACCTCTTCCGCCTGCCGCGCGCGTTCTGGATCGTCATCGCCGTGTTCGTCGTGGAGTCGATGGCCTACTTCATGGCGCTGACGCTGATGAACAGCTATCTGACGCGCGATCTCGGCGTGCCCGATCGCTGGGCGTCGCTGTTCGTGTCGATGTTCACGATGCTCGTCACGCTGTTCATGCTGGGCGCGGGCAGCTACGCCGAGTCGTTCGGGCTGCGAAAGGCCCTCGTGGCGGCCATGATCCTGTGCGTGCTGGGGAGGGCGCTGTACGCCTACGTGACGGCGCTGGCGCCGGCGGGCCTCGGCGCGGCGACGAGTTCGAGCGCGGCGGAAGCGGCGCCGCAAGCGGGAGTGGTTTCGATGGGCGGTCTCGCGTTGCTCGCCCTCGTGCTCGCCCTCGGCGTCATCGCGCTCGGCGAGGCCATTCTCCAGCCGGTCTGTTACTCCGGCGTCAAGCAGTACACCGACGAGAAAACCAGCTCGATGGGGTACGGGCTGATCTACGCGCTGATGAACGGCGGCATCGTCGTGGGCGGAGCGATTTCCTCCTACATCCGCCCCGGCGTGCAGGCCATTCTCGATCCCAGCGCCGCGCCAGCCGCGGCCGAAGCCGCGGCAACGACCGCGGCGACGGGCGCGACGCAACCCGGGCGCGGGTTGATCGTGGAGTGGTTTGATGCGGCCGTCGCGGCGCTGCAGCCGCTGCGCGACGCGTTGAACCCGGCGCTGCAGTGGCTCGCGAGCTGGACGGGAAGTGGCATCCAGGCCGTCAACTGGCTCTGCGTCGCCACGGCGATCGTCGCCCTGCTGATGTGCTTCCTCCTGACGCGACGCGCCGAGGCGAACAAGCTTCGCCCCGACCGCATCCGCGAGCTGCGACGAGCCGACACGCGCCCAGTCGGCGATCGGCTGTGGAGTTACGTGGCCGACGGCCCGTTCGCCAATGTTCGCTTCATGTTCTTCATCTTCATGCTGCTGCCCGTGCGCACGCTCTTCGCCCATCAATGGCTGACGCTGCCGGAGTATGTGCTGCGGGCCTATCCGACCGAAGTGAGCAACTACATGGAAGTGGTGGTCAACTGGGTCAACGCCGGGATCATTCTCCTCGGCGTTCCCATCGCCACCGCCCTGACGCGCAAGGCGCACGTATACACGATGATGATCATCGGCTCGCTCGTGTCCGCCGCGCCGACGTTCCTCTTGTGTTCCGGTCCCAACCTGAGCCTGCTCATCACGTACCTGGTGGTGTTCTCGATCGGCGAAGCGCTCTGGTCGGCGAGGTTTTTGGAGTATGCGTCCGAGCTTGCGCCAGAAGGGCGCATCGCGCAGTACATGGGCCTCGCCAACGTCCCCTGGCTCCTCGCCAAGGGCACGACGGGTTTGTACTCCGGGTTCCTGCTCGAACGATTCTGTCCGAAGGACGGACCGCGACAAACCGGAACCCTCTGGTTCATCTACGGCTGCATCGCCATGGCCAGCCCCATCGGCTTGATCCTGGCCCGGCGGTGGGTCATGTCCGGATCGATGCACAAAACCGCGGCGGCGTAGAACGGAAGTGGAGACTCTCGGAGGTCGAATCATGCATCGGGCAGTGCAACGGCGACGGGCGTTGGATGCGGCGATCTGGCTGGCAATGTCCCTTCTGGGGTTTCCGAGGGTTGGAAAGGCCGAAGATCGAGAAGTGCTCGAACCGGTGCCGTTCACCGCGGTGAAGCTTGACGACTGCTTCTGGTCGCCGCGTATTGCCACGACGCTGGCTAGAACGCTTCCGCACGTCTTCGACCGTTGCGAAGCAACCGGGCGCATCCAGAACTGGGAACGAGCTGCAAATGACGAGGGCACGTTTGAAGGGTACTTTTTCAACGACTCGGACGTGTACAAGGCGATCGAGGCCGCTTCCGTCGCGCTGGCCTTGAACCCGGACCTCAAGCGAAGCGAAAGCTCGGAAGTGCTGCTGCGTGATTATGTGGACGACTTGATCGCCAGGATCGCAGCGATGCAGCAGCCCGATGGGTACGTCAACTCCTACTTCACATTGCACCGCGAAGAGCCTCGCTGGACCGACATCGAGAACAAGCACGAATTGTACTGCGCCGGGCATCTCATCGAGGCCGCCGTGGCGCACCGCATGCACACACGGAAGTCGAACTTCCTGGAAATCGCGATCAGACTCGCCGACCACATCGACGCCACGTTCGGACCCGGAAAGAACATGAACCCGTGCGGCCACCCGGAGATCGAGCTGGCATTGCTCAAACTGGCCGACCTGCTCGATCCGGAGAGCGCAAGCGAAGCCGCCGCCGCCCCTGGCGCCGCGGATGGGGCGCGACGATATCGCGACCTGGCGAGATTCTTCATCGAGCGACACGGGCGACCTGAAGGCCGTGCGAAGCTCTGGGGCGAGTACGCCCAAGACCACAAACCGTTAGTCGAGCAGACGGAGATCGCCGGACACGCCGTCCGCGCGATGTACTTGTATTCGGCGGCCACGGACATTGCGCGGCAGACGGGGGAGGCCTCGTACATCCGCTCGCTGGATGCCATCTGGCGCGATCTGACAGAACGAAAGATGTACGTCACCGGCGGCATCGGACCCAGCGCGCGCAACGAGGGATTCACAACCGCGTTCGACCTGCCCAATGAGACGGCCTATGCGGAAACATGCGCCTCGATCGGCTTGGTGTACTGGGCGCACCGGATGAACCTCCTGCACGCCGACGGAAGGTACGTCGATGTGCTGGAAAGAGCGTTGTACAACCACGTGCTCGCGGGCATTTCGCTGGATGGGACAAGGTTCAACTACGTCAATCCACTCGCCGACCGCGGTCGGCATGAGCGGCAACCGTGGTTCGCCTGCGCGTGCTGCCCGCCCAACCTCGCACGTCTGCTGCCGACGGTGGGCGGTTATATGTATGCTCAGTCGGACGACGCCGTGTATGTGAACCTCTACGCTCAAAGCACTGCAAATCTGCGGCGCGGCGCACGCACGCTGACGCTGCGGCAGGAAACCGAGTACCCGTGGGGCCCGTGGGTATTCCTGACGCTTTCGGTCGAACTGCCGGAATTCTTTGAACTGCGGCTGCGCGCGCCGGCGTGGTGCCGCGAGTCGAAGGTATGGGTCGTGGATAAGAAATTCGACAACGCCAGCAACCATCGGATCTACATTTCCAATAACCCGCCCGACGCCGTCGTGGACGAAAACGGCTACCTGACGCTCTGCCGCGAATGGTCCGCCACCGCCACAGTGTTCCTGCAGTTGCCCATGACCGTCGAGCGAGTTTACGCGGATTCACGGGTGGAATCGTGTCGCGGCCGAGTGGCGCTGCAGCGAGGACCCATCCTGTGCGCAATCGAGCGAGAGCACCACGACTACGTCGCCGACGCATGGAGGGTCGTGCTCCCCCGATCCGCAAAGTTCGAGGCAGCTTCCGAGTGGCAACGCTTCAACCCGAACTCGCTGTATGCTCCTCTCGAGGTGTACGACGGGCTGTCGACGCTGTATGGTCCGATCGAACTTGGGAAATCCTGGGGCTCGGGAGCCCGCATGATTCCCTACTACGCATGGGGAAACGGCAAGCCCTCGGATATGATGGTGTGGATCCCCGAGACACCGTCAATCCTCCCGTCCGCGCCGACCGCCTGGCTGCGACCGGGCGCGCTCTACTGCTGGAAGGCGGACACGGTGTGGGCGCTCAACGACCGCTTGGAGCCGACCTCTTCCTCTGACGCGTCCATTCCTCGATTCACCTGGTGGCCTCGCAAGGGAACGGTTGAGACGGTTGGTTATGGTCTCGCTCTTCCTGAGGGCAAGCGCGTTCGTGCCGTAGAGGTGTACTGGTTCAGCGACGCCAGGACCGGGGGCGGATGCAAGCCGCCAGGGTCCTGGAAACTGTTGTATCAGGATACTTCCGGACCCGAAGCTCACTCCTTCCACGGAATCAGAGAACGGGAGGTGGCCGTGCACGGCCCCTACGGCGTTGAAGAGGATCGCTACAACCGCGTCGAGTTCGATCCGGTCGAAACGAGCGCAATTGAGATCGAGGCCGTGCTTGAGGGGGGCTTCTCCGCGGGGATCCTGGAGTGGAAGGTCGAGACGGATTGATCGACGCTTCGCCTTGCGGCAGGCAAGCCCATTCAAGCGGGCGCCACCGCGGGCGGCGATTCACTGCGGGGCGCAACCGACGTTCGCGCGAAGGAAACGACGCTCGCCTCGCAAAGGCGCGAACTGCGTGCGATGATCTCCATCGCACTTCATCCACGGCAGCGTTTCACTCTCCAAGCGCGGGACGCAACCGCAGCAGGCCTATGCCTATCGCCCGCGAATGATGCTAACGGCCAGGCTCGTAACCACGATGCGCTGGCGGGCCGGATCGCCCGTGGCCTCGGCGATGTCTTTCTGAAGCCGCGCGGCGTCGGCGAGCCAGCGGGCTTCGACCGTGGTCTCGCGTCCGGTTTCGTCCCGGCAGCGCAGCATTCGCACGATCTCGACGTTGTCCAGGTCGTAGCCGGTGCGCATCAGTTCCTCGGCCGCGCGGTCCACCAGGTCGGCGTATCGAGCGCGCAGCTCCCGCAGGTCCAGCTCCGCCAGCGGGCACGCCCACGGCTCCTCGATGTTCACCAGGATGCTGGCCTCCTGTTCCATGATTGGCCTGCTGCGGAAACGTCGAGGTTGCGTGTGCGGGGCGAAGGGATCTGCGCTCAAGCCGACCGCTTCCTTACGGGCGCGGCTCTGAAGCCGGCTCACCCCTTCTTCCCCTCGGGGATGCGTTCCTCCAGCCGGCGGGCGATATCCAGCGGGACGAGTCGCGCCAGCCGGTTTGTGTCATACCCGCCGATCTCCACGATCTGCTTGATGAGCGTGCTGCTGGTCAGCGCGTGCATGGAGCTGGCCATCAGGAAGACCGTCTCGATGTCGCTGATCATCATGTTGGTGTTGGCCAGCTCCAGCTCCGCGTGCAGATCGACGTTGTCGCGGATGCCGCGGATGATGACGCCGGCGCGGATGTCGCGGGCGAAGCGGGCGGTCAGCCCCTCATAGCGCAGCACCTCGACGTTGGTGACGTGCGCCACCTTCGCGCGCAGCATCTCGACGCGCTCCTCAGCCGAGAACAGCGGCGCCTTCTCCGGGTTGTCGCCCACGGCCACGATCAGCCGCGGGTACAGCCGCGCGGCCCGCTCGATGATGTCGAGGTGCCCGTAGGTGAACGGGTCGAAGGTTCCCGGAAACATCGCGACGCTGCTGCGGTTGTCAGGCATGACCCGGCTCCCGCCGGCGAACGGGCCGGCTCAACGCGATAGCCTAGACGCAAGCCGAAAATTGCCAAGCGCGGGGGCAAGAAGCCGGCGTTCGCGCGAGGCGACCGCTTCCTGCGCGCGTCGATGTCGCCGGGAGTCATGATCGCCGGGTGGCACGGGTCCGCAGCAGCGGACCCGTGGCGTAGGAGAGACAGTCGCCTCTCGACCCAGCATGGTCAGGCGAGTACGCCAGACCATGCCACCCGGCCGCTGGCGGCGGGTGGCGGCGTTCAGGCCGCAAGCTTAGGGCGCATTCGCAGCTTGGGCGTTTGCATCGACGTCGCAGGGCGCCGCCTCCGTGCGCGTGTATTCCGGAACAAGCTCCGCCAGCGCGTCGCGCAGCTCCATCTCGCCGCTCGCGTCTGCGCGGACCAGCAGCGCGTCGATCTTCCTTCTCACTTCCGCCCAGTCTTCCTCGCGGTGGCGCAGCACGCCAATCTGCGGATGCGCCGTCGGCAGCACGTGCTCGCCGTCGATCGACAACTCCTCGAACAGCTTCTCGCCGGGGCGCAGACCGACGTAGCGAATCTCGATATCCGTTTCCGGCGCCATGCCGCTGAGCCGTATCATGTTCCGCGCGAGGTCCACGATCTTCACCGGCTCGCCCATGTCCAGCATGAAGATCTCGCCGCCGCCGCCCATCGCGCCCGCCTGAAGCACGAGCTGCGACGCCTCCGGGATGGTCATGAAATAGCGGCGCATCTGCGGGTGCGTGACGGTGACCGGCCCGCCGCGAGCGATCTGCTCCCTGAAAATGGGGACCACGCTGCCGTCGCTGCCGAGCACGTTGCCGAAGCGCACCGTCACGAAGTGCGTGCCGCCGCCGGGGTTGAGCCCCTGCACGCACAACTCCGCCACGCGCTTCGAGCAGCCCATCACGCTGGTCGGATTGACGGCCTTGCCCGTTGAAATCAGCACCATCTTCTCGACGCCGTGCGCCACGCACGCCTCCGCCACGACGCGCGTTCCGCCGACATTGTTCTTCACGGCCTCGCCGACGTTCTGCTCCATCATGGGCACATGCTTGTGCGCGGCCGCGTGAAAGACGAGCGCCGGGCGCTGCTCACGGAACACCTCCGCGACCCGCGCCGCGTCGGTCACGTCGGCGACGCACGGCAGGATCATCACACCGGCGAACTGCTCGCGCAGGTGGCGGTCGATGTTGAACAGGGCGTTTTCCGCGCGCTCGAGGAGGATGAGGCGCTGCGGCTCGAACCGACAGATCTGTCGGCACAGCTCGGCGCCGATGCTGCCGCCCGCGCCGGTGACCGCGATGCGCCGCCCGCGAAGCTGCGCGCCGATCGCCTCCAGATCGAGCTGCACCGGCGGGCGACCCAGCAGGTCGTCGATCTCGATGTCGCGCAGATGCGAAACCTGCACGCGCCCGTGGATGACGTCCGACAGCGCGGGCATGGCGCGAAACCGTAGCCCCGCGCCGTCGCACTGCTCCACCAGCTCCCGCACGCGGCGCGGCGACGCGCCGGACAGCGCGATCCACACTTCCGCCGCCTCCGTCTGCGCGGCGATCTCCCGCAGCCGGTCCGTGCGCCCCAGCACGTCGATGCCGTGAATGCTCCCCGTCCGCCGGTCCGTGCGATCGTCCAGCAGCCCGACCACGCGGTACGGCCCGGCGATCATTCGGCGGACCTCGCGCAGCAGCGCCTCCGCCTCGTCCCCCGTGCCGACGACCAGCACGCGCTTCACCTCATCGCCGCCGCGCCGCCGCGGCGCCAGCTCCTCATAATTGAATCGAACGATGACCTTCGCCGCGCACACGAACGCGATCGAGAGGCCGTAGTCCAACAAGAACACCGACTGGTGCAGGCGGGGAAACGCGTAATCGATCAGCGGCCGGCCGGTGCGAAAATGCCAGAGATTCTCCAGCGCGAAGTAAGACAGGATCAAAACGCACGACGCGACCAGCGCGGAGAAGCTGATGCCGAAGAGGTCGTGCAGCCCCACATACCTCCACGAGCCGCGGAACTGCCGCGTCAGCCCGAACACCAGCAGCTTCAGCGGCAGCGACAGCGCCAGGAGCGGGAGAAACAGATCGACGAACCAGCCCCACTCCTCGCCGAACGCGTCCGTCGCGCCGCGCGCGAAGGCGTTGGAGAAGTTGTACGCCAGGGCAAACGCCGACAGCAGGCTTGCGGCGAAGAGCGCGGCGTGGGCGAGCACGCAGATCGCCAGCCGATGCCGTGCGAGGAGGTCCGATCGTTGTGCCGTGCCCTGCGTGCTGTCCAATCCCGCCTCGCTTACCCGGGCCGCGCGTCGTCCGCCGGGCGCATCGCATCGCCAAAGGCGGCGTACGGCGAGTCAGGATACCGCTGTCGTATCTGATCGGTAAGGGCCACGGCTTCGGCCGTTTCTCCGTTGATCCACAGGAACAGCGCGGAGAGCGCCAGCGAAGCGTCGGGCCTCGCACCCGTCCACGCGGAAAGCGCGCGACGGTGGCGATCGAACTCCGCCCGGTCGCGCAGCCCGAACTCCGACGGGAACTGCGGCGCAAACAGACCCCCTGGCGCGGCGGGGCGCAGGCGATCCAGATGCACCAACGCCGGCTCGTAACGCCCGCGCAGCAGCTCGCACAGCACCTGTCCCAGACGCGAACGGATGTCGCCCGGATAGACGGCCAGCACGCTCTCGTACGACAGCCACGCCTCGCGGTACTCGGCCTGCTGATAATGCACCCATGCGGAGCGGCTCGCACCCGCCACGCCGCGCGCCACCATCGCGCGGGCGTAGAGGATGGGCGTAATCTTCGGCGCATCGGGCGATGCGCCGTCTGGAGGCGCCGCTTGCGGGGCCAGGGCTGCTTGCGGAGACGAGGCGGCTTGCGCTCCACGGGAAGTCCGCGAGGGAGGCGGTATCGGCCCCGAGGAGCGCAGCGGCGAAAGCCCGCTGCGCGAGGCGATCAGATATTGCGGCCTCAGCAGCAAGGGCGCCTGCGAGGCTGGCGCGCCGTTGAGAATGCCCGAGCGATACCGCCCGAGGTTCAATGCGCTGATTGCCGAGGGCGACGCCAACCGGGAGACCGCGCTGCCACCCCCGGTCGCATGGCTGAGCTGCGCGCCGGCGATTGGGCTGGATGGCGCCTGCGTCAACACCGGGCCGGAGGGCGAAGGTGATGTGGCCGATGTGGTTTGTGCACTGCCCGGCACGGTGATCACCGCAAGCCCGACCCCAATGAGAAGCCAGGTCTGTTGCAATCGTCCGTTGCCGATGCTGTCCCACATGATGAGCGACTCCTCGCCTCGATTCGTGACGAAAAACCAAACCCGTCGTTCCCGCGCAGGCGGGAATCCAGCTCCGTCATTCCCGCGCAGGCGGGAATCCAGCAGTCGGCCCGTGCGCCCTGGACCCCCGCCTGCGCGGGGGTGACGGTTCCGTTAGCCGACGCCCAGAGCCGCGCGAAACTCACTTCCCGCCGGGCGCCTTCTTCTCCACCGCGTCCTTCTGCTCCCGTCGGGGGATCGCCTGCAGCCGCGCGTCCATGGCGTTGAAGAACTCCACCACCGGCTGCAGCGCCGCGTGCCCCTCCCGCTTGGCCGGCTCGATCTTGTCCAGTTCCGGCCGATGCGCCCGCACGTAGCGATCCGCGCGTTCCACCATTTCGTCGAGGATCGAATCCGCGGTCTTCACTTGCGCAGGCTCGAGCTGGTACTTGCGCTCAAACTCGCGGACGTAAATCGCCCACGTGGCCGGATCATGCTTCAGCCATCGTCCGGCGTCCTTTGCCACGTCCGCACCGGGCGCAGCTTTGGCGTCTTTGTCCGCGGAGGCCTCGCCGCCCGATCGCACCGGCTTCATCACCTGGAGGAACTCGTCGCGCGTCAGGCCGTAATCCTCGGGCTTGAACTTCCCCTCCGCCGCCAGCGTCCGCATCCGGTTTCCATAACCCGTCATCCGGTTCAGCGACGCGCGATCCTTTTCAAAAATGCGCTTCTGCTCGGGCGAAAGACCAGCCTCGAAGCCGGCGGCCACCCGGTCCAGCGCCTCCATCGCATCGCGGTGCAGCGCGTCGGTCTCACGAACCCAGCCGGCCATGCGCGTCGCAAGCTCGCGCATGAACGCCTCGTCGTCCGGCGCCTCGATGCGCAGCTCGACCTGCTCGCGCACCTGCTTGACGATCGTTGGCGAGTGCTTCACGAACAGGCCCGTCAGCTCGCTCATCATCGACGACTGAACGCCGCTGACTTGCGCGTCCGAGAGCGTGTAACGATCCTTGACGAGCTGCCCGAAACGGTCGAAGCGCTGCGTGATCTGCCACGGGGGAATCTTCGCCACCTCGCGCAGCGTTCGCAGCGCGAACTCGTCGGACTCGCCCCTCCAGCCGTTCTGGTCCCAGATGCGGACCATCGACCGGTCGATCCACGCGAACTGCTCCTCCCACGGGCCGAACTTCTGAATCTCCTGTGCCGTCTGCAGGAGCCGCTGCCAGCCGCTGGCCGGCTCCGCCGTATCCTGCGCTTGGACCCGCGATGAAGTTGCAAGGAGGACGAGGAGCAACGCCGGCATCAGGACCGTCGTCGTCATCAGCACCGTCGTTAGCGACTCGTCCGTCAGCGACGCCGGCTTCGACGGCACGGGGATCAGCGCCGCTGCCCACCGCTGAATGATGGCAGCCCACCACACCCCAGGCTTCGCCATCGGCGCACGCCGACCAGCCGCTCGATTCCCGCGCTCTTCGCAGGTTTGGACAAGGTGTTGGGTTGGCTCGTCGTGCATGATTGGATGCCTCGTGCTTCATTCGCGCGATGCGCCGTTCAAACGCGCGCGGGCGACCCTTCCGTTCCAACGCTCATTATAGCCATCCGCGCTGGGAATGGGACTTCTTTCAGAACCCCCGCTCGGGTGACACGTCTGGTGGTGCGGCCTGATGGGGTGTGCTCATATTCCCGGGAAAGCGATTGAACGCAACGTCGTCTGTTCCCCGAAGGGGAGCCATGTGAATAGATGGGGATGAGCGTCCGTTGCTCGGGCCGGTACCTTACACCGGCCCGAGGAGTCCTTTGGCTTAGAAAGGAGCAACGGACATGGGACATGATAACAGGAGCGGCTTGGAGGACCAGGTTTACGTCGGTCTGGACTACGCGACGGCCTTCGTGCAGGTGTGTGTATTGGACGGGAACGGGCGTGTGC
>CAZGJA010000019.1:0-67713 GCA_964526695.1 uncultured Phycisphaeraceae bacterium
CCGTCGCGATTTCCTCGACCCCTCGCGGGGTCGCAATTGGATGCGCACCATCCCCACGGGTTGCGCTGCGACCTGACGGTCGTCGCTCCACCCGTGGCTACAACCCTCGGCCCCTTCAGGGCCGCCAATCTTGTCACGCACCCCGGCGAAACCGCTTCCTTACCAGGGAATTGCATCACAAGGCCTTTCACCTCGGTGAAATCGTCGTTCTCGTCCCGGAGGGAAGGACGAGAATAGCCCAGCGATTCACCGCTGGGGCTGCGACAGCCCTGATTTCCCAAGTCCCGGAGGGACGGCTGAATCTCGTTGATGATGTGCGCACATCTCGCGGCAAATCAGCCGTCCCTCCGGGACTTTCGCCTCCTCGCCGCCAGCGCCCCAGCGATAAATCGCTGGGCTACTTTCGGCTGCCCCTCCGGGGCACAAAGGCACGCCGCGCTCAACCTCAAAACGCGCAACGCGTTACGCACCGGAGTCAGATAGAGACTCAGATGGAGCGATTCCGCTTGCGAAGCCCAAGAGCCGCTTCCTGACGGGCGACGCTCGGCCGCAATAGGATGCAATCTCTCTGATCCCGTGCCCTGCCGGTTCTCAACCGGATGTATGCGGCACAGTTTTCCAACCGGTGTATGCGGCACAGTTCGCCAATCGGTGTGTGCAGCACAAGTCGCCAACCGGCGTCTGTGGCACCGGTTTCCAACCGGTGTGTGTGGCACAGGTTTCCAACCGGCGACTGTGGCACCAATTTCCAACCGGCGACTGTGGCATCGGTTTGCAACCGGTGTGTGTGGCACAGGTTTCCAACCTGTGCCAACCCGCCACCGCCAATTCTCAATCCTCCGCCGGCTTCGCTCCCTTCGCGGCCTTCATGCGCGAGAACACCTTGCGCGCGAACTTCGGCGAGACCCGCGCAAGCCGAAAGCGGCGCACGTCGAGCGTGCGCGGCTTGCCGTCGGCGCGCTCCGCCAGCACAAACGGCAGGCACACCTCGACCACGCGCATCGGCACCTCGTCCTCGTCCGGCAGACAGACGAGCGTGGTCATCGGCGACTCCCCCGGCATGGCCGAGCCAAGCCAGCTCCGCGGCAACTCATAAAGTTCGTTAAGCACGCTGACAAACTGCCCGGCACGGATGTCCTCCGGCGGCAGCGTGCGAACGGCATTTCGTGAAACGGTCATATCAGCAGTCATCCCCGTGGAACGCCGTCGCGGGACAGGGCACCCCCGCCGCGCGATCAGAGTCCGCCAAAGGCCGCGTCGCCCACCGGGCGTAATCATCGCCGCGTGGCCGCCGGCGCGCGCAATCCCTTCAACGACAACAACTTGAAAAGTGGAAACAGGAGCAAGCCGAAGCCCGGCGGATCAGCCGAACAGGCTGCGGAATCCCGGCGCGCACCGCGGCCGCTCGACCGGAGCATTCCCCGGCCGACGACTCGCATGGCAGGATGACTCGAACGCTTTGCGCACATCTGACTCCTTCGAGCGGAGGATTATGGCGCATGCAAATAGGAAGTCAAGGGGAATGTCCGGGAGATACAGAGCCAACTTCGTTGGCTCCCGCGAGCCCCGTTCCACGCTCTACCCCGGCCGACTCGCTCGTTACCCCGGAAGCTCCCGCCGTCGCGGCGCAATGCGCGTGGAACCGCAGCAAGGCCTGCTCAAACTCTCGTTCAAACTCGCGCACTTTTGCAGGTGTGGTCAGGAAGAGCGACAGCTCAATAGGACGACCCGCGGCTGGAACGATCTTCACACGCTGCATGTCGCGGAAGTATCCAACCTTCAAATCAACAAGGAGGCGATTGATAGTCTCGAATGGAAGCCAGTGATCGTCCTCTGCATTGCGCACGAACACGCCTTGCGGCGTGAGTACGAGTTTCAATCCCAGCCGAGCGCGCTGCAGTGCGCGAATCAGATTCCACGCGGACAGACCTGCGAGGAGTAGGTAGAGAGGCAGTCTCCACGGCTTCGCCGGGCCGGAAGGCATGGGGAAGCTCGCAATGTGCATCAGCATCAAGAGTGCCGGCGAGGCCATGAATATCCAATTGTCCACAGGTTTCCAAACCCGGACGGACTCGCCATAGGCCAAACCGCATTCCGGACAACGATGCTCCTGCGGCAATCCCGTCAGGTCGTAGTTGCAACGGTGGCAGTTCATGGTAGGCCCGGTTCACCTGCGGCGGTTGCATTGGTATATCGCTGCCGCAACAGAGCGAAGTGGCTTTGAAAGAAGATCTTGTCTGCTTTCCACAATAAGACCCTGTTCAGGGAGACGACCTGACCATCGACGAGGTGAAGCCGCAGGTCGTGACGCCTCCCAAGAAAACCCAATCGCGATTCCAGCGACAGTCGATGAATCGTGCACCACGGCAGCAAAACCTCGCGCCAATGCGTGCGCAGAAAGACGCCTTCCGGATGCACAGCCACGAGAATCCCCTTCTTCTCGTGCGTCCAGAATCTGACAACCAAGAGCGCCAAGACTGCTAGAACAACCAGTCTGCCGCCGATGACGATCCTGCTGTCTTTCCCCGAGATCAGCGGCACTGCGACAAGCGCTGCTGCCGCAAGCACCAAGCCTGTGCGAAACCAAGGTTCACTCGGCCTCCACGCGCGGGTGAACTCGTCACACGCCATCCCGCACTCCGGGCATTGGTGCGTCGCGGGAAGCCCCGTCAGGTCGTAACCGCAGCGGTGGCATGTTGGGCGGGTCATGGCGCTTCCCGCAGGTGGTTCGCCGACGGCTCGCGCGAGCATGCGCTGTCCGCGTCCGCCGAAGCCGCTTCGTTTGCCGGCGGCTCGGCCGGGGGCAGCCCCAGGTAGTTCCGGCGGGCGGTCTCGAATTCGGTGAGGAAGTCCTCCACCTCCGCATCGGAAGCGAAGAAATAGTGGATGGGGACGGGCGCGCCCGAGGTGCGCTTCAGGGTGGCGGAGAGGCGAACGACGCGGCGGCTCTGGCGTTCGCCGCGCTTCATCTCGACGGCCTGCGGCCAGGGCACGGTCACGTCCACGTTCACTCCGCGAACCGCGATGCCCGGGGCGCTGAAGCTGACGCGATAGCCGCGCCGCTTGCGGTCCAGGGCTCTGATCACCACGAGAGTCACAAGCGCCAGGTACGCCAGCGACATGAGGATCCCCAGAACGCGGGACCAGCCCGAGTTGGCGCTGAACGTCATGCGGATCGCGTTGGGCATCATGCCGCAGAAGCCGCCCATGAACGCCACGCTGCCGAACAGGATCGCCTTGGGCCGCGCCGGTTTCCACACGCGCACGTGCTCGTCATACTCCAGCCCGCACTCCGGGCAGCGATGGCGCGGCGGCAGGCCGATGAGGCTGTAGCCGCAGGACAGGCAGAAGTTGGCGGGTGCTTTGGGCATGCGTCATGCGCTCGCAGGGCTTGTCTGACGATCTTCTTTGGAGGATGCCCTGTCGAGACGAGCATAGACCCGCCGCGCGTTTTCCGCGGCAGCGATGAACTCGTCGGTCTCCGCCGCGGACGCCAGGGTCGAGCGGAATTCCACGGGCTTGCGCCCAGCCAGTTCGATCCGCACCCAGCGCCCGAATCTACCGCGCGACTTGATTCTGCTCGCCCGAACAAACTCCTCCCAGCCTATCGTTTCTCGCACCGTGTCCGTCAGCAATTCGATCCCTCTTTTCGACAGGCTGATGCGAAATCCGCCTTGCCGCCAGCCGAGAAACCTGCGGACATCACGAATGCTGAAGCCCAACCCCAGAACAAGCAGCAGGAAACCGCAAACCGTTTCCCACCAAGAGCTGCCCCTGATGCCGATGTAGAGCACCGAATAGACCATCTGGAGAGACGCAACCAAGGAAACAAGGACGCTCCAGACCAGCAACCGGCGAGGTCTCGCCGGAACCCACACTTGAACGTGCTCATCGTACTCCAGCCCGCACTCCGGGCAGCGGTGGCGCGGCGGCAGGCCGATGAGGCTGTAGCCGCAGGACAGGCAGAAGTTGGCGGGTACTTTGGGCATGCCTCAGGATGGCTCCTGCCCCGTGCTTTCAGGCGCGTCCGCAAACTCCTCACATCCCGCGTACGCGTCGAGCGCGGCGTCCACGGCATCCATGAACTGATCGGCCTCTGATTCGGTGGCGAAGAAGGGGCTGATGTCCAGCTCGCGATCGGGGCCGGTTGCGAGGATCCACATGCTGTAAGTCCGCCCGAGCGAATCCTGTCGCTTGACGACTCGGACGAAGTCCGTCCACGCAACGTGCTCGCGAAAACGTCCAGTCAAAACATCGATCCCTCTCCGCGTGAGTCCGAGTCGGAAACCTCCACGTTTCCAGCGGCGTAGAGTGCGGAACCCGCTGAGGACGGCGAAGAAGAAAACCGCCAGGAGGAACGCATCGACCGCGACCCCCCACGAGTGGACCAGAACGACTGGGCGAGGAATCAGGCACTGCGCATAGAACGGCCAACTGATAAGCGGCACGATGACGCCCCAGACGAGCATCCATCGCGGCTGCACGGGCCTCCACACTTGAACGTGCTCGTCATGCTCCAGCCCGCACTCCGGGCAGCGGTGGCGAGGCGGCAAGCCGCTGAGGCTGTAGCCGCAGGACAGGCAGAAGTTAGCGGGTACTTTGGGCACGGGGCGGGATTTTAGCGGGGTTGCCCGGCGGCTTCCAGCGAAAAGAGAGGCGGCACAGCCGAGGTCTGCTCGACTGTGCCGCCGATGTTGATGCAAGTTTCGACGTGGCGGTGGCCGGCTCCCCAAGGTCCGCGCCGCGCCACTCACGCCACGCCCGCTGCGCCACGCCACGCCCGCTGCGCCGCGCCGCTCACACGGGTGCACCCGTTGCAGCGCCCGAAGTTCGCTCCCTTACGGTCGCGGCTCTGATTTTGGCGTTTTGGCGTTTCGACGTTTCGACGTTTCGACGTTTCTTCGCCTACTCGTCGTTCGTCGGGCCGACGCAGACCATCCACAGCTTGAAGAAGTTCATGATCTGCGCCTTCGTCAGCTTGTTGGCGTTCAGCGCGTACGTCACCTTGCTGCTCGAGGGCGATTCGCCGCCCGAAATGAGCGTGTCCACGTAATCGATCTTGCCTGTCAGGCACGGGATCGACGCGTCCACCGCGAAGAACGCGGCCTCGTCGGACATGCCCTCAAACGCCGCGCCCTCGCCCGTGGCGGTGCGGTTCTTCTCCTCGTTGAACCGCAGGTTGAAGTCGTAATAGCCCTTGCCGTTGGTTTCGCGGTTGGGATCCTCGACCCACTTGATCGAGCCGGTCACGACGTCCTCGTACTCCTTGCCGTTGAGCGTGTAGCGGAAGCGGACGCCGTCGGTGTACCAGTTGCCAGTCTCGTAGTCGTAGTCGAGCCGGCCGGTGGCGGTCGTGCGCGGGTACGTTTCCATCGGCCCCTTGGCGAGGACGATGTTGTCGAAGCGCATCGGGTCGCTCTTGGTGACCTTCATCTCGACAGTCTTCTTGCCGACGACGCGCTTGAACGTGTACGCCGCAAGGCTCTCCTTCTTCTCGGCCTTGCCCATGAGGCGACCGCCGAACGGGTCGGTGAACGCCTGCGCCGAGCCGATCGCGTCGATGGCGATTCGCAGCGCGCTTTGCTGGTCCTTGCCCTTGGACAGGTCGTAGGCGCCGGAGGCCGTGTCGATCGGGACCGTGCCGACCCACTTGCCGACGGGTTTCTTCTGCTTGAGATCCTTGGGGTTCATGACGAACAGCGAGACATCGAAGCCGATCTGCGCGCTTTGCTTGGAGCGGGCCAGCGTCTTGGTGTAGACGTTGGGCTGGCGCGTGATCAGGCCGGAGAACTGGGTCGTCTCGGCCACGGTGATGTCGAGCTTGTACTCGTCCTTGACGCCGGGCTTGGGCGAGCCGGGCTTGAAGTCACCGCTGTTGTCGATCTCCGTCCGCGTGCGGAAGGTGATGTCCATCGTGCCGGCGATGACGTTGTCCTTGGTGATCTGCTCCGGCTCCTGCGCTGCGCTCATCGGCGCGAGCACGAGCATCGCGCCCACGGCGCATCCGAGCAACATCCACCCCTTCATTCGGCGCTGCGAGTTTCGCATGGGAATCACTCCTTTCGTGAATTGTGAACCGACGGGGCCAAGGCGGCGCGCACCCCGCGCCTGCCGCTGTCCTCATCGGCAAGATCATCTTCCCACGGCAAGGGCCGTGTATTCGTTATAAATCCTAAGCGAGATTCGAGGGGGCGGCAAAAGCTCGCCGGCCGACGGCTTGGGCCCGCGGCGGTGAAACCCAGGGGGGGTTTCAGATTTGGGGGGCAAGCTGGATTGGGGGCTGCGGGAGCCGGTCACCAGCCTCCTCGGCAAACGATCCGGCGTCTTCGACCCTGTGCACAGTTGTCGTCTGCGGCGTTCAAGCGGAACCGCGCATGGCTCATCCTGGTTCGGCTGGCGGGCGAAGCAATGCCCCAGCTCGCAGCCGCTGGCGCGAGTTCGCGTGTTTTGGGTGAGTTGCCGTGGGCCGGCTTCTGCCGGACGGTTTTTGCCGCCGCCTTGCTGAAAGCGTGGCATGTGTAACCTGCTGACTCGAGCAAAATCAGAATCCGTGCAGCGAGCCGCGAACTTCAGGCGGCGTGAGTTCACGCATGAGAAGGCGCCATCCGCTCCGGAATCACCGCTGCGCGAAAGCGAATACTGCTCTGGTGTGCCGGCTCAGAAAGACTGCATCATGTTCCGACCGAGCCGCGCCTGCCAGGAAGCGGTATCAGCGACGCTCACCGTACTCGCTTCCTGACGGGCGCGGCTCAGACGGATGACCGCGGGCCAAAGCGGCGTGGCTTCGAGCGGCAAGGCATGGTTCAATCGCCCGCCGCGTGCTGATCATCCCGGCAGCGCCAATCATCCGATCAGCGTCTGCGCGGCGCCCAGGATCATCCGTCCGGCCACGTAGACCAGCAGCGTGATGAAGCCCATCGCCAGCTTGCGCCGGGGCAGGCGATGCACCAGGCGAGCGCCGTACGCGCTGCCGATCATGGCCGTCGGGATCAGCAGCGCCGCCAGGAGGAACGGCGATCGCGCGTGCGCGGCGCCGTCCGCGTGGACCGCCCAGTTCTTCACGAACGCCCCGACGAAACTCGTGGCGGCGATGGTGGCCGAGGAGTTGGCGATCGCGGTCGTGAGGCGCATCCCCAGGAATCGCCGCTGCATCGGCACGGCGACGACCCCCCCCCCGACGCCCAACATGCCGCCGATCACGCCCGTCGGCACGGCCACCAGCACCGCGCGGGGCCACGTCAGCCTGTCCGACGACTCGGTCGCCGCGGCGGATGCCGGCGGGCGGACGAGGCGCAGCACCTCGATCCCCGCGCAGGTCAGCACGAACACGCCGAAGAGCAGCCGCAGGGTGGCCTCGCCGTCGCCTTTGAAATACCGCAATTCGCTGAGCAGCACGCCCAGCACCATCGCGCCCAGCGCGGGCGGAATCAAACGGACCAGCACGCCCCGGTCGATCGCCCCCGCGCGCGCATGCTGCTGCACCGCCGGCAGCACGAGGAAGAAGTTCACGATCATCGCCGCAGCCTGGTAGAGATGCTGATCGGGACCGAGCAGCCACGTCATGGCGGGAATCATCACGACGCTGCCGCCGATGCCGAACAGCCCGCCGGCGACGCCCGCGATCAAGCCCACCCCCAGCAGCATGAGGACTTCGGTCACGCGGGCGTCACTCCACCCCAAGGGCGGCGAGCACATTGTCGCGCGCCGCCCGCCGCGCCGGCTTCAATCCCGCCAGCAGACACACCGCCACCGTGACGCCCACCGCCAGCGCGATCGTGTCCCACGGAATCACCCACGGCACGGTCAGCCCGGCCATGTTGCTGGATATCAGGTTCGCGCTGCGCGCCGAATAAAAGCCCAGCCCCAGCCCCATGATGCTGCCCAGCAGGCCCAGAGTGACGGCCTCGGCGAGCACGAGCCGCAGCGTCTGCCCGCGGGTCATGCCGATGGCGCGGAGCATGGCGATGGCCTTGGCGCGCATCGCCACGCGCACCATCATCAGGTTGGCGATGCCCAGCGAAGCAATGACCAGCGCGAAGCTCGGCGCCCACGTCACCAGCCTCACGCCGCGGCGCACGTCCTTTTTCAGCATCTCGCGCATCCGGGCGATGGAGCCGACGATCGCGTCGGGCCGGTCGATCGCATACGCGATGTGCAGCAGGACCAGCCGCTCGCGGAATCCGTCCCAGCGGTCCTGCGGCGTGCGATTCTCCCAGCGGCGCTGCACGTATCCCAGGGCGCGCCGGCACCGTTCGAGAAACGCCTCCGCGCCCATCGGCGGAAGCGGCGCACGACCCTCGAGCCATTCCCGCACCGCAGGCTCGAATTCGTGAAACGTCGCCTGCGCCTCGGGCATTTGCGGCAGCCATTCCATCAGGCGCCGCCCGGCCTCCTCCAGCGTGGGCTGCGTCGGCGGCTCGGCGGCGGCGAAGTAATCCGGCGCGGGCGTCGTGGGGATTTCGAGGTTGCACATCATCATGGCCACGCGGTCGATCTTGAAGTACTTGACGAGGTCTTCCCGCGTGCCCAGCACGGCGCTGGCGGCGGCGAACTGCATGTAGTTCTCCGCGCCGAAGAAGTTCACGGCCAGGTCGAGGGCGGGCGATTCCACCACGTCGGCCACTTCGAATTCGTGCGACAGCGCCCCGATGGTGACGCGCACCTTGTCGCCCTTGCGCAGCCCCTTGCTGCGCGATGTCTGCGGCGGCACGAGCACGTACCCGCCCGCGTGCAGCTTGGCGCGAACTTCCTCCGTATCGCTCTCCGCGAAGCCGAGCTTGGCGAGTTGCAAAAACGTGTCCACGTCGCCCGCGACGAACACCGGGCGGGTGAGCTTCTCGAAGAGCGCGGCGAGCAGCGTATTCTCTTTCGAAGCATCGGCGCGGACGGGTTCGAGCTTGCAGTCCACGTCCGACGTGACGGAGATCTTGCCCACGCCGGGGATCCGCGACGCCCGCTCCACCGCGTCATACGCAACATGGTCGTGCGTCCACACGAACGCCTCCGGCAGGCGGCTGGGGAAATCCCAGAACACCATCACCCCTTCCGCGCGAACGGCCGTGTACACGATCAGCGACAGCCCCGCCATCAGCACCCAGCACACGCCCGCCGAGAGCCACGGCGCTTTGCCGAACTGGTCGCGCGCCAGCGCGGGCCGCAGCATCAGCAGCGGGCCGGCAATCGAGGCACAGGCGGAACCCAGCAGCCACACCACCATCGGCGCGATCAGCACGAAGCCCAGCCCCAGCGTCATCAATCCCGCGAACAACCCGTCCGCCCGGACCCAGTACGCCGGATTCATGCCGCCGTGAAGCAGATACTCATGCACGCCGATCAGCGCCAGCCCGACGCCGCACGCCACGACGAGATACTTCTTGCGCGTCGGCTTGGCCTCGGGCAGCGCGGCGCGCAGCGGCGTCACCGCGCAGACCTGCACCATCAGCAGCGAAAGGCACATCGCCCAGACGATGGCCACGCAGATGAACGCGATGAGCAATCCCCATCGGCTCAGCGGCTGGTCGAAAACGTCCGTGGACTGCCCCTCGAACTTGATATTCCCCGCAAACCAGAGTCCCAGCTTCACCAGCGTCCACCCCAGCGGCACGCCGAGTACGGCGCCGAGCAGCGTCGGCGGCGTGATCTGCACCGCGACCAGACCGGCCAGTTGCGCCCGCGTAAACCCGATGCAGCGCATCACGCCCAGCGTGCGCCCCTGCCGGTAGAGCGAGGCGCTCATCGTCGTCAGCATGATGAAGAACGCCGCCAGCAGCGCCACCGCCGCCACCATGACCACCATCAGGCGCGTGATCCGCTCCGCCTCTTCGAGCTGCGCCAGGCGCGCGGCCGCGGTCGATACTTCATAAGGCAGCCCCTTGGTGCGCAGCAGTTCGCGCGCGGCGGCCTCCGCGCGGCGGATGGCCTGCTGCGAAGCGTCCTGAAGCTGCACGTCGATGAGCGTGGCGACGCCCGGCTGGTTCTTAAGCGTCTGCACGTCGGCGATCGAGGCGTAAGCGATGGGCTGCTGAAAATCAGCGAGGCGCCGGCTGTCAAAGACGCCCACGATGGTGAACGTCGTCGGCGGGGCCGTGTCATACGACGCGAGGTCCACCGTTCCGCCCAGCGCCACGCGAAGCTCGTCGGCGAGCTGCTTTTCCAGCACGATGGCGTCATGATCGCCCGGCTCGATCATCCGCCCTTCGAGGTTGGGCACGGTCAGGAACGGGGCGAAGGTCGCCGGGTCGATGCCGATCAGCTCGACCCATTGCAGACGATGCTCGGGATCGGTGACGCCTCCCGCGGGGATCGCAACCACGCGGCGCATCAGCCGCGCCGTGACGTGCGCGACATTGTCGATGCGGGCGAGTTCGTCCGCGAAGGAGGCCTGAAGTTGCCCCAAGTGCGCGCCGGGCGGAGCGACGCTCAAATGCGCCTGACCCAGCCAGCGGACCACCAGATCGCGCCGGACCAGCGTGAGCGCGGACTCGTAGAAGGTCGTCATGGCCACGACGATCGCCACGCCGAGCGCGACGGCGATCACGCTGGCGATCGCCGGTCCGCGGTCAGCCGACCAGTTCCGCATACCGAGCTGCCACCAGCGCCGCATTCGACTCTCCGCCGGGCTGACATTCGCCGGCTGACAGACCGTCCTTCAGAAAGACGACGCGATCGGCGTAGGACGCGCCGCGCGCCTCATGCGTCACCGTCACCACCGTCGTGCCCTCCTGCCGCGCCAGTGAGGCGAGCAGTTTCCAGATGTCCTCGCCGTGACGCGTGTCGAGGTTGCCCGTCGGCTCGTCGGCCAGCACGATCGCCGGGTTCATCATCAGCGCGCGGGCAATGGCCACGCGCTGCTGTTCGCCGCCGGACAGCGCCTGAGGGCGGTGCGTCATGCGGTTCTTCATGTCCACTCGGGACAGGAGACTCTCCGCGCGCCTCACGCCGTCGCCCCCGTCCACGCCTTCGAGAATGCGCGGAATAGTCACGTTTTCCAGGGCGCTGAGCGTGGGCAGGAGATTGTACGACTGGAAGATCAGCCCGATGCGCCGTCGGCGAAACAGCGTGCGATCGCGGTCGCTCATCGTGGCGAGATCGCGGCCGTCGATGAAGATCGAGCCGGAGGTGGGCCGATCCAGCCCGGCCATCAGGTGCAGCAGCGTGCTCTTCCCCGAGCCGCTGGCGCCCATGATGGCGACGAACTCGCCGGCGCGCACCTGCAGGGAGACGCCGCGCAGCGCCTGGACGACGCCCGCGTCGCTGTCGAAGGACTTGCACACCTCTACGACGCCAAGGACCGCGTCCGCCATGTCCGGCATGTTAGCAACGATCCCCGGTGGAAACTACGAGCGCCATCAGAAACTGCGCGAACACGTGGAAACAAAGCAAGCGACGTCCCCGCGACAACAGGGACGCCGCCCGCTTTAGTATTCGTGCCGGAATGTCCGGCGATTTGTCTGAACGTGTCGATCGCGCCGCGCGAAGTCGAACCGCCGACCGGGCGAGCGGACCTGCTCGACAGGCGCAGCTTCCCATGCACGCAGGCTCAGCGACGCGCGCTCGCGTAGCCGGAAGCGCGGACGCTGCCCCCGATTCTGCCGCGCCGCGCGTCCGCGAAGACGTTAAGCCGGGGGAGAGGTGTTGATCTTCTCCGGCGCCTTGGTGTCGGGCCGAGTCCTGGGCGCCTTCTCCGGTTCCTTCTCGGCGGGCGCGGGCGCCGCATCTTCCTTGGGCTGCTCGCGATCCGGCTCCGCATCGGGAGCACGACCCTTCGGCGCTTTGGCCTTGGTTTCTTCCGGTGTTTCAGCCGGTGCCGGGTTCACGACCGGCGGCGGAGTGGAATCCTCTCCGGACGGCCAGAACCAGTACGCGCCGAGGGCGAGCACCACCGCGCCGAGAACGGCACCCATGACGACATTCTTGTTTCCACCCGATGCACTTGCCTTGGTTGCCACGATGGACACCTCCAAATCTCGATTCAGACACCGTGCGATACCCCAGGGGACTGATCCCATGGACGCACGGGGGTTCATTATCTACCCATACACAAGTCGGTCAAACGCGCTTCAGCGCAGCGTTCGTCGGTCGGAAAACCACACGCACGACGAGGCACGTCAAGTCGAGCATGGCGGGCGCCGATCCCCGACAAGTCGGTCCGCCGACGTTAGTTAGACGCTTGGCAGCTCCCGCAGTTCCCTATGCCGTGATCGCCGCTGCTCCCGAAGGGCGTGTAGCTCGGCTCCCCCGTAGGGCGTAGCCAGCCCTGCGCGCAACTCGGGGTTCGGCGTCTCTGCGTCGATCTTCCCTCTACTCGTTCCCCGCCCCCGTCAGCAGCACGTCCTCTGAAGATTCCCGCTTTCCGGGCTGGTATTTGGCGATGAGCTGCCGAATTCGCGGCTGATCCGGCTCCAGTTCCAGCGAACGGTGCCAATGCTCCAGCGCCCTGTCGTATAAGTCCTTACGCTGACTGTCGTTAAGGTACTGCATCATGAAGATCGACCCCAGCCCCGCGTGACTGCGGGGCAGACGCGGATCCTCGATCAACGCCTTCTGGTAGGACTCCGTGGCCGCGTCGTAGTCCTTCAGGCGGAACTGGCAGTACCCCAGTGCCTCGTGCGCCGCCGCCATCTCCGGTTCAAGCCGGACGGCCTGCTCGAGGGCCTGCCGGGCGATGCTGAGCCGGTCCTGCTTGATGTACGTGTTGGCGAGATTCACAAGCACGAGCGGCTGGTTTGCGTCGTGCTCCAGCGCGTCCTTGTAGGTACGTATCGCCTCGTAGTACTTCCCTTCCGCGCTGTAGGCCACGCCAAGATTCACGTAGGCAAACGGCTTGGTAGGATCCAGCTCGATGGCCTTGCGAAAGCACTCGGCGGCCTGTGCATGGTCGCCCATCGTTTGATAGCAGACTCCCAAGTTGAGGCGGGCTTCAAAGTCGCCGGGCCGCAAATCCACCGCGTGCAGATACGCCTGTACCGCTTCGGCAAGGCGATGCCTGAAGTAGTAGATCTGTGCCAGGCTGAGCGCATCGTCGAACGAGAATGGGTCGCGCCGGATGGCCTCGACGAAGCTCGAAATCGCCTTCTCGTAATCCCCGATCTTGCGGTAAATCTCGCCCATGCGCGAGTAGGGCGTAGCCAGCTTCGGGTCGAGGTCGGCCGCGCGCTCAAACTCCCGAAGGGCGGCCTCGATGTTGTTGCTCTCCGCCTTCCGATCGCCCTGCCGCACATGGTAGTCCGAAGCCATCCGGGCGATGGGGTGGCAACCGGTCAGGCTCGGCAGGGTCATCAACGCAGCAACAATTAAAGTGTTTCTGCTTTTCAAGGCCATGTCGGTATCCTCGCGGCTCGGTGCCGCCTCCAAACCGGGCAAGGGGCGATCCTTGAAGGTATCGGCTTGGAAGACCCATAAGGATTTGATCCCCGTTGCCGCAGGGCTAGGATTCGGTGACGCAACGCGGGGATCATCCCCGGCCGGGAGAGGAAAGCAATGCCGAGACAGCCGCTGGTCGCGATTCCCGTATTCAACGAAGAACGCCATTTGGGCTCCGTGATTCGCAGCGCGCAACGCCATGTGCGCGAGGTGCTGGTGATCGACGACGGGTCCACGGATTCCACGCCTCAGCGGTTGCGCGATTTTCCACAGGTGCATGTCATCCGCCACCCGGAGAACCGCGGCTACGGCTTGAGCTTGGCGGATGCCTTCGCGTATGCGATCCGCCATCAATATGACTGGCTCATCACGCTCGACGGCGATGGTCAACACGAGGCCGACCTGATCCCTGTGTTTCTCGATGCCGCCGCGGAGGACGACGCCGAGATCCTCAGCGGCACGCGATACCCGAAGGGGCACGATGTCGAATCGGCTCGTGCCACCGCGCCGCCGGACCGATGGCGCATTAACCACAGCATCACGGCGCTGCTGAACCGGGATTGGCGCCTGGGTTTGACCGACGCGTTCTGCGGTTTCAAGGCGTATCGGGTGAGTGCCTTGCGGGAGTTTCGGATCACGATCCCGGGCTATGCGATGCCGATGCAACTATGGGTGCAGGCGGCGCGCGCGGGCATGCGCATCCGCGAGATTCCGGTTGATCTTCGCTACCCGGACCCGAACCGGCATTTCGGCGGGCTGCTCGACGACCCGGCCATCCGGCTGCAACACTACCTCGACGTCTATCGCAGCGAGATCGAGAGTTCGCCGATCTGCTCGACGCGCCCCGCGTTCGAGGAACTCGACCCCTGCTGCTGCCACACTCACGGAACATGATCGACTTCGCG
The DNA here is from genome assembly GCA_964526695.1 of uncultured Phycisphaeraceae bacterium. GTDB lineage: Bacteria > Planctomycetota > Phycisphaerae > UBA1845 > UBA1845 > JABWBH01. The sequence continues at coordinate 14,268 of CAZGJA010000019.1, forward strand.
CGCGTGACCACTCCCCGGGGCGACGGCGAGGTGCTGCTGCTGCCGGCGCTCGCGCAGTGGACCCGGTTCGTTGACAAGAATCAGAGCACACTGGCGGGATCGAAGCTGCGCGTGCTGGATCTTGACCTTTCGGAAGTCCGCCGGCGCGCGAGGGAGTCGCTGCACCTTGATGCCTCTCAGCCCCTGATCGTGACCGGGCATCAGCCGGAGTTCATTCACGCGGGCATCTGGGCGAAGCACGTCGCGGCCGCCGAGATCGCGCGACGCGCCAGTGGCACGGCGCTGAACCTCATCGTGGATCACGATGTACCGCGAGACCTGGACCTGCGGATTCCCCGGTTCGACGACGGCGCGTGGGGGGTGGAGCACGTCCGCACAGGGTCCGGTGAACGCGGCAGGGCCTACGAGTTTCTTGAGGCTCTCGCGCCGGACGAGCTTGCTCTGGCTGAGCAGACCGCCCGATTCGCGATGGGCGGACGTTGGGACCGCTCTGAGATGCCGGCGTTTTTCGAGGCGGCGCGCCGCTGCGGTCCGACAGCGGACTTCGTGGATCAAGTCAGCGCCGGTCGCAGCGGCGTTGAGCGGCGACTGGGCGTGGCGATGGTCGAGGCAAGAACGTCCGCGCTGCCGTGGCATCCGTTCGTTGCGGACCTGCTCCTGAGCGCCCCGCGCTTTGCGCTCGAATACAACCGCGCGCTCGATGAGTACCGGGCGCGCCATCACGTCCGCGGTCGAAACCGTCCCATGCCCGATCTGGCGACCGACGGAAAATGGCAGGAAGTTCCGCTGTGGCTGGTGCGGAAAGGGCAGCCGCGGCGAAGGTGCTTCGTGAAGGTCGAGGCCGACATGCTTCAGTTGCGCGCCGAGGAGGAGCCGGCGGGGCGCCTGTCCGCGTCGCGGTTCTCTCGCTGCGCCACCTGCGCGATCGCGCTGGCAGAGCTGGGCGAGTGGGGTGTGCGACCCAGGGCGCTGACGCTGACGCTGTGGGCGCGCGTCTTCCTGGGCGATTTCTTCATCCACGGGACAGGCGGAGCGAAGTACGATCGCATCACCGACGATCTGATTCGCGGTTACTACGGGTTGGCGCCGCCCGCGTACGCCTGCGTTTCTGCCACGCTGCGCTATCGCGAAGCGGAAGGGGAAAGGGGCGCTGCCGATGTCGCGCGCGATGCGCGTCCCAGTCCGCGCGAGCTTCGATTCAATCCCCAGCGATTCGTGAGCAGCGGCGCGGAGACCGCGCCGCTGCTCGCGCGCCGAGCCGAGGCCATCCGCCATTCCGCCGAGCTGCGACGGTCCGCGCCGCGCGATCGATCCGCTCGAAGGCGCGCCTTTGAGCTGATTCGCCGCGCCAACGCCGAGCTTGCGGCCCAGACTCCGCTCGTCGGAGGCAGTCTTAGCGAGCCGGCGTTGAAGCCGGACAGCGCCGGACGCAACGCGCAAGCAGCCGCCGGGCGTGAGTTCTTCTTCGCGCTCTTCAACGAATCGCGTCTGAAAGCGCTGATCGACTCCGTAGCCCGCGGCTGACGCCGTTGGTCCGTACGCCAGCCCCCCCCACGCACCGGCGAGTTTGGCCCGGCGTCTCGGTTCCGGGGACTCGCTCGCTCTCTCCCTGCTCCAGGCCGGATGAAAGGGGCTGCCCTCCTCTTGCCGGGTGGGACTCCCCAACTGGGTTTCAAGCCAGCCACGGCCAATAAACCGTGGCACTTTATTTTTCGTTCCCAAGAATGAAATAATCGAGCGTGCCGGTCGAAAACACGTGGGGGGCTTGCTTGGGCTGGTGGGGTGGTGTATAGTTGATTGGCTAAGCGTCCCCCCTGCTGGTTACGTCTCCCCTCATGGTACCGCTACGTCCGGCACGGGCGTCAAAGATTACGCGGGGCTGCGCGTCCGTGAAAAAATGCTAATCCATGCGCACAGTCCTTGACGACGTGCGTATATACGGAAGGGGAGAGTGAAGGGGAGAGAGCGAGCGTTCGCTCATTGAGGAGCTAATGCCATGTGTGCGCAAATGTTGGCCAGGAAGATCGATCCGCAATCGCGCGGCAGCGCGGTTGCCGGGTTGCCGCGTGCGCCGGTGCTTGCCCAGTTGTCGCGGGCGGATCGGGCGTTGCTGACGCAATGGCTCAGCCAGCCGGTCGATTTCGTCGCGGATCCGACGTATTCGCGCCCCGGGGCGGAGTGGGAGCTGTTCGGCGTGAAGTCCGAATTTCCGGACCGGCGGATTCCGCGTTTCCACGAGCCGACGCCCGTGGTGGACAGCGAGTTCCGCAACGGCGAGGTCGTTCGTCTGACGACGGCGCAGGAGCAGCTCGCGTTCAAGCGTTACAACTACGCCCGCTACCGCTGCTCGCGAATCATCCACCGGGCGGCCGGCGGCAAACTGACGAAGTCCGAGACGTGGCGCCTGATCGCCTGGGCGGCGCGGTCCCTCGACGTGCGCAGCCAGATCGTGCGATTGAACATGCCGCTGGTGCTGGCGATGGCCAAGCGCACGCGGCTGACCAATATCGACGTCAACGAGATGATCAGCGAAGGGAACATGGCGCTCCTGCGCAGCGTGGAGAAGTTCGATTGCGGGCGCGGGTTCAAGTTCAGCACCTACTCGTGCCGCGCGATTCTCAAGAGCTTCTCGCGCGTCGCCATGAAGACCAGCCGCTATCGCCACGTGTTCCCGACCGAGTTCGATCCCACGGTGGAGCAGAGCGATTTCCTCGATCGCAAGCGCGAGGACGTGGAGATCGATTGCGTCGATGAAATCCGGCACATCTTGCTGGAGAACTCGGCGGGGCTGACGGAGGTGGAGCGCACGGTGATCGAGGAGCGCTTCGCGCTGAACCAGCCGCCGCCAGTGGAGGGCGCGCCGCATCGGCTCAAGACGCTCGAGCAGGTGGGCACGATCATCGGCGTCACCAAGGAGCGCGTCCGGCAGATTCAGAACAAAGCGCTGGACAAGCTGAAGCTGGCGCTGATGGAGCAGTATCTGGCCGCGTAGCGTCTCGGGCAGCCGGAACTCAGTTAGAAGGCAACCACGCGGGCGGGCTTTCCTGGAAAGCTCGCTCGCGTTTTTCTTGGCCGGACTACAATGCGGCCCGTCTGCCTGGGCGCAGTGCCATGAAGAGCTTGCACATCACCACGGCGGCGGAGGAGCATGCGACGCGGGTCGTCATCGACCCCGGCGCTGCGGCACGCGCCGGGTCGTACGTCGAGCCGCTTCATCCGTCCAAGGTTCTTCTCGTCAGCGAAACCACCGTCGCGCCGCTTTACGTCGACACGCTGCTGGCGTCGCTGCATTCGGCGGGGCTGAACGCGGAGGTGGAGGTCTTCGCCGCGGGCGAGTCCTCGAAGTCACCGCGGCAGGTGGAGGCGATCCACAACCGGCTCGCGGCGTTGGCGCTGGGGCGAGACGGCCTAATCCTCGCCCTCGGCGGGGGCGTGGTCAGCGACGTGGCCGGGTTCGCCGCGGCGACGTGGATGCGCGGCGTGCGGCTCGCGATCTGCCCGACGACGATGGAGGCCATGCTGGACGCCTCGATCGGCGGCAAGACCGGGGTCAACCTTCCCGCGGGCAAGAACCTTGTCGGCGCGTTTCATCATCCGTCGCTGGTGCTGATCGATCCGGCGACGCTGAGCACGCTGCCGCAGCGCGACGTACGCGCGGGTCTGGCGGAGTCGATCAAGCACGCGCTGGTGTTCGACGAGGCCTTCGTCGCGTGGCATGAGGCGAGCGTTGAAAACGTGCTGAAGCTCGATCCCGCCACGCTCACCGAGCTGATTCACCGCAACGTGCGGCTCAAGGCGGAGGTGGTCGCCGCGGACCCTTATGAACGGACAGGCAGGCGGGCGCTGCTGAACTTCGGGCACACGATCGGCCACGCGTTGGAGGCCCAGTGTGGCTACGCGCTGCGGCATGGCGAGTGCGTGGCGATGGGCATGGCCGCGGCGCTGTCGCTTTCGGTTCGATACGCCGGGCTTCCCGCCGAGCAGGCGCGACGGGGTAGGGAGCTGATCGAGGCGTTCGGACTGCCGGTGCGGTGGTCGGCATGCGCTGCGGCGTCACAACGCATCGACCCGCACGCATTGATGGAGCGGACGCTGGCGGACAAGAAGAACGTGGCGGGTCAGCGGCGGTTTGTGCTCATCGAGGCCATCGGCAGGGCAAACGTGGTTGACAGCGTGGACGACGGGGCGCTGCACGAGGCGATCCGCGAAGTGCTCACATAAGGCGAGCTTTTCTTGACGTTTTGTTGGGCCTGACGGAGGCGCTTCGCCGCCACGGCGGGGGGTTTGGGGCGCAGGCTGCGCAGCCTGCAGCATCATGGGCTCTTGCGTGGCGGTCTCCCCGGTGCAGAACGCAGTGGGCTCTTCGCACGTCCGCGCGGGCTGAAGCGCGCGGCTCGCCGGGCGAAAACAGAGTTTTCCACACCCCGGCCTACGCAGCGCCCTCCATCTGGAACGCCCGCTGGCGGTAGAGGTGCTCGAAGAGGTTCCCTTCGTGCGGCTGGTTCCAGCTTATGCGCCAGGTCGGGATCGGGCCGAAGTTGAGGCGGTCGATGTTCGCCGCGGCCATGAGGCGCGAGCGGAAGGCGGCGTCATCCGTGATGGCTGTCACGATCAGTGACCCGCCGATGGCACTGGGCATCTCGCCCGTCGGACACTCGACCACGGAAGCGAAGGGGAAGAGAAACTCACGGTTGGCCAGCGGATGGTCGCTATCGTCGCAGCGCACCACCGTCGGCAGGAGCCAAGCGCAGCGGCCCAGCCGGGCGAGGCGATTGGAGCCGGTGTGGCTCGGATCGCCGGCGCGGAGGCGCTGCGTGACATCCTCCGCTCCGGGCACGAGCAGGTCGTGGTCAATGACGGCGCTGATGCGTTCGGCCATCGCGGGATTGGCGAACGCGGCCACGCGGGCATCGGCGTGTTCCGCGGGCCGTGCCGGAATCGGCGCGAAGCGGGCGGCGAGCGCCTCGGCGATTTCCCGGCCGTGGCGCGGCGTCCACACGCCCGAGGCGTTGATGCACGATCGTCCGCAGTTGGCTTCGATCGAGGAGGCGATGACGTCAAGGTATTTCGGCCAGTCGTCGGCCGCGTCGTCGCCGAGGAGAATCTTGCTGAATCCCGGACCGTGGACTTCGACGCGCGGGTTGTGGTGCCACGGGCAGGTGGTGGCGGCGTCGCCGAAGATCATGGAGCGATCCACCAGCCTCAGCAGCTCGCCGGCGCCGGCGTGATCCGTGGGATAGAAGCCGAACGCCTCGCGCGGAACGCCCGCGGCCGCGAGTGCTTCGATCACGCGAAACGGCGTCCACGGCTCCTCGCGCCCCGGCTTGAGCGCGACCGGCGCTTTCAGCGGAATGGCGGGGATCCACAGCGAGTGCACGCCCGGCGAGTTGCTGGGCAGCACAGCGCCGAAGATGCGCCCCTCGCGGAAGAAGCTGACGGTGCGCCCGTCGAGTTTGCCGAATCCGCGGTCGAGGACGGAGAGATCGAGCCCGCGCGTCAGGCCCGCGAGCACGTCCTCAATCTCGCGCAGCACATAGGCGATCTTCTCGGCGTTCGACCGGCAGTAGGAAACGGGCATGCCCGTCGTGGCCGAAAGCGAGGCGACGTAGTCATCGAACGACTGGCTCGCATCGCCCAGCGGAAGGACCGCCGACAGAAACAAATCAGCGGCCTTGCGGCACTTCGCGGTCAGCTCAGCGATCGGGATGCGCTCCAGTACGGTTGCGTCCATGCGGCGGATGTCGCGGCCGATCAGCCCGCTGTTGGCGAGGCTCAGCTCCGCGACCCGCTCGCCGGTGGCGTGGTGGAGAAGGGCAGCGGTCTCAACGCTGAGATAGGGTTTCCCGTGTCTGAGGATGGGGATGTGAATCATAAGGCTGTTGAATAACGCCCGGAGCCGCGAAGTTCAACCACCGAGGCTTGTGCTGTCGCCCCAGGCTCCGTTTTGCAATCTTCGGCTGCGCCGGGACTTATGGCTTCTGCGGCCGAAGATTCAGAAATCCAACCGTTCGGAATGGCGTTGCGGCGTACGAGTCGCGCGTCACGGGCGGCGGACGCGGAAGAGACTTTGGGGCTTCCTCCAAAATTTTTTTTTGATTTGTTTGCATCGCGCCGGACATGGAGTATAATTTACATAGACGGACCTTAGGCGCCTCGATCCTGGGGGGCACGGTGCTGAAAAGCATCGGCAGGCGGGGCGCCTCCTTTTATGCGCCGACCTTCGTCCGTTCCGCTCCACGCATCTCCGCTCGCCTCCGCGCACTGCGTCATGCGTGGCAATCTCTTTTGACCGCTGCCGCGCGCCGCGTACCGTTACCTTCCTGTCAGTTTGGCTTAGCGGCCAGAGAGCCTTTGCGAATCGGACGCCGTGCGCGACCTTTCCACGAGAACTTTCGAGCGAATCCTCCTGGTGAAACCTAGCTCGCTGGGCGACGTCATTCATGCGCTGCCTGTGCTGCATGGCCTGCGCCGGCGCTACCCGACGGCGCGCCTCGACTGGCTGATCGCGCCGGCCTTTGCGCCGCTGATTGAGGGACATCCCGACCTCAGCGAGGCCGTGCTGTTCGATCGGCGTCAGTACGGCGCGATCGGTCGGCGCTGGAGCGCGACGCGGGGTTTTCTGCGGTTTCTGCGGGAACTGCGCGATCGCCGGTACGATCTGGTGATCGATCTTCAAGGCCTGTTTCGCAGCGGATTTCTCGCGCGTGCCACGGGCGCGCCCGTGCGTCTCGGGTTTCGCAACGGGCGGGAGGGATCGCCGCTGTTCTACACGGACCTGATCGAGACGCCCGATCCCAACGCGCACGCGGTCGATCGCAACATGCTCGTCGCAGGCCGGCTGGGCTTCGCGGATGCGCGTGTGCGTTTCGATCTCGCGCTGACCGCCGCGGAACGGGATGACGCGCAGCGACTTCTCAGCCAAGCGGGGATCGCGCCGGGGCCGCCCGTCCTGGCAGTGTTTCCCGGAGCGCGCTGGGAAACGAAGCTCTGGCCCGTGGAGCGGTTCGCCGCCGCGGCGGAGCGACTGATCGAAGCCGGGGTGGCGGTCGTCCTGCTTGGAGGACCGGACGAGGCGGAGCGATGTCAGGCGATCGAGCGACGGTGCGCCTCCCCCGTGGTGAACCTCGTCGGGCGAACGACGGTCCGGCAGCTCGCGGCGGTGATCGCGCGGTGCGACGCAGTGCTCTGTCAGGATTCCGCGCCGATGCATTTGGCGGTCGCGCTGGACCGCCCGCTGGTCTGCTTGACCGGTCCGACGAACCCGGCCCGGACCGGTCCGTACCGGCGGGGCGCGGATGTGGTGCGGCTGGCGCTGGATTGCTCCCCGTGCTACTACCGGCGATTGAGTCGGTGCCCGCATGGACACAGGTGCATGGAGGAGCTGACGGTGGACCCGGTGGTTCAGGCCGTGCTCCAACGTGCAGGCGAGGCCCGTTCGCTGATTCGACCCGCGGCAACGACCGATATATGAAGCCGTTGGGCTGTCGGGGAACTCGATTTGAGCTTCGTGCGGTGGGCCAGGCCCGGCTGAAGCCGGCTCGAGTTATGGAGTTTTCCGCCTGCGGCCCAGCCACTGAAGTTGGTGGCAATGAGCGGGCCGGCTGAGGCCGACCGTGGCGATGTGCCGCCAACCTTGGGCGATCGGAGGCCGACGAGGTGGGCTGTTGCACGCGGAGGATTGCCGAATCCCAGGCGGCGCTTTCGGCGAGCATGGCCCGCCGTACACGAGCCGGGGAGAACTCGTGAGCGAGACGCTCATTGGCGCAAGCAGCGCTTGCCGGCGCCAGCGGGCCGCGCGTGCCCTGTGGATTAAGACGGGACGGACCACTAGACTCATCTGGCGCCCAAGGGACTATTGACATCCAGGTGACTTCCGGTCCCCAAGTGACTTCGGACTACATCTTGACGCGAAACTGGACCCGTGACGGCTGCCTTTAGAGCTCGAGTACGCAAGTTTTTGTTTCACAACGTGTTGCACGCGGATGACACGCCGCACCAGATTGCGTTGGGTGTCGCCGTGGCCACGTTTGCGGCCTTCCTGCCGGTCGTTGGGATTCAGACCATTCTCGCGCTGTCGCTGGCCGCTGCCCTGAGAGCGAACAAAGCGGTTTGTTTTCCGATCGTCTGGATCACCAATCCCCTCACGGCCGCGCCTATTTACGGCACGTTCTGGAAGCTTGGCTCGTGGCTGACGGGGTCGAACGACCATCAGGCGTACCAGCGATTCATGGCGGCCATTCGCCACGAGGGCGGGTTCGGGCAGTTGCTGCATCCCACGTTCTGGACAGAACTGTTCAATTTGCTGATCAGCATTGGGGGAGACTTGTGGATCGGCTCGGTCGTGGCGGCGGTGGTACTCGCCGTGGTCGGCTATTCTGTCAGCCTCTGGGCGGTCTCCGACTACCGGCAGCGCTTCCGGGCGCAGCGATCGAAACTGCGCAAGGAGCGGCGTCTGCTCCGGCCCCGGCGCGTGCCGAGCGTCGCCGGAGCGGCCAGCAATCCGGTTCCCGCGGCGAAGCCCTAGCAGCCCGTGGTGAAAGGCGACGCCCGTCATTCCCGCGAAGGCGGGAATCCAGCTCGTTACTTGCGAGAACGCAGAACTCAGCGGTTTTGCTCGCCAGACTGGACCCATGCCTGCGCGGGGGTGACGGTCCTTAACTGCAGTCTTGGCTCTTGCCACGGCTGGTCTGGGTCGTGAATTGCGCGGCGGATTTGCCAGGATTTCTGTGTCGTTGACGGCGGAGTCCCTCGCTGGCGCTTCGGGTTCTGAAAGGGCGAGCCGCGGCGCCAATCTGACGGCGGAGTCCCTCGCTGGCGCTTCGGGCTCTGGTTGGCCAGCCGGGCTTTGCCTTTCAGAACCCGAAGCGCAAGCGAGGAAGGCGCCTGCCGGGTCGGCCACGTTTTCGTGGTTCCGGGCATACCCCCTTTGCCCTGCCCTTAGCGGCGCAGGGGTCGGCGCGGCTTGACAAGGCTGAGAACCCGCCGTTAGCGTGCGGGTCTTTCCGATGGACGGTCGGTTGACTCCGACCGGCGACGCCGGAGCAGCGAGATTGGGACTGCGGGGCGGTGATATTGCGACCGGCGACCACGGGGCAGGGAGATTGCGGATGCACATGGGGTTGTGGCGATGGGGGTGGCGGGTCGCGGCCGGGCTGGTTCTGATTTCGTCCCGCGCGTCCGGTCAGGCAACACCCACGAATCCAACTCCCGCACCCGCCGAACCCACGCCCGCTCCGGCGAATCCTGCGCCGGCGCCGGCAAGCCCTAAAGCGGCTCAAGCCAATCCGACGGCCTCCCCCGCGCAAGGTGTTCCCAAGGATCTGCAGGATCTGCAGGATCTGCAGGACAAGCGGACTTTCGTCAACGGCCTGCGGGCGCAGGACTCGTACAGCGCCAACGATCAGACGAACCTGCGGGACTGGATCAAGGCGGAGCTTTCGCACTGGGGGGCGGGGCTGGATCCCGCCGCGCCGGAGTTCATGACGAATCTCGCGGAGGCGTTCAAGCAGTTCCGAACCAGCATCCAGAAGCAGCTTGCCGATCCGGGCAACAAGCCGGGCTTCGCCGCCCAGGTGTTTTCGGCCGTCGCGGCCGTCGCGGCCGAGTTGCTGCCGAAGGAAGACGTGACGCTCTTTCAGGGCATAGCGCTGAGCCGCATTCTGCTCGACGCCGGCAAGCTGGAGGCGCTGCCGGGGCTGAAGGCGGGGCTAGGTTCCAAGTACATGGCCGTGCGGTACTACAGCGCTGAAGGGATCAAGGTGCTGGTTCCTGAGCTGATCACCGGCGGTCAACTCGGCGACGCGGTGGCGGCGCTGAAGGCCGCGGGAGTGAAGGAAGTCAGCGACAGCACGCGGCAGATGATGTATCGCGCGCTGGCGATCCCCAACCGGATCGGCGACGTCTTCGACGCGATGCTGGCCATCCTGGACGCGCGGCTGGATCTGCTGCGCAAGGGCGGCGCGAAGGTGGGGAGCGACGCATCGGTCGTGCTGTTCTACCTGGCGGGCGAGTCGGAGCGGCTCAATCCGCAGCAGGCGGAGGCGATCGTGAAGCGAGCGGCCGTACTGACGCGCCTTTGTGCGGAGCAGTACGCCGCGACCGCCATCCGCCCGTTCGAGGACGAGGTGGCGCTGGAGCTGACCTTGGTGCAGGCGGAGGCGCTGCTGGAGAAGATCACTCGTAAGAGCGGGGGCATCCGCAAAGTGCTTGAAGAGCAGGGCGCCGCGGGCAAGCCCAAGGTGCTTGAGGCGGCGCGGGAATGGTACGGCACGTCGGACAAGCCGGGGATGCTCTCGGGCGATCCGTGGAAGGTCGAAGCCGGGGCGCCGTGACGTCGCTTAAGTAGTACGGCTGAAGCATTGCCCTGCTGTCAGGCGTGCGGCTTAGTGTCCGCAGCGATCCGAATGACCCGCCTTGGGGATCGATTCACGCTTGAGGGGGGGATGGTCGGCTTTAGCCGACTGGCGCTTGCCACCCGCTTGAGCGGGTGGGGTGAGAACTCGGCGCATCAGGCGAGCCGGCTTCAGCCGGGCTTGCCTTGTGATTAGCGCAAGCCGGCTGAAGGCCGGCTCACGTCGAACTGCTGTCACGCACCCACCGCCTCAAGGCGGTGGCAAGAACCGGCCGGCTGAAGCCGGCCTTGGACGACTTGGCTCGAAACAGGATCAATCGAGCGATCGATTGCAATCAGCAGCAACGATCGCCGCGCGCCGTGCGGTAGGTGGCGAATTCCGCTGCGGCTGTACTTGGCGGGGTGCCGTTGCGCTGGCGGTCTTGCGCCCTGATATTGCCTGCGAGGCGCTGCCGTCCGGTGGGACGCGGATGACGCGAGAGACTCTGCTGATTCTTTTCGGGTCCGGCCCATGACGGCCTTCCCTTCGCACCACGTTCGTGTGACGCACCCTTATGGTTCGCGGCGCCTTGATGCTGTTGATCGTGCTCCTGGGGGGCGCCTGGCTGAGCGGGCGGCTCGCCGATGTTCGCCCGGCGCCGGAGTTCCGTTACGTCAATTCCTCCGACGTTCACACCTTGGATCCCGCGCGGATGAGCTGGACGCAGGATCTGCGCATCGCCCTGAATCTCTGGGAGGGCTTGTGCGCCTACGACCCCGCCACGCTGTCGCCGCTGGCCGGCGCGGCGGAGTTTCCCCCTGAAGTCTCGGCGGACGGTCTGACGTGGACGTTTCACCTGCGCGAGGACGGGCGCTGGTCCAACGGCGAGGCCGTGCGACCGGGCGATTTCGTTCGCGGGTGGCGTCGGGCGATTGAACCGGGCACGGCCGCGGACTACGCGTTTTTCGTCACGAATCACGTTGCGGGGGCGAAGGCGTATGCCGAATGGCGCTCGCAAGGCGTGCAGGTGCTGACGGCGCTCTCGCGTCGAGCGGACGGTTGGCCGCTGGACGCGAAGCAGCTCGAGGCGTTGACCACTCTGGAATGTGCCGGGCCTGTCAGGGAGGCATGGGCGGCGCTGAGGCAGAAGTCGGCGAGCGCGGACGGCGAGGGCTCGGCGCTGAGTGAGGCCGGACTGCCGTGGCGCGAGCTTCATGCCCTTGTGATGCGGCAGCATTTCATGGAGATAGAGAGGCGATTTGCGGAAGTCGGACTCGAGACGCCCGACGAGCGAACGCTGGTCGTGCGCCTGGTGAAGCCGTGCCCATTCTTCGCCGATCTTGTTGCGTTTCCGTCGATGTCGCCAATTCATGAGAGCATCGAGCTGCTGCGCGAGCGATGGGGCGACGCGCCGCTGACGCGCGAGGGGCTGGTGACGTACGATGCGCAGTGGACCAAGCCGGACTTCCGCAGGCTCGGGTATCCCGGGCTGGTGACCAACGGTCCATACCGGCTTGCAGACTGGACGTTCAAGCGGTCGCTGCGGCTGGAGGTCAACCCCTTCCATCGCGAGGCGGACCGGGTTCCCTGCCGGTCCATCGAAGCGGTGGTGTATGACGATCCGAACACGGCGCTGCTGGCGTTTGAAAGCGGCGACGTGGATTTCATTCCGACCGTCGAGGTTTCCTACGATCACGAGATCGCGCGGCTGGCGCGCAGCGGCGAGCGGGCGGACTTCCACCTGTGCTCGCTGGCGGGCACGTACTTCTTCAACTTCAACTGCTCCGACGCCGTCGTCGATGGCCGGCCCAACCCGTTTGTCGATGCGCGCGTGCGGCGGGCGTTCTGTCTCGCCGTGGATCGACAGGCGATCACCGAGCAGGTGCTGCAGCGCGGCGACCGCCCGGCCGGGGCGTTCGTTCCGCCCGGGACGATGCCGGGCCACGAGCCGCCCGCGGGGTTGGGCTTCGATCCGGAGTCGGCGCGATCGCTGCTGGCGGAAGCGGGGTTTCCGCGGGGTGAGGGGCTGCCGGTCATCGAGCTTCTGTTCAACACCGGCGGTCCGCACAGCTCGATCTGCCAGGCCGCGGCGCGCATGTGGGAAACGCACCTCGGCGGCCGCGTCGAGCTGCGCGGCAAGGAGTCCAAGACATTCGCGGAGGACAAGGCCTCGCGGCGGTTCATGATCGCGCGGGCGAACTGGTACGCGGACTACAACGATCCGACAACGTTCCTGGACGTGCTGTCGTGCGGCAACGGGAACAACGACAGCGGGTATTGCGGCGAGGAGTATGACGCGCTGCTCTCCGCGGCGTCGGTCGAGCGCGACGCGACGCGGCGCATGAGCCTGCTGCGAGAGGCGGAGTCGCTGATCGCGTCGCGCGACTGCCCTATCCTGCCGCTGTTCCATTACACGAGCGTCACGGCGATCCGCCCCGGCGTGACGGGCCTGACGCCCAATGCGCGGCTGCTGTTTCCCTTTCGAACGGTGAGCGTGGCGCGATGATGCGGATGATCGCCAGACGGCTGGTGCTGGGGGCGGCGACGCTGGCGTGCGTGTATGCGCTGACGTTTCTGATGGTGGTCAGCGCGCCGGGAAATCCGCTGCAGACGTCGGAGCGGAACATCGCGCCGGAAGTCGCCGCGGCGCTGCGCGCGCGGTACGACATGGACCACAACGGGCGCTACTTCATCCAACTCCTGCTGGGCATCCTGCGGCTGGACTTCGGCCCGACATTTCAGTATCCCGACTGGACGTGCAATCAGATCCTGGCGCAGTCGCTGCCCGTGTCGGCGATGCTGGGGCTGGTGGCGATTCTCCTTGCCGTGGTGGTGGGCGTGCCGATCGGGGCGATGTCGGCGGTGCGCGGGCGCGGGTGGGCGTCGGGGTTGGGGCTGAGCCTGGCGCTGGCGGGCGTATGCGTGCCGACCTTTGTGACCGGCTCGTGCCTGCTGCTGGTGTTCGCGGTGTTCCTGCACGTCGCGCCGGTCGGCGGGTGGGGGACGCTGGCGCATCTGCCGCTGCCGGCGGTGACGCTGGCGCTGCCGTTCGTCGCGTATGTCACGCGGCTGACGCGCGCGGGCATGACGGATGCGCTGAGCCAGGACTACATCCGCACGGCGCTCGCCAAGGGACTTCCGCGAAGGCAGGTCGTCTGGAAGCACGCGTTTCCCGTGGCGTTCCTGCCCGTGCTGACTTATCTGGGGCCGGCGACGGCGCAGGCGATGACCGGCTCTTTCGTGGTGGAAAAGGTGTTCAGCGTTCCCGGCATGGGGCAGCACTTCGTCAACGCGGCGCTGAACCGCGACCCGGGGTTGCTGATCGCGACGGTGCTCGTGTTTTCAGCGATGGTGATCGCCTTCAACTTGATCGTGGACGTCGTGCACGTGTGGGTGGACCCGAGGTTGCGGAGCCGAGCGGCATGAGCGGCGCAGCAGCAACATCGCCGGCCGCGAGCATGACCGGATGGGGGCGCTTCCGCCGGAACCGACAGGCCTGCCTCGGCGGGGCGTTTCTGCTGGCGCTGGCGATCGTCGCGGGGGTCGCGCTGCCTTGGTCTCTGGCGTGGTTTGATGCGGAGAACCTGGCGACCGGCGTTCGACATGGGCCGAGCATGAAGTCCGTGACGCCGGGGGAGACGCTGGACCGTGCGGTCGGCGAGGTGCCTGCGGCGCTGAGGCCGCTGGGTTCATTCATGCGCGGGGCGGCGTCATGGCTGGGACATGACGACCTTGGGCGCAGCATGTTGTTCCGGCTGGCGCTGGGGTTGATCGTCAGCCTTGCGGTGGCGGCGGGGGCGACGGCGACGGCGCTGGTGGTCGGGACGCTGTGGGGGGCGGCAGCGGGGCTGCTGGGGGGACGCACGGATCTGTTGCTGATGCGCGTGGTGGATGTGCTCTACGGGCTGCCGTACATCCTGATGGTGATTCTGATGAAGGTGGCGCTGACCCGGCCTTTGACCGCGGCGCTGGGCGGGAGGACGCGCTACGCGGATCTGGTGATCCTGTTCCTTGCGATCGGTTCGGTGAGCTGGCTGACGATGGCGCGGGTGGTGCGCGGGCTGGTGATGTCGCTGCGGCACGAGGGATTCGTCGAAGCGTCGCGGGCGATGGGCGGCGGGCCGGTGTGGATTTTCCGGCGGCACATGCTGCCGAACCTGGTCGGGCCGGTTGCGGCGTATGCCTCGCTGGTGGTTCCGCAGGCGGTGCTGCAGGAGGCGTTTCTCAGCTTTCTGGGGATCGGCGTGCAGCCGCCGCTGCCGTCGCTGGGGCGGCTGGCGGCGGACGGGGTGCAGGCGATCAACCCGTTCGTGGGATTCTGGTGGCTGCTGGTTTTTCCGTGCGGCTTGCTGGCGCTCATGCTGCTGGCGCTGAACGGCGTGGGCGAGGGGCTGCGCGAGGCGTTAGATCCGCGGTCCACGCGCAACATGCTGGCGTGACTTCGTCGCCGGGCTCCCGGTCTTTCAAAGGCTCCCGAACGGCGGCGGGCAATTCCTGCGCCCCGTCCCCTCCAGCCTTTTCCTGCGCCTTCCGATAAACCCCTATCCGCGAAACAACGGAAAGGGAAACAACCTCATGAGCGAGCGGCCTCGAATCAGCGTCATCATTGCCACCTACAACCGCAAGGACATCCTGCTGGGGACGATCCGCAGTCTTACGGCGGCGGGGATTGATCCCGCGCGCGACGAGATCATCGTCGTGGACAACGGGTCCACGGACGACACGCGTGAGACGCTTTCGCGGCTGGCGGGCGTGACGTTGATCAAGACGGGGCGCAACCTTGGCAGTTGCGCCAAGGCGCTCGGCGCGGACCACGCGCGCGGGGAATTCTATCTGTTCCTCGACGACGATGCGCGCCCGCGAAGCGGCAGCCTGCAGGCGATGATTTCGCATTTCGACTGCGACGCGAAGCTGGGCGCCGCCGGCTTTCTGGTTCATTTGCCTGATGGGCGGCAGGAATGCAGCGCGCTGCCGAATGTGTTTGTCGGGTGCGGCGCGGGCATTCGCGCGTGGGCGTATCGGCAGGCGGGGGGATTGGACCGCACGTTCTTCATGCAGGCCGAGGAGTATGACCTCAGTTTCAGGCTGTTGGCGGCGGGATGGAAAGTGGAGACGTTCGCCGATCTGCACGTGGACCATCTGAAATCCACACAGTCACGTCCCGCGGCGCGCACGGCCTATTATGATGTTTGCAACAACCTCCGCGTCATCGCGCGCTATCTGCCGGCGCCGTACAGAGCCATCTATTTGCGCGACTGGTTGCAGAGGTATGCGTGGATCGCGGCGCGGGAGGGGCAGACTCGCGCATTCCAGCGAGGCGCGCTGGCCGGGCGATTCCGGGCCATGCTGGAGCGCGGAAAATTCGCGGAGCAGCGACTGTCGGCCACGGTGATCGAGAGCCTCTTCTGCTGGACGGCGATACGCCGCCGATTCGAGCCCCTGCGCGAGCAAGGCATTCGTCGGGTCATTCTCGCGGATCTGGGCAAGAACATTCATGCGTTTCATCGCGGCGCGCAGGAGGCGGGGATTGACGTGCTGGCCATCGCCGATGACCGCTTCGCCGCGGCGGATCGAACCTATCGCGGCACGCCGCTGATCACGATTCCACAAGCGCTGACGTTCGGCGCGGATGCGTTCGTGGTTTCCAATACGTCGTGGGTCCACGCGGAGGAGCGTTACAACAATCTGGTAAACCGGACGAGCAAGCCGGTTTACAACTGGTTCACGCCGCCGGGCACGGTCGCTCACGCCGAAACGCTCCTCGCGCGAGAGGCAAGTCGGCGAGGGCTGGAAACCGGCAAGGCTCCGACATTTACGACCGCCGCGGAAGCGCCCACAGTTGTTATTGCGAATTCGAGTTTTTCACAGGAAGACGTCGGCGCGTGGGGTGAATAGGGCCAGTGTAAGCTTGTAGCCCATGCGGGCTTGAATTCTGCAGTAGAGCCATGCCGTCAAGCCCGCACGGATAAAGCCCTGAGCCAGAGTCACCGAGTGAAAAGTCATGCCAAGTCATGCGTGCATTCTTGCCTGACAAATCCTGCTGGAGTAATGGTGTGCCTGATAACATTGCGCTGATTACGGGGATTACGGGCCAGGACGGCTCGTATTTGTGCGAATTGCTCCTCGACAAGGGCTACGAAGTTCACGGGGTGGTGCGGCGGTCCAGTGTCTTCACCACGCAGCGCATTGACCATCTCTACCGGGATCCGCACTGCGGCGACGTGCAACTGCGCCTGCACTACGGCGACCTGCTTGACGCCATTTGCCTTCGGCGCCTGCTCAACGAAATCCGGCCGACGCAGGTTTACAACCTGGCCGCGCAATCGCACGTGCGAACGAGCTTTGACGAGCCGATCTACACCGCCGAGGCGGTGGCGATGGGCACGCTTAACCTGCTGGAGGCCGTCCGCGATTACCGCGATGAGACCGGCATTGACGTGCGGTTCTACCAGGCATCCAGCAGCGAAATGTACGGCAAAGTATTGGAAACGCCGCAGACGGAGCGAACGCCATTTTATCCCAGAAGCCCGTACGCCTGCGCAAAGGTCCATGCGTTCTGGCAAACCGTGAACTACCGCGAGGCCTACGGCCTGTTCGCATGCAATGGAATCTTGTTCAACCACGAATCCCCGCGGCGTGGCGAGACGTTTGTGACGCGCAAGGTGACGCGTGCCGCCACTCGCATTAAGCTGGGCCTGCAGAGCGCTCTATATCTGGGCAACCTCGACGCCAAACGAGACTGGGGCTATGCGGGTGATTTTGTTGATGCGATGTGGCGCATGCTGCAGCAGGACGAGCCACGCGACTATGTCATTGCCACGGGCGAGACCCACAGCGTGCGCGAACTGCTCGACGAGGCCTTCGGGATCTTGAAGCTGGACTGGCGGGACTATGTGCACATCGACTCACAATACCTGCGCCCAACCGAAGTGGACTTGCTGCTGGGCGATGCTTCCAAGGCTCAGCAGGAGCTGGGGTGGACGCCGCGCGTCGGATTCCGGGAGCTGGTGAAGATGATGATCGAGGCGGACCTGAACCTCGCGCGGCAGGAGCGGACGCTGGTGGATGCGGGCTTTGACGGCGGCAACATCCGCAGTGCACCGAGGGAGCAGGTGACCCCGAAACGCGGACCGAGGCCTGAGCCGGTCGTCGTCGGGTGAATCTTTGGGAAGGCTGCACAGGTTGGAAACCTGTGCACCACACACCGGTTGGAAACCGGTGCCACACACAAGTGGGGAACTTGTGCACCATGCACCGGTTGAAAACCGGTGCCACACAAAAATGTCGACGTTCTGGTCCAATCTAAGAGTGTGCGTGACCGGGGGCGCGGGCTTCCAGGGGAGCGTGTTGTGTCGCAAGCTGGAGGGGCTGCAGCCGCGCGCCATTCTTGTTCCGCGCCGCGCAGAGTTTGACCTGACCCGCGCCGAAGCCGCGGAACAACTCTGCCGGGAGTTTCGCCCCGATCTCGTCATCCACCTGGCTGCGGAAGTGGGGGGCATCGGCGCGAACCGCGCGCGGCCGGGGCGATTCTTTTATGCCAACATGGCGATGGGTTTGAATCTCATGGAGGCCTCTCGCAAACATGGCGTCTCCAAGTTTGTGCAGATTGGTACCGTCTGCGCCTATCCCAAGCACTGCCCGCCGCCGTTCCAAGAGTGCGATCTTTGGGACGGCTTTCCCGAAGAAACCAATGCCCCCTATGGCATAGCGAAGCGAGCGCTGCTGACCATGCTTCAGGCGTATCGCGCGGAATATGGATTCAACGGCATTTATCTGTTGCCCGTCAACCTGTATGGACCGGGTGACAACTTTGATCCCCAAACCTCGCACGTGATTCCAGCCTTGATCCGGCGATTCTGCGAGGCGGCCGACCGCGGGGAGCATGAAGTGCGCTGCTGGGGCACGGGGCAGGTGAGCCGCGAGTTTCTTTACGTTCACGATGCCGCCGAGGCGATCCTGCGGGCGTGCGAGGTTTATGACGCGCCGGACCCGTTGAACCTCGGGACGGGCCGTGAGACGCGGATCTGTGATCTGGCGAGGCTCGTCGCGGATCGTGCGGGCTTTGGCGGGGAGATCCTGTGGGACGCTTCGCAACCGGATGGACAACCCCGCCGCCAACTGGACACGCGGCGTGCGCTGGACCTGCTGGGCTGGAAGGCCAAGACCCAGCTTGAAGAGGGCTTGGAGCACACGCTTCAGTGGTGGCGGCGCAGCGGCGCGACCACGGAGAGGCTGGCCGCGGCTTCAGCTTGACCGCTCGCCACTGAAGGCAAGGCTCGTCATTCCCGCCCCGTGGGAACTTTTCCGTCATTCCCGCGCAGGGGGGAATCCTGTCTCGTCGCGGAGCGACGAACTACCCGTTTCGCCGTGGGGCCGTGCGGCGCGCGAACACGGTCCTATGTCCCGCGTCCCACGGCCTGGCGAGTACGCCAGACCGTGCCACCCATGTGCCCGCTCGCCACCCGTGCGCCCGCCCATGGAGCTGGAATGTCACCCTTGTGCGAAGCCGGTATGCGGTCGGCATAAGTCGGTTCGGGGCTTTACAAATCTCGCCGTCGCGGCAGAATGCGCGCCATGTGCAATACCTGACCAGGGAGGGTCATCATGAGCGCCGCCGCGACATCACCTGCACCTTCACACCGTGAACCGCTCTCCGCGCCGATTCTTTTTTGGGGGCTGCTCCTTTTGGGCACGTCGGGGCTTGCGCCGGCGATTCTGCTGCCGCAGTGGCGCGCCTATGAGAGCATGTGCGTGGCCGAGCAACGGGAGCAGCACCGGCATCAGCGCATGGCGGAAGGTGTTGCCGCGGAGCGACGGCTGCTCGACGGGCTGCGCACGGACCCGGCTCTGGTCGAGCGGGTGGCGCAGCGCGACTTGAGCGTGCGACCCCTGGGCGGGGACATCGTTCCCGTGGCGACCGCGACGGATGCGGTGGAAGGCGCCGGCGAGGCTTTTGTTCCCGGGCCGGTTGCGCCGCCGACTTGGATGCAGCCGACGCTCGCCCGCCTGCCGGCGCTCGATTACGACGCGGTGTTCTGCGAGCCGCCGACGCGGACGATCATCATCGTCTCGTCGCTGGGCGTGATGTGCACGGCGCTGCTGCTATACGGGCGTTCGGGTCGAGCGAGGCCCGCCTCGACCCGGCCTGATGACGAGTGAGGTCGGTCCCTGCACGTCTGCCTTCGACCGGCGGCCGAGCTGCGGGAACCGGTTGAGGGTATCCGCGCGGTGCCATGCTGCCGGGGCCGACTTTGCCGCAAACGCCCAATCCCGCGTAGTTTACGAGGCCCCGGGCGCCTGATTGCAAGCATGGGCCCGCTCTGTATAATGCGGTGCTTCGCGCCGGGCGGGGATGCCGCCGGTGAGCGCGATTGAAGGAACACGCGTATGGCTCATAAGAAGGGACAAGGCTCGACTCGGAACGGGCGGGACAGCAACCCGCAGTTTCTGGGTTTGAAGCGGTTCGGCGGTCAGGTGGTCACCTGCGGGACGATCCTCGTGCGCCAGAAGGGCACGAACTTCAAGCCCGGCAAGGGCGCGGCGCTGGGGCGGGACCACACGGTGTTCGCCATGCGCGACGGCGTCGTGCAGTTCCGCGGTCGGCTGATTGACATCGTGCCGGTCAGCGCGGGATAGCGTCCGGCCTTGGGCGGTCGCTCCACCTGCGCGGGAAGCCACCTGAGCTTGCAGGGCAGGCGAGGGCGTCGGTCCGCGAGGGGCTGCGGTTTCCCTCGCTTGCGCTTCGGGTTCGGCTCGCGAAGCTGGGTCGGTGCTTCGCGTTCCACGGCCTGGCGAGTATGCCCGACCGTTCCACCCTGACGCGAAACTCGAATGCGGTTGGCTTGCGCTCCCTTTGCATATGGGACAAGAAAGTCTTGACTCAGGCTCCCTGAGAAGTTAGGCTAGATACATTCGCATCTTGGGAACCGGGTGTATCCCAAGAGGGTCTGGCGTTCGGTCCTGCGGATCGGACGAAACCGACCGGCGGCGAACATCACCTCGGCGGCGGGCACGGGCCTGCGGCGTGGAGTGGTTTTCGCCCCCGGCCTGTACGGGGTGACGTGTGACCATCCACGAAGCGATCGAGCGCGCGGAAGCGTCCGTAGGCTACACGTTCAACGACAAAGCCCTCCTCGAAACGTCCCTGACTCACGCGTCGATCGCCAACACGCGGCTGCTCTCCAACGAGCGGCTGGAGTTCCTGGGCGACGCGGTGCTGGGGCTGGTGGTCTGCACGGAGCTTTTTCACCAGCACTTCGACAAGCTCGAAGGCACGCTGACCAAGGTCAAGTCGATGGTGGTCTCGCGCAAGACCTGCGCCGAGATGGCCGACCGGGCGGGGCTGACCGAGCTGCTGATTCTCGGCAAGGGCATGGCGAACCGGCATCATCTGCCGCTGTCGATTCGCGCCGCGGTGTACGAGTCGGTGGTGGGGGCGATCTACGTGGACGGCGGGCTGGAGCCGGCGCGGCAATTTATTTTGAAGACGACGCTGCCATACACTCAGCATTCCAGCGAGGGCGACGTGCTGGAGAACTACAAATCCGCGCTTCAGCAGCATGCGCAGCGGAATCTCAACGGCGTCCCGCGTTATCAGTCGCTCGACGAGCAGGGACCGGACCACAGCAAGAGCTTCGAGATTTGCGTCATCATCGGCGAAGAGCGGTTCCCCAGCGCCTGGGGCCCCAGCAAGAAGGAAGCGGAACAGAAGGCCGCCCGCGCGGCGCTGCTGAAGCTGACCAACGGGCGGCATGAACCTCCCGGCGCGCCGTAGGTTGCGCGGGGCGTGGGCGCCGTCGGCTGAACACGAGTCCGCTGCTGCGGATCCGTGCCAGACGACAACACGCTGATCTGCTGCTGTGGAGCCGTGCTATCCAAAGAGGTTCGTGCCTCCGGATCGTGCTTTGTACCCTGATGCCACGGCCTGGCGAGTACGCCAGACCGTGCCACCCGACCGACTGGAACTAAGGTCGCGACATTCAGCCGAATCTCTTGGGGCTTCAACTCGCCGCTCACTTGCGCTGCGCACCCGCGCGGCTTGCTCCTGTTTTCGCCGGTCAAGCGAAAGAGCGAATCCTGCCGAAAGGGATGGATGTTGCCGATCGGTTTTCGCCGGTTCCGCGGCGGGATCGGCGGCCTGGCGGATGAGCGGGGGGACGGCGGGTGGAACTCGCCGGTGCGCTCAGGAAGAGCACGATGGCGGACAGCCCACAACTCAGACAGCGCGCGGCCGGCAAGTGGCAGATTCCGCTGCTGATGCTGTCGCTCGGCGCGCTGGGAAGCGCGCTGTGGACGGCGCGCACGCAGCCGGAGGAGTACCCGGTCGCGGACGCGCTGGCGCAGATCGATGCGCTGCTCGCCGAGGGCGCCAACGAGCCTGCCGCGCGGATGGCCACCACGCTGCTTCGGCGATCGGAATTCGCGCCGGAGGATCTGGCGCCGATTCACCTGCGGCTGGCGCGGGCGCTCAGCGCCGTGGCGCGGGCCACCGCGGCCACGCCGGACGACATTCATCGCCGCATCGTCGTTCATTATGCCTTCGCCGAAGAACACGCCGAGACGATCACCTCTGACGATCACGAATCCTGGGCCGCGGCGCTGGAGCACGAGAAGCTCGCGGCGGACGCGGTGCATCACCTCGATGAGGCATTTGAACTTTCCTCGCAGTCCAAGTGGGACTGCGTGCGCCGTGCGCTGACGCTGCGTCGCAAGGCGCTGCACGAAAGCGCGGACGAGCTGACGCCGCGGCTGGAGCGCGTGCTGACCGCGCCGGCGGCGGGGCCGGAGCGGCGCGTGTGGGCGCTGGAGGAGATGGTCACGCTTCTGCACGACGACGGCCGGGTGGACGAGGCCATCACGCTGATTGCGCGGCATCGCGAGTCGGTGGACAGTCCGCAGTGGAAAGACACGATCGAGTACTTGACCGCGCTGTCGATGGTGCGCGGGGGCGCGGCGGACGAGGCGGAGCTGCTGGTGCGCGCTCTTCATGCGCGGCAGGCCGAGAATGACCCGAATGGGGCGCGGTGCGCGTGGCTGCTGGGTCGGATCATGCTGGGCGCGGACGGGCGCGAGCGGCCGGGCGAGGCGATCGCGCATTTCGAGGAATCGCTTCGGACGTCGCCGCGCGGCGCGTATGCGGCGGCCTCGCGGCTGGGGCTGGCCGAGGCGCTGACCGGCTTGGAGCGCGACGGCGAGGCGATCGAGCAATACCGCCAGGCGCTGTCGCAACTGACGGAGACGCCAGAGTCGCACGAGATCGATGCCGACGTGGTGCGGACTTCGCTCATTCAGCAGGCGGGGCTGGCGCGCGTCTCGGGACGGCTGCGTTCGGCGCTGGACTATCTGGAGGTTGTGGGCGCTCCGGAGGAATCCGCGAATCAGGAGAATGCGGCCGGATATTGGGAACTGCGCGGTGAAATCGCCGAAGGGCTGGCGCGCAAGACTCGGGAGGAACTCGAGGGTCGGGCGCACGAGGGTGAAGCCGTTGAGGCGGGCGACTGGGAAGCGGTCTCGACGGCGTTCAAGACCGCGGGCGAGAGTTTTCTAGAGCTGGCGAGGCTGGGCGTGCTGGATGAGCGGCGCGCCGCCGACGCACACTTCCGCGCGGCGGAGATGTTCGCGGAAGCCTCCGAGCGGACCGAAGCGGCGCGGCTCTTCGCGTCCTTCGCGGCGGAGCATCCGCTCAGCCCCAGCGTCGGACATGCGCTGCTTCGTCTCGGCCAGGTGCGACAGGCGAACGGCGAGTTTCAGGAGGCGCTGCAGGCGTATCGCGAGTGCGTGTCGCGGTTTTCGGGAACGTTGTACGGATCGCAGGCGCTGATTCCGCTGGCGGAAACATATCTGGCCATCGCGGACGGCACGGAGGAGCTTGACCAGGCCGAGGACACGCTTGGGCAGATTCTCGAAGGTTCGGAGTTGTTCCGTCCCGAGTCGCGCGAGTTCGTGGACGCCCTGTTCCTGCGCGGTCAGATCGCGAGCCTGAAGGGGGAGCACGACCGGGCGATCGCCATTCTGACCGAGGCGCTGGACCGCTATCCGTCTGATGAGCGCCGGCTTCGCGCGCGGTTCCTGCTGGCGGACGCGTATCGCCAGAGCGGGCTGGCGTTGAAGGAGGCGGCGAAGCAGGCCGTCTCCGCGGGCGAGGGCGCGCAGATTCGCGAAGACTACCTCGCGCGACTTGCCGAGGCGCGCAAGCTGTTCCGCGAAGTGATCGACGCCTTTGAATCGAGACCGACGCTGTCGCTCGACCGGCTGGAGGGCACGTACTACCGCCACGGGCTTTTATTCGAGGCGGACTGCCTCTTCGAGGCGATGCTCTACGCCGACGCGCTCAAGCTGTACCAGTCCGCGGCGGGCACGCTGGCGGATACGCCCGCTGTGCTGGCGACTTATGTGCAGATCATCAACTGCCACGTGTTCCTCGGGCAGTCGCAGGACGCGCGCACGGCGCTGACGCGGGCGCTGGTGCAGCTCGATCGCATTCCCGACGCGTCGTTTGAGCAGACGTACGCGAAGGAAACGAAGGCGGATTGGAAGCGGTATTTCGAGTGGCTGGATAAGTCGGAGTTGTTTTGACCGAGAAGGGAAGCCGGCATGACGGACATCGACGTGCGACCCGAGACCGTGTTGGGCTGGCTGCGCGAGCAGCATGGGCTGCATCAGCGGCTCGAGGCGCTGTCGATCCGGCAGCGGGCGATGGTGGTCGCGGACGACCCCAAGCCCCTGCTGCGGCTGCTGGCGGAGCGTCAGAGCCTGACGACGGAGATGGGGCGGCTGGCACGGCAGATCGCGCCGGTGCGCCGGCAGTGGGCGGCGTATCAGCGGAAGCTCAGCCCGGCACAGTCGTCCGAGGCGAGCCGGCTGGTCGATGCGTCCGCGGCGCTGCTGTCGGGCGTGATGACGCGGGACGAGGAGGATGCGCGGCGGTTGGCGGCACGGAAGCGCGTGGTGACGAAGGAGGCGGGCGAGTCGGCGGCGTCGAAGGCGATGCTCAGCGGCTACGTCGCGGCCACTTCGAGCGGCTCGCCGGTCGGTTCGTGGCAGGGATGAGCGGAACAGGGACTTGGAGCCGGGGATGAGTGCGGCGCTGATGCAACACGGCGAGACGGGTTTCCACCAGGACCACGAACTGGCGGCGCTCATCCTGTCATTCAACGACGTGACGGAGCGGCTCAAGCAGTCGCACGAGACGCTCGGATCGGAAGTGCGGCGGCTGCGGGAGCAGCTCGAGGAAAAAGACCGGGAGCTGGAGCGCGGGCGCCGGCTGGCGGCGCTGGGCGAAATGGCCGCGGGCGTGGCGCATGAAATCCGCAATCCGCTGGGCGGGATCGGATTGTACGCCTCGCTGCTGGCGAAGGATCTGCGCGGCGACGGCGAGAAGCACGTCACTGCGGAGCGGATTCTCGCGGGGGTGAAAAACTTGGAGGCGATCGTCGGCGACATTCTGATGTTCGCCGGCGGGGCCGAGCCGCGCTGCAGTCGCGCGGCGGCGTCGAAGATCGCGGAGGAGGCCGTCGCGCTGTCCGCGCCGCAGGCGAGGATCAAGCGCGTTCGCCTTGAAAGCGGCGCGTCGCTTCAGGGCGTCGAGCTGGACTGTGACGAACGTCAGATCAGCCGGGCGCTGCTCAACCTGGTGCTCAACGCGGTGGACGCGGTGGGCGAAGGCGGAACGGTGCGGATCGACGCGGCGACGGATCGCGTCACGGAGGGACTGGCGGGGATGGCGGTCGAGGACGACGGACCGGGGATTCCGCCGGACCAGTTGGATCGGATTTTCAACCCGTTTTTCACGACGAAAGACACGGGGACGGGGCTGGGGCTGGGGATCGTTCACCGCATCGCGGAAGCGCACGGCGGACGGATCGCCGCGGTCAACCGGCCCGAGGGGGGAGCGAGGTTTACGTTGTACGTGCCCCAGTGGCAGGGAACGCCGAAGTAGCAATCGAACGGAGACGCAAGCATGGCTCGTATCGCAATTGTTGACGACAAGGACATTCTGCGCGACTCGCTGACGGCGACGCTGACGCGCGAGGACCACGAGGTGACGGCGTTCGCCGATCCGACGGAGGCGCTGACGGAGGCGCGGACCGGGCGGTTCGACCTGATCCTCTCGGACCTGAAGATGCCGCGCATGGACGGGCTGGCGCTGGTGCGCGAGCTGCGGCAGGCGGGCGTCGAGACGCCGGTCATCATCATGACCGCCTACGGGACGGTGTCCAACGCGATCGAGGCGATGAAGCTCGGCGTGTTCGACTTCGTGCAGAAGCCGTTCGACGCGGAGGCGATCGGCGTGACGATCGAGCGGGCGCTGGAGCACGCGCGACTGGCGTCGGAGAACGAGGCGCTGCGCGAGTCGCTGGCGGAGGCGCGCGGACCGCGCGTCATGCTGGGGCACAGCCCGGCGATGACCGAGCTGCGCGACCGCATCGAGCGCGTGGCGGCCAGCCAGGCGACGGTGCTCATCACCGGCGAGTCGGGCACGGGCAAGGAACTCGTCGCGGCGACGATTCATCAACTGTCGGACCGGCGCGATCGCCCGATGCTCTGCGTGAACTGCGCGGCGCTGTCGGCGAGCCTGCTGGAGAGCGAGCTGTTCGGGCATGAGCGCGGGGCGTTCACCGGGGCGGATCGGACGCGCAAGGGGCGCTTCGAGATCGCGGACGGCGGGACGCTGCTGCTGGATGAGATTTCAGAGATGGAGCCGGCGCTGCAGGCCAAGCTCCTCCGCGTGCTTCAGGAAGGCACGTTCGAGCGCGTCGGCAGCAGCGTGACGCGGACGGCGGACGTGCGGGTCATCGCCACGACCAACCGCGACTTGCGCGAGTGGGCGGCGCGGGGCCGATTCCGCGAGGACCTGTATTACCGCCTCAACGTGCTGCCGGTCACCGTGCCGGCGCTGCGTGAGCGGCAGGGCGACGTGCCGACGCTGGTCGAGTCGTTCCTGCAGCGCGCCGCGGCGGCGGACGGTCGAGCCACGCTCACCATCGAACCCACGGCGGTCCGGATGCTGGAGCAGTACGGTTGGCCCGGCAACGTGCGCGAGCTGGAGAACCTGTGCCGTCGCGCGGTGACGCTGTGCACGGGCAAGACGTTGACCACGGCGCTGATCGCTCCGTGGCTGACGCAGACGGTGGAGCGCGACGCGGCGGCGCTGGGGCTGCGCGAAGGGCACCTGCTGGAGGACATGGAGCGCAAGCTGATCCTGCAGACGCTGGAGCGCTTCAACGGCCACCGCGAGAAGTCGGCGCGCTGCCTGGGGATGGGGGTGCGGACGCTGACCATGAAACTCAAGAAGTGGCGCGAGGAACGCGCGATGGAATGGAACACCGTCGCCGCGGTCAGCGTGCCGCGTCCCACGAGCATCTCCACGCCGGAACTGGTGCGCGCGTAACGCGCGAAATCGGCAGGCCGGGCGCAGGTTTCGCTCATGCCCGTGGCGGCGTCCGCGTGGCGTTTCGCGCCAGGCGGGGCGCTTGCGCGCGGCATGAGGCGTGCCGGAGGCCGCGAGGTCGCGGAGGACACGGATGTTCATCTCAACCCTGACGGGCGGCACTTCGACGCAAGCGCTCGAGGCGACGCTGCGGTTCAACCATCACCGGCTCAAGACGCTGGCGGAGAACATCGCCAACTTCGGCACGCCGGGGTACCGCACGAAGCAGCTCGACGCGCGGGCGTTTCAGAAGGCGCTGCGGACGGCGATGGACGAGCGCCGCGGGGGCGCGGCGCTGCAGGTCAACGCCGGGCGCGAGGTGAGCACGGACGCGGCGGGTCGGATGAAGATCCATCCTTCGCAGGCGCCGGTGGAGAACATCCTGTTTCACGACGGCACCAACGCCTCGATGGAAAGCCAGATGTCGCAGCTTGCGCAGACGGGGCTGACGCAGCGGCTGGCCACCGACCTGCTGAAGGACAAGTTTGACGGGTTGCGCAAGGCGATTCGAGGCCAAGCGTAGCGCAGAAGCCAGGCGTAGCGCATCAGGAGTAGCGCATGTTCGACATTCTCGACATCAGCACGTCGGCGCTGACGGCGCAGCGCGCCAACATGGACACGATTGCCGGGAACGTGGCCAACATGGACGCGACGCGCGACGAGGCCGGTCGCCCCAACCCGTATCGCCGGCGCGTGCCGCTTTTCGCGGCGGGCCGGATCGAGGGCGGCAAGGTCGCGCCCGGCGTTCGCGTGCAGCGCATCGTCGAGGATCCGTCGCCGTTTCATCTCGTTGAGGATCCGTCGCACCCCGACGCCATCCGCAGCGGCCCCCATGAGGGCTACGTGCGCACGCCCAACGTCGAGATGCACACGGAGATGGTGAACATGATGATGGCGCTGCGGGCGTATGAGGCCAACGTGTCGGTGATTGAAACCACGAAGAGCATGATGACCACGTCGCTGAGGCTGCTGGCGTAGTCGGTTTGCAGGGCGGATTCGCCGCAACGAGCCGCGGACTTCAGTCCGCGCGGATTTGACGCTGAGACGCTAACCGCATGGAGAGCCGCACATGATTCAACCCATCAGCTCGAACTTCACGCTGGCGCCGATCGCGCCACTGTCGCCGATCGACGGCGCGGGAGTGGGCGGCGCGGCGAAAGGCAAGGACTTTCGCGGCGTCCTGATGGACAACCTCGGCGAGGTCAACCGCCTCCAGCAGGAGGCCGACCAGGGCGTGCAGCAGCTTCTCGCGGGCGAGACGGACGACGTGACCGGCGTGCTGACCGCGGTGAACAAGGCGGGCATCGCGTTCGACCTGCTCATGGAAGTGCGGAACAAGCTGGTCGGCGCGTATGAAGAGATTCAGCAGATGCGGGTTTGAAACGCCAAAACGCCGAAACGCCAAAACGCCAAAACGCCAAAAGAAACGTCGAAACGTCGAAACGCCGAAATCAGAACCCCTCACGCAAGTGAGGGGCTTGGTGTCAAGGCGCCTCATGCGAGCGAGCTGCCCATGCAGAGCGTCGAAACGTCGAAACGCCGAAATGCAGGCAAGAGGCAATAGGCAGCAGACCAGGGGCGCCGGCTGACAAGGGATCGCATGGATCGGGTCAAGGAATCACTGTCGCGGATCATGCTGCAGCTTCGCGTGCTGACCGTGTCGCAGCGGCTGGTCGTGGTGCTGTGCGCGGCGCTGGTGGTCACGTCGGTATTGTGGCTGATGAACTGGTCGGCCACGCCGCAACGCGTCCCGGTGCTGGAGCAGGACTTCGACTTCGCCATGCTGGGCACGGCGGAGACGGCGCTGCGGGCCAACGGGATCGAGTTCGAGACGGCCGGTCAGCGGATTCTGGTTCGCGCGGAGGATCAGGACAACGCCATCCGCGTGCTGCACGAGAGCAACGCCGTGCCGCAGGACGGACGCATCGACCTCGACGCGCTCATCAAAGACACCAATCCCTTCGTTCCGGAGTCGGAGCGGATCTTCGCCCGGACGGTGGCGAAGGGGAACAAGCTGGCGCAGATCATCAAGAAAAGCCCGCAGGTGCTTGACGCGGAGGTCGTGCTGAACCCGGAGCAAAAGCGGCGGATCGGCGCGCCCTCGGACGTGCCCACGGCGTCCGTCATCGTCACGCTGGCGCCGAACGCGGAGATGTCGGCGTCGATGGTGCAGGGCTTCGCCAACCTCGTCAGCCGCGCGGTGGCGGGGCTGACGCCGCACATGGTGTCGATCATCGATGGGCGCACGTTTCAGCATTACTCCGTGCCGTCGCCGCAGGACGCGGTCGTGGCCGGGCACCTGGACGAGGTGAAAAAGCATGAGTCGCACCTGCTCGCCAAGGTGATGGAGACGCTGCGCTACGTGCCGAACGTGCTGGCGAGCGTGACCGTGGAGCTGGATAACGCGCGGGTCACCAAGGAAACGCAGAAGTACGACAAGCCGGAGATCAAGACCGAGGAATCCACGGAAGACACGAGCACGGCCCCGGAGAGTTCGGGCGAGGAAGGCGTGTACGCCAACGTCGGCGCGGGGATTTCGGGCGGTTCGTCCGGCGGCAACACCAGTGCCACGACGCAGAACACCGCGTTCTTCGATCCCAAGCTGACGGAAATGACCAAGACCGAGCAGATCGCCCCGAGCCGCAAGCGCGTCACGGCTTCCGTGCATATTCCGCGAAGCTGGATCGCGGGCGTGTTTCGTCTCGCTAACCCGGACAAGGACAAGCCGACGGAGGCCGACCTGCAACCGTCCATGACGGCGGAGCGCGACCGCATCAAGTCGAGCGTCGCCAAGACGATCATGGCGGACCCCAAGGACGTCGAAGTGGACGTGTATCCGGACATGGACATCAACGGAGCGCCGATCGCCGCGATGACCGCCGGCGTGCCGGCGGCTCTCGGTCTTGCGCCGGGGGCGACGGGTCCGGGTTGGAAGGGCTATCTCGACACGTACGGTCCGCAGGCCGGGCTGGCGTTCTTGGCGCTGATGAGCCTCATGATGCTCGGGCGGACGGCGCGGCGTTCGGCGGTGCTGGCCGAGGAGCAGCGCAAGCAGGACGTCCGCAAGGAAGTCGAGCGGATGGAGGACTTGATCGCGGAAGAGACGGCGGAAGTGCTCGGGACGGCGGAGTTCTCCGACGACGCGCTGGAGGGGAAGGAAATCAGCCCCGACCTCTTGCGCAATCGCAATCTCGTTTCGCAGGTGAGTCGCATGGTCGAGAAGGATCCCCACGGCTCGGCGGAGTTGCTGCGGAAGTGGGTGCAGGATCAGACGTGATGCGATG
The DNA here is from genome assembly GCA_964526695.1 of uncultured Phycisphaeraceae bacterium. Lineage (GTDB taxonomy): Bacteria > Planctomycetota > Phycisphaerae > UBA1845 > UBA1845 > JABWBH01. Next base: position 44,312 of record CAZGJA010000019.1, read on the forward strand.
GGAACCGGCGGGCGCACGGCGTCCGGTCCAAGTGTGATCGAAGCGCAGTGGCTGGAAGGGCGACGGAATGTCCACGGCACCGGCGGTACAATCCGAGCGAACGCTGAAAGGCTCGCAGAAGGCGGCCGTGCTGCTCCTCTCGCTGGAGACGGAGGTGGCGGCGCGCATCCTGAAGCTGCTCGACGCGAACATCGTGGAGGAGATCACGCGCGAAATCGCCTCGCTGGAAAACGTCACCGACAAGGTGAGCAACAAGGTCGTCGAGGAATATTACCACGTGGCGATGGCGCAGCAGTACCTCAAGCAGGGGGGACTGCTCTACGCCCGCATGTTGCTGCAAAAGGCGCTGCCCGCCGACGACGCCAAAAGGGTCATCGCCCAGATCCAACATCACGTCATTCAAGCGCCGTTCGCCTTTCTGCAAAAAGCCGACAGCGAAAACCTGCTGGCGTTCATCCAGGACGAGCACCCGCAGACCATCGCGCTGATCATGTCGCACATGCCGCCGAACAAGGCCAGCGAGCTGCTGGTGGGTCTGCCGGCGAGCAAGCAGCTTGAAGTCGTCGTGCGCATGGCGCGCATGGATCAGACCAACCCGGAGGTCGTCAAGGAGGTCGAGAAGGGGCTGGAGATGCGCGTCTCGGGGTTCGTCACGCAGACGTTTTCCAAGTGCGGCGGCGTGGATACCGTGGCCGGCATCCTCAACCTCGTGGATCGCTCGACGGAGAAGACGCTGCTGGAGTCGCTGGAGGCGGAGGCGCCCGACCTGGTCGATCCGATCCGCCGGCTGATGTTCGTGTTCGAGGACATCATCCTGGTCAACGACCGCGGCATTCAGTCCGTGCTCAAGGAAATCAACAACGACGATCTGGTGCTGGCGCTGCGCACCGCCAGCGACGAGCTGAAGGAGAAGATCTTCAGCAACATGTCCGAGCGCGCGGCGCAGATGATCAAGGAAGACATGGAGTACATGGGTCCGGTGCGTCTCAGCGACGTCGAGACGGCGCAGCAGCGCATCGTGGACGTCGTGCGCCGCCTGGAGGACTCGGGCGAGATCATCATCTCCGGTCGCGGCGGGGATCGGGAGCAAATTGTGTAGGGACAGGCAACGAGGCAACGGGACACACTAGCAGCTCGTGGTGGAAATCTGCGGGTCTGGCTTTTCACGCCCGAACAGTTCGGAATTCCAGGCAAATGACCGGCTGGAAAGCCGGTCCCCCAAGCAGAAGTCCTTTTTACCACGGGTTGCTAGCGACAGGCGCATTGGGCGCGACGGGGCGATGGAGGCGCATGGCGGTATCGACGGTCATCAAGGCGGGGCACATGGGGTCGGTGCTGCAGCGGCTTTCGCGCGTGGACCTGGCGGATCACCTGCGCGAGGCCGACGCCGTCGTCGCCGCGGCGCGCCGACAGGCGGAGGAGCTGCTGCGGCAGGCGCAGGATGAGGTGGACCGGCTGCACGAAACTGCGCGGCGCGAGGGGCACGCGCGCGGTTTCGACGAAGGTCGTGCGCAGGGCTTGAAAGACGGGCATGAGGAGGCGTTTCGTCAGGCGTCGGAGAAGTTCGCGGCCGAGCAGGCGCAGGCGATGCAACTGGTTACGCAGGTCATCGGCGAGTTCGAGGGGCGCAAGCGGGAGTTGCTCGCCGAGGCCGGCGAGGATTTGGTGCGCTTTGCCGTGGAAGTGGCGGGGCGACTGACGTTTGACATCGGCGCGAGGCATGGCGAGGCGGCGAAGGCCAATCTGGAACGAGCGCTGGCGAAGATCAGCTCCGCCACCGACCTGACGATCCGCGCCAACCCGGGCGACGCGTCCACGCTGGAAACCTTCGCGGCGGATCACGTGAAGTCATGGTGCGAGGCCGTTCATGTCCGCATGGTCGCGGACGAGAACATCGCGCCGGGCGGCTGCGTGGTGACGGCGGGCGCGACGCAGATCGACGCGGACCTCGGCACGCTCGTGCGACAAATGAACGCGGCGATTCTCGGAGAGCAGGAACATGCCTGAGCTGTTCGCCGAACCTCGACGCCGTCTGGGCGACGCCTCGTTCCTCCGCGTGACCGGGCGCGTGGCGGAGGTCAGCGGGCTGACGGTGCGGTCGGTCGGGCTGCCGCTTCCGGTGGGGGCGATGTGCCGGATCGGTCGTCACCCGGGGACGCCCGTTCCCGCGCAGATTGTGGGCGTGCGCGGCGACGAAGCGGTGCTCATGCCGCTGGCGGACGCGCACGGCGTGGCGGCAGGCGACGCGGTCACGGGCGACGGGGCGATGCCGCGGATCGGCGTGGGGCGAGCGCTGCTGGGGCGCATCGTGAACGGGCTGGGCGAGCCGATTGACGGTCGCGGTCCGGTTCGCATCGAGGCGAGGGTTCCGGTGTACGGCGGCGCGCCGCGCGCGCTGGATCGTCGCGCGATCGACGAGCCGCTGCCCGTCGGCGTGCGCTCGATCGACGGCATGCTCACCCTCGGCGCGGGGCAGCGCATGGGCATCTTCGCCGGAACGGGCGTCGGAAAGAGCGTGCTGATGGGCATGATCGCGCGGTACACGGCCGCGGACGTGGTCGTGACGGCGCTGGTCGGCGAGCGCGGTCGAGAGGTGGGCGACTTCCTCCGCAAGGACATGGGCGAGGAGGGGCTGAAGCGATCGGTGGTGGTGGTGAGCACGTCGGACGAGTCGCCGGTGCTGCGCGTGCGGGCCTGTTTTTCCGCGACGGCGATCGCCGAGTTTTTCCGCGATCAGGGGCTTCACGTGCTGCTGCTGATGGACTCCGTCACGCGCATGGCGATGGCGCAGCGGCAGATCGGGCTGTCCGCCGGCGAGCCGCCGACGACCAGGGGTTATCCGCCAAGCGTCTTCTCGCAGATGCCGCAACTGATGGAGCGCTGCGGCACGGCCTCGCGCGGCAGCATCACCGGGCTCTTCACCGTGCTGGTCGAGGGCGACGACTTGAATGAGCCGATCGCCGATGCGGCGCGCGGCATCCTCGACGGGCACGTGTGGCTTTCGCGCGACCTGGGCAATCGCGGGCATTTTCCTGCGGTTTCCGTGCTGGAAAGCGTCAGCCGCGTGATGCCGGACGTCGCCGGTCCGACACAGATGAAGGCGGCGCGGACGCTGCGCCGCGTGCTGGCGACGTGGGCGTCGATCGAGGACATGGTCAACATCGGGGCGTATGCGCCGGGGTCGAACGCGGCGTTCGACACGGCCATCCGCATGAAGCCAAAGCTGGACGCCTTTCTTCAGCAGGGCATGAACGAGCGGGCGGCGCTGGAGGACACGCGCGCGGCGCTCTACGAGCTGGCTGCGGAGGTGGGGGAGACGGCTCGCGTTTGAGGGAGCGCTCTTTCAGAGCCGCGCCCGTAAGGAAGCGGACGAACATCGGAGCGACATAAAGAACCGCTTCCTCACGGGTGCGGCTCCGTAAGACGTGCGACATGGCGAAACGGTTCAAGTTCAACCTGGAGGTCGTGCGGACGATCCGGCGCCGCGCGGAGGAGGAGCAGCAGCGCGTCGTGGCGCGCAAGACTGCGGAGCTGGTTGAGCTGGAGGCGCAGTTGCACCGCCTGCGGGATGAAGTGGCCCAGGAGTGCCGCGGCAAGCGTGATCGCCAGCACGCCGGACCGATGGACGTGGATCAGCTTCGGCGCGTGCAGTTCTATCTGGGTTCGCTGCGCCGGGCGATCGAGGATCGGGAGCGGCTGCGCGTCGATCTTGTTGACGCGCTCAACGTGGAGCGAAGGAAACTGGCGGACCGCAGCGCGCAGCGGAAGGTCTTGGACAAGCTGCGCGAGAAGCGCTGGGCGGCGCATCGCGGCAAGATTCTCAAAGAGGAGCAGGCGCAGACGGACGAGATCGGCCTGCAGCGGTTCCTGCGCGAATCACGGCTGGCGCGGGCGGGGGCGTAGGAGAGCGACGACATGAAGGGCATGTTGCGACAGGTGTACGAGCTGGGGGCGGTCTTCGCGATCATCAACCTCGCGGGCGTGGCGGGCGTGGCGGGGTATCTGGGCCTGTCCGGCAAGCTCAACGCGGAGCGCGCGCATCGCATCGCCGAAGTGCTTCAAGGCAAGCTCGACGACTACCAGCCGCCGGAAGGGGAGGATGCCGAGCACGGGACCACCGGGGAAAAAAACGGCGAGACGCACGAGGGCTCCGGCGAGGCGAGCGCCGCGGATGCGCACGGCAAACCTGCCGACGGGCACGGCGCCTCGACCGAGGGACACGCTGGGACGGGGTCGCACAAGACGTCCGTGGATCAGTCGCGCGAGGCCGTCACCGACCGCGAGCTGGCGCTGCGCGAGCGAAATCGGTTCGAGGCGGAGATCAATCAGCGCCTGGCGCTGGCCAACAGCATCATGCTCCAGGTGACGACGAAGCTCGACTCGCTTCACGCCGAGGTGGACGCGTTTGAGAAGCGGAAATCGTCGGAGGCGGGGCTGCGCGACGACGAAGGCTTCAAGAAGGAGCTTGAGGTTTTCAAGACGCTCAAACCGGCGCAGGCGTTTGAGTACCTCAGCCGCAAGGACGTGGCCGAATCCGCGCGCCTGCTGATCGAGATGGACCCGCGCACGATCGGCGCGATTCTGCAGTCGGCCAAGACGCCGGATACGAAGAAGAAGGCGGACGAAATCCTCGGCAAGATGCGCGAAGTGGCGCCGGCGAGCGCTTCGCAGGTTGAGACCGCGGGGGGCTGAGCAGAGGCGCAGAAAGTCCCGCCGGAGCCGCGGGGTTCACCCCGCGCGATGCGTCGCATGGGGTGAACCGCGCGGCTCGGGGAAGCGCGTAGGGCGGGCTGTGCCCGCCTCCAGGGTTGCGGCAGGACGAGGCGGGCATAGCCCGCCCTACGCGGAGACGAGTCGAACATGGATGTAAACGTTGCAACACTGACTCGGTCGTCATCGACTCGGGACCAGTACGTGGAACCGCAGGACGCATCAGGGTCGGCGAGCGGCGGCGCGTTCGAGGCCGTGCTGGCGACGCTGCAAGGGTCTGCCGCGCTGCCCAACGTGGAGGCGAGCGCTCCCGCGGCGTCCGAAGTGTTCGAGCAGGCCTCCGCGGATCCGCGCCGGCACCGCATGGAAACGATGCGCCATGAGGCCCGGCAGTCCGACCTGCGCGGCGAGGGGCAGCAAGCATCGGGAGCAACGTCGAGCCAGAAACCCGGCGATCCTCAGGACGCTGCTACGACCAGTCCGCGCGGTTCGCTTCGGCAGGAATCTCCTGGTGGCGCATCGAGCGCAACTTCGCCCGCAAGTGCTCCGCCCATGATCGCATCGACGGGCGCACGAGTGCAAGGCGATTCAGTCTCGGCGGAGATTCAGTCAAGCGCAGGGAATAGCGCCCGAGCGACTGAGCCTGGCGGCCCTTCTCGCGGAAGCGGCGAAAACCACGCACGTTCGCCGCGTTCGCCAGAGGCAATCCAGCCGTCAAATGCGGCGTCGAACCCGTCAAACTCAGCCGCGCGCTCCGGCGCGGGCGCCGTGGCGGAACGAGTGGCGCAGTGGATTTCCCAGCCCAATGCAGGTGAAGCGAAGGCGCAAGGACCGACCAGCGCCGTGGCCTCGTCAGCGCCGACGGGAAGTTCCCCGCGTTCCGCCGGGGCTGCGCCTTCGACGAGAGCCCGCGAAGGCGCAAAACCCGGCGAGGCGCCGACGCCACAATCCACCGGCCCCGTCCGCGACTTTGAGAAACTCGTCCATTCGATTCGCCTTCAGCAGAACGGCTCCCGCTCGCGTGCCACCCTGGACCTCAAGCCCGCGGAACTCGGGCGCGTCCGCATCGAGGCCAGCATGGAGGACGGTCGGCTGGAGCTGGTGATTGCGACGCAAACGGCCGAGGCGCGCGAGGTGATCGCCGAGCGGCTCACGGAGCTGCGCGAGGCGCTTCAGCAGCAGGGTGTGCAGCCCGGCGCGTTTGAGCTGGCGCCGTGGAACGCGGAGGAGTCGGCCGCGTGGATCGCTGGGGGGGGGGAAAGCACGGACCGGCGCGGCGAAAACGCCTCGCGGTTTGAAGGCGAGACGGAGGAGGTCGGATCCTCCTGGGGCGCGGGCACGACGGGGGAGCGTCCGCTGCATGAGAACGAACTTGCGCCGGTCGGCGCGTGGGCGCCGATCGACGGACGGTGGGACATTCGCGCGTAGGCGGGTAGTTCGTCGCTCCGCGGCGAGAAGGGTAGTTCGTCGCTCCGCGGCGAGAAGGGTAGTTCGTCGCTCCGCGGCGAACGCTCGCCACGGGGTGGCGAACTACCCGATTCGCTCCGCGACGAGACTGGATTCCCGCCTGCGCGGGAATGTCGGGCGTTTGAGCCTGTGCGACCGGCTGGAAAGCCGGTCCCCCAGACCAGAAACAGCCACACCAGAAACAGCCGGACCAAAGACATCCGGACCAGAAACATCCGGACCAGAAACATCCGGACCAGAAACATCCAGACCAGAAACAACCGATCAACAACACCCGAACCTGAAACAGACCGCTTCAACAGGCTGATTGATAAGGAGCCACGGCATGGACATCGCTTCCCTGACGAACGAAACGCAGTCCGCGGCCTCGACGCAGAAACGATCCGGCTTCGAGAACATGGGGTCGGAGGATTTCCTCAAGCTGCTGATCACGCAGCTCTCCAACCAGGATCCGTTTCAGCCGGCCAGCAACGAGGAAATGATGCGGCAGATCGCCACGCTGCGCGACATCGAAATGTCCACGTCGATCACGGATGCGATGCGCACGCTGACGGGGCAGCAGAAATTCGGCTCCGCCGGATCCATGATCGGTCGCTACGTCAAGTCCGCGCCGCAGGCGGACGGCTCCGTGCAGGAAGGCGTCGTCACGTCCATCCGGCTCGACCCGTCGGGCAAGGCCGTGCTGAACCTGTCCTCCGGCGGGGAGATTCCGCTCGATCAGGTTTCGCAGATCGAGACGGCGCAGCAGGCGGCGGAGCGGTTGATTCAGAAGGAAGTCACCGGCGTGGACCTGCGAAAGCCGCCGGGGCAGCAGCTCGTCCGCGGCGTCGTGACGGCCGTGGGCGCGGACGAAACCGGCGACGCCGTGCTGCACCTGGACACGGGCGACCTGCGCCTGCGCGACGTGGTGTCGGTCTCGGCGTAAAGCAGGAGCCAGCAGGCCCGCGCATGTTTCGCCCTGGCGTTTCATTCGGCATTCAGCATTCAGCATTCATCATTCCGCGTCAGCGTCATCACCCTTCGCGTCCGGCAAGCGTTCGACGTATGAGACAGACCTTGTGAGGTAACAATCATGTCCCTGACTTCGGCCATGCTGGTCGGCTACACCGGCATTCAGAGCAACCAGACCACGGTGAACACGGTGGGCGACGACATCGCCAACCTGAACACGACGGCGTTCAAGCAGCAGCGGACGCTGTTCGAGACGCTGATGTACGACACGCAGTCGCCGGGCAGCGGTCCGTCGGCGGAATCCGGCGGAACGCTCCCGCGCCAGATCGGTCGAGGATCGACGGTCTCGGTCGTGCAGCGCGACTTCGGGCAGGGCGCGATCGAGGCCACCGGAGTCGAATCCGACGTCGCCCTCGACGGACGGGGCTACCTCGTGCTCGAGGATTCCAATGCGTCGCTGCGCTACACGCGCGACGGCGCGTTCACGCTGGACCCGACGCACACGCTCGTTTCGACGGACGGCTTGAAGGTGCGCGGTTATGCGGCGGACGCCTCGGGCACGATCGTGCGCGACGCGCTGACCGACATCGTGGTCCCGCTGGGCATGGTGGGCGAGCCGAAGGCCACGGGGCAGGTCGTGGTCGGCGGCAAGCTCAACGCGGCGGACGCGGTCGCCTCGACGGCGCAGGTTTCCGCGTCGCAAGCCCTGACGACGTCGAGCGGCGCCGCGGCCACGGCTTCCACCGCGCTGACCGATCTGGTGGATGGGAACGGCGCGGCGCTGTTCGCCACCGACGATGAGATCGAGCTGTCGATCAACAAAGGGGGGGGGACGCTGCCGACCTCCACCTTCGTCGTCGGCACGACCGGCTCCACGCTGGGCGACTTCGCCAGCTATCTTGAAACCGTCGCGGGCATCTACGTCGATCCCACGCTGGCGCCCAACGCGGGAGTCACCGTCGCCGAAGGCCCTGATCCCGCGGCCGGCACGCTGGTGATCGCCTCGAACGTCGGCGAGTCGAACGCGGTGAAGGTGCATCGCGAGGGCGACGAGCTTGAGTACGGCGAGATCCGCAACAAGCGCACGGGGGCGACGCCGTTCGACTTCACGACGAGCACGGAGCCGGTGGGCGAAGGCGCTTCAACGAATTTCGAGGTGTACGACTCGCTGGGCAACCGCGTGGAGACGCGCCTGCGCTTTGTGCTGGAATCCAAGACGACGGACGGCACGCAGTGGCGCTACTTCGCCGAATCGCTCGACGACTCCGACCTCAGCCCGATCCTCGGCACCGGCACCGTCCTCTTCGACAGCGGCGGGCGGTATGTGTCTGCGACGGCCGATCCGCTGACGATCGACCGCGCGGGAACGGGCGCGGCCACGCCGCTGTCCGTGGCGCTGGACTTCAGCGGGATGACGGCGCCGGCGACGGCCACGTCGGCGTCGCAGGTGTTTATGGAGTCGCAGGACGGCGCGCCCGCCGGCGAGCTGGTCGGATTCGAGATCGACACGGACGGCGTCGTGCGGGGGAACTTCAGCAATCAGCAGCAGGTCGTGCTCGGGCAGCTCGCCGTGGCGACGTTCATCAACGACGAAGGCCTGCTGGCGCAGAGTCAGAACACGTTCGTGCCCGGTCCGGATTCGGGCGACCCGAGCATCGGCGTAGCCAACGAGGCGGGGGCGGGCGCGATCGTCGCGGGCGCGCTGGAGCAGAGCAACGTCGAGCTGGTGCGGGAATTCGTGGACCTGATCTCGGCCTCGACGGGCATCTCCGCCGCCAGCCGCGTGGTGCGCACGTCGGATGACCTGCTGCAGGAGCTGCTGCTGCTGGCGCGGTAGGGGGCTTTGTCAGAATGCAGGGTAGTTCGTCGCTCCGCGACGAGAAGGGTAGTTCGTCGCTCCGCGACGAACGCTCGCCACGGAGTGGCGAACTACCCGGTTCGCTCGGCTACGAGCCTGGATTCCCGTCTGCGCGAGAATGACGGAATGCAGGGTAGTTACCCAACCCGCGCGGACTGAAGACCGCGGCTCGCGGCCGGATATCGGAGAATGGAAATGGTCCTTCTGACGCGGCTGAACGGTCGGGCGTTCGTGGTGAACGCGGAGCTGATCAAGATGATCGAGTCCACTCCGGATACGCTGCTCACGCTCGTCAGCGGCGACTGCATCATGGTCCGGGAAACGGTGGACGAGGTCGTTGAAAAGGCCGTGGACTACCAGCGGCGGGTCCACGGATTCTCGGTCGTTTAGGCCGCGTCGGCGCGGGGCGCGATGAGTCGGACTCGGCAGGCGGCGGCAAGGGGGGGCGCGCTCAACGCGAAAACCGGGTTTGGTCGATACATCCTTGTGCATGAACGGCGCAAGCGGGGGCGTCGAGATGGCATCGACCGGAGCGCGCGTTGAGCAGGCGCTCCACAACAACGGCATGTTTCCAGAGAGATTGAGCCATGGCCTCCGAACGACAAGCTGAAGCCGCGAAGGAAGCCGCGCCCCCCGCCAAGAAGTCCAAGATGGTCCTGTTCATCCTGGTCGGCGGGATGATGGTGATCGAGGGCGTCGGCGTCTTCGCGCTGGTGAACTTCCTTTCGCACAAGCCGGACGAGGCGGCCGCGGAAACGGTGGAACACGTCGAGAGCGAAGAGGACAAGAAGTGGGAGGATCCGCCGGATTCCCAGTTCGCCGAGTGCGTCGTCGCCGATTGCCGCCCCACCAACGTCCTGACCGGCAAGCTGGTGTACTACAACGTCAAGGTCTCCATCCTCGTCGAGCGGCAGAAACTGCCGGGCGTGCAGAAGATGGTGGAGCAGAACAAGTCCCGCCTCGAGGACGCCGTCAACACCGTCGTGCGCAGCGCCGAGCCGAAGATCCTCAACGAAGCGACCCTCCAGACGGTCAAGCGCCAGCTCAAGGCCGAGCTGGACCGCATCCTCGGCGACGACAAGATCATCAGCGAAGTGCTCGTTCCCCAGCTCATCCAGATCGGCTCGGGGAAGTGAGTCACGCCGCAACGCGGCTTGATCCGATAAGCACGGGACGTATGTTGCTTTAAGAGGATCGCGCGTGGCCGACGACCCAACCAATCCACAATCCGCCGGCGATGCCTTCGACGCATCGGTCGGTTTCTCGCAGGACGAGATTGACAAGCTTTTCTCCGCGCAGTCCGCGGGAGGCGGTGCGCCGGCGCCGGCAAGTTCCGCTGCCGGGGCGCAAAGCGCGGCATCCGCGGGCGGCGACGATGTCAATCTTTCCCAGGATGAGCTGGATGCGTTGCTCGCCGGCGCCGGGCTGACCGATGCGGCGCCTGCGAAGCCGACGGCGCCTGTGCCCACGGCGGCGGCGACTCCCGCGCCGACGACGCCCGCGGGCGGGGGCGCGGCCAAGCTCGACGCGTATGGTCGCCCGTTCGACGAAGCCGCCGCGGCGATGGCGGCGGCGATCGAAGAGGAGAAGCAGGCGGCGGCTGCGAGCAAGGCGGCCGCAAGCAAGTCGGCCGCGCCGGCAACTCCGCAAGGCAAACCGCTCGATGCCGGCGCGCTGCCGCAGTTCGCGCCGGGCATCATCGCGGAGCAGACGGCGCCCGATGGGCTTGATCTCCTCCTCGATGTGAATCTGCGCGTCAAGATCGAGCTGGGGCGAACCCGCATGTTGGTCGAGGACGTGCTGCGCCTGGACGAGGGCAGCGTCGTCGAGCTGGACCGGCTGGCGGGCGACCCCGTGGACATCTACGCCAACGACCGCCTCGTGGCGCGCGGCGAAATCCTCGTGCTCAACGACAACTTCTGCGTCCGCGTCAGCGAAGTCATTACGCTCGATCCGCATCGCGTGGGAGCGGCCTGATTCAATCACGGAGGAGCGCAAGGTCATGGAAGGACCGTCGATCATCTTCACGTTGGCGCTGATGTGGATGGGCGCGGCCGGGGGCGTAGCGGACGATCAGGGCGTTCCATCCACGCAGAGCAACGTCGGGCTGGCGCTGAAGGCGGATGTGGATTCTGCCTCGAATCAAACCGCCGAATCAGCAGTCACCGCGGAGCGAGAAGTCGCCCCGGCGCCTCAGTTGTTCAAGCGCCCAACCGGCGCGGCCAACGGATTGCCGAGTTTGCAGGAATCTCGCGTGAACGGGACGCCGGGGGTCGGCGGCGCGTGGTATCGTTCGGGCATGGTCTCGCTGGTCGCGGTGCTTTCGCTGATCGGCGCGCTATTCTGGGCCGTGCGCAAGTTCATGCCCGGCGCGGTGACGCGATCGGGCGGCGTAATGAACGTGGTCGCGCGAACCGCACTTTCGCCGAAACACAGCGTGGCGCTGGTGCAGGTCGGGCGGCGGCGATTCGTGCTGGTTGGGATTTCGGCCGATCGCGTGACGACGCTCGCGGACATGGCCGATGCCGACGAGGTGGCGGAGCTGGCGGGCCTGACGTTGGGCGGATCCACCGCGTCGGACCGCAAGTTTGAGCGGGAACTGACGCAGGCCTCGAAGGCGTTCGAGCCGGCGGAGCTCGTCGAGCCAACGCCTGCCGAGGACAAGGGTCGGCGCGTCGCGGATGCGCGCGGGCAACTGGAGACGTTGCTTGCCCGGCTCAAGGGAAAGAACGCGGCCTAGCTCAGCGACCCGTAAGAGTTGCATCTTGACAGAGCCGCGACCGTAAGGGAGCGGACGGCCGCAGAGTGGACGAGCCGCTTCCTTGCGCTCGCGGCGAGCGGTTTGCGTGTTCTTTCAGCGAACTTGGAAGTGTTGGAAGAACGCGTTGGCCGCGGATCGGAGATCAGCGGCGGATCGAAGGAGCAGGAGGCTCGAAGCATGGGTGGCGTGCGTGCGGCAATTCTCGGGTTGATCGTGACCGCGGCGGCGACGGCCGTGAGCGCGCAGGTCACACCTTCCGAGATCGCTCCTGCCGCACCGACTGGCGCATCCGCCTCCAGCCCCATCGACAATTCCACGCTTGCGGTTCCGGATGTGCGCGCCGTCTTCCCTGCGGCCACGGACAAGCAGGGCGTCAGCTCCACCTTGCAGATCGTGGTCCTGATGACGGTGCTGGCGCTGGTGCCGTCCATCCTGGTGATGATGACGGCGTTTCCGCGCATCATCATAGTGCTGGGTCTCCTGCGCCAGGCCATCGGCACGCCGCAGCTTCCCCCGGGCCAAGTTCTGCTGGGGTTGTCGCTGTTTCTCACCATGCTGGTCATGGCGCCCGTGTGGCAGAAGATCAACGCGGAAGCCGTCACGCCGTACTTCAACAACGCCCCGGGCATGACGCAGCAGAAGGCCATCGACGTTTCCCTCAAGCATCTGCGCGACTTCATGTATGCCCAGATTCAGCGCGGCGACAATGATGAAGACGTGTTCTTGTTTCTCGAATACGCGCTCGGTCGGAAAATCGCGCCAAACGAAGCTGTTGGATTGGAGAATATCGACGGGCACACGCTGGTCGTGCCTACGACTGTGCTGATTCCGGCATTCATGCTCAGCGAACTCAAAACGTCGTTCATCATGGGCTTCAAGATATACCTCCCATTTCTCGTGATCGACATGGTCATTGCCTCCATCCTGATCTCCATGGGCATGATGATGCTGCCGCCGGTTCTGGTTTCGCTGCCGTTCAAGCTGGTGCTGTTTGTTCTGGCCGGGGGGTGGAGCCTGGTGGTGGAATCGCTGCTGGTCAGTTTTGTCACGTAGGAAGTCCGAGGCGGCCGGGAAACGGAACAAGAGGCAGCGAGGCAACGAGGCAACGAGGCAACAGGACAAGAGAAGCACGCCAAGTAACTAGCAAGTCGGGGAAGGGTCAGGGCATGGAATTATCACAGGCATTGGACATGGGTCGGGAGGCGTTCTTTGTGGCCTTGAGCACATCGGCGCCCATTCTCGTCATTGGCATGGTTGTGGGATTGGCGATCTCGCTCGTGCAGACGGTGACTCAACTTCAGGAGCAGACGCTGACGTTCGTGCCGAAGATCGCCGCCATGGTGGTCGCGGCAGCGTTCTTCATTCCATGGATCGCGCAACAGATGCTTGAATACACAAGGGCCATGCTCGGCGCCTCTCCATGACGATCGCGTTCCGCGGGGAAATAGAGCGAACTGCTCGCCGCCGGACCCAATGCCCCATTGCTGTCCCGACAGCCGGAGGAACTCCAACTGTTTTCTGCCGCCAACATCCTGCTGCTGCTGCCGACGCTGGTGCTCATCATGGCACGGCTGACCGGATTGATGCTGGCCGCGCCGGTGTTCAGCAGTCGCGCGATCCCGCGGCGGATCAAGGCCGCCTTCGTCATGGTTTCCGCATGTGTGCTGCTGCCGATGGTGTCCGCCGCCACGCCGCCACAAATTTCGCTGGGCGTCGTAGTGGGCGGTATGGTCGTGGAAATGCTTATTGGCGCCGCCATCGGGCTGGTGGTGACCATGATGGCTTCCGGCGTGGAGTATGCGGCCAATCTTGTGGGGCAGCAGGCGGGGCTATCGCTGGCGCAGGTGTACGACCCGACGCTCAATCAGGAGACGAGCGAGCTGGGGCAGCTCTACAGCATCGTCTTCTTCATGTCGTTCCTGCTCGTAGGGGGGCATCGGGCGATGTTCGCAGCGCTGCTGGATACGTTCAAGTGCATTCCTCCTCTTTCATTTGTCATGGGCGAGTCGCTGGTGGCGACCTTGACCCAGGTGATGAACTCCGCGCTGGCTTTGGGCATTCGCATCGGCGCGCCGGTCATGCTGAGCATGTTGGTGCTTATTCTCATCATGGGGTTTCTCTCGCGGACGATTCCGCAACTGAATGTGCTGACCATCGGGTTTAACCTCAAGGTCGTGCTGCTGCTTGCGGCGTGCGGCTTGACCCTGACGTTCTGCGATGAGCTGATTGCCGACGCAATCACGGACAGCGTGACATGGGCGAGGCAAAGCGTGGGCAGCGGCGGGCCGGCGCCTCAGGCAGTGGGAAATGGCATGGCAGCGGCCGGCTCGTAACCGGGAACTGGGCATTGGCATCACTGGGAACTGGCATTGGCATCGTCACCCCCGCTCAGGCGGGGGTCCAGGGCGCGTAGGCAAACCCCTGGATTCCCGCCTGCGCGGGAATGACGAGCATAGGCGTCAGCCGGAGACTTGTAGAAGCGCGGCATGTTTTCAGATTTTGATGACAAAACCGAAGCCCCCACTCCGCGTCGGCGCCAGCAGGCGCGGGCGCAGGGTCAGATTCCGCGCAGCGCGGACCTGACGGCCACGGCGGCGCTGCTGAGCGGTCTGCTGTTTCTCGGGTGGTGGGGACCGAAATTGTGGCCTCGGCTAATCACGCTGCTTCAAACCTCCCTGTCCGCCGAGCGGCTCGCAGACGACGATTCGCCGGTGATCTTCGCGGCCGCGCTCAGCGTTGAAGCCTTTCGGCTCATCTGGCCGATCTTCGCAGTGGTTTGCAGTGTGGTGCTGGTGGTGGTCTGGGCACAGGTGGGGTGGAATTTCACGCTCAAACCGCTGACGCCGAACCTCGGCAAGCTCAATCCCATAAATGGGCTGAAGCGACTTGTGTCGGGAGGCTCGGCGGTGAGCCTGTTGACCAACTTCGCCAAGCTGGTCGTCGTCGGCATTACGACCTACGTGACCATCGCGGCCCAGATTAATTATATTCTGCTGGCATGTGTCTTGGGGTTTGAGGATCTGGTGGCCGCTGGGGCGGCAGTGGTTTACCAGCTTGGTGTGCGGCTCGGCGTGGTGCTTCTGCTTTTGGGCCTGGCGGACTACGTCTATCAGCGATTGCGGCACGAGAAGCAACTGCGGATGACGAAGCAAGAAGTGAAAGACGAGATGAAGGCCATGGACGGCGATCCGGTGGTCAAGCAGCGCCGTCGGCGCATCCAGATGGAGCTGATGCGACAACGACTGCGCCGCACGGTCCCGCAGGCCGACATGGTCATTACCAACCCGACGCATCTGGCGATTGCCTTGAAATACGACGCATCCACCATGCCGGCGCCCCGTGTCGTGGCGAAGGGTGCAGACGAGGTGGCGCTGCTCATTCGTGAGATTGCTTCCCGGTGTGGGATTCCAGTCGTTGAACGGAAGGCGCTCGCGCGCGTGATGTATGCACAGGTGGAGGTGGGTCAGTACATCCCGGAGAAGTTTTATCAGGCGGTGGCGGAAGTGTTGGCCTATGTGTATCGCATTACAGGGCGCTCCGCGCGTGCAGTGAGGAGGGCCGGGTGATCGCGGCGATCATTGCGAAGTGCGAAATCTGAGATTTGAGATCTGAGATCCACAATCCACGATCCGAAATCGGAAATCCGAAATCCGAAATCCGAAATCCAAAATCCCCCACTTGACCTTTCATGCCAATTCCTGAACTCAGCCGAGCAAGTATTGCAACAGGCCTAAAGCGCCATTACGGTGCGGCGCTGCCGATTCTGGCGATGGCCATGATCTTCGCGCTGCTCGTGCCGCTGCCGACGTGGCTGATGGATCTGCTGCTGGTGCTCAATCTCGGGCTGTCGGCGGTGATCGCGCTGACGGTCATGTATATGAACGGCCCGCTGGAGTTCAGCTCGTTCCCCACGATCCTCCTGGGCACCACGCTGTTTCGGCTGGTCCTCAACGTCAGCACGACGCGGTTGGTTTTGACGGACGCCGGTCGCGTCGGAGCCTCCGCGGCGGGGCAGGTCGTGCGTCAATTCGGCGAGTTCGTCGCCAGCGGCTCGCTCGTCGTGGCGATCATCATCTTCGCCATCATCGTCGTCATCCAGTTCGTCGTCATCACCAAGGGCACGACGCGCATCGCCGAAGTGGCCGCGCGCTTCACGCTCGACGGCATGCCCGGCAAGCAGATGGCCGTGGACGCCGACCTCAACGCGCACATCATCTCCGAAGAGGAAGCCAAGCGGCGTCGAGCGGAGATCACCCGGGAAGCGGATTTCTACGGGGCGATGGACGGCGCCAGCAAGTTCGTGCGCGGCGACGCCGTCGCGGGCATCATCATCACGCTCATCAACATCGTCGGCGGGGTGCTCATCGGCTGGCTCGAGCACGACATGGAGCTGGCGGACACGCTGCGCACCTACACCGTGCTGACCATCGGCGACGGACTGGTTTCGCAGATTCCGGCGTTTATCGTCTCCATCGCCGCCGCCATGATCGTCACCCGCTCCGCCAGCAAGAAAAACCTCGGCCGCGAAATCCTCGGGCAGATCAGCGATCAGCCCACCGCGCTGGTGATGGCCGGCGGGTTCCTCCTGCTGCTGGCGGTCACGCCGCTGCCCAAGGCCCCGCTGTTCCTCCTGGCGGCTTCATGCGGTGGACTGGCCATGCTGGTCGCGCGCGCGCGAAAGCAGGCCGCGCTGGCGGCGGCCGCGCCAACCAAGACGAAACCGCAGTCAGAAAAGGTGGAGGACCACCTCGCGCCGGATCCCATGGGCCTGGACGTGGGCTATGGGCTGATCCGCCTGATCGATCGCAAGCAGGGCGGCGACCTGCTGGATCGGATCAGCAACCTGCGGCGACAGATGGCGCAGGAGCTGGGCATCATCATCCCGCCGATCCGCATCCGCGACGACATCAAGCTGCCGCCCAACACCTATCGCGTCACGCTCAAAGGGCTGGAACTCGCCACGGGAGAAGTTCTGCCCGGGCATCTGCTGGCGATCAACGCGGGCACGGTGACCGAGCGCATGCGCGGCGTGGAGACGACCGAGCCGGCGTTCGGTCTGCCCGCAGTGTGGGTGGACAATGCGCTGCGTCACGACGCGGAGCATCGCGGGTACACCGTGGTCGAGGCCTCGAGCGTGCTGATCACCCACGTTTCGGAGCTGATCAAGTCGCACGCCGACGAAATCCTGACGCGGCAGGAGGTCAACCGCCTGCTGGACAAGCTCAAGGAGCGGTCGCCCAAGCTGGTGGAAGACGTCGTGCCGGAGGTGCTCAAGGCCGGCGAGATTCAGCGCGTGCTCCAGTCGCTGCTGCGCGAGCGCGTGCCGATCCGCGATTTGGAGCTGATTCTCGAAGCGGTCAGCGACGTGGCGGACCGCACGAAAGACGTGGAAGTTCTCGGCGAGTACGCGCGGCACGCGCTGGCGCGGACGCTGTGTCATCTGCAGCGGGCGGATGACGGCAAGATTCACTGCATCACGCTGGATCCGGTGCTGGAGGAATCGCTGGTTCCTTCGTTCTCGCGGAGCGACAAAGGGCTGCCGCCGTCGATCCCGCCGAAGCTTCAGCAGCGCATCGTGGACGCGCTGCGCTCGCGCGTGGAGGAGGCGATGCCGAGCTGCCGGGGCCGGGCGCCTGTCCTGCTTTGTGCGCCGCAGATTCGCGCGGGCGTGCGGCGCTGGATCGAGCACGTGCTGCCTGCGGTGGCAGTGCTCTCGTACAACGAAATCGTGCAGGGGGCGGCCATCGAATCGCATGGCCTGGTGACGATCGAGGGTGAGGCGGGTTCATGACGTTGAAGACGTTCACGGCGGAGACGATGGCCGAGGCACTGCGGCGCGTGCGCGAGCACTTCGGTGAGAGCGGCGTGATCGTGAGCACGCGGACGGTGAACCGGTCGCGCCTGCCGGGGATTAAGGCTAAGACCTTAGTGGAAATCACGGCCGCGCGAGGCATGGAGGACTTGCCCGCCGAGCTGCAACGCGGTAGCATTCGCATGAGTCGGGAGGAGGGTTCGCGTGTGGACGGAGCCACAACGAACGTGTCCGACGCAGCGTTAATCAGCCCGGCGGTCCGACCCGCGACCGCAAACTCAGACCCGCGCCCCGCGCGGGCGAGGCCTTTGTCGCCCCACGTTTTTCCGGAGCTTTCCCCGCCTGAGCCGAAATCCCTGTATGACAGCGCTCTGGCACTGGCACGGCAGCGCGTCGCATCAGACCTGGCGAAAGACCTCGTGGACCGCGTTCGTCGATCGCTCGGCGCCGACGGATGTCAGGATCCTGTCGCCGTGCGGGCCATGCTGCGCGAGTTCGTCGCCTCGATGTTGCCGACCTGCGGCGAATTGCAGCCCGGGCCCGCCGGTCGGGCGAAGCGCGTCGCGCTGGTGGGACCGACCGGCGTGGGCAAGACCACGACGATTGCGAAGCTCGCCGCGGACCTGGTAATTCGCCGCAAGCTGTCGGTCGGGCTGATCACGCTCGACACCGTTCGGGTCGGGGCGGTCGATCAATTGCGCGCCTACGCCGACGTGCTGGGCATTCCGCTGGAAGTCGCCGCGGAGCCTGCGGACCTTGCGCTGTCCGTGCGGCGGTTGAAGGACCGCGCCATCGTGCTGATCGACACGCCGGGCTGCGCGGCGCGCGACGCGGCGGGGCTGGGGAGGCTGCGGGAGTGCCTTGCGCGTGTCACTCCCGACGAGGTGCACCTGGTTCTGGCGGGCTGCTGCGACGAGCCGGTGCTGCACGAAACGCTCGATCGTTATCGGGATCTGGGCGTAAATCGCGTGATTTTCACGAAGCTCGACGAGGCCATCGGATTCGGCGTGGTGCTCAACTGCCTCCGCGCCGCCGGGGCCGCACTCTCCTATGTGACCGCAGGGCCGAACGTCCCTGATGACATACAAGCCGGCGAGGCGCAGATCCTCGCGGGCATGATCGTGGGCGAGCCTGTCGCGTCCGGAGATCGGCCGCGTGCGTTCGTTCGCCGGTGAGCGTTCATCGGCGCGCGGCGCGCGAGGTTGCCCGAAGGGCGCGAGGGCGAGGGCGGGAGCTGTTGAGCGGTCGTCCGAACGGGCGAACGGTCGCCGGCTCGGCGCGCGGTCCGTGCAACGTGATGGGCGTTTTCAAGCTCAGTTCTCGATTACGCACGACTTCCCCTGTGGGAAGACACCGCGCGCAGACGTTGGCCGTCGCCAGCGGCAAGGGCGGCGTGGGCAAGACGAACGTGGCGGTGAACCTGTCCGTCGCGCTGGCGGCGCGCGGGTTCCGGGTCGTGCTGGTGGACGCGGACCTGGGTCTGGCGAACGCGGACCTGCTGCTGAACGTGTCGGCGCGGCTGAACCTTTCGCACGTGCTCAGCGGGGCGTGCGCGCTGGAGGACGTGATGCTGGCCGTGCCCGGCGGTTTTCGCCTGATTCCCGGCGCCTCCGGGCTGGACCGTGCCGCGGAGCTGTCACCGGTGGAACGCGCCGTGCTGGTGAATCAACTGGAGACGCTCGAGCAGCTTGCGGACGTGGTGGTGATCGACTGCGGGGCCGGTCTTTCGCACAACGTGTTGGGCTTTGCGCTGTGCGCCGACCAGATTGTGGTGGTGACGACACCGGAGCCGACGGCGATGACGGATGCGTATGTCACGGTGAAGGCACTGCAGCGGCGCGGCGCGTCGGCGCGCTGCTGGTTGCTGCCGAACAAGGTCGCCGGTCGGGACGAGGCGCAGCGCACGTTTGAGCGCATCGAGTCGGCGGCGAAAAAATTCTTGAACTTTTCTATTGAATTCGCGGGCTACTGCCTGCAAGATGCCCGCGTGGAGGACGCCGTCAGGCGACGGTCGCCCTTCATGACGCTGTATCCGCGGTGTCCGGCGAGCGCGTGCATCGAGGCCGTGGCGGGGAATTTGTTCCGCAGGCCGTGCATGCGGCACCGGGACGCGGGGTTCTTTCGCAAGGTCGTGGGGCTGTTTCTGTAGGCGCGGTCAAACAGCCTGCGGCGGCGGAGGAACCAGGAGCGACAGAGGATGCCGTTGCTTCGACGACGCAGGGATGCTGGGCGGGCGCCGCGCGAGCGGCGAATGATCGGCGCATCGCCGGTCGCAGGACGCGGGAACGATTGCGTTCCGAGCGTCGTCGGTCCCCTCCATCTCTCCGTATCGAACGGGCACGCCTGCGTCGCACGGGGGTGACAGGATGGTGTCACGTTTCTTAAGCGCGGGGCTAGGATGCCTGGCGTTCGCCGTGGCGGCGTTCGCCGGTCTGGCGGTTCGCAACCCGATCGAGGTCACGTTGACGCGCGCGCTGCTGGGGATGGTGGTGTTCTACGCCATCGGTCGCCTGCTGGGCGGCGCGGTCGAGCTGGTGATCGCCGAACACGTGGAGACGCGCCGCAAGCTCGCCGCCGCCGCGACCCATCCGCCACCGCAGGTTTCGGAGATCCCACCCGCCGAGAAGGCCAAGGCGCCGCGCAAAGCGTGACGCCGCCGCACCCGCGGGCCGGATGCGGGATCGGATGGGACCGGATGCTGAGCCGGACTTTGGGCCGGATGCTGGGCCGGATTCAGGGTCGAACGCGCATCGGACGCGGGGGCCGAAACGCGCCGGGCAACCTCCGGCACGACAGGCCGCTCGAAGGGGGCCGATCAGCGCGATGGTGGCAGGACCACTCAAGGAGGAGACGACATGCCGGTCGTTGAAGTGGAAGACGACGTCCGAGGGTTGTGGACCGAGCTGAAGCGCACGGGCCGCCGCGAGGTGCGCAATCGGCTGGTCGAGAAGTATCTGCACGTGGTGCGGATCAACGCCGAGCGCATCTGGGTGCGCATGCCCAACGAGGTGGATATCGACGATCTCATCTCGGCGGGCACGTTCGGGCTGATGGGCGCCATCGACGCGTATGATCCGCGCCGCGGCATCAAGTTCGAGACGTACTGCGCCCCGCGCATCCGCGGCGCCATTCTTGACGAGCTGCGCAGCATGGACTGGGTTCCGCGCCTGGCGCGCAGCCGCGCGCACCGCGTGGACGCGGCCTCGCGGCAGCTCGAGTCGGAGCTGGGGCGGATGCCCTCGCACGGGGAGCTGGCGCGGCGGCTGAACCTGACGGACGAGGAGTTCCGCCGGGTGCTGCGCGACGCGACGACGATCGCGGTCAACTCGCTCTCGCGCAGCACGGTGGAGTCCAACTCCGCGCGCGAGCTGGACGGGCTGGACATCCTCCCCGACCGCAACGGCGTGGACCCCGTGCACGAGATGCTCAAGGAAGACATCAAGCAGGTGGTGACGCGCGGGCTGAACCGGGCGGAGCGCCTGGTCATCCTCCTCTACTACTACGAGGATCTGACGATGAAGGAGATCGGCTCGGCGCTGGACCTCTCCGAAAGCCGCGTCTCGCAGATGCACACGTCGGTCATGGACCGGCTGAAGGAACACCTTTGCCAGCGCCGGCGCGAGTTGGTGCTGGGGCGGTAGGAGGGGCGAGTCGCCTGCGGCGGCACGCTTGCCTATCGCGTCAATCTGATGCCCGAGTAATCCAACGCGATGCACACCAACCTCTTGCGGAAAGTCGTTTCGCAGCGGCTTTTCCCCTGCTACGCCTTCGCTGCGCTGCTTCCGCCCATTTGAACGGCACATCTTGGCACGGAACGTGTCCCGTGTTTCTCCCGGGGCTGGCCCGGTCGAGCGGCGCGGGGAGGGTTCGCGCGTCCGACCGGTCTGACGTTCGTCATCCCCGTTGCGCGATGTTCGGGGTGGACCGTTTTGCGGCGCTGGCGGCCATTCGTATAATCTCGGCCTCGAAATCAAGGTTTTCCGCGACGCTTTTTGCAGGAAAGGCTCGATATCCATGAAGAAGATCCGGTTGTTCACGCCTGGCCCCGTCATGATTCCCGAGGACACCATGCTGGAGATGGCCCGCCCCATCGACCACCACCGCACGGCCGCGTTCCGCGAGTCGTTCAAGGAGCTGGGCACGCTGCTGCAGTACGTCTTCCAGACCAGCGGCACGTGCGTCACCATCACCGACAGCGGGACGGCGGCGGCGGAAGCGGCGATCGTCGGGTGCTGCCCGCCGGGGCACAAGGCGCTCGTCCCGCTCAACGGCAAGTTCGCCGAGCGCTGGGCCAAGGTCTGCGCCAACTTCAGCATCCCGCACACGACGATGAACGTCGAATGGGGCACCGGAACCAAGGCGTCCGACATCGAAGCGCAGCTCAAGGCCGACCCGAAGCTCGACACCGTCATCCTCGTGCACAGCGAGACCTCGACGACCGCGCTGACGGACGTGGCCGCGGTGGCGAAGGTCACGCGGGCGCACAACGCGATCCTGATCGTGGACGGCATCACGGCGGTCGGCGCGATTCCGGTGAAGATGGATGAGTGGGGCGTGGACGTGTACATCACCGGCTCGCAGAAGGCGCTCATGCTGCCGCCGGGTCTGGGGTTCCTCGCGGTGAACGATCGCGCGTGGCAGCGCATCGACTCCGGCAAGACGCCGACGCTGTACAACGATCTGAAGGCGTATCGCAAGTCGCTGGAGAAAAACGACGTGCCGTACACACCGGCCAACATGCTGGTGCTCGGCGCGCTGCACAACCTGCGCAAGATCAAGGAGCGCGGGCTGGAGAGCATCTGGAAGGAGACCGCGCTGTTCGCCCGCGCGACGCGAGCGGCCGTCGCGGCGCTGGGACTGAAAACATACGCGAAGGATCCGACGGACTCCGTCACCGGCATCTGGGTTCCGCAGGGCGTGGACGAGGCGAAGCTGCGCAAGACGCTGCGCGGCGACTTCGGCCAGCAGTGGGCCGGGGGCCAGGGCGAACTCGAAGGCAAAATCGTGCGGATCACGCACATGGGGTACATGGACATTTTCGACACGCTCGGCGGCATCGCGGCGCTGGAGCTGGCGCTGAAGAAGAACGGGCACAACACGGCCATCGGCGCGGGCGTGGCCGCGGCGCAGAAGGTGTTCGCGGAGGCGCTGGGGTAGCCCGCAGCGGTTCGGTTTCCCTTCGCGACTGGATATTCCATTTCGTGCGATCGCACGAAATGGCTTTGTTTCGTCAGAAAAAGAATTCTTTTTTGCGCGCGCTCGGCGGGCGCATTTGCGGTTTTCTCCCGGGAATCCGCTGAATCGTCGGTCTCGGGGCGCGCATTTTTCTGCAACAACCAAGCCACCGGGCGTTTGCATAATCCGGGGTCGTGTTCGATTTCTTTTGTGCGACGGCTTCAATGGTGTTGTCGCGTTGCGGTCTTGTCCGATGCGCGCGGAACGGGCGCGGCGGAGGTTCCTTGGGTGACACCGCCGACGGCGCGCGCTAGTCGGCGCGCGGGCGGCAGAATTGGAGGTCGTGCGGCAGGGATGGCGCCGTCCGGGCGCGGGAGGTCGCCGCAGGGGGAGGGGCTAGTGTACCGCCTCTTTGGCACTGCACCGCATTCGAAAGGGAGGGGGGGCGGGCCTCTGGCCCGCCGGCGGGCGAGGACGCCCGCCCCCCCCCCCCAAAAAACCGCCGGCGGGCGAGGACGCCCGCCCTCCCCAAAAAACCCCGGCGGGCGAGGACGCCCGCCCCCCCCCAAAAACCGCCGGCGGGCGAGGACGCCCGCCCCCCCAAAAAACGCCGGCGGGCGAGGACGCCCGCCCTCCCCAAAAACCGCCGGCGGGCGAGGACGCCCGCC
>CAZGJA010000020.1:0-17307 GCA_964526695.1 uncultured Phycisphaeraceae bacterium
CCGTCGCGATTTCCTCGACCCCTCGCGGGGTCGCAATTGGATGCGCACCATCCCCACGGGTTGCGCTGCGACCTGACGGTCGTCGCTCCACCCGTGGCTACAACCCTCGGCCCCTTCAGGGCCGCCAATCTTGTCACGCACACCGGCTTCCTGCGCCGAAACTCCGTCTGCTGGACGGGCGACGCCCGTTTCGGTATGCTGCCCGGCTCGAATTCACGTTGACGCGGACGCGGCGCGGGCCGCTCGCGTGGGCGGATCACACAGCAGCAGGAGCCATCGGGTGCCGAGAGCCAATAAAGCGTTGAAGCGACAGCTCGTCATGGCGGGCGCGGAGTATAAGAAGGGCAAGCGGGAGGAGGCCTACAAGCTCTGGGCGACGGCCTCCAAGACGCGCCAGGAGCTGGCCGCCAAGAAGCGCAACAAGAAGCAGAAGGCCGGCGAAGCCGCGGCCTCCTGATGTCCCGTAGCGCGCCTGCCGCTTGCTGACGTTCGCGTTCGCGCCGGGCGCTCGTGTCGCATTGACGTTTTCATGCGTCTTCGATGCTTGGGCGATGCGAGCCGAGGCGAGAGTCGATGCCCGCCCTTCCCGCGCAGGTGAGATTCCATTCAGTCACGCTCACGCTGGCGGGAACTCCGTCTCGTCGCGGAGCGACGAACTACCCTTCTCGTCGCGGGGCGACGGACTACTCCGAATCCGCCATTGCGCGCCGCTGGGTACGGTCGCCTCATGACGTGCATGCGTCGGTCGGCGGCAACGACACCGAGCCGCGGTCGGGCTTTCCTCGATTCAGGCTGAAAACCAGCGCCGTCGTCAGCAGCACGCAACCCACCAGCACGAACCCCTGATAGACATGCCGCGGAACGCCAAGCGCAACCGCGGCCTCGCACGGCTCGCTGAATTGCCCGCCCCACAGGATCGAACGCCGCAGCCCCCAGGTGGGCAGGGTGTAGGTGAACAGGTCGATCCACCACAGCGAAAGGCAGATCAAACCCGCACGGACCACGCCTCGCCGGGGGCGCAGCCACAGCAGTGCGACGGCCGCGACAGAGACCAGCCAGGTGCTCATCGAGCCGCCGAGGCTGATGAGATGCTGACCCGTGGCACTCACATCGCCGTCCACATCGGCCAGCCCGTACATGCCGCTCCAGCCGGCGAAGCCCAGCCGCGGCCAGAGCGAAACGCCCAGCACCTCCACGTAGGCAATCCGCCCGCCGCACATGACGCCCGTCACGCCGTGGCCGATCAACTCGTGGCACAGCGTGCCGAACGGAAGCGAAAGCAGCAGGAACACGAGCAACGCCATCCGCTCGCGCCTGCGCGACGTTGAACCGTCATCAAGAGAAGACATGCAGCAACCCTGAAATCATCTTCTTGCGATCTCACTGCGGCCACAAGCGGGTCATGTGCACCCAAGCAGGATCGCAGAATGCAGACTCCCTGACGGCCTGCACGGTCTGGGTCGCGCGGCCGGGCTGCACGGTCTGGCGCGCTGGGCCGGGTGGCACGGTCTGGCGTACTCGCCAGGCCATGGCCGATGCCGAACCGACGCTCGATTCAACGCTTCACGGGGCCGCTGCCACGCACCGCTGCCCCCAGGCGCCGACCCGTCCCGCGTGGTTAGCGTGCGCGGACCTCTCCGCTAGAATAGACCCCGCACTTGCGTGCGGGGTTCTGAAAGGCTGGCAAGCCGGCAAGGCGCGCAAGCCTCGAAGCCAGGCAAACGCTCGCCTGGGAACATGAGGCCACAACGAGCCGACCAACGCGACATGACAAGCCGGACAGCGACACAACCTGAAACACCATGCAACTGACGGTCATCGCTAACTCGATCAACTCGCCCAACTCGACCGGCACAAGTGGCACGCGTCGCCTGCCGGAGTGGCTCAAGCGCCCGCTGCCGACGGGCGACTTCTCGCACACGCGCGGCGTCGTCGCCCGCAGCGGAGTCGCCACCGTCTGCGAGGAGGCGCGCTGCCCGAACCTCACCGAGTGCTGGTCGAAACGCCACGCCACGTTCATGATCCTCGGCGACAAGTGCACACGTCGCTGCCACTACTGCGCGGTCGAAACGGCCAAGCCCGACCCGCCGCAGCACGACGAGCCGGACCGCCTCGCGGAAGCCGTGGCGAATCTGCGCCTGCGGCACGTGGTCATCACCGCCGTGGCTCGCGACGACCTGAAAGATGAAGGCGCCGGGCACTTCGCGCGCTGCGTGCGCGCGATCCACGCGGCCTGCCCGTCCACCACGGTGGAAGTCCTGCCCGCGGATTTTCACGCGCGGCGCGACTGCATCCAGACGCTCTGCGACGCCGAGCCGGAGCTGTACAACCACAACCTCGAAATGGTCGAACGATTGCAACCCGTCTATCGCCGCCAGGGAGGCTACCGCCGCTCGCTCGACGTGCTCCGCGTCGCGCGCGACCTCGCGCCGCACATCCTCACCAAGTCCGGTGTGATGGTCGGCCTCGGCGAGACGCACGATGAGCTTCGGCAGGCGATGCGCGACCTGCGCGACGTGGGCTGCGACGTGCTCACCGTCGGGCAGTATCTCCAGCCGACGCGCACGGGCCACGCGCCCGTGTCCCGCTACTACCCGCCGCAGGAGTTCACGGAGTTGGGCGAGTTCGCCCGCGAGCTGGGCTTCATCAGCGTCGCCAGCGGCCCGTTCGTCCGCTCCAGCTACAACGCCGCGGAGGTGTTCGACGAAAGCCGTCGGCGGCGAACTGAGCTTCAGGTTTCCTCCGTCTCCGCGCTCAGGCCGGAACCCGCAACATGACCCGACGCGATTCGAGCCTCACTGCTCTGGCCGGCCGCTTCATCGTCCTCGACGGACCGGACGGCTGCGGCAAGTCCACGCAGCAGCATCTCCTCGCCCAGCGCCTGACGCAGGAGGGGCTGGACGTGGTCTGCTGCCGCGACCCCGGCGGCACGGAAATCGGCGACCGCATCCGCTCCGTACTCCTCGACTACGACCTCGACCGCATGGACGTCCGCTGCGAGACGCTGCTCTTTATGGCCTCGCGGGCGCAGCTCGTCGGCGAAGTCATCCGCCCCGCGCTCGAAGCGGGCAAGGTTGTCCTCTGCGACCGCTTCGTCAGCTCGACCTGCGCCTATCAGGGGGCCGCGGGCTTCGATCCGCACAAGGTGCTCGACCTCGCATGGCACGCGGTCGGCAACCTCTGGCCGTGGATGACCGTCATTCTCGACGTGGACACGGACGTGGCCTTCGCGCGAATCGGTCGCCCGGCGGGCCGGCTGAAGCCGTCGTATCGCGAGGCCGGTCAGTCGGCGCTGTTCTCCGACGCGGTGCACGACGCGATGGAGTCGCGCTCGCCGGAGTATCACCGGCAGGTGCGCGAGAACTTCCTCGCGCTGCCCAATTATTATCCGGCCCGCGTCGTCCGCGTGGACGCGGCGTCCGAGCCGCGCGCCGTGCATGAGCGGATTCTGGAGGTCTTGACTCGCCATGCCGCCGGTTAACGTCCTTCATCAGCCTCGCGCGATGGGGCAGATTCAGCGGGCGCTGCGATCCAGCCGCCTCGCCCACGCTTTTGTGTTCCACGGACCGGAGGGCGTCGGGCGGGAGCTGGCCGCGCGACAGCTTGCCGCGGCGCTGCTGTGCCCCGCCGCGCAGTGGGTCGAGGTCGCGGCCGATGGGCGGGAGCATGTGCAATCGCCCCACGAGCTTCGCGCCTGTGGCGCCTGCCCGGATTGTCACCTCTGCGAAGTGGACACGCACCCGGACCTGCACGTCGTCCATCGCTTCCTCAACCGCTTTCACAACGAGCCGGAGGTCCGCAAGCTCAAGGCCACCAAGCTCAGCGTCGAAGTCGTGCGGCAGTTCATCATCGCCGAGGCCGGTCGCAAGCCGATGCGCGGGCGGGCGAAGGTGTTCATCATCCGCGACGCCGACCGCTTCAGCGCCGGCGCGGAGAATGCGCTGCTGAAAACGCTGGAGGAGCCACCGGACGACACATTCATCATTCTCATTGCGCCGTCGCCGCACGACCTGCTGTCCACCACGCTCTCCCGCTCCGCCATTGTGGCGTTCGACGCGCTGCCTGCGGCGTTTGTTCAGCGGCAACTGTCGATGCGCTGCGCTGACAAACCGCCGCACCAGCTCGCATGGGCGGCGGCCTTTGCGGCGGGAAGCCTGGGGCTTGCATTGGAACTATTGGAAGACGGCATCTATGAGGTGAACGAGGCGTTCCTGCGCGGCTGGCTCGGCGCGCCGGCGGACACGACGATCCTCGATCCAGACTTGTGGGTCAAGACTGCAAGCTCGCTCGGGTCGCATTGCAAGAAGCGCGACGAGGAATTGTCCGATTCCGAAGGTCAACGCATGGGCCTCAAGAAACTCATAGCCCTCAGCGCCGCCTGCTTCGCCGACGCTCTGCGCCTGGGCCGTGGCGCGGACGTCATCCTCAACCAACAGGCCCGCCCCGCGCTCCAAAACTGCGCAAGCCGCTGGGACCGTGAATCGCTCTGTGCGGCCCTCGACCGCCTGCATCGCGCGGAATCCCACCTGGACATGAACGCCAACACTCAGCTCGTCGTGGAGGCGATGCTCTTCGACGTTTTCGCGGCGCTTCGCGGAGAAGCGATGGCAGCACATGCAGACGCCTGAGACGGCCACGCCGCGGCCGGGTGGCATGCTCTCGCCGTACTCGGCGTGAGCATGTGATTCCTCAGGTGCCGGGTGGCATGCTCTCGCCGTACTCGGCGTGAGCATGTGATTGCCTGGGTGCTGCCCGGCATGGCTACCCGCTGCGCGTGAAGCCATGCCACCCAGCCGCCACGGCCTGGCGAGTACGCCAGACCGTGCCACCCAGGCTGGCGCTGATCATTCTCCTGCATGCGACTCCACGGACTCGCCACCTCACTTGCTCGCCATTTACCCATCCGGGGAAGCGCTCTACTTTGCTATCGCGAGGAGGCTTGGCATGGACAAGGCATTCATCGGGGTCATCGGCACGGGCATCATGGGTGAGCCGATGGCGCGGAATCTGCTCAAGGCGGGTCGCGCGGTCGCGGTGTACAACCGGACGCGGGCGCGCGCGGATCGGCTCGTGGCGGAAGGCGCCGTGTTCTGCGCGACGCCCGCGGAGCTGGCAAAACGATGCGACTTCGTCATCTCCGTCGTCAGCGACTCGCCGGACGTGGAAGCCGTGTACCTCGGCGAGCAGGGGGTCATCCACGGCGTTCGACGTGGGGCGCTGTGCATCGACATGTCCACCGTCTCGCCCGAGACGGAGCGAAGAGTCGCCGCCGCTCTGCGCGAGCGCGGCGCGGCCTATCTTGATTCTCCGGTCTCCGGCGGAAAGACGGGCGCGGAGCAGGGCACGCTGGCGATCATGGCGGGCGGGGAAGCGGCGGACCTCGATCGCGCGCGCCCTGTTCTGGAAATCCTGGGCAAACGGATCGTCCACTGCGGACCGCTTGGATCCGGGCAGCTCACGAAGCTCTGCAACCAAATCATCGTCGCGCTGAACCTGCTGGCCGTCAGCGAGGCCGTGGTCTTCGCCCGCAAGGTCGGGCTGGATCCCAAGGTGATGCTCGACGCGGTGTCCGGCGGCGCGGCCGGGTCCTGGGCGGTGAACAACCTGGGCCCGCGCATGCTCGCGCGCGACTTCAAGCCCATGTTCATGGTGGACCTGCAGCAGAAAGACCTGCGGATCACGCTAGGTGAGGCGTTCGAGCAGCAGATTCCGCTGCCTGGGACTTCGCTTGTTCACCAGCTTCTCGTGGCGAATCAGGCTTCGGGGGAGGGAGCGGATGGGACGCAAACCCTAGTCAAGACGCTTGAGAGGCTGGCCGGGGGAGATGACGGTATCGGCGCATAGAACACTAACCTTCTTGTCAATAAAAGGTTAACGGCAGTCAGCCTCCCTGAAGGTCCGCGAGGTAAAAACAGGACACCCGGAGTCGCAGCCGTGTGACGGCGCGCCTCCGGGTGTCTCCTCCCCTCCAAAAGGCGAAAATGGAGAGCCGACGGTCGAAGGTCAACTCTCGCTCATTTATCGCTATGAGGGGTGAGCCTATCTCCGCCAGATTCGCGCGTCAATGGCTTTTTACTTATTTAACAAAGATGCGGCGGCGGAGTTTGGATCACGCTGGACGGCCTCGCGGGCGTAACGCAACGACTGATCGTCCTTCCCCAGCTTGCGTGCCGTCAGCGCCGCCCGGGTCCAGTGTCCCGCGTCGTCCGGCTGGAGGCGCGTGAGCATCTCGAACTCCGCCAGCGCCTCGGGGTCCTGGCCTCGAAGTTGATGCAGCTCGGCCAGCTCGGCGTGCAGCTTGGGCGAAAACAGGTTCATGAAGATGGCGCGGCGATACCAATGCTGCGCGTCGGCGAGCTGCTGCTTGCGGCGGTAGATGCGGGCGATCTGCGCGGCCACGTCGGCGTTGCCGTCGCTGCCCTGTGAGAGTTCGAGGAGCTGGGCGAGCGCCGCGTCATCGTTGTCGGCGTTGAGATAGACCGCGGCCAGCCCCGCGTAGCTTGACGGCTCCAGCGGACAAAGACGCTGAAGGTTCTTGAAGTGCTTCTCGGCGAGATCGAACTGCCCGCGCCGCAGCGAGATTTTTCCGAGGTACTTCTGGGCGACCCAGTTTTCCGGCTTCAACTCCGCGAGTCGCTGCAGTGAAGGATGCGCCTCGTCGTCGTATTCCTTGATCTTGGCGGGTGATTGGCTTTGGCCGGCGAACTCAGCCATGATCGCGCCGAGCGTTTCCAGCGCGTTCACATCATCCGAGTTCTTCTCCAGGGCCTTGCGCGCGGCCTCGATCGCCGGCTCGACGTTGCCGTCCGCAAGCTCCGCCTTCGCCAGGCGCCCTAGCGCCGCGCCGTCCTCTGAAGGCAGGAGCGCCAGCGCCCGCAGCTTCGTCAGATCTTCGACCGGCGAGAGGTCCAATCCCCAGCTCTCCGCCTGCTTGCGCGACCAAGCAAGGAAGTCCTTGTCGAAGGCCGTCGTCTCAATGCTCAGAAGATCGCGGAAGACCTGCGCCTGCGTGCGACCGTCCTTGAACTGCGTCAGCATCCGGTTGATCACGTCGTAGCCGAATCGCTCGATGATATATTCGCACATCCATTCGCTCTGCGCGTAAGCGAGCTGGCGGTCGTTGGGATGCCGCGGGCGGATGAACCCCCAGTTGACGGACTCCAGCGTGAAGAGGCGGTCGCGCCGCATCGCGTCGGCCAGAAGCTGACACCAGTCGAAGCTGCGCGGGCTGTCCTCCTGATGCACGGCCAGCCCCTCGGTCATCCAATGCGGAATGCGGTTGTCGGTCGCGGCGAGCGTGACGGTGTGCGTGAACTCGTGCTTGAGCACGGCGGCAATGTCGTACGGGCCGGAGAGTTTCACGTCCGCGCGCGGCGCCGAGAGGGCGATGACGCGACCCGTGCAGGCGCCGACGGTGAATATCCACGGCTTGCCGGTGATGCGCACGGCGAAGGCCTGCGCCGTGGGGAAGACCTCGATTACCGTCTTGTCGTGCAGCTCCACGCCATAGTCGCCGCAGACCTCCGGGTAGATGCGCTCCAGGTACTCGCCGAGGTACGCGCCAAGCCCGGATTCCGTGCTCTCCTCGTAGCGGATGATGAAGTGCGGCGTCTCGTGGCGCGTGAACTTCTGCAGCGAGTCGAGAAGCTCGAGCGTGTTGAACGTCCGCTGGTTGAAGGTGTCCAGCTCCCATGCGGCGTCCAGCGCCGCCCGCGCCTTGTCCTCCAGCCCCCACTGCATGTACATCATGCCCAGCTCCGTGCGCGGGTTGGGATCGCACGGCTCGAAGTCAATGGCCTTGAGGTAGTAGCGCTCGGATTCGTCGTAGTCGCGCAGCGCGGACATGGCGTCGCCCAGCGTGCGGTACAACTCGGCGCAGCGCGGGTTGATCTTCTCGACGCGCGAGAGGGTGGCCGCCAGCGCGGCGGAATCCAGCTTGGACGCCAGCGCGGCGGCCTGAAGCGACAGCGCGGTGAGGTCGGATGCGTTCGTCTCGAGCGCCTTATCCGCCAGCGCGATGGCGTCGTCGTAGCGGCGCTCCTGAATGCGGCATCGCGCCAGCAGGTGGTAGGCCGGTGGGAACAGCGGGTTGACCTCGAGCGCCTGTTTCGCGCGGCGCTCCACCTCCTCGAATTGCCAGTTCTCCAGCGCTGCCTCGCCGATGCCGACGAACGCCTCCGGCAGTTGCGGATTGATCTTCAGCGCGGCGAGGTAATCCCCGACGGACCCGTCCGTCTCGTCGTTGTTGTACTTGGAGCGCAGGAGGTCCGCCGCCGCCACGCGCGCGGGCCAGTACGAGCGGTCCACGCGCTGATAGGCCGTCTGAAACAGTTCGACCAGCGCGTGCTTGGTGCGGCGTGACAGGTCGGTCCGCGACAGCAGGCTGAAACGGTAGAAGCCCTTGCCGACGACCGTGAGCCATTCCGCGTCGTGCGGCAGATCCTGACGCTCGACGAGCTGGCGATCGAACCACTGATACGCCTCGATCGCCTCGTCGCGCCGGCCGAGATACTCCGCGATGTCCGCGGAGAGGAGCCGGGCGGCGGTGTGGGTCTTGTCCATCTCCAGCGCCTTGCGCGCATGGGCGGCGGTCGCGTCGTAGTCGCCGATGACGCGCGAGAGCTGCGCGAGGGCGAGGTGCCAGTCGGCGGAAGCCTCGCCGATCGCCGAAGCGCCGCGCAGCTCGTCGAGCGCTTCCTTGTGCTTCCCCACGCTCGCCAGCGCACGGCTGACGCCGATCGAGGCCTTGAGCCGGTCGGCGTCGGATGCCGCGGCATCGCGGAGCGCGGCATACTCCTGCCTCGCTCGGTCGTACTGGCCTTCGATCCAGGCCTCTCGCGCGGAAGTGAAAGTCGGCGGGGGCGGCGCTTCCTTGGGCGGCTCGACGGTGGCGGCGCCTTCCGCGGGCGGCGGAGGGGTATCCTGCGCCGGCGAAAAAGCCGCGGCAAAAAGCACCGACCAGAGGAATGCGAGCATTACCGGCAAGCTCGCCAGCGGCGCGCTGAACCTCGGAGCTTCGCGCTGCGCGGATCGAACGTGAGCACAACGTGGCCTCAGTTGCATCATCTTGCTTTCATCGTCCTCCGGTCATCCAGGCCACGCATGGAAGCTCGGCGCGGGCTTCATGCTCGCCGCCTTGCACGGCGCCTGCAAGATTATAGGGCCGTCGGGTCAGAGGCCCGGTCGGGAATTGTGAGGCGCGGCGCGGAGAGCCAAGGCTCAACACGGGTCCACTGCTGCGGAGCCGTGCCACCCAAGGCGCGCCACGGCCTGGCGAGTACGCCAGACCGTGCCACCCTCGCAGTTTCGGTGAACCTTGAGTACGGGATCGAACGACTTGAGATGCGGGGTCCGGGACACGCTCGGCGGGCTGGTTTTCGCCCCGGCAGGGGCGCCGGAATGTAGCCACGGGTGCAGGTCGCCGCAGCGACCGGAACCCGTGGTGTGATTGAGTTGTGCGCGGTGCCGCCCCGCGAGGGGCGGAGGAAACGAGCCTTTCCACTGGACCGCCGTCGCGATTTCCTCGACCCCTCGCGGGGTCGCGTTCAGATGCGCACCATCCCCACGGGTTGCGCTGCGACCTGACGGTCGTCGCTCCACCCGTGGCTACAACCCTCGGCCCCTTCAGGGCCGCCAATCTTGCCACGCACCCTGAGATCCAGCATCGGGTCCGCATGGTTTGAGTTCGAGTCCCCTAATCTGCTAGGATGGTCGCTTCCA
Source organism: uncultured Phycisphaeraceae bacterium (assembly GCA_964526695.1). Lineage (GTDB taxonomy): Bacteria > Planctomycetota > Phycisphaerae > UBA1845 > UBA1845 > JABWBH01. The sequence continues at coordinate 9,721 of CAZGJA010000020.1, forward strand.
GTCGCTGGAGCGGTCCAGACGGCTGCTCGCGACCGCTTCGATACGGGAATCGCCGGCCCGCCGACGACATCGGCATGAACGGTCCGTGGATTCCCTTGCGCGGCGTGGCTCGCGATGGAGGCGGAACACTTCTTTCGTACCGGGTTTTTGCTAAGGAGGCAGGACATGAGAAGCGGGATCAGTGTGCTGACAGTGGGCCTGATGGGCGTGTGGGCCTTTGGGCAGGCGCCGACGATCGACGGGACGGCCGATGCCGAGTACGGCGCGGCGCTGGCGGTGCAGAACACCTCGACCCAGTTCGGCGACGCGAACATGGGGCTGGTGGACTTCTGCAACGGCTCGGAGGCGGACGCGGGCTATGCCGTGATCGTGGACGGCGTGCTGTACCTGCACATCGCGGGGAACCTCGAGTCCAATTACAACCACATGGACATCTTCATTGACAGCGTCCCCGGCGGGCAGAACAAACTCCGCGGCGACAACCCGGATGTGGACTTCAACAACCTCAACCGCATGGGAGACGACGGCAGCGGAAACGGGCTGACCTTCGACGCAGGCTTTGAGGCCGACTTCTTCATGACGGTCGCCGGCGGCGACGTGGGCGGCGGCACGTATGGGCTGTTCTCCAACTGGGCGCAGATTCTGACCGACGGCGGCGGCGAAGGGCGGTACCTCGGTCAAGGCGGCGCGGTCACGGACGGCGCGCTCTTCGGCGGGAACAACCCCAACGGCATCCTCGTCACCATCGACAACAGCAACACGGCCGGCGTGCTCGGCGGCAACGGGCTGGATGACGGCAGCGGCGTGACGACGGGGATCGAGATTGCCATTCCCTTCGCCGATCTGGGCAACCCGACGGGCGACATCAAGGTTTGCGCGTTCGTCAACGGCCTCAGCCATGACTTCCTCGCCAACCAGGTGCTCGGCGGGATCGGGGGCGGCGACAACCTCGGCGAGCCGCGCAATGTCAACTTCGGCAACATCGGCGGGGATCAGTTCTTCACCGTCAGCGGCGGCGGTTGCGACAGCGACGCCTGCAATGGCAACGAGACGCTGACGATCAAGGTGCGCGCGAAGGGCTGCGGCTGCCTGGTCAAGGCGATCGTCAAGGGCGGCACGCCGGACGCCTCGTACGGCGTCGTCACTTCGTCCGGACAGTGCGTGCTCAAGGCGGCCAACGCACGCGGCAAGGTCGTGGTGAAGGAATGCCCGGGCGTGTCCGGCACGGTGACGGTCCCGAGCTGCGGGCTGAGCGAGGACGCGACCTGCCCGTAAGCGGGCGAGGCTTGCGAGAATTCATGACAGGCCCGGTCCGGCATACGCCGGGCTGGGCCTGTCTTTTTCCGTCCGCGTCGTTCCAAGAACCCCACCGCTTGCGGGGCAGTTCGCAACGCCGCTGGCGCCGCTACAATGCCCTCGCCGCATCCGCGCGCGCGGCGGCGGCGCCAGACTCAGACCGGAGACCAGCACATGATCAGCAAAGCCGGCACTGTTGTGGAGTACCTCAGTGAGCTTCCCGAAGACCGTCGCACCGCGATTCAGGCCGTGCGCGAGGTCGTGCTGAAGAACCTCGACAAGGGGTTCTCGGAAATCATGCAATACGGCATGATCGGGTACTGCGTGCCGCACAGCCTGTATCCACAGGGCTACCACTGCGACCCGAAACAACCCCTGCCGTTCGCCGGCCTGGCCTCGCAGAAGAACCACATGGCGCTGTACCTCATGTGCATCTATGGGGACGAGCAACGTGCGCAGCGGTTTCGAGAAGAGTGGGCAAAAACCGGCAAGAAGCTGGACATGGGCAAGGCGTGCATCCGCTTCAAGCGGCTGGACGACCTGCCGCTGGAACTGATCGGGCGGACCATCGCCGGCGTCAAGCTGAAGGGTTACATCGACGGGTACGAAACGGCTCTGCGCGGCCGCGAACAAGCCGGTTCCGGGAAGACCAAGGGATCGACACGAGGGCGTACCTCGAAGGCGAAGGCGGGCGCGAAGAAGGCCAGCAAGGCATCGGGCAAGAAAGCTGCGGCCAGGAAACCGTCGGCGACGAAGCGCGGCGCGGCCAAGGGCAGCCGGAAGAAAGGCTGAGGCTGTTGCATCCGCGGTAGCTGGCGTAGTGCCTTGCAAATAACACAGCGTTCAATCTTGGGGGGCGGGCGTCCTCGCCCGCCGGCGGGCCAGAGGCCCGCCCCCCTCCGTTCCGAATACGTTGCAGTTTCCAAGAGGTAGTACACCAGGAACTCCGGTCGTTCCGCGCCGGGGTCGCGCTGTGCCAACCGTCGCCATTTGTCGGTCGATTGACATCCGGCCTCGGACGGGCATTCAATTCAACGTCATGAATACTCCGCAATCTACAACATGGGCGTCGGTGCCTGCCGGCCCTTCGATGGCGGCGGGCGGGCGGACGAATCGGCTGATGATGCTGATGATCGCCGCGCTGATCGTCTGGGTGGCGTATGAGCGATCCTCGACGCGGCCCGCGGCGGCGCTGGATCCGCGGCATGAAGCGCGACCCGTCGTGGCGCGAGGCGATCTCGCCGAAGATGAGAAGGCGACGATCGAGATCTTCAAGCGCACCGCGCCGAGCGTGGTATACATTCGCAACATCGGCCTGCGACGTGATTTCTTCACGCGCGACATTTTCAAGATCCCGCAGGGCGCCGGCTCGGGCTTTGTATATGACCCGGCCGGGTACATCGTGACCAACCTCCACGTGATCCGCGGCGCGGATTCGGTCGTCGTCACGCTGGCGGACCAGAGCGAGCACGAGGCCAAGGTCGTGGGCTTCGCTCCCGACAAGGACCTGGCGGTGCTCAAGCTCGACGACGTGGGGTCTGACACGCTCCGCGCCATCGCAGTGGGCACGTCGGCGGATCTGCAGGTCGGGCAGAAGGTGTTCGCCATCGGCAACCCGTTTGGTCTCGACCACACGCTCACGACGGGCATCGTCAGCGCGCTGGGGCGGGAGATCGACTCACTCGTGGACGAGCGGATGATCGAGGACGTGATTCAGACGGACGCGGCCATCAATCCGGGGAACTCCGGCGGTCCGCTGCTGGACAGCGCCGGGCGGCTGATCGGCGTCAACACGCAGATCGCCAGCCCGTCCGGCGGCAGCGCGGGCATCGGGTTCGCCATTCCGGTGGACACGGTCGTGCGCGTGGTGACGCAGATCATTCAGCATGGGCGGGTGATTCGTTCGGGCATCGGCGCGACGATCGTGCCCGACCGCATCGCGCAAAAGCTGGGTTACACCGGCGTCATGCTCAACGAAATCCAGCCCGGCAGTGGCGCTCAGCGCGCGGGCCTGAAAGGGCTGAAGCTCAGCCGCGACGGCACGCGCATCGACGAGCCGGGCGACATCATCATCGCCGTCGGCGAGCGGACGGTGGCCGGCAGCAACGACCTGCTCAACGCCCTCGAACCTCATGCCATCGGCGAGAAAGTCGAGATCACCTATCGCCGCGGCGAGCAGGTGCTGAAGGCGACGGTGACGTTGCAGGCGATTGAATAGGGAATGGTGAATGGCGAATGGCGAATGGCGAAAGTTCAGACGGCCGTGGTAGCACTCTATACTGGGCGCTGGGTCCGTCACCCCCGCGAAGGCGGGGGCCCAGTCCGCCCTGCCAGACCGCTGGATTCTTGCCTCCTCGCAAGCCACGGACTGGATTCCCGCCTGCGCGGGAATGACGAGTTTCGCCTTTCACCACAGGCTGATCGTGTCGAAAGTTGAATACGGGCTTTCCGCTTGTTCAGGATTGAGGATGAATGAGTTTGAACACTGGTTTTCCCGTCCAGTTGGGTGACATGGTGTGGCACCGGTTTTCAACCGGTGACTGTAGCACAGGTTTTCAACCTGTGCCGGTGTTGGAATCGGCTTGATTGTGTTTTGATATTGTTTTTTCACTATTCACCATTCGCCATTCACCATTCAGCATTCGCCATTCGCCATGTTGTTAGTCATCGACAATTACGACTCGTTCACGTTCAACCTCGTTCAGGCCGTCGGGGCGCTGGGGTGGACGGACTTGCGCGTGGCGCGGCATGACGAGTTGAGCGTTGAGGCGTGCGAGGCAATGCGCCCGTCGCATGTGATTCTATCGCCCGGACCCTGCACGCCGCGGGAGGCCGGGATCAGCGTCGAGCTGGTGCGGCGGCTCGCGGGTCGCGCGGCCATTCTCGGCGTGTGCCTCGGGCATCAGTGCATCGCGGAAGCGTTCGGGATGCGGGTGGTTCGCGCCGGGCGGCTGATGCACGGCAAAACGAGCCTGATCCACCATGACGGCGCGGGCGTGTACGTTGGATTGCCCAATCCGTTCCGCGCCACGCGATACCATTCGCTCATCGTCGATGAAGCGACAGTTCCGGCGGAGTTCGTCGTTTCAGCACGCAGCGAGCAAGGCGAGTTGATGGGGCTGCGGCATCGCTCCCTGCCGATCGAGGGCGTGCAGTTCCACCCGGAGAGCTACCTGACGGAATGGGGCGATCGACTGCTGGCGCGGTTTCTCGGTCTGTCGCCGAAGTCGGCGGCGCGAGAGGTTGTAGAGCTACGTGGCAGCGCCCTCGCTTGCGCTACGGGTTCTGAACCCGTAGCGCCAGCGAGGGTCCACCTCTTGCCCGACGCGCCGCATCGCCTGTCGATCCGTCGCCCCCGCTCGACGGACTTCCGTTTGTCGCTGCGGGCACCCATCGGTAGGATGCCTCGCCCCACCGGGGGTGCGACAGAATCCAGCGCGGGAGCTTGAGCAGCCCTCGCGGACAGTTGAGCAGCGAGGGCGAATGGAGTTTCTGAAAGATTTCTGGCACTTGATCTCCACGCCCGATGGGCTTCAGAAGCTCATCGGCTGGGGCGGGCTGCCGATCATGTTTGCCATCGTGTTCGCGGAGACGGGGCTGCTCATCGGCTTTTTCCTGCCCGGCGACAGCCTGCTCTTCATCGCGGGCTTCATGGCGAGTCCCGCCGGCGAGAAGATCGTCGGGCAGCATCAATTCTCGATCGTGTGGCTCAACGTCGTCCTGATGATCGCCGCCATCGTGGGCGACACGGTCGGCTATTGGATCGGGCACAAGGCCGGTCCGGCCATTTTCAACCGCCCCCAGAGCCGGCTGTTCCGCCGAGACCACCTCCTTCGCGCGCACGCCTTTTATGAGAAGCACGGCGGCAAGACGATCATTCTCGCGCGGTTCATGCCGCTGGTGCGCACGTTCGCGCCCGTGGTGGCCGGCGCGGCGGACATGAGCTACCGCCACTTCATCGCGTACAACGTCTTTGGCGGAATCGGCTGGGTCTTGAGCATGACGTCGCTGGGCTTTTTTCTGGGCCGTATCGCGTGGGTGCAGCAGAACCTTGAAAAGGCCGTGATTGTCGTGATTCTGCTGAGCGTCTCACCGATGCTGATCCACGCGTGGCAGGAGCGGCGGAAGCGCCGTCTGGCCGGCGCGGAGACTGGGCCTGCCGGCCCGCCGGCGGGCGAGGACGCCCGCCCCCCCCAGAATTGAACGCTGTGATATTTACGAGGCACTACACTAGCCGCGCGGAGCCATGCCACCCGATTCGCAATTCGATGTCCGCGAAGTAGAATGCGTTTCATGCCGAAACTCGGCGTGAACATCGACCATGTGGCCACCGTGCGGCAGGCGCGGCGGGCGGATGAGCCGGACCCGGTGTGGGCCGCCGTCGAGGCGGAACTTGGCGGGGCTGACGGCATCACCTTCCACCTGCGCGAGGACCGCCGGCACATTCAGGACCGCGACGCCAGGCTCCTGCGGCAGACCGTCGCGGTGAAGCTGAACATGGAAATGGCGGTGGCCGAGGAGGTCGTGCGCAGCGCCGAGGAGCTGCGCCCGCATCAGTGTACGCTGGTGCCGGAGCGGCGCGAGGAACTGACGACCGAGGGCGGGCTGGACGTCGTGCGGCATCAGAAGCGCGTGGCGGAGGTGGTCGGGCGATTGAAGGCGTGCGGCATCGTGCTCAGCGCGTTCATCGAGCCGCTGGCCGAGCAGATTCGCGGCAGCGCGGATTGCGGGTTCGACGCGATCGAGTTGTGGACGGGCCGATACGCGCACGCGAAAACGCCGGCCGAGCGGGAAGCGGCGCTCGCCGAGATTCGATCGAGCATCGAAGCGGCGCACCGGCTGAAGCTGGAGGTCCATGCGGGGCACGGGCTGACGTACCGCAACGTCCGCGAGCTGGCCGCGACGCCGGGGTTGTCGGAGTTCAACATCGGGCACTCGATCGTCTCGCGCGCGATGTTCGTGGGAATGCGCGAGGCCGTGCGGGAGATGAAGGCGCTGATCGCGTAGCAGCAGTGGGCCAGGCGCGACGGCTAGAAGTCGGCGCATGTCAACGATGCCGTGAAGAAGGCCCCTCACTGGCGTGAGGGGTTCTGATGGGAGGCGGTTCGAGATTCATGAAAGTTCATGCGGCGATGCAGGGTTCGATGACCGCGATGGTGACGCCTTTTCGCAACGGAGAGGTGGACTACGCGTGTCTGAAGAAACTGGTGGATCGCCAGATCGACGGCGGGACCGACTGGCTCGTTCCCTGCGGGACCACGGGCGAGTCGCCCACGCTGACCGACGACGAGACGCAGCGCGTGATCGACGCCGTGATCGAGCAGTCGGGCAGTCGCCGACCGGTCATGGCCGGCGCCGGCTCGAACTCCACGGCTAAGGCAGTGAAGCTGTCGAAACACGCGCGGCAGGCCGGCGCGAGCGCCATTCTCAGCGTCGTGCCCTACTACAACCGGCCGAATCAGGAAGGGCTGTACCGCCACTTTGCCGCCGTGGCCGAATCGGTCGATATCCCCGTCGTGCTGTACAACGTGCCGTTTCGCACGGGGCAGTCGATCGCCAACGAGACGATCGCGCGGCTGCGCAAGGCTTGTCCGAACATTGTCGCGCTGAAGCACGCGACCGGGACGACCGCGGGCGTGGACGAGCTGGCGGGCCTGTGCGACATCGTCGTGCTCAGCGGCGATGATTCGCTGACCTGGCCGCTGATGGCGCTGGGCGCAAAGGGCGTGATCAGCGTCATCAGCAACCTGACGCCGCGATGGATGAAGGACCTCGTGGAGGCGGGGCTGAAGGGCGACGGTGCGGTGGCGCTGAAGCTGCACCGCAAGCTGTCGGACCTGGCGGACGGGATCGGCAAGTTCGGGCCGAATCCGCTGCCGATCAAGACGGCCATGGCGCTGTGCGGACTGCTGGCGGAGGAGTTTCGACTGCCGCTGTGTCCGCTGGATGCGAAGTCTCGCGGGGAGATTGAAAAGCTGCTGAAGGCGCATGAGCTGATGTAGGGGCGGTGACGGGCTGGATTCGCGCTAGTGCACCGCCTCCTTGAAGCTGCAACGTATTCGCAACGGAGGGGAAGGCGGGCGAGGACGCCCGCCCCCCAAGATTGAATGCTGTGATATTTGCGAGGCACTGCACGATTGCAGCGGGCTTGCTCGAAGGCATGGCTTGAAACAAATATCTTGCTTCTGCGGGTGAACTGCGAGGGGAAGACCCGCCCCCCGCCCCACCCGGGGGGGGGGGGGGGTGGGGGTTGGGGGCGGGGGGTGGGGGGGGGCGCCCGCGCCCCCCCGC
>CAZGJA010000021.1:0-66610 GCA_964526695.1 uncultured Phycisphaeraceae bacterium
TACGTGCCAATCCATGGCGGAACTGCTCGATCTCGTGTTCGACTGGCTCGAACACCGACGACCGTTCGAGGTGGAACGCGACGCGTACCTGCAAACAAGGGCAGCATAGACCGGTTTACATATTGGGAGGAGCTATTTAGCTCTCGGTGCATTCGCGCCACACCAACCGCCACACTCAATTCGCTGGTGGAGGAACTCCTTGCTCAAACCTTACCGCGTCGGAGCAAACCAGCGGATCCTAAGTCTGAGCGCGACTGAATGCGTCTCGGCTGACCGAACTGCAGCAGCTACGAAAAAGTGAGGTTTGACTCGACCATGAAAGGACATTCGAATGTATTGCGACGAGATCGCGCGGGAGTTCCATCCGCAGCTCATTAACCTGTTCGGATCTCACGCGCACGGCACGCGTGTAAGGCGTCCACAATCGACTCTTCGGTCAGAGCTGCTCCGGATCATCATGCTCACCATGTTCACGCCCGCCTGTCACACGCCTCCGCGCAGCGAATCGGTCGAGCACGCTTCGTCGGCACCATCGATCCGCAGCCCGCACTCGTACGCTGGGCCCGCCGCACCCGGCGCAGCAACGGCTTCCCCCGAGTCGCCTGCCACGGACCCGCCGGCGTCGTCGGCCACGGCTCAGCCGTCGTCGGCCACGGCTCACCCGTCGCCGATCAGCGCGCCTCCTCAGCCTTCACTGCCCGCAAGCGTCGATCTCCGCCCGTGGTTGCTGGCGCTCGAGCTGTCGCCGCGACCGCAGGGGGCGCGAGGCACGTGCTCCATCTTCACGACATGCTCAGCCATCGAGTTCGCCCTGGCCGTGCGTCGCGGGCAGGCGCTGCGGCTCAGCCCCGAATACCTCAACTGGGCCGCGGGACAGGCGAGCGGGCAACCCTCCGACGGCAATTTCTTTCACAACGCCCTCGCCGGTTTCGAGCGGCACGGCATCTGCGCTGAGTCCAACATGCCCTACGCCGCCGCCTTCGATCCCAATAGCGCCCCTTCCGCCGCGGCCGCCGCTGAAGCCACTTTGATCCGTGAGCAATCTCGCGGCGCGATCCTCGTCCACTGGATCGTCCCCTGGACCCCGGATCGCTTCGGCGTCAGCCCGGAGCAATTCGCCGAGATCAAGCGCGTGCTCGCGCTCGGATACCCCGTGGCCGCCGGCTCAGGGCACAGCCGCCTGCTGGTGGGCTATCGAGACGACCTGAGCCTCCCCGGCGGCGGCGCGTTCCTCACCGAGGACTCGGCCCTGAATCGCTTTGACGAAGTCACCTATGAGTTCGTCACGAAGGACGTGGCCGACGTCTATTGGATCGAGGCGCTGCGAATGCAGCCTGCGGCGTCACAAGAGCTCGCGCCCGGTCGGTGATAGCAGCCTTTGGCGCAAGGCGACGCTTGTCATTCCCGCGCAGGCGGGAATCCAGTGTCGTGTCGGAGCGAGCCGGGTAGTTCGCCACTCCGTGGCGAGCGTGCGTCGCGGAGCGACGAACTACCCCGAAGCCTGTCCTCCCTTCGAAGACGGGACTCCAGCGGACTTGCCGTGCGCCCAAGACCCCCCGCCTGCGCGGCGGTGACGGTCTCAATGCTCAATTCGGAGTTCCGCCCCGGGCCGCTACGCCATCCCCATCTTGCCGCGGAACACAAAAAACACCGCGCCGCACAGGCACAGCCCCGCGTAAACATAGTCCAGCTTGAGCGGCTCCTTCAGGTAGAACAGCGAGAACGGAACGAACACGCTCAGCGTGATGATCTCCTGCAGAATCTTGAGCTGCCCGACGTTCATCACCGTGTGCCCGATGCGGTTGGCCGGGACTTGAAACAGGTATTCCAACAGCGCCACGCCCCAGCTCACCAGCGCCGCGATGATCCACGGCTTGTGGCTCAGCTCCTTCAGATGCGCGTACCACGCGAAGGTCATGAACACGTTCGAGATCATCAGGAGACCGACGGTCTTGGCAATCACCGGCATCGCGCACCCTCCAAGTAATCGCGCAGCTTGGCCACGGACCAGCCTTGTCGGCCTCGCTGAGAGCCGGGGATCCTATCGGATTTCGATGGGTTGAGAATCCGGCGACGGCGAACCGCGAATGCCCGGCGGTTTCGTTCGGCTTGAGCCCTGCCGTTGGGGAGGGGTCGAGCCGTGCGCCCTTGCAGCGGCAAAATCCCTCGCACGGCCTCGCCGTTCCCCACGCCGAGCCGTCCTTTGAGTCAGGATCACTCGTTGACGCCTAACACTGGAACTGGATACTCGTCCAAGAACGGGTGGGATTCCCGTTGATGGCCGCCAGCTCCTCACAGGCGGCCACGGCACGTGTTGGGGTCCACGGGAAGTCATGATGCCATGCGCTGGCGGGAAGCCACGCCCTGACGACGTCCCCGATGCCGGCGTGATCCCGACGCCGCCGCTGGACATCGGCAAGACGAGTGAAGACCGCAAAGGAGTCAACTGACATGAAAAGCAAACGCCGCCTCTTCGTGATCGCAGTCGTCAGTCTTGCGTATGCCGCCGTTTCGACCTCGGCGCAGGCGGGCGAACTGGCTTCGCGCACGCCTTCCGACGCGCTGATCTACCTCGGCTGGACGGATGTGCCCAACGACGGGCAGTCGCTCGTCGGGCTTGTCGAGGCGGTGCTGACCTCGCCGCCCGTGCAGAAGGAGATGGGACCGGAAGGCGCCCATGCCCGTCAGGTCTGCGCCGTGCTGCGCACGATGCTGGCGCATCCCGGCGCGCTCGTCCTGCTCCCGGCGACTCCGGGCAGGCCGTTCGCCGAAGGGCTGGGCGCCGTCATCGAAGCCAAGGCGGGCGCCGAGCCGCTGGTGGCCAAGCTGACCGAGCTGGTCACCACCCTGCATGGCGGACAAGCGCCGGTCCGCGCGCAGGTCGGCGACGCGTCGTTCATGCGCGCCGACGTGCCCGGCGGCGCGTTCTACTTCGGCGCGGCTAAGGAGCACTTGGTCATCGGCGCGTGCGAGGCAACCGTCAAACGGCTGGTGGAAATGACCGCGGCCGCCGGCGGATCGCTGGCGGACAGCCCCGGTTTCAAGCTCGCGCGTTCGAAGTTCGACCACGCCGACAAGGGCTTCTCGATCACGTTTTTCGCACAGATGCCGGCGATCCTGCAGCTTATGAAAGCGATCGAACCGCTGCCGCCCGAAGAGGCCGCCATGCAGGAGAAGGTCTTCGCGGCCATGGGCATCCATGCGCTGAAGAATCTGTACCTGCGCGTGGACGAGTCGCCATACGGACCGCGCATTCTTGCGTTCACGCAGGTCGAGAGCGAAGCCGGCGGCATTGCTTCACTGTATCGCGAGAAACCGCTCACGGATGACGATCTCCGCGTGGTTCCCAAGGATGCGTCGTTCGCGGCGGTCGTCAACTTCGACCTCACGAAACTGTGGCAGGAAGGCCTAAAGGCCGCTGACCAGGTTTCGCCGCAGCCGCGCGTCGTCGTCGAGGGGGCCGTGACGCAGGCATCGCAGATGCTGGGCTTCCATCCGATCACCGACCTGCTCGCCAATCTCGGCGACACGTGGACGGTTTACGATTCGCCCCATCACGGCGGGATCATCATCACGGGGCTTGTGCTTTGTGGTGAAACGAAAGACGCCGCGGCGTTGCAAACCATGATCACGCGCGTCGTGCAGATGCTCATGCCGATGGCTGCCCTCGGAAAGGTGGGTCTCCAGATCAAGCAGATGAAACAGGGCGAGCGGGAGGTGCACTACCTGCTGATCGGCGGGCTTCCCATACCTGTGGCGCCCGCGTGGGGCTTCGTCGGCGACCGCTGGGTGGCCGGTCTGCACCCGCAAACCGTCGCCACGGCGCTCACTCAGTCGGACGCCAAAACTCGCGGCGAAAGCCTGCTCGATCACCCGGACTACAAGGCGGTTCGGGCCAGACTGCCGAAGGAGATCACCAGCCTCAGCTATGCCGACACGCGAGCGACGTACCGCTTCTGGTATGCGCTCAAGGAGCTGGCGTACACCATGGCGGCATCGCTGACCGCCGGATCGCCCGCGCCCTTCGACCTCGGCAGCGTTCCGACGTTTCCCGAGGAACACAAATCCGTTCACAACTTCTTCGCCGCCTACTCGCACGACAAGGATGGCGTGCTGTACACGGCGTACGGCGCGCACCCGGCCGCGATGTTCTTCTCGTCCAACAACGGCGTCACAAGCACGGCGCTCGTGGCTTCGATCGTGCTGCCGTCGCTGTCGCGGGCGCGGGAGCAGTCCAAGCGAGTGGTCAGCGCATCGAACCTGCGCGGAATCGGGGTGGCCTGCATGATCTATGCGAATGACAACCAGGAGAAATTTCCGCCGTCGCTCGACGCGCTGATCGAATCCGGGGAGGTGACAGAGCAAATGCTGCACTCGCCGCGCGATCCAACGGGCGGGCGCTCCTTTGTTTACCTTGATGGGCAGTCCGCGGCGGGCGATGCCCGAAATGTCCTGGCCTACGAGAAGCTGATCGACTATGAGGGGACCAACGTGCTCTTCTGCGATTCGCATACGGAGTGGATGAAACCGGAGGCATTCAGGCGGGCCGTTGTCGAGACCTACACGCGCTTGAATCGCCTCGACCGACTTCCGCCCGAGTTCCGGGAATAGCCGGCAGCGCCTCCCTGCTCCTTGGAAGCGAGTGATTGGAGGTGGCCGCACGTGAAGGTGTGGCAAGGGCTGACGTACTCGCCAAGCCGTGCCGTGGTTCCTGCTTGTCAGATTCTTGGGAAGTGTTGAGGAGGCAACTACTCCCTCCTCCTCGCGATGGGAAGCGCGAAGCCGGATCGATATGCGCACATTCCGCTTCATTCTGCTCATTCTCAGCGGCGTCCTGGCAGTTTTTCACGCCGCTGTCTGGGCGATCGGCTATGCACCTGCCGCCAATTCCAGCCGGATTGGCATTGGTCCATTTAAACATGCGCTCGGTCCGTTGACTCTTGAGCGCTACTCGGACGAATACAGTTTGGGTTGGCTATTCAGTCTTGCGCTGAACGAGTATGACTGCTTGTATATGACTCCAAACGCCGGAGTATTATCCGTTAACTACTTTCGCGACGTACCGCGGAATCAACGTCCCGCACAACGTGATTGGAGCTACAGAGCCTTCGCTTATGCGGATCACCAAGTCAGCGCAAGATGCTTCGTCTCGATGACTGAAGAAGAATCTCGACACGACGAAGCGTACGTGATGTTCCTTGGGACGATCGCGTTCCCGCTATGGTTCCCGACGCTCCTCTTTAGCCCCTGGCCGATCCTCGCGTTCATCCGGGGTCCAATGCGCCGTCGCTATCGGCGCAAGCGCGGCCTGTGCCTGCACTGCGGCTACAACCTCACGGGCCTGCCGCAGCCGCGGTGTCCGGAGTGCGGGACGGAGTTCAGCCTGCCAGATATGGCGCCGCAGGTGAGTCGTGTTTAGGCGCCTTCCCCTTATTCTGAAGGTCGCGCTTTTCTCCGCGACTATTGCCTACGCAGGGCTGATGGTGGCCGGTTCGCGACAGCCCGTGGAATGGAGCTTGCCCGTGCGCGGAAACTGGTTGCTCATCCAGTTGTCCGCGGGGCTGCTGCGCGTACATCTCTTCACGCCGGAGGATCCATCGGCGATAGACATGCTGCGCGGCGTCTCGGCCGTTCCCAAGCAGACTATTCAACGCGGGCCGTACCGCGAAACGCTTCCGCACATGGAGATGATGCACGCGGCGGTGTTCGTTGAGATACCTGATTGGGCATGGGGAAGCGGCGTGAATGCCTCCGCGCTGTTGTGGTGCGGCGCCGGCCAGGTGATCCCGAACGTCCCGCCATCCGTGTTCTCAAATGTCGGGCCTAACCGGAACCCCAACGTTGGGCCGGACTACGCGATCGAAGGCACGGTCTCGTATTTCATTGTCCCGCCAGGGGTTGTGATCCTGCCGCTCGCCGCATATCCGGTATGGGCAACGCTCTGGTTCCTCAAGCGTAAGATCATCCAGCGTTACCGCCGAAGACGCGGCCTGTGCCTGCGCTGCGGCTACAACCTCACCGGCCTGCCGCAGCCGCGGTGCCCGGAGTGCGGGACGGAGTTCACGCTCGCGGAGCGGGCGGAGAATGCGCCGTGACACGCTGGGCGCGACGGCGCTTATCCGAGCCGACGAAACGCAGCACGAATTGGAGTCAGATCCAGTTTCAGGCCCGACACGACTTCGCTTTCGTACACCGACCCGCCGACGGGCGCCACCGCGTAGCGACCGTCGATCAGCCGGTAGAACTTCGTCTGCTCGTCGATCGGGTCGATGAGCCAGTATTCCCCAACGCCGGCGCCCTCGTAGTCGTTGTACTTCGTCTCGGCGTCGAGGCTGCGCGAGTCGGGGGACACGACTTCCACCACCACGTCCGGAACGACCTCGATTCGACCCTTGACGCGCGCCGCCTTGTCCGCGGCGATGAACACGATCTCGGGGCGATACACAAGATCCTTCCCTTCGGGAGTCTTGCCAAGGCGAACGTCCGTCCCATAAAGAACCAGCCCCAATCCATGTCGTTCCACATAGTTGTCAAGCTGCCTGAGCACAACCTTGGCGATGAGCTGATGCCGCGGAGTCGGACTGGGAGACATCACAACCACTCCATCAATGAGTTCATAACGCTGTCCGTCGTCGCGCAGGCTGAAGTACTCCTCCGCACTGAGCCGCAGGCCCGCGTAACTGGGCTGATGCACTCTTGAATTCTCAACAAGGACTGACATTCCGCAATCTCCCGAAATAATCGCCGGGATCGTCAATCCCGCGCCCGCGACGGCTTCCTCGATGAAAGATCTAGCCGCTTCGCCCGTTCCGCCGACGCGCATGTTCGCTGAATTGCGCCATGTGAATCAGCGCAACCGATCTCCAATCCGCCGCGATCCGCCGCCCTTCATCCGTTTTCCGGAATCGCGTGGGGAGGACCGCCGTGGAAACGCCCACGATGACCATCCCGGGTTCATCAACCGGCAGCACCGTGCCGTCGGTGAGGTGAATGCGAAACGGTCGAAATGGGCGATCCTCAAGCCGTTTCAACAGGTCATCGGCGCGCATGAATCAATTCCTCCCCGGCGGCGTCCCCGTTCCGCGCCCGTCCATCACCGCTTTCCGCACCCATTGCCCCTGCTCATAGGAGAAACGTCGCAGCGCGACGCGCTCCTTGTTCAGCGGCCCCCCCCCTTTGATGACGCGGTAGAACTCGTCCCAGTCCGGCTGGCTGAAGCGCCAATGCCCCGTGGCCTCGTCGCGGCGCAGCTCGGGATCCGGCGTCTGGTCCGGCGTGCCGTCGGGCTTGCGGAGAATCAGCCCATCCGGGCCTTTCCGCGATATGTGGATCTTCAGTCCAAGGTCCAGCGCGGCCGGCGCGAAGCGATCCACGAATTTCTGCCGCAACTCGTCATTGGTCGCCGTCTTAATTCGCCAGCGCATGAACGGCGTGGTTTTCACCGAGTCCTTGTCCGGCGGACCGAAGAACATGACGCAAGGCCACCACCAGCGATCAAACGCCTCCTGCATCATCTGCTTCTGCCGCTTGGTGCCGCTCATCATGGTGAGCACCATGTCCTCGCCGCTCTTGAAATGGAACGCCTCCTCCATGTTGATGCGCTTCATCGTGCGCACGTACGGTCCGTAGCTGCCGTCGGCGAGCGTCTTCTGGTTCATAATGGCCGCGCCGTCCACGAGCCATTGAATGGCCGCCACGTCGCCCCAGGTCGGCGCGGGGTAATTGAAGACGTTGTGGTAGCGGGTCTTGCCGGTGATGAGGTCGCGCAGCATGGCGTCGCGCGTTTTGCCGAGATCCTGCGCCACGCGGTAGAGCATCTGCCCGTGCCCGACCTCGTCCTGCACCTTGGCGATCAGCGCGAGCTTGCGCCGCAGCGAGGGCGCGCGGTTGATCCACTCCCCTTCCGGCAGCGCGCCGACGATCTCGCTGTTGGCGTGATGCTCGGACATTTTGAGCATGCCCGCGCGATAATTGTGCGGCATCCAGTCGCCCGGCTCGATCAGCCCGCCGGCGTCGATGCGCGACTGAAACTCCGCCAGCCGATCGGGGTCATCCTGAATCGACCAGTCCACCTTGATCTCTTCCGTCCCGCCGCCGCAACTCATGAGCAAACTCCTCCCTACAGATTGATCAATCGGATCAAGCTCGCCACATGACCTGCAATCGACGCAATCTGGCTTAGTGGCTGGAGTACCGCCGCCAACACAGTACGGTTCGGTTCTCGCCGTTCGAGTTGTTGCCTTACCAGTTGGACGTCCTCAAGCGCCGCCTGTTTCTTCTCCGCACTGATGGCATGATCAGACTCCAGTGTCGTCCGAATCTCCTCAAGCAACCTCAACCCTGGACCGTCGGCCCGCCTGAAGTCTGACTGCGACGTGACGCGCGCATTTCCGCTTCCCGCAGCGATGACATTCTGGCTGTCAACGACACTTTTGTTGACGAAATCTTGCGGGTTGTCGTAGTACCGCTTGACGATGCTCCGCTGCTGGTCCTTCTTCTCTTCAACCAAGAGTCGGCCCTCGCCAGCGATTCTGGCGTCAAGGCCGTCAAAAGTGAAGGCCTCTTGGACAAGTCCCCTGCTCGCAAGTACATTTCCAGCGTCGAGAACCCATTGGTCCGGCAGCGGACGCTGCAAAGTGCTGTTGATCTGGTGCAGGTCGAAAAACCTATCAGCACCCTGCTCCATCTCCAGTTCATAGAGCCGCACCAACAAGAGATCCAGGAATTGCGAAAACGTGAGCTTTTCTTCTTCTTGAATCATGTGTCTACCTCAACCGAAAAGCAACAGCCGGATTGGGCCGCCGCTCTTGAAAAGCAACCTCGCGAAATCGGGGGAAGACACCTATCCTCCCGAGGAGTCCATAGGGGAACGGAAGGCGCTGGACAAATACGACTGGCGACTGCCAAGACTGACTCCCCATTACGATCTGAACGGACATGCGCGATCCCTCCGTCGAGGAGCCTCCATACTGGATGGGAGCAGGGACAGCGCCTCCCAGCGACAATCCGGCATCCTCGGCCGCCTTCAAGGGGAACACCGAGTAATCGGCTCCGGTATCCACAAGCACCCTTTGCAGTATCTTCCCGCGAGGTCCAAGCAGGAAAACATCGCAAATCGGCCTCGCGCATGGCGATCCAAGGACAATCTGATAGTCTTTGCGGAAGCTCCATCGTTCCACGGGCACGGCTCTCCAGACTGCGGAGTCGACGTCAGCGCCGCGGCTTCCGCGAGACCACGGACGCAACATCATCCATCCTAACCGAAACCGCACGGTCCAGCCATCCGCGCTTCAAGATGCCGATATCGCACATGCTCGTCCCGATCCAGAACTTGATTTCGCGCGGCAGACTGATGCGCAGCCCGTCGCGGAGTTCGATCCGGAAGGGCCGTGATGCCGCCGCGCTGATCTGCTCCTCGAACTCCTCGCGTCGCATCGGCAATCTCCCCCGCGCAGGCAACCATCCAAGGCGCGCCGCCGAGCCGCTGGAGTCCCGACTGCGCAGGAATGACGGGCTTCGCCGTTCGCCACGGACCGTTCAGACGCCACCCCAAGTACACAACAGATTATACTCCTACGCCCGCCGTTGAATAGCGTGTGGGACATGATTCGACCGCCGGATCGCGGCGTGAGAGGGTGGATCGAGTCCCACCGTGCAAGCGGCGTTCAACGGGAAGCGGCATCGTGGGGAACGAGCCGCCATTACGTCAGACCGCCAGGGGGCGCGCGTCGAGGTCAAAGTCCATGGACGCTTCGCACGCTGCGGCCGCGGGCATTTGTCCCGCCTTGCGGCACGCCAGCATCGCCTGCGGAAACGTGCGGACTGTGGCACAGGACTCGCCGAGGCTTGCCAGCACGGTCACCGGTATGGTCCCAAACGTAGCCAGCAACTCCGGGTCGAACTGCGTGCCCGCGCCTTCGTTCAGAATGCTAATCGTCGTGTCGTAATCCTTGGGCGCCTTGTACGGGCGCTCAGACCGCAGCGCGTCGTACACGTCCACGATCGAGAACATCCGCGCGGCCTGCGGAATGCTCGTGCCGGACAGGCCTTTCAGGTAGCCCTTGCCGTCGAAACGCTCATGGTGATATTTCGGGATGTCGAGCGATTTCTTAAGGCGATCGATTTCGGAGAGCAGCTTGACGCCGATCGAGACGTGCGCCTGCATGACCTGCCGCTCCTCCGGCGTGAGCGCGCCGGGCTTGAGCAGAATCGCATCGGGGATGCCGATTTTGCCGATGTCGTGCAGCAGCGCCCCCTGATAGATGTCCTCGAAGAAATCCGGGTCCACGCCGCACTCGATGGCGAAGTATAGACAGATCAGCGCCACGCGGCGCGAGTGAAACGCGGATTCGTTCTCGCGGATGTCCAGCGCCATGACCAGCGCGGAGATCAAGTCCTCAAACGCCTTGTCCGCGCGGTTGATCTGGGACGAGATGCGCGTTTCAAGGCACTGCGTCCACTCCTGCCGCGCCTGCAGCTCCGCCTGGCGCAGCTCCATCCTCGCAAGCACTTCGGCGATCTGCTCTTCGCTCACCGGTTTCGGAAGGCAGAAGTCCACGCCGCCTTCGTTGATCAATTCGAGGAGGCGCGACGGGTCGCCCGGGTCGGCCACGCCGATGCGGTGCAACACCGAGGGCAAGTGCCGGCTTTGCCGGAGGATGCTCAAGCAGACGGGCCCCGGCTCGGTGGCGTCATAGATGACGGCCCCCACGTCGCCGCGGTCGAGGATCTCGCCGGCGGAGCGCGCCTGCGACTCCACGACCAACTCGTGATCGCGGTCGCGCAGCGCAAGACCCACAGTCCCAGCCAGCGCGAGGTCTTCACTGTAGAGCAGGATTCTCATGCGTCATGGAGCGGGAGGTCCCTCCAGTTCCCAACTCGGCGCGCGGGATGGACCCCCAGCCTCAGCGGCCCCGCTGCCGAACCAGCGTCCCCATGCTCCATGGGATCCCGGTTTTCGCCGCGCGCATTCCGCCCTGCCCGACGCGCGCCGCGCCGCCATCCGCCCCCTGCATGGCGACCCGGAATCTGGTCCTCAGGGGGCCGAGGACGCCAAGTGTGCATCGGCAATTCGCCCGCCTATGCGGAGATCGCCGAGCCGGCCGCGCCTTCTGGCTCGGTTTCCGGGTTGGCGCGAAATGGCGGCTTCGTCCGATATACCCGCACGCTTCGCGCACGCCGCCAAACGGTCGAACACAGTCTCCCTTTGACTCCGGTTGCCGGCCTTTGGAATTGCTTGAAATCACGATCGCACAGGGGAATCAACCGGAGACCTTGTGCCCCGGAGGGGCAGCCGAGAATAGCCCAGCGATTTATCGCTGGGATGTTCGCGGCGGCGGACCGAAAGTCCCGTAGGGACGGCTGAAGCACGGAGATGAAGTGTGCACATGGCGATGAAGATCAGTCGTCCCTCCGGGACTGCGCCGTCCAACGCCGCGTCTCCCAGCCATGAATGGCTGGGCTATTCTCGGATGCCCCTCCGGGGCACAAAGGCACGCCACGTCGCAACCTCAAGAAAATCAACGCGCTGTGTACCGGAGTCAGTTGGACACTCAGGACGGTCGAATGCCCGCCGGGGAACTCCAGCGATCAGCTCATGCCTTCAATTCCAGCGATTTGGAATCGCTCATCACAAGAGCCGTTCACCGCATCACGCTCGCACGAAATCCATTCCCTCGTTCCGCTCACGCGGGTTTTGCGCGATCTTGGCATGGCTCGCTGTCTCAATCGCCCTGCAAGCGCAGAATCCGCCGACGCGCTTCGTCGGCAAGCTCGATGTGCAGCCGCAGGGGCCTGTCCACGACTTCCGCATCGGCAGGACGGAAGTCACCAACGTCGAGTTCGCCGCCTTCCTCATCGACGCGCTCGCGCACCTTGCGGACGACCGCGGCGCGTACATGTACTTCGACGTGGACAGCGGAGACGTGTACCTCGCGCCCACGAGCACCGGCGAGGTCGGCACTGCGGGCGCCGGCACGATGCTCTTCGACGCCTCGGTCAATTCGGACCGGATCGTGTACGACTCGCAGACGCAGGCGTATCGCATTCCCGACCCCGCCCATGCGGATCATCCCGTTGCCGGCGTGACGTGGTTCGGCGCGCTCAAGTATTGCAACTGGCTGACGCTGAGCCGGGGCCTGCCTGCGGCGCACCGGGCGTATGTGGAATCCGCCGCGGCGATCGAGTGGCGTCCCATCACCATCTCCGCCGCGGATTGGCAAGTGCGCGACTTGAGCGCCGCCGAGCGCGACGCCCTGCTGCAACTGTTCGGCTACCGCCTTCCCATGGACGGGGGCTCGGGCGGCGCCAGCCCCGGCGTGTACAACGAGTGGTACAAGGCCGCCGCGTGGGACAACGCCGCCGGCATGAACCGCATTTACGGCTTCGGGCGCGACGCCCTGTCCAGCACGGATGCCAATTACCGCGACAGCGGCGATCCCTTCGACAACGCAACCACCCCCGCGGGCTATTACGACGGCACGGACCACGACGGCACGTTCCAGACCTCCGCCGACGCCAATGCGTATGGCCTG
The DNA here is from genome assembly GCA_964526695.1 of uncultured Phycisphaeraceae bacterium. GTDB lineage: Bacteria > Planctomycetota > Phycisphaerae > UBA1845 > UBA1845 > JABWBH01. The sequence goes on from CAZGJA010000021.1 coordinate 12,534, forward strand.
CGCGACGCCTCCGGCAACGTCTGGGAATGGATGCAGGACAAGGACGTCTCGCAGACGCAGCGGCGCAACCGCGGCGGCGGGTTTCTCAGTGCGCGCTCCGCGCTTGAAACCGCGCGCGCCGCGGCACGATCCGCGGACTCCGCCAGCAGCTCGACCGGGATCCGAATCGCCCAGAGCGTCTCGGCTTCGCTTTTCATCGCCCCTCAGGCGGATTTCCAAAACTCAGGCATCTGGGGCGGACCCTACGATCTGCAGCAGACGACCTTCGATTGCACCCTCTTCAATTTCTCTGCCGCATCGATCGATTTCGCGGCGGCGGTCGATCACCCATGGATCGTGGCCGAGCCGGAAAGCGGACAGATCGCCGACGATGCCACCAACGTCGTGACGTCGCGACTGGACCCCCACTGCACCGACGGGCTGATCATCGGGGAAAACGTCGCCCGAATCACCTTCACCAACCAGCAGGACGGCTCGACGCAAGATCGATTCGTGCGACTCACGCTGCGGGAGCCGCTGTCGCTGTCGCCGCCTGAAAACTTCTCCGCAACCACGGTGATGGGCCGACTGCCCGAAGTGCGGGAGCAAGCCTACACCCTCGACAACGCCTCGGACCTGCCCGTGCAGGCCTCCGCGCGGTGGGCCGAAACCGCGGGCGAATCCGGCGGTGTCAAATGGCTGACCCTCAACGGCGGCGACGAGGCCTTGCTCGATATCGACGCTCATGCTCAAGCCGCACTGCTTGCGGGCATCAGCGACGAAGCGGCGAGCCTGCCCGTGGGCTCCTTTCAAGCCGACGTCACGCTCGCGGATGCGTGCACCGCGACCGAGTTTACGCGGTCGATCCGGCTTGAGGTCACCGCGCCTTTCTCCATCAGCCCCGAAGGCGAATCCGTCTCCACTGGAAACCCCGGCGGACCGTTCACGCCCAGTGAGCACGCTTTCACCTTCACGAATCTCATCGACGGCCCGATCGAATGGACGGCCTTGCTGGACCCGCCGGAAACGGCGTGGCTCGAACTCGATGCGACGACCGGCACGCTCGAAGGCCTGAGCGAAACAGCGACAATCACCGCCCGGCTCACCGCCGCCGCCAACAGCCTTCCGTCCGGGCGGCACGGGGCGACCGTCATCTGGGGCGAATCCGGCTCGACGTTCACGCAGAGCCGGGAGATCTTCATTGAAGTGGATGGCCTGCGCATCGAGCCGGTCGAGGTGTTCGAGTCCGCGGGCACGGAGGGCGGGCCGTTCACGCCTGCATCCCAAACCTACACCCTGTTCAACCCGGGCTTTGAGGAGTGGTACTGGTCCGCCTCCTTCGAGGACACCAGCGATCCGCCCGCCGGCGTGACATGGATCGATTTCGACCCGGCGGATGGCGTGATCCTCGACCCTGAGGGCACGCAAGCCGTGACCGCCCGTCTCAATGCCCAGGCCGAGCAACTGCCACCAGGCGCCTACACCGGGGTCATGACCTTCCACGGCGACTCGGTCCCGTCGGTGCAGCGCAGCGTGACCCTGACCATCTCGCGCCCCTCGATGAGCGTGGAGCCGAGCACCGCATGGGCTGCGGGAGGCCGACCCGGCGGACCGATCCACTTCCGAAGCCGCGTCTTCACGGTCGTGAACCCGCCCGAAAGCCGAGGTCCGATCGACTGGAGCGCCGCCCTTGCGGACCCCGGCATCGAATGGCTGCGAATCGATGGGGGTCTCAGCACCGCGGGAACCCTCCAAGTCGGTGAGCGCACGACGGTGGCCGTGGGCATCGATACTCAGGCCACGCTTGGGCTTGATATCGGTGAGCCGCTTGAGGCCGTCATTCTCTTCTCCGACCTCACCGCCGGACAGACGTTTGAGCGGACCCTGACGCTGACCCTCTCCACTCCGCTCTTCGACGTTCAGGAGCGCCTCGTGGATCCGTCCTCGCGCCAGCGAAACGGCCCCCTGCACGCCTGCGTCACCGGCAGGACGCACGTCACCAACGCCGAATTCGCCGCGTTTCTTAATGACGCCTGGGTGAACAAGTCCAACGAGCGTGGGCAGTATCTCTACCACGACCTCGACAGCGGCGACGTGTACATCCATTCCGAAGTCGAAGGGGCCGAAGGCAGCGACGGCAGCGGCGTTGAAATCTACCGCAGGGTCAAAAACAGCCTGCAGATCGGGCGGATTCTCTTCGACGGCGCCCGCTACGCCGTGGATCCCGGATTCGAGAACCACCCGGTCACGGCCGTGAGCTGGTACGGCGCGCTGAAGTTCTGCAACTGGCTCACGCTGGATCAGGGGCTGCCCGCCGACCAGCGATGCTACGCTGAATCGCCGTCGAGCAACCTGAACGGCTGGCATCCGGTCACGATCAGCGACGCGGATTGGATCGTGCGCGACCTGGCCGACAGCGAGCAAGACCGGCTCATCCGCGACTGCCTCGGCTTTCGGCTCCCCTTCGACGACGGGGCCGACCGAGAGTGTGCTTCCGCCGATTCGGACAACGCGCGGCTCTACAACGAGTGGTACGCCGCAGCGGCGTGGAACCCGGTCCTGGGAATCAACACCAAGTACGGTTTCGGCCGCGACGCGATCGACGGCCTGGACGCCAACTACAAGGCGAGCGGCGACCCCTACGAGGGCAACATCATCCCCACCACGCCCGCCGCCCGGTTCGACGGCTTGGACCACGGCGACGGCTTCGCCCCCCGGGCGGACGCCAACGCCTTCGGGCTGTTCGACATGTCGGGGAACGCCTACCAGTGGCAAAGCAACCGCTACTGCATCGACCGGCTCAACTCGAGAACCCTGCGAGGCGGGGCGCACGACAGCCCAAAGAGCGGCAGCGACGTCCCTCTCCTCAAGACCACGGCTCGGACCTACGCCTCGCCCGCCTTCGTCGGCGCTCACGTCGGCTTTCGTGTCCTCCGGGCAACCGCTCATCGTGACGGCGACGCCGATGCCGACGGTGATCTCGACCTCGATGACTGGAGGGCGATCAGCGGATGGCTCGAAGGCCCGGGGCGACTGGCAGGTTTCGACGCCATTGCGGCCGATCTCGACGCGGACGGCGACGTGGACCTCTTGGACGCCGCCGGCTTCCAGACCCGGTTCGCTCCGTGAGGCTCCCCGCCCGGGCAGTTCGTCGCTCCGCGACAAGATCGGCTTCGTGCCGGGGTAGTTCGTCGCTCCGCGACGAGACCGCCCGGGTCGTTCGTCGCTCCGCGACGAGTGTGCCTTCCCGACGGGGTAGCCCTTCGCTCCGAAACGGGTCTGCAAGAAGGGTTGTTCACCGCTCGATGTCGCGGATTTGTACGAAACGATGGGTATGCCCGATCGCCCTCGCTTGCGCTTCGGGTTCTGAACCCGTAGCGCCAGCGAGGCAACCCACTCAGAACCCGTAGCGCCAGCGAGGCAACCCGCTCAGAACCCGTAGCGCCAGCGAGGCGCAATGCCAACCGCGACGGACGTCCCGAACCCTTGACGCTCCCACTTGGCACCTCTGGCGTGCCCGCGGTTCTCGTACCACTGCATATAGGTAACCGCGCGTCCGCACCACGCCGACTCGCCGCGCGAAAGCTCCATCGATTTGCATTCCCCGCAAAATCTGCTGATGAAACGCTTGGCGCGCAACCGAAATTGGAATAGCTTCCCCGCGACAAGTTCGAAAACAGAACCGCAACCACAACGGAGTCGCACCAGTGGTGCCTCGAACACGGATGTTCAGGGTGCTTGCCGCCCTTGCCTGCTCGATGATTCTCCTCGCCGCCTCGCTTGAGGCCCTTCAACCCCGGCTCGCGGATCACTACCGCTGGGCCATGACCCAAGGGCAGTCCGACTGGGCCGGCGAAATCGTGGCGACGCCGGTCGGCGCGTCGGAGGAACGCTGGGACGGCATCGAGATCATCCCGGTGATCGCCGCCGACGGGCTGGATCTCGCCGACCGATCGGCTTGTCATTTCCTCGTGTCGCCGGATGGCCGCGTCGAACGCACCATCCTCTGGGAAAAACAGGCTCGCGCGCTGGATCGACCGGGCAGGATCTGCGTCGAGGTCGCATTCACTTCGGAGCATGCCTCGGGGTCGCCGAGGCAACAGGCGGCGGTGGATATCCTCGTCAGCGCCCTGAAGAGTCGCATCCCCTCGCTCAACGGCGAATCACCGCCGGTGCATGTCGCCTCTGCTGACCCCGCGCCGTCGGCAGGCGCTTCCGGCCTGCCGGCCCTGTTGGCCGACGTGCGCCACTGAGCCGGCGTGGCACGGCAGGGTGGCACGGTCTGGCGTACTCACCAGGCCGTGGCAAGTGGGCAACCCAGGCGCAATCGTAGTTTTCACGGGGCCACCGCTGCGGACCCGCGCCACCCGCCCTCCCGCTTCTGGACCCCCTGCCCATCGCGCGTAGGCTACTGCAGCAACCAGACTCAGGAGGAACTCCATGTCTACCTATTCCATGCCGGCAGTGACCAAGCACGTCAAGCTCAAAGCCCGCCAGGTCTATCTCGTCGCCAGCGGCGATCTGCGCGAGTCGGCCAATCGCGTCTGCTGGCCGGCTCAGGAGCAGATGGAGACCGCTCTCGGCAAAGCCGTCGAGGCTTGCGGTTTTCAGGTCATCCGCGCTCATCCCTTCAAGCCCGACGTCGGGCACGGCTTCATCGCCTCGCAAAAGGAGGGTATGAGAGTCTTCGCCAACCTCGACCCCGCCGCTCGCCTCATCGTCGCCGAGGCCGTCTGGCAATACAGCCACCATGTGCTCGCCGGGCTGACCAGTCACCGCGGGCCCATCCTCACCGTCGCCAACTGGTCTGGACAATGGCCGGGACTGGTTGGCATGCTCAATCTCAACGGCTCGCTGACCAAGGCGAACGTGAGGTACTCCACCCTCTGGACCGAGGACTTCGCCGACGCGGGCTTTGTTGGGAAGCTGCGGAAGTGGCTCAATGAGGGCGAGATAAAACACCCGCTCAAGCACGTCACGCCCTTGAAGAACGTGCGGATTCCCTTAAAGGAGCGAAAGCTGGGGGAAGCGCTCGCCGCTCAGCTTCAACGCGAGAAGGCCATTCTCGGCGTCTTTGACGAGGGCTGCATGGGCATGTTTAACGCCATCATTCCCGACCATCTGCTGCACGCAACCGGCGTGTACAAAGAACGGCTCAGCCAATCCGCCCTCTATGCGGCCACCCAGCAGGTTGCGGACGGCGAAGCGCGGGAGGTTTATGCGTGGCTCCAGCGCGCCGGCATGACGTTCCGGCTGGGTTCCCATGAAGAAACTGAACTGACGCAGGCCCAGGTGCTTTTGCAATGCAAGATGTACATCGCCGCCGTTCGCATAGCCCATGAGTTCGGATGCAATGCCATCGGCATCCAATACCAGCAAGGATTGAAGGACTGCCTCCCCGCGTCGGATCTCGTCGAGGGCATGTTGAACAACTCGGATCGGCCTCCCGTCCAAATGTCGGGCAATGGGCGAGTCCTTTATGAGAATCGACCCTTGCCGCATTTCAACGAGGTCGATGAGTGCGCCGGTCTGGACGGTCTGATGACCTATTGGGTTCATCGCGCCATGGGGCAGCCCGTGGAAAACACGCTGCACGACCTGCGCTGGGGTGACGCGGACCGCAGCGGAACGACCGATGAGTATGTGTGGGTGTTCGAGATCAGCGGCGCCGCACCGCCGGCGCATTTCATCAACGGCTGGCGCGGCGCCGTCGGCGAACGCCAGCCGCCCATGTACTTCAGGCTCGGCGGTTCCACGCTTAAGGGCGTCAGCAAGCCGGGGGAAATCGTATGGTCGCGCATCTACATCGAGAAAGATCGTCTCAATATGGACATCGGGCGGGCGAAAGTCGTTGAGCTGCCGGAGTCTGAAACACAGCGCCGCTGGGACGCCACCACCTCCCAGTGGCCCATCATGCATGCCGTGCTCTATGGCATCACCCGCGATCAAATGATGGCCAGGCACAAAGCCAATCACATTCAGGTCGTCTATGCCGCCGATGCCGACGCCGCGGACCGCGCGATGTTCGCCAAGGCCGCCATGGCCAACGCTATGGGGATGCGCGTCAGCCTTTGTGGAACTCGCAAGAACGGCCGCCCTTGGAGTTAAGAAGCGGCCCGGGATGCCGTGCATGGAATCGGCAAATCGTCATTGTGTTCTCTGCGGCAGCCGCAAAGCGGCGACACATTTTCAGCCAGGGGCGCAAGCCCCTGGTGAGCGGGCACGAAACAAACAGCCCCGAAGGGGCGGCACATCGCCCCCGGAACGGGCTCAATCGCCGTAGTTGAAGGTTAACCCGCAATGGGTCAATCCCTCACACGCGTTCAAGTCCACATCGTCTTCAGCATCAAAGCGCGCCGCCCGTGGCTCGATGACGAGCGCGCCGACCGCGTTTATCGCTACATCTCTGGAATTGTTGAACACCAACGATCCCGGCTCGTACAAGCCGGAGGCATGCCAGATCACGTGCATCTGCTCGTCGCGCTGCACCCCGACGCCGGCGTTGCGGAAATCGTGCGCCTGATCAAGGCCAACTCTTCCAAATGGCTTCACGAAACATGGCGGGATTTGCGCGAATTCGCGTGGCAATCAGGGTACGCGGCGTTCTCCGTCAGTTGGTCTGCCGTTCCCTCGGTTGTCGATTACATCGATCGGCAGCGGGAGCATCATGCCAAACGCACATACGAAGAGGAAATCGTGAAAATGCTGGAAGCTCACCGGCTTGAGTTTGATTCCAGGTATCTTCTCGATTAGTGTGCGAAATCCATGTGTCGCCCCTTCGGGGCTTGGCTGGTCGATCGTCGGGTTCCAGGGGCTTGCGCCCCTGGCTGGAAATGTCCCGCCGCTTCGCGGCTGTGGCGCCTGGGTGAGAGTTCAACGGGCATGACGAACTGCATGGCACTGCGGCTTATCGTCGCAGGCGATATGATACGAGGTCAATCATGAATTATTACGATATCTGGTGCAACCTCAAAGATTCCCACAAGGACCTCGAATTCTCCGAGGCTGTTCATGCCTACCTTGGCGAGCTCAAGCAACGCGGACTGATCGAGGATTTCCACCTGACGCGGCGAAAGCTCGGCTTTGGTCCGCCGGAGCTGGGCGAGTTTCACATGCGGCTTGCCTGCCGCGACCTGGTGCAACTCGAACAGGCTTTCGAAGTCATCGCGCGGCGCGGCGGCGACATCGAGAGGCTTCACGCGAATGTCTACGCCCGCGTGACCGACTTTCGCTCGGCGCTCTACCGCTCATTCCCCGATCCGCAACGGGAGCCACACGCATGACGACGCGACTGCGCTTTAGCCGAGGGACGGGTTCTTGGCTTGTGGCAACAGTGCCCTGCCTCTCTATTGCCCTTGCTTTCGCCGGGTGTCGCCAATGGCCCGGGCGCACATACAATCTGGACAATAAGTTTGTTGCGACGGCGGGCGTCAGGAAGGTTCTCGTCATTGCCATCGACGGTTTGCGTGCGGATGCTCTGGAAGCCGCCGAGGCGCCCAACATCCACGCCATGATCCGCGTCGGATGTTACAGCAACCAGGCGCAGTGTGAGGACTTAACCTTTTCCGGCCCGAACCACTCGTCGATTTTGCACGGCGTACACCGTGACAAGCACAACGTCACGAGCAACGATTACAAGAGCAACCGCCTCGCCGACTGGCCCGATTTCTTCACATACCTCGAACGGTTTGACCCGAACCGGAACACCTTTCGTTTCCACACATGGAACGAGGCGCACAACAATCAGCCCACCGGCGCGGACGCGGCCATCTTCTGCGATTACGAGAAGGACGGTGATGAGGAGATGACGCGGCAGGTGGTCGGACTGCTGTCCGGGATGCACCCGCAATATCTCCAGGATCCCGACGTGATCTTCATGTTCTACTCTGACGTGGACGAATCGGGTCATGCGCATGGGTTTCATCCGTCGGTGCCGGAATACCTCGCGGAAATCGCCAACACGGACGCCGAGATCGGGCGCGTGCTCGACGCCATGCGCGAGCGGCCGCATTTTATGGATGAAGATTGGCTCGTCATCCTCACCACCGACCACGGCGGATCAGCCGACAAAGGCCACTCCGGCGGCACGCCCGAGCGTCGGACGATTCCATTCCTTGTGTACGGCCCTTCCGTCGTCCGCGGAACGCCTTTCCCGCCGCCGAAGAATGTGGATGTGACTGGAACAGTGCTGCGGCACATGGGCGTTCCGATCGACCCGGCTTGGCAGCTTGATGGGCATATTGTCGGGACGTGTGCGTGCTGGGCGACCCCGCCGCGAGGCATTTGCAGCCTCGGCGGTTTCGCGATGGCGGAGGGCATGGCGTGTCGCTGCTCTGTCAGCCGGGCCGGCTTGGAGGAAGTCGCTGCAACCCGAAAACGCACTGCTCACGGGGCAGAGGCATGTGACGACTGCTGCAATGCGGATCGCTGTGCGTGCTGCATTCGGCCTGTCTTGCGTTTTGGTTCGAACCTGATCTTCAACGGCGACGCGGAGTACGACCGCGGCTTCCTCTCGACGGAATACGACCAGGCGATCAGCGGATGGGACGACGCCGGCCCGGATGGCATGACGGTCATTGCATACGACGCCCCCGACGGATACCCGGCCTCGACGGACCCAGGCCCGCCGGCTCGCGGCAAGAACTTCTTCGTCGGCGGCAAGGGCGTTGAGTCGCGCATCGCCCAAACAAACGACGTGCGCGCTCTCTCGAAGGACATCGACGCCCGGCGTGTGCGCTTTCAACTGTCGGGCTGGCTTGGTGGGTTCGCCGACCAGGGCGATCACGCAGAGCTGACCGCGACATTCCTCGATGCAGGCGGGAAGATTCTCGGCAAGCCCGGCCTCGCCCCGGTGCGACCCGAGGATCGAAACAAGAAAACCGCCCTCTTGTATCGAGAGGCAATCGGCGACCTGCCGCGCGGGACGACGCACATTCGCGTCGAGCTGCGGTGCAGCCGCAGCGGCGATGGTTCGAATGACGGCTATGCGGACGACATGTCGCTCGTCCTGCGACGCGAATAGCGCTCAACCCCGCGCATGCGCCGAGTCGAGACGTTCATCAACTCGTGTGCAGCAGCGTCATGACCTCGCCGCGCGTGCGCGGGTCGCTGCGGCACAGGCCCAGAACCGCCGAGGTGATCATCACCGTGCCCGGCTTGCGGACGCCGCGGCACGTCATGCACGTGTGCACCGCGTGGATCACCACGGCCACGCCCTTGGCCTCGAGCTTCTCCATCAGCAGGTTGGCGATCTGCGTGGTCAGCCGCTCCTGCACCTGCGGTCGGCGGGCGAACGCCTCGACCACGCGGGCAAGCTTGGAGATTCCCGCCACCTTCCCGGCCGGCAGGTATGCGACATGCGCTTTGCCCTCGAAGGGCATGAGGTGATGCTCGCAGGTCGAGTTAAAGGAAATATCGCGCAGCACCACAAGCTCATCATAGCGCTCGGTGAACGAGGTCGTCAGGTGCTCCGCCGGGTCGCTGGAAAGCCCGCTAAACACTTCCTCGTACATGCGCGCCACGCGCTGCGGTGTCTCGCGCAGCCCCTCTCGATCCGGGTTCTCACCGACGGCCAGGAGAATCTCGCGGACGGCCTTGGCAATGCGGTCGAGGTCCATGCACCTAGGATACGCACGGCCGTGGGGAAGATCAAAACCCGGGCGGAAAGAGGGTCTCGCGCAGAGCCGCAGAGATCGCGGAGGAAGAGCAGGCGAGGAAGGACGGGGCTCTCCGTCCCGACGACTTTCATCTCCCCGGCCTCCGCGGCGCTGCGCGAGCATCAGCGTGTGGGGCATGCTCGCGAGGCATGTCCTACTTGCCGGTAGGATGCTGCGCGCCGGCTCCCTGCCGTTGCACTCGGATCACCACCGCGAGAGCATTGCCTTCAGGTGTCGTGCCCGGCGCGGCCGAGAGGACGACGTATTCTCCCAACGAGGTGGACATCCTTGTCTGCACGCTGTACTCAAGCGGCGCGTCCGCTTGCACGCCCTTCGCCCCGCCGGCCGCAGCGCCGGAGGGCGCGCCATACTTCCCGCCTCGCACCCGCGCGGTGATCGCCAGTTTCACGGTATCGCCCAATGTAGCAAGCTGCGCTGCACCGGCCACCTCAAACGAGTAGCGATACAATCCCCCCCCCTCAGCCGTAAGCGGCACGTCGAGCGACGCCTCCTGTGAGAAGGCCTGACCATTCAGCGATTCTCCTTCGTCCGTCAGGATCTGGATCGGCGCGATCAATTGGAGGTTTTGAAATCCGGCATCGGACAAAGCGGCAGCCACCGGCTTGAGTGCTACAGGCAGGCTTGATGCGCCTTTGCCATCTCCCCCGATGACGCCCCGCACAAAGAAGAACTCCACTCGCAGCGACTGCCGCGGGGTGTCCAGTTCCTTGATGATCTGCTCCACCTCTTTCACCTTGCCCAGCGAGCCGGAGATGATCAGAGCGTTGTTGCGTTCATCCACGGCCACACGGACTTCATTAGGATCAATCGTCGTGCTGAGGATGCCAGGAAGCTCCACGGCGGGATAGTGCTGAAGCGGCACCCTTACCAACGTGTTATTGTGGTAGTCAGGTGCGGCTTCGGGAACGTCCATTTCCTTGATCAGCCGCTTGACGCGAAACAGATCTTCAGAGGTGCCCGCGACGGCCAAGCCGCCGTCCGGCGTGATCTCGACCTCTATGTCCAGGCCTTGCCCCTCCAGTTCACTCTTGACCTGAAACGGATCGGCATAGCGAAGGACAGGGAAATTGCTAGCCGTCTTTTTCTGCGCATCTTGAACCTGCACAGGCGCAGGAGCGATCCACGCCGTGCAAAGGCAGCAGGCAATAATCCCGAAACTCTTGTAAGTGCGTACGCTCATGTTCATGCTCCTTCCAATGTGCTTTGGCACACGTCCATTCTGGATTGCAACACATGGGATCAGGCTGCCGCACGCCCGATCCGTAACAAGTCAGCCCGGCCCGGTCGCGCGTTCCTGCTTCATTCCCGTCGGGTAAAGCCAATAGAGCCGCACTTGCGGATGCGAGGGAAGCTCGCTGGCGACGACCAGGTACTCCTTCCCCGTCTGGCCAAGCGGTTCGATTTCAGGCGCGGCTCGCATGGATGCCAGACGAGCACCCGCTCCCACGCCCGCGTCACGATTCGCCGGAATCTGCTTCGTTGCAGCCGCATCGCCGCCGCCCGGCGCGTGCTTCGCCCACTCCATCGACGGACCGGCGACCAGCGCGAGGAACGCGGCCCAACCCACGATGTGTGCGACAAACGGCGTGAACTTCGGTGAAATCGGCGAACGACGGGGCGTCGCCGCCGGCGGATGTTCACTGGCGCGCTGCAATAGGCCCAGCGCCGTCGCCAGCGAATTCATTCGCGTGTGGTAACGGCGGCACGCGTCGCACGCTTGCAGATGTGCCTCCATGCCCACAGGTGAAATCCCGTCGTCGTGCATTAGATGCCAGGCTTGTCGAACCTCATCGCAGTTCACGGGCGCACCTCTCGATCAACGGGCAAACGCTTTCTCATGCTCGACATCATCTGAGCGGGACGACGTACGGCGCCTTTTCAGCTTGCCGCGTCTGCAATCACTCGCTCGAATCCAAAAGCTCGGGATGCCGTTCCAATACCAGTTTCAACAACGACTCGCGGGCATTCATGGCCTGCACGCGCGCCGTCGCGGGCGCCATTTCCAGCACTTCGGCAATTTCCTCAAACGACATGCCCTGCAAATGGCGCAACACAAGAACTTCCCGCTGACGCTGCGGCAGCTCCGCGATCACTTCGCGGACCACGCCGGCCATTTCATGCCGCGATGCCGTCGGCGCATCTTCGACGCACACGCTCAGCGCGACGTCGGCTCGTTGCAACTTCCGCGATTGTGCCCTTTGCCTCGACGCCAGATGGCACCGCTGCACCACAATGCGGCACACCCACGACCACCACTTGCCGCAATCACGCACATCCGCGGCGCGCTGGTGCGCCGCGAGCAGCGCATCCTGCACGGCGTCCTCGGCCTCGCTTCGATCCCAGAGGAACCGGTACGCCAGCCACACGAGCCGCAAGCGCGACTCCGCGTTGATCGACGTGGGCCGGTCGCCTGCGGCCTCCCCCGGCTTCACGTCCGGCGGAGCATCGACCTGCTGGGTTGTGCCGGGTTCCGCCATGTCGTGGCCGACTTCACGTGTACTGATGCGCGGCGGGCGAAAAACGTTTAGGCAGGTGGAAAATCGCCGTCGCCCGACGGGTGAGCCCGATGCCGCCGTCGATCATTATTCACGCGGAAATCGCGGCGGTCGCAGGGAATGCGGGCAGGCGGGCAGGCGGCGCCCAGTGGGCTTGGATTTCAGCCGCAGGCAGGGTCGACGGCAGCGCGATGCCGGAGGGCACGGTCGCGCTTGGGCATGTGGATAAGCTCAAAACGTCCAGGATTCGCTCCGAGGCGTGGCCATCGCCATAAGGGCTGACGCGGCGGGCCATCCGACCGTAGGCCGCCTCGTCACTGAGCAACTCATGCGCGGCAGCGAGAATCTCCTCCGCTCGCTCGCCGACGAGTCGAGCCGCGCCGGCCTCGACGACTTCAGGCCGCTCCGTTGTCCGCCGCATGACGAGCACCGGCCTGCCGAGAAACGGCGCCTCCTCCTGCACCCCGCCCGAATCCGTCAGGACGAAACGGCAGCGGCACAGCAGCGTCACGAACTCCGCATAGTCCAGCGGAGGCAAAAGTCGACACTGCGCACATGACGCCAGTGCCTGCTCCAACACGGCTCGCACTTGCGGCGCGGGATGAACCGGGACGACGAACCGCGCCCTCGGGTGCCTCGCGCCAAGCTCTCGCAGCGCCGAGGCTATCTCCCCGATGAACGCACGATTCTCACGGCGATGCACGGTCACGACCACAATCGGACCCTCAGCCCCGACGAGCGCATCGCGAAGCTCGTCGCGCAGCAGATGGCGATCCAGCTCCCCGGACATGATCCGCAGCGCGTCGATGCCGGTGTTGCCGGTGACGTGAACCCCTGCCGCCGGAACACCTTCGCTCAGCAGCGCGTCTCGTGCTCGCGGCGTCGGCGCGAAATGCATGTCTGCCAATCGTGAGATCAGCCGGCGGTACATTTCCTCGGGATACGGATGCCTCACGTCGTCGGTGCGAAGACCCGCCTCCACGTGAGCCACCGGGATCCCCGCGTGAAACGCCGCCAGCGCGCCCACAAACGCGCTCGTCGTATCGCCCTGCACCAGGACGCGATCCGGCTGCGCCGCACGCAGCGCCGTCCCCAGTCGCTCACAAAGTCGCCCGGTCAGTGCATCCAGCGACTGGTCCGCCGTCATCACGTCGAGGTCGATCGTGACATCGACGCCCAGGCGAGCCGCGGCCTGCCGCGCCAGCTCGCGGTGTTGACCGGTGAGGATGGTCGTAAGCTCGAACTCGCGGCGGGATGAGAAGGCGCGAACCAGAGGCCAGCATTTAATGACCTCCGGGCGTGTGCCCATGATGATGCAGATTCGGCGAGCGGACTTCACTTTGGGCTTATCGGTCGCTTCCCGGCCTCAGTGGAGCACTCGGCCCAGCCGAATCAGCTTGTTTTCAGTCGCCGGCCGCGTTCGCCAGTACGATCGCCGCATTGCGCTGGAGCATGTCGAGCTTCGCCCGCCTCATGGCCGTGTCGCGCAGCGCCTCCTGATACTGCGGAGGCGTCCAGTCCAGCACTCGCTGCGCATCCAAGGTTGGAGCGTGACTTCGCGGGGCGAAGGCCGGCTCGTGCGTCACCGGGGCATCGCGGTTGAACGGGCAGACCTGCTGGCATATGTCGCAGCCGAAAAGCCAGTCGCCGATGCCCGCGTGGAACTCGTCTGGAATCTCGGCACGATGCTCGATGGTCAGGTAGGAGATGCAGCGCGACGCGTCCATCTGATACGGCGCGGGGAACGCCTTGGTCGGGCAGGCTTCGAGGCAGCGCGTGCAGGTGCCGCAGTGGTCCGGCATCGGCGGGTCCGCGGCGATCTCCAGCGATGTCACCACGGCGCCGAGGAAGAACAGGCTCCCCAGCCCCGGCGACAGCACCAGCGTGTTCTTGCCGATCCACCCCAGCCCGGCGGCGGCGGCGAACTCCCGCTCAAGCAACGGCGCGGTGTCCACGCAGACTTTCACCGCGGCCGGCTGGCCGTCGGCTTGTCCTTCGTGGCGCAGCGCCTCGGCAATAGGGGCGAGCTTGCGCTTCATTACGTCGTGGTAGTCCTCGCCCCATGCGTACATGGCGATGCGCGCGGGGACGCCTTGCGCCGTGTCGGCTCGTGGCGGCGGATCCCCGCAGGGTGGGGAGGAATGGGGCGTTGAACGAGAAACGGAGCATTCTTCCGCGCGGGGCGGGACGCCCTCGGGTGAAGGTTGACGGTAGTTGAGCGCCACCATCAGGACGCTGGCAGCGCCGTCGAGAAGCGCCGACGGGCTGAGGCGTTGAGGCAGATACCGATGCAGGTAGTGCATCGAGCCGGCGCGTCCGGCCGCAAGCCACTCCCGCACGTAGTCGCCGCGCGCGACCGGCGCCGCCCGCGCCACGCCGCAAAGGTCAAAGCCCGCCCGTCGGGCCAAATCCTTGACCCACGGGTTACGCTCCAACGGAGTCATGGACGGTCACGCCAAGGCCAGCACAATTGCGCACCCGCGCCACACCGTTGCGCAGCGCGTCGTATGTATCGGGTGGCGCGTCGGGCGGGCGATGCCCGCCTTTTCAGGAGCGCCGCGGAAGTTATGCACTGCGCATAGCGATCGTTGAGAGGCGGTCGCAGCCCGCCCTACGAAGAGAATCGTCGCGCGACTTGAAAACCATTACACCGCGTCAACTGTTGGGCATCTTGAGCACATGCCCGGCGCGGAGGTTCTTCGGCTCCCCGTCCACCAAATCGTGGTTCAGGGCCAGCAGCTCCTTCCACCGCCCCGCGCTACCCAGTTCCCGCTTGGCAATGGTGTAAAACGTCTCACCGGCCTTGACCACATGCGTCCGCCCCGCGCCCGCCGCGGGAGTTCCCACGCCCGCGGATTTCGGCGCGGGCTTGGCGGGGGCATCCTTGGCCGGGGTACCGACCTTCAGCGGCGCGGCGCCCGGTCTTGCGGTCTCGCCCGGCTTGGCGCCATCGGCGGGTTGCTTGCCGGCGGCGGAGGCGAGCGCCGGCGACCCCGGCGCAGGCAGCGCGGGAATGCGGATGCGCACGCCGTCGCGCAGCGCGCCCCCGTTGAAAATGTCGGCGTTCGCCGTACGCAGGAACTCCGCATGCCGCTCACTGCCGTAATACATTTTGGCGATGCGCGCGTAGGTGTCTCCCGGCTGGACCTGGTAATACTCCATCGCCGCGGCGGGCGAAGCGTTTGCGCCGGGCTGCGCGGTCGAGCCGGAGGCGTCAGGCTTTGAGGCATCGCCGGACACAGGCGGAGCGGATCCGTTGTCGCCCGCAGGCGGGGTCGTCGAGGGCGCCGCCCCGGCGCCGCTCCCGTCGCCAGACGCGAGCCGAAGATCCTTAAGCGTCGGAACGCCGCCCGGCGCCGGTTCACCCGGCGGACCGTCGGCGGGCTGGTTGTCCAGATCGTCCTTCCCCGCCAGCAGCGTTTCCTCCTTGGCGGAACCTGACGCGTCCTTCTCCGTCTTGGCGTCAGCGGGCTTTGCAGCAGGCGGCGAGCCGTGCGAAGTTGGCGCGGATTCGGGAGCCGCGGACTTGTTCACGCCGGAAGCGCGATCCGCGAGTTTCGTTCCCTTGTTGGAAGGCGAAGGCGCGCCGGTCTCACCCGGCTTGGCGTCGGGCTTGCCCAGCGCGGAGGGTTGGATCTGCACCTGACCCGGATCGGACTTGCGCCCGTACTTGACGTAAAGACCCAGCGTAACCACCACCAGACCGGCGAGTGCAACTCCCAGCTTGACTTCCTTGCTCACGGGTTTCCCTTTCCTTGAGACCGCGCCGTCATGCCTTGACGCGCGAACGTACCGACGATGGGCGGGGTGCTCTGATCTGCGACAAACAGGCTGGAATCAGAGGCGCCAAGTCCCCCGGTGCTGAAAGGTATCCAGCGCGCGCGCGCGCGTCAAGAAAAAAGTGATGAAATCGTGGCAGATTTCGAGGCCACGGCGCGAGTCATTCGAACGAAGGTGGCAACAGAGCGGCAGGCGCAAGCCTGCCGACTGGCAGGCGAGAAATCCTCCCCGCGCTTGCGCCCGAGGCTCTGTCCACGGCCTGGCGCGTACGCCAGACCGCGCCACCTCGCCCGGTCACTCCTTCGCTTCCAGCGATTCGATCTTCACCTCGAGGCGCTGCACCATGTCCGACCCCAGCAGGAACACCTCGCCCTGCGCGCCACGAGTGGCGTAAACGCGCTTCGAAGCGTCCTTCTCACAAGCCTTGTCAGCGATGAGAACCTCGAGCTTTGTCCCGTCGTCCAGCGTCACGTTCACCTGCCGCGCCGCCTGAGCAAGCCCGAAGCCGGCCAGGTCCGTCACGCCGTACTGCACATACCGCGTGGTCTTCAGGTCGGCCACGTTCACCAGCAGCGCCCCCACGGCCTTGGCATCCAGCGGCAGGTCCGGCTCGGCCGCCACCACCCACTTGCCCTCGCGTTTCTCGAAAGCGTGGGTCGTGGAGCCGGATCGGATGCTGAACGCGGTGGCCTGACTGTCAGTGAAATCCAGAACTTTCTCGGAACGGTATTCGTCCCGCAGCCTGTCGTAGAAGTCCTTCTCAATTTCGTAAACCGCCGCGGCGTCGGATCGCTTCAGGTAGTACTTCTCAGCCGCCTCACCGGCCAGAAACTCCACCGTCTGCGGTGCCGCAGGCGCAACGGCCACTTGGGCGGAACCCCCGCCTTCCGCTGACTCCGCCGGCTCTTCAGCAGGCTCCCCGGCTGCCGCAGGCTCCCGTGCTCCCGCGGGAGGCTCCTGATAGGGACCGCCCTTGCCGGGCTTCTTGTCCTTTTCCTCTTTCGGCTTGTCCTTCTTGTCGGCCTTGTCCTTGGCCTTTGGCTCCTTCACGTCAACCGCGACGCCTTCCGGCTGCGCAGCGTCCTTGGCGGACAGCTCAGCAGTGTTTCCGGCGGCGGGCACGTACGTGAGCTTCGCCGTTGCCGTCGGCGAAGCCAGCCCGTACTTGCCCAGGTCTTCGCTCTCGCCGACGTAGCGCTTGCCCTTGAGGCTTTTGAACGAGTCCGCCAGCTTCTCCAGCCGCTCCCTGGCCACGCCGCCGGCGACGGGGCGCGTCATCTTCCACACCCCCTCCGACGTGCGCTCGAACGCCGTATCCATCCGCCCGTCCGCCACCGGGTTGGCATAACTCAGCTCAAGCTGCTGAATCTGCCCGCCGGCCAGCGAGAAAACCTCGCGGCTGCGGAAATCTGTGATCGGGCGCAGCAGGCTCTTGAGATCCTCCGCCCGGACCTTGCCGACGGAAGACGAGTCGTTGCGCCGGACGTAGTACATCCGCTTCAAGTCCCCGTCGGACGGGCCGCCGATCGTGATGCGCTCCGGCTGATCCTGACCGGGGATCGTCAACGTCACGACCGCCTCCGGCGCGGCCAGTCCCATCGAGCCTTCTTCGCCCGGCTTGAGCGCGACAAAGGCCTTGGCGTTCAGACCGGCGACGGCCTTGAGCACGTCCTTGACCGCGTCCTCATCCGCGGGCGCCGACGAATCCGCAAAACTCCACTTCCCGTTCTTGCCGAGCAGGTCCGCCGTCCGCCCGCCCACGGTCACCTGAAGACGGTTCGCCTTCCCGGCGCTGGCGGTGCTGACGCGCATGTCGCGCCACTTGGACTCCACCGGCGTCAGCTTGTCCGTGGTCGTCTTGGGAACCGTGCCCACCGCGGCCTCATCCCCGACGCGAACGTACAGATTCGTGTCTTCACCCAGCGGCGAGACGTTGGACAGGTGCAGGGCATAGACCACCGTCTCCACGACCGGCGGTTCCGCCGGCTTCTCGCCCGCCTTGTCCTCCGCTTCCTCGCCGGTCGAATCGTCCGGCTTGTCGGCCGCATCCGCCGCATCCCCCGCCGCGTCCTTCTTCTCGGCGGGCTTCTCTTTCCGAACGGTGACCGCCAGCGAAACGACCGGCTTGTCCAGCGCGTACACCGGCAGCTTGGCGGGGTCGTTGTCCTTCCACTTGGAGACGCGCACGCCGGCGAGCGTCGTGATGGCCGTCTTGACCTCCTCGGTGGCCTTGCACGAGAACGGCGACTCGAACACCCAGTCCTCGCCGTTCTTGACGAGCACGTAGGTCACCGGCGCCTTCTCAAGCTCGCCCACGCGGCTGGTCACCTCCAGCCGCACGGCCTCCTCCGCCTTGAAGTCGAACAGCTTGTTGTCGCGGTACTCGAGGATCGAATCCTTGAAGAACGTGGAGAAGCTCGTCTTGGCGACGATGATCCGATCGCCGCCCGCCGCCCGCGCGTAGGTCTCGTTGCGGCCGCTGCTCTTGCCGATCTCGACCGCCGCGGACTTGCCGTCCTTGTCCGTGATCGTGACCACGGCCGTGGGCGCATCCAGCCCTGCTTCCGCCGCCGTGACCCCGCCCTCGCCGACCTTGTACGAAATGTCATAGCGCAGCTCGGTCATGCGCCGGTGGATCGAGTCCACCTGCCAGCTCGCGGCCCGCGCCGCCATCGGAGACGTGATGTCCCACACATCCTTGTCATCGACCTTCGTCTTCTCGAACACCCAGGGCTGCGGCTGCGAGGCCAGCTTGCACGACACCTTCACGATGTCGCCGAGCGTGACGTCCTTCAGCAGCGTCTGCTCGACGGCGTCCTCCGCCGACTTGGCCTCGGGTTTCTGCAGCCGGGCTTCGCGGATCTTCGCCGGATCGGGCTTGAACACGAAGTACGCCACCGCGCAACCCGCCAGCGCAACGAGAAGGAAGAATGTGGTTTTCAGGTTCATGGCAATGCGTCAGCGGGATCGTCCCCGCCGCTAAGAGAATGAAACAACCGCGCGGCACGCACGCGCCGCCCGTCTGGAGGCCGGCGACCCGGACGGCAAGCTACCTTCGGCGAATGAACATCACGACCAGCCCCGCCGCCACCGCCGCCAGCGGCCAGCCCACCATCGCCAGCGCATGCACCGTCTTCACCGTGCCGGGTCCGGGCACTTGAATCGTCTGCATCTGAATGGGCTTGCCGAGATTCATGTACGACTCGTTGTCGTTGAGCCAGTGCAGGGCGTTGATGAACAGCGCCGAGTTGCCCGGATTCATGATGCCGAACGCGATGCCCTGCGACGTCATCATCATCTTCGGCGACAGCGCCGCCTCGTCCGTGGCGAACTCGCTCGACGCGACCACCACCATCTTTGCGCTGCCCTTCTCCCCCGCGACGGCCAGGTCAAACGGTCCGTCCAGATCCCCTTCCACCTTGGTGAAATAGTCCTGCGCCGGCGGCAACTGCTCCCGATACTTGTTCAGATCCTTGACGCCCCACAGGCCATCGACGCCCGGCGCGGTCACCAGCGAACGCAGCGTGACCCCCGGCACGGCCGGCGCTTTCGTCAGCGGGCAGCACGACGGCAGCATCATCGGATCCGAATGCAGCCGCGACACGATCACATGGTCCGCCAGCTCCACGTCCTGCATCACGCCCGTGCCGCGGTCGGCCATGTACTGCCCCGGTCCCACGCTGCGGAACTTCATCAACAGGATGCCAGTGTCAACCTTCAGCCCCCACTCCTTCTCCAGATAGTCATTGAACTCGTATCCGCCGCCGGGCATCGGACCCATCGGACCCATCTGCCCGGGATGCCAGCCGGCGATGAACATCGCCCGTGGATTCTCCTTCAGGGCGCTCAGCAGCGCCTCCTCCTCGACTTCGCTGAACGCCGGCTCCTGCGGAGGCTGGCCGAACTGCCCCTGCTGCGGCGGCGTTGGCTTGAGCACGATGAAGATGATGCGCGTCGGCTTCGGGTCGAGCGCGGGCAGCTCCTTCGCCGCTTTCAGGTCCCAGTCGCTGACCATGAAGTTGGCGTCCTCGAGCACCTGCTTCATCTGCGCATACGGCGCCGGCGGCAGACCCTGCATCCCGCCGAAAAACAGCGGCGGACCGCCGAAGTGCACGAACACGACGGCCGTCTGCTCCTTGTGCGTGGCGCGCAGAATCGCCGAGGTCAGCTTCTCCTCGCCTTTGAAGCCGCGCTCGTTGAAGCCGGGGTTGCGACCCATGCCGCCGTCGCGCGCCGCGGGCCACACGTCGTTGAAGTCCACGATCTTCGCGTCGTCATCCGTCTCAACGAGGATCGGATTGGACGTGGGCCCCATCGCCTGCAGCACGTCCTCCAGCTCGACGCGGTCCGCCTTATCCAGCTCGTCGCGCCGTGACGCGATTTCTTCCATGATCGCGCGGTACCGCTGCCCCGCGCCGCTGAGAAAATCGACCTCGGGCTGACCCAGCGTGTTCCGCGACTTCAGCGCGTACTCCGGGCCTTTCTGGGCCACCGTCTCCAGGTTCTTGTGCAGCCGGTCGTAAAACTGGCGCAGCTCGCTCTTGGCCTGCGAGTACGTGGGGGACTCCGCCGTCACCATCTCCGTGACCGCGCGCTGAACCTCGTCCATCTCCTGCTGCAACCCGGACAGCATCTGCCGGATCTGCGCGACCAGCCGGTCCCCCCCGCCGCCGAGTCCGCCGGACAGCGGCTCGATCAGCGACATCTCCCCGTTGAGCCACTCCCCAATCTTCGGCTGGACCTCGTCGCGGAACGCGTCGAACGCCGCCGTCTGCTTGACGACCTGCTCCTTGAACCGCGACTTCTCCTTCAACCGCGCCAGCATCGCCCGGCGCTTCTCGTGGTCCTGCAGAGGGTTGATCGCGTCGCGCGTGACCTTCGAGCGGTTCGTCGCCTCGTACAGCGCCAGCAGGTCGCTGACGGCCGTGCGGTATTTCTTCTGGTCCTCGTTCTCCACGTCCGTCTCGAAGTACAGCGACGTGAGCCGCACGTTCGTGTCCAGATCGGACAGGAGCTTCTGCGTCGGCTCGCTGAGGCTGTTGATCGACGTCGTGGTCATGTCCACGAAGCCGCCCATCGTGCCCATCCACTGCAGGAAGGCCACGATCGCCCCGGCGACCACCACCGTCAGCACCACGTTCGCGCCGATCAGCACGCGCCGACCCTGCGGATCGACCCCCGCCTTCGACGCCACGGATCCCTCTTTCACCGCCATCGTCGAGACTCCAACACCTTCACCGTCGCGAACAGAAAGAACGCCGTCGTCGTCACGAAGTACACCACATGGTTCCAGCCCAGCCGGCCGCGGATCATCTCCGAGTAGTGCGTCACGATCGACAAATGCTGGAACACGGCCTTAAGCCACCCCTCCAGCGAGTCGGCCACGAGCTGCGCCAGCACGCTGAACAGCAGCAGGAACACCATCGACAGCAGCCCGGCCACAAGCTGGTTCTTCGTCCACGCGGAGAAGAACAGCCCCACGGAGAGGTACAGCGCCCCGAGCATGATCAGCGCGAGGTAGTGACACAGCAGCAGCAGCGGATCCAGCCGCCCGTACAACGCGACCAGCAGCCCGAACATCAGCGTCGCGGCGAGCATGATGAGATAAAACGCCCCCGCGCCGAGGAACTTGCCGAGCACCACCTCCGCCTCCGTCACCGGCGCGGTCAGCAGCGTCTCCACCGTGCCCATGCGGAACTCCTCGCTGAGCAGCCGCATCCCCAGCAGGCTCAGGAAGAACAGCAGCATGATCGGCATCGCCCACCCGTCGAGCAGGCTGCGCAGCGACGCTTCTCCGCCCGCCGTGAAGACGAAACTCGAGAAGAGATACCCGCTCAAACCCAGAAACAAAAAGAGCACGACGTAGGCGATCGGGGAGAAAAAGTACGCCCCCAGCTCGCGCTGCATGATGACCATCGACTTACGCATGAAACGTGTCCGAAAAAAGCTGCTGGCTGGTAGCTGTCGGCCATCAGCTGCTAGCTGTTAGCCAGAATCCAGAACGCCGAACCACACCTCCCGGCGCGACCTGCAGATCGAGCGAGCCCTGCCGCAAAGGTTCGCTGCGCCGCCTAGCTCTTCCCCGCCGCGGCACGCTGCTCCGCCGTGATCTTCACGAAGAAATCCTCGAGGCTCGCCACCTCGCGGCGCAGCTCCCGCAGAGGCCACCCCTTCGACGACGACAACTGAAACAGCGGCTCGCGCACGTCCGAGCCTTCGTTCGCCTCGATGCTCAGCCGCGTCCAGCCGTCCTGGGACTCGACCCCGACTTTCTTCACGCCGCCCAGACTGCTGACGCCGCGCCGAATGTCCTCCGCCGGTCCGCGCATCTCCGCGATCAGCCGCGATCCCGCGCTGACGCTGTCGCGCAGCTTCTCCGGCGCACCGCGCGCCAGGATGCGCCCCGACGCGATGATGAGCACGTGCGAGCAGATCTTCTCCACCTCGCCCAGCGTGTGCGAGCTGAACAGAATCGTGTGCGATTCCCCCAGCTCGCGAATCAGCTTGCGCTGCTCTTGAATCTGCGTCGGGTCCAGGCCGATCGTCGGCTCGTCGAGGATCAGCACCTTCGGGTTGTGCAGCATCGCGTCCGCCAAACCGACGCGCTGGCGCATGCCCTTGGAAAGCTGCCCGATCGGGCGATCGACGAACTCCCCCAGCCAGCAACGGTCCGTCACCCGCTTGATGGCCTTGTCGCGCTGCCCGCGGTCCATGCCGTGCAGCTTGCCGCGGAATTGGAGGTACTCGCGCACGCGCATTTCGGGGTACAGCGGGGCCGATTCCGGCAGGTAGCCGATCTGCCGGCGAACGTCCACCGACTGGGTGAACACGTCGTAGCCGGCGATCGACGCCTGTCCGCTGGTGGCCGGGTGGTAGCACGTCAGGATGCGGATCGTCGTGCTCTTGCCCGCGCCGTTGGGACCGAGGAAGCCGACGATCTGGCCCTCGTCCACGTCGAACGAGACGTCGTCCACGGCCAGAAGCGCCCCGTACCGCTTCGTCAGGTTCTTGACCGAAATCATGCCGTCACAGCCTCTTCACCGAACACACCGGTAATCCACAGTTGCAGGGCTCCACGCCGGGATCGCATGGGCGGCGATGCACACCGGAGTCTGGAGCGCGGACCCGTGATTTAGCGTCACGAGTATCGCGTTGTCAAGGAGTCGCATCAAGCGGGGCTTCTCCACCTGGAGCCGCACCGGCTGGGCGGCACGGTCTGACGTACTCGTCAGGCCGTGGCACATGGCCCCGCCTATCGCACTGGCGTAACAGCTCAGGCTTTGCCGCGCAACCGCGTGCATCGTCGGACCCGTGCTGGGCGCGCAACGCTCCCTCACGCATCGTCCGAGCATGAACGGCGCTCGCGCAACAAGACGCTGGAGGCATGGGGAGCCTGTCAGAAACCGACGGATGGATTGCCGCTTGGGTTCAGCCCCGCGCCAATCAGGCGGATGCCACGCGCGCGACGCTACGGGATCCCGGCAGCCCCGCCGCCGCCCTTCTCGCCGTCGGGTTTCCCCTCTTCGGCCTTGTTTTCCTTGGGAGTTCCCAGCGAGCGCGCCGACAGGTCGCCGACCGCGACATCATCGATCAGGAACGTGACCTTCAGCAAGCTTTTGCCCGCCACGAAGAGGTCCGTGGCGATCGTCTCCTCGCCGTTGACGAACTTGGCGCGGAGGTTCATGGTGAAGCGCGGCTGGCTCGAACCCATCGCCGGGGCGGAGTTCTGCAGCCCGCTGGGGTCCACCGTGGTCGCACGCCCGTGCTTCTCCACCACCTGCTTCGCCCAAGCCTTGAACTGATCCTTCGACACCGTGGCCTTGAAGTCATCCGTCATGCGCGCGTCGTAGAACACCTCCGCCTTGGCGTCCAGGTCCTCAGACGGGCTTTCCAGCAGTCGCCCGGCCGCCAGCGACTGGTCGACGACCGCCATCCCCATCCTACCGAACCAGTAAAACCCGCCGACCTCAATCGCGCCGAACAGCAGCGCGATGGGCACGGCCGCGAGCGCCAGCCCGCGCCCGCGAGCCTTCCCGCCGGAGGTCGCCGCGATCCCAACCACCGAGCAAATCAGGCTCACTATGACGTGCACGCCCACGCACGGAAAAACCATCGCGCTGACCAGCGCCGCCACGGCCGCGCCGCTGAGCGGTCGTGGACCCATCGCCTGATACGCCGGCGGCTGAAAGGCCGGTGAGATGGGAGGCATTGAAGACATTTGGCTATCTCCCTTGATCGGAGTGTCACTCGCGCCCGCGCCGCGCACACCGGCGGCATCCTCGAGCGCGGTCCGCCTCGATGCGCCCGTCGCAATCGCGGGCGCCTCAGATGGTCATTCGCATTTCGACCCGGGCTATTCCGGCCCTCAGGCCGTCAGTTTTTTCGCGCACGCCAGCACGGCGTCGTAGTTCGGATGCTCCGCCACCTCCGGCACGTACTCGGCGTGACGGACCGTTCCGTCCTTATCCAGCACGAACACCGCCCGGCTGTTGATGCGCAGCGAGGGAATCAGCGTCCCCCAGGCCTGGCCGAAGGCGCAGTCGAAGTGATCCGACAGCACGATGAGCCGCTCCTTGTCGATGCCCTCGGCTCCGCAGAACCGCGCCTGCGCCGTCGGCAGATCCACGCTGATCGTGTAAAACGCGGCCCCGCCCAGCTTGGCGGCCTCTTCGTTGAACCGCTTGGTCTGCAAGGCGCACACCGGCGTGTCCAGCGAGGGCACGACGCTGAGGATGCGCACCTTGCCGTTCGTCTCGCTGATCCTGAGCGAATCCACCAGCGACTTCTTCAGCGTCGCGTCCGGCGCCTTGTCGCCCACCTTGATCTGCAACCCCGCAAGCTCCAGCGGCTTGCCCTTCAATGTGCATGTCCGACTCATGATGCGCTCTCCTCCACCTGCTGCGGGGCGAAACGACGGATTGTCCTCGGTCCTTCACGCTGCGCCTCGCGCGTCCGCTTACCCCTCGTGTCGACGCGGCACGACAAGCGGTTCTCACTGTAGGTTCCGCGCGATTTACGGTCAACCGCCGGGTGGAGCCCGATTGTCTGAAAGTGCGTGAGGGCAACCCCTCGCAAGAGTGGGTTGCCCTCACTGAATTCCAATCGCGGGGCAGGGAGACGCTGTCACCTCGCGCAGTCCGCGCCCGCCATGCGGCTACCGCGGATTACTCCTCCGTGGAATCGCTCAGATTCGCAGTCATGTGCGGCCTGTTGTCGTTGTTCCAGCGGCGCTGGGCGTACAACGAATTGCCGGTGCCCTCTTCCTTGTTGTTGTCGATCAGGGACTTCGCCGTAACCCAGTCGGGGCGCTTCTGCCATTCGACATGGCTGTCCGCCATCAACATGCTCGAGCCCTTCCTGTGCTGGCCTCCGGGCCAATGCTGGCGCGCAAACTCCCAAGGTCGTCCAATCAACGACTGATCATCCGCGGCGTCGGTTGCACTGTCACCGACCGTGATCATCTCGGCGGGACTGACCACCCAGATCTCTGGAACTTCGGCAAACCGCATCTCGGCCGGCGAGTAGGCCGGATAAGGATCAGGATGCATGCCCAGCCCACGGCAACGCTTATACTCGTTGTCGTCGGGAAACGACTGCCGATTGCCGGATTCGTTATACCCGTAGGCGAAGAACGTGCCGAGGTTCAGCGGCACCACCTCGTGTTTCTTGAACCCGTAAAGTGGCCACTCCCGGTCCCAGCTCGGAGGCGCCAAGTAGGATTGATCATACTTCGGCACCCAATCGAATTCCTCAGGGTTCGCCGGACAGTTGAACGTCTGCGTCTGTTCACTCATCCCCTCGCGGATACGCGACATCCAGATGTAGATCCAGAAACGTCCGGGCGGCTGATGATGCCCGCCCGGATAGAAGGAGTTCTCATTCAGGTACAGCGCCATCCCCTGCCCGATGGAGCGGAGCTGGGTCTGGCACTTGACCTTCTTGGCCTGATCCCGCGCCGCCTGCAGCGACGGCAGCAGAATGCTGATCAGCAGGGCAATGATGGCGATCACGACGAGGAGTTCGATCAACGTGAACCCTCGCTGTAGTCTGGACGTGCGTTTCATGTGTTCACTCCGGGCAGTTCAGGCCGGCGCCGCATTGACGCCAAGGCAAGACTTGAAACCGCAGAGACGACCCCGCCGCCTGCGGCGAGACAAATGCCGGCTTTGATCGTATCGCAAACCGCTACAGACAAGCCGTGACGGCAACGAATCTGCTTCAATGTGCCGCCGAAAAGCGATAGGAAGTCGAAACCCCTTCGACACCGCACCCGTGACACCCGCCCGACATGAGCCACAAAGCAAGCCCTCAAGCGGTCCCAAGGCGGTCGCGGGCTTTCGCCCGTGTCTCTCGGCGGGCTTTGCATCCTCCATCGGCCGCCTCGAACGACGAATTCCAAGCTCAGGGTCCGCCCGGCGGCGTCGACGATTGCCGCCGGATACTCGATCGGCACGAACCCCGCTCGGCCCCCGGTATCGCCCGTGCCTCTTCATCGCGCCCACGCTCGCACGCCGCGCGCCGAAGAGCGGCTACCCGCCCGACTTGGTCTTGCCCTTGGACTTCGCCGCCGCCGGTTTCTGGCCGTGCACCGCCACGTCGCCGACGTTGGCCTTGCAGTACGGACACACCTCCGGCAAGTCGCCGTGCCCGATGAACTCGAGGTTCCGCGAGCAGCTCGGACACGGATTCGCCCGCGTCGTCTTCAACTGCCCGCAAAACGTGCAGGCCACGCGACCGTTGTCGTCTCTCTTCTTCGCCAATTCCGCCAGCGAAATCTCGAAGTCCTTTCCGCAGGCTTCGTTGCGGCAGACCCAGTACGTCGGCTGCCCCATATCCACGCCGGACTCCGACGGTCCGGCCAGGTTGCGGTAGAAAAGGAAACCCGCGCCCGCCAGTGCCGCGACCAGAAGCCCCACTTTTATCGAATTGCTGTTCACCTTGCTCAGACCTCAGTGTTCATCTTGGTTCATTGCCGCCCAGCGGACGGATCTCGCCGGCTTTGTAACAGTTCGCCGCGCCGGGAACAAGGTGGGGCCAACGGTGCTTGTCCGCCGGCCCCGGTGCGCAGCACTTCAAGAATAGTCCCTGGCGGGACTCGCTTAATTCGCGGTGGAGTCGCCCAAATCCGCCCTCATGTGCGGCTTGTTGTCGTTGTTCCACTTCCGCTGGGCGAACAGGGAGTTGCCCGTCCCTTCCTCCGTGCCGTTGTCGAGGTAGTACTTTGCCGTGACCCAGTTGGGGCGGCGGTCCCATTCCACGTGATTGTCGGCAAAGAGCATGTTGGTGCCCTTCTTGTGCCACTCCCCAGGCCAACGGGTCTTGACCGCTTGATGCGGGCGCGAGTAAATGCCGTGGTCGTCGTTACCGTCGGCAAGCGCGTCGCCTATGGCGATCATCTCACCCGGGTTCACCACCTTGATTTCCGGCAGCTCGGCAAAATGGGGATCGAAGTCTTGCGGATCCGGATGCATTCCCAGGCCGCGCTGGGCGTAGGCGAACTGCTCGAAGTTCCCCGTCTCATTGTAGCCGTACGAGAAGAACGTGTTGCTGTTGAGGTGCGCGATTTCATCTTTCCTGTACCCGTATAGAGGCCACGTTCGGTCCCATCCCTCGGGCTTGTAATCGCGCTGGTACTTGGACACCCAGGCGAACTCTTCCGGGGTGGCGGGGCACTGGAAGTTCTCCTGCTGCTCGCTCATCAGCTCCCGAAGGCGGGTGTGCCAGATATAAATCCAGTAGCGGTTGTGGTCAGGCTGATGATGACCGCCGGGATAGTGATTGTTCTCGCTGACGTAGATCGCCATGGCCGTCCCCATCGCGCGAATCTGCGTCTGGCACTTGACCTTCTTGGCCTGATTACGCGCCGCCTGAAGCGACGGGAGTAAGATGCTTATCAGCAACGCGATGATGGCGATGACAACCAGCAACTCGATCAGGGTAAACCCCGACCGCAACCGACGATTACGAACCATGCTCAGCCCCTTTGATGAACCTCTGTGACCCGACCCGAACTCGCCCTGACGCCTGCCCACCAAGCCGCCGACGCCGACCACCGGCGCCGTGCCTGAGGACGAACCCACGCGCTTGCCAGCCGTCAAGGCCAGCTTCGCGCAAACAGATTTCATCTTCGGACCCGACCCGCCCGAACAGATGTGATCCTTCAACAGAATCAGACACCGCAGCCGTTGACTCGGCGGATTGGACGCCCCAGGGAACCCGCTAAAGCGAGCCGCCGCCGCGCTTCCGCTACCACCGTGGCCAACCGGCGAGAGTTCGATTGAGGTGGCTATTAAACTTCAGAAGCAAAACAACCACTCAAACTTCAATTTCTCAACGAGCCGCCTTCGTCCCCGAAGCGACTCGCTCCAGCGCCAATCCGCTGGACCGCTCCTTGCTGGTCCGTCAAGACCATTCTGGCGAGTATGACCTCGTCTTTCCGACCCGCGCCCGCAGAACCGCGTCTTGCCGGGCCGCAGCCGGAAGGAAGCCGTTTCCTTGAACCCTCAAGATTCGTTCTGTCGCACTGCCAGCGGACGAGCTTGGCCTGTCGATGCAACCGTCTCAACCCAGCGAGCTTGTCCGCCGCTCAGATCGAGTGCGCGAGAATCATGGCCCGACGCAACGCACCAACATGTGATTATGAAGGATACGTCAACGGAAATCAAGCCCCGCCGTGTTTGAGTGAGCCGGGACACGTCGCAGGCCGTTGGAGCGTCGGAACCGGGGAGCAATCGCTGGGAGCGGGATGGAATAGCCGGCAGCCGGAAGGCGGAGCCGGAAGCCGGAACGTGGAGCGCGAGGCGGGGAAGCGGGGAAGGAAGTCCAAAGAGATCGCCTGAAGCGGGTGGCATGCGCTGGCGGACTCGCCAGGAATCGGAGAAGGAGAAACAAGGGACGAAGCGCGCCGCACGGGTTCGCTGCTGCGGACCCGGGCCACCCGACATGGACCCATGCCTCCCGACATGGGCCCATGCGCCCCTACATGGGCCCGGTGCCCGGCGCCACGGACTCCGGTCGCCAGGCCCGCGCAGCCCTCCCGGCCTGAGCTTCTACCGAATGAGTTGCACGGGGCGGTAGATGAAATCGCTCTGCCCCGAGTTCTCGCCCACGATGGCTGAATCATCCAGCAGATATGCGGGCTGAATGATGACCTTCTTCCCGCTCATCGGCCCAGTCAGTTTCACGGCGCAGATGCGTATGCCGACGAACCCCACCACCGTGAACATGGCGTTGTTTCCCGGGCCTTCCACGTCGGTGAAAACGGGGATGGCGCGCGGCTGACCGATGATGGCGGCGAGCTCGTCCTTGAAGCCGGCGGACAAGCCCGTGTCGCCATTCAGAAGCAGCGTACCATCGTCCCCGAGCACGAGCGTGCCGCCGAAGTGAGCCAGGTCGTCGGCGTTCACTCCATAGAGGATCTGACGCGCGATGTCCGCGGAACTGTTGCTCTCCGAGCCGATGTCCACGGTTCCGAAGTTGCCCGGCGGAAGCTGGCCGCCGCCCGAGCCGGGGTACAGGTTCAACTCAAGAATGCCGTCGCTGCCGCTGGAGACGTGCCCGGTGTCGGGGTTATACGCATAATTGTCGCCCGTGGTGTAGGTTCCGGCGAGCAGTTGATCCCAATACGTCTTGCGCAGCGCGAAAGGGAGCAGCCCGGCGTTCCCGGTTTCGTCGGTCACGCGCCAGCCGATCACGCCGTCATAGAAAGCCGCGGGGGCCGACGCGGTCACGTTCGCAAGGCGATCGCCGAAAACACCCGCGAAGTAGAGCTCCAGCGGGCCGTTGCGCTCCTCGTCCCTGTGCAGGAAGACGCGCACGGCGTTGAACCGCGAGGGATCGGCGAAGGTCATGGCCTCATTCGGGTCGTCGGGGTTTTCGAGTCTGCCTAAGAGGATGTCGCCGCCGGCGCTGTTCTCGACGCTGAGGTCGAGATCGGGCGGCTTGTTGATGATGCTGTTGCGTCCGGCGAATTCATCCCCGGTCACGCGCGCGGCGCTCGATACCGCATCGACATAGGACGATCCGCGCAGCCGGTCCTGATCCATCAAATGCCAGGCGGAGGCCATGGCGGCGGCGTCGGCGGAAGCCTGGGCTTCGCCGCGCCCCCGGTACATCATGCCGATGTCAATGGTCATCGACGCCATCCCGACCAGCAGAACCAACGACGCGGTGACGGTCACGGCCGTGACGCCTCTGCGCCGCGTCCCATTCCGAAAGCCTCCGGGCAAGCTCATGATTCCGCCTCCCGCAGGCTCGACGAAAGGGGGCGTCGAGCTGCTTGGCAAGTTGTGGTTTCGTCCGTCGGGCAAGTTACTGGCACGCCTCGCGCGGCGTGTCGTCCGTGGAAAGCAGTCCATCGCGCCCGTAGTAGCGGACGCGCTTAAGCACCAGGCTGTCAACGCGATTCGATCCAAACGTCACGCAGGCATTGGCAGCAGAGAAAACAGGATCGTAGTGGCTCAGATCGGAAAGGCCCGCGGAGCTGGAGATGTTCATGTCGCGACCGAAGCTTCCCCACGTCGTGGATGTGCCGTCAATGACGGAGAAGGTGAGTGTCGAGCCATCCGTCTCCAGCGCCTGCGTCCACAGGATGGTCTCAGCCGAGGTGCTGAGCACGCGGTATTCCACGCTTCGCTTACGGATCACTTCCGTGCCCCGGTAACTGTGCAACTGGACTCCGCCGGGCACGAAGTCAGGGGTTTCGCGGTAATTCCACAGCGTTTGCGCGTAGTAGGAGTCCATGTCGGAAAACGGAGACATGACCGTGGCGAACTGGGGCGAGGCCGTTTCACCGTCCGGCTCGTTCAGGACGAGTTCCCAGTCTTCTTCGACCCGAAGAACCGGATCGGATTCCGGAAGGAGGGCGTAGGAAGGCCAGACCCAAGCCGTCCCCAGCGCGAAGGCCGCCGTCAGTCCCAGAAACGCCCTGCTCGCACGCCGCGCATGCACGATGGACATGACTCTCTCCTCAACAGAAGACGTCGCCGCCGCGACGCCGCAAGACCCGCAGAAACAAGAATCTCTGCAAATCTGCCGTCTCCTCGCGAAGCAAGGGAACTTCATTGAGGACCCGCAGAACCTGCCGACAGATTTCAATCTAAGATATGAAATCCGCGCGAGGCAGGAACGGTCGTTCGCGCAGCGTATGCAGAGTCCGCAAACCGCGGCTCAGGATGAATCGTGCAGCAGCAGAGAGAGTCCTCGGCTTATCGGCCGCAATCTGTTGCTCATCGCGCCGGGTCGGCGCTCGACACTGAGATGATGAAAGTCCGGGGCCCTTCGCGGCGCGGGGCCTGCAACCCGGCGACGGTTCAAGTTGCGGGTCCAGTGGGCAGTCCTGCGGGCGCCCCTGCCCGATCCGGCGCGCAGCCTGAGCGCGGAATGAGGCAGGGCCTCGATTATCAGGAAGCCCAGTTTCCGCTACGGGCAGGTCGGTCGGGCTTCCAGCGTGTACCCACAGGTGAAAGAGGCGAAGACGAACTGCAGTCCGTCATCAGCAATGCCCACCCACTTGGTCTTGGCCTTGCCCTTGTTGTTGATGACCTTCTCCTCCGTCGGGGGTCCGCCACTGAGGGTGAACGCGACCAGCCCGCCGGGCAGGCCGCGCGTAACCTTGGCGGAGACGATGTTGACCCCCTCGCGGTCCACGCACTTGGCGCTGAACCGCTCCACACTGGAGCACGCGCCGCAGTCCTCACTGACCCAGATCACGAACGCCGCTCCGTCGCCGCGCGCCTCCTTGCTCCTCACCTCGGCCGTGCCGTGCTCGACGCGCCACAACCGGCCAAGCTCGCCGTCGTCGCGCTCGAACGCATCGCACACCGGCGAGTTGGAGAACTTGAAATTGTCGAGGCTGCACTTGTTGGACGTCGTGCCGAAGCCCACGTCTGATCCGCCGGGCCTGGGCGCCCACCCTCCGCGCGAGGACGTCAGGCTGCGGTTCGGATTGCCGTCGAGGTGGGTCAGCGTCATCGTGACCGTGCCGTTGCCGTGGTCGCGCACGGCCATGTGCGCCGTGGCGAAGCTCGTGCCGAAGCCGAAAGCCGGGGAGCCGCCGGTCGGCCATCTACTCGTGGCGAGCGCCGCTGGCCGGCGTGTTGGCCGTAGCCAAGGTCGGGAAGTTCTGCCCCAGCAGCGTGATCCGCATGATCATCAACGCGGTGTCGAATTGCGGATCGACCTCGGGGCGATTGTTCTTGGCCGGTTGCTCGAGGGGGGGCAGCTTCGGTTTGGCATCCGCTTTGTCCTCCTCCGGCTGCGTGCCGGCAGTCGGCGCTGCGCCTTCCTCGGTCGCAGGCGCATCGGCCGCGCTGCCTTCCTTCGTCCCGCTGGGCGCGGCAGCCTCACCCGTGCTTTCCTTCCCATCATCAGCCTTAGCGGCGTCCGGCGGCGCGTCCTCATGCTTCTCATCGACGCCGGCTTCAGGCGTCAGCAGCTTCTCCTCCAGATCCTCCTCTTCCTTGGCGACGCCGATGACGTCGGCCTTACGCCGCATCTGGTAGGCCTTGAACCGCTCGTTGGTCACCAGGGGGACGGAGATGTTCGGCTCCACACCCCAGGTCTTCGCGCCGGGCTGGCGATGCAGGGACACGCCGCTGGGCAGGTAGTAATGCGCCGTCGTGATCTTCAGCGCCGCCGGCGGCATCGGGTTGATCGGGATGAGGTTCTGCACGCTGAACTTGCCGTACGTCCGCTCGCCGATCACCAGCGCGCGCTTATTGTCACGCAGCGCCCCCGCCACGATCTCCGACGCGCTGGCGCTGTTCCCGTCGGTCAGCACGGCCATCGGCACGTCGCGGAACGCTCCCGCGCCCGGCACGTCGTACAGCTTGTTGTCCCTGGCGTACCGGCCGTTGATGCTGTGCACCCGCGCGCCGGCGGGCAGGAACAGCGCGGACATGGCCTCCGCCGCGTCCAGCAAACCGCCGGGGTTGCCGCGGAGGTCCAGCATCAGCCCCTTCATGCCTTCGGACTTCAACTGCGAAAGGACGCCTTCCAGCTCCGCCACGGTATTCTTCGCGAATGAGTTGACGCGGACCAGCGCGATGCCCTGCTCCTTGTCGGCCCAGAAGTTCCACTTCTGCGGATCCTGCGGATCGCGGTTGACGCCCTTGACGGTGTGAATCACCACCAGCTCGCGCTTCAGTTTCAGGTCGAAGTCCTTGGTGCCGCGGCGCATCCCCAGCGTGACCTCCGTGTCCTTGGGACCGGTGATCGTGTCCACGACGCGGTTGATGCTCATTTCGGAGAGGTCGGCGTCGTTGACCTTGAGAATCAGGTCGCCCGGCTGGACGCCCGCGCGGAACGCCGGCGTGTCCTCCAGCGGCGAGACCACCTCGACCTGCCCCTTGTTGTTCTTGACGATCGAAATGCCCACGCCGATGAAGTCGCCCTCGGTGTGCTTCTTGAACTCGTCCCAGTCGGCGGGCCAGATGTTGGACGTGAAGTCGTCCACGTTTTCCAGCCCCCCGCGCATCAGCTCGCTGACGATGAGATGCTCCGGCAGCTTCACCGTGGTCTGCACGATGTGCAGCGCGCGGGAGAAGTACTCCGCCGCGGCGCGCGAGTCGAGCGACGCCGCCTGCGACGCCTGGCGCAGCCGCTCGCGCAGCCGCTCCTGACATTCCGTGCGCAGCGTCTCGTCGCCCAGCCCCGCAAACCGCGCCTGCGCCGACTTCGACTCGGTCAGCAGAATGAGCTGCTCCAGCCCCGCCTGCGTGAGCTTCTTGAAATCCAGCTTGTCATCGACGTAGTACTTGGCGAGAAAGTCGAGCGTCTTGCTGGCCATGTCCCAGCGGATGTCGCGCAGCGGCTCCTCCCACTTGTTGTCCTTCTCGAAGATGCGTTCCAGCCGCAGGTGGTTGATGCACTCGCGCTCCAGCTTCTGATATCCCTCATGGTTCTCGAACAGCAGCCCGAGGTAGTAGTAAATCTCCCAGGCATCCTCCCACTGGTTGCTCTTGCGGAAGCCGTCCGCCTCGGTCAGCGCGTCCTTGATGACGCTCTCCAGCCACGCTTCCTTCACGAACAGGTCGCGGTTCTCCGCGTTGTCGGCGGCGCGGACAGCCTTCTCCAGCGCCAGCGCGTATTCCTTACGCTCATAGCGCTCCTTCGCGTAGCCCACGAACATGTCGAAGTCTTTGCGGTTCAGCTCGCGGCGGGAGGTCTGCGTTTCCTGATATTGGGTGAGCCACGAGCGAACCTTGTCGGTCAGCGAGCCGTGCGGCAGCGTGTCCACCAGCGCGTTGGCTCGGGTGAATTCCCCCTGACGCACGAGGTCCACCGTGCGCTGCCAAAGCTCGTCGTCCTTGGTGGGCGTGGCGGAGGCGAGTTGCTGCGCCTCCAGCGCGGTCGGCGCGATCATTCCCGACATGAGCGAGGCCGGGACGATCAGCCCCAGCATCAGAGTCGTCCACGCGCCCCACGGTCCCGACCCAAGCCCACGCTGCTGCTTCATGGTGATGCCTCTTTTTCTGCGCGATGAGAAACCCGCTGCCCGCCGGCTGGCGCGGGCGTGGTGAAGGCGGTCGAGGATCGGCGAGGATCCTTCCCCTTCTCGTCGGCCCATCCGGGCGGCGGCTTAACGCGGCGGTCTTTCTGCCCCCCGGCAAGTATAGGTTTTGGCGAAAACAAGGTCCAATAGCTTTTACTCTGACGTTACAGCCCGGATGCTTCCGGCGCCCGCCCGGCGATTCCGACAGCTTCGGACAACCATGCAGAACCGCAGACCGACCAGGCCGTTCCCCTGCGCGGTGTCCACATCCGGGGAGGCCTGAAAGAACACGACGTAAACTTCAATTCGTCCATGGGCCAATTCAGGGTCGGCTTCAGCCGACCGGCTCT
This sequence comes from uncultured Phycisphaeraceae bacterium, assembly GCA_964526695.1. Lineage (GTDB taxonomy): Bacteria > Planctomycetota > Phycisphaerae > UBA1845 > UBA1845 > JABWBH01. The sequence continues at coordinate 47,308 of CAZGJA010000021.1, forward strand.
TGCCACCCGCTTCAGCGGGTGGGGTGAGAGCCCACGGCTTGAGGTGAGCCGGCTTCAGCCGGGCTTCCCCGGTGGGGAGCGCAAGCCGGCTGAAGCCCGGCTGAAGACATGCGGCGTCCTTGCGCCCACCGCCTGAAGGCGGTGGCAAGAACCACCCGGCTGAAGCCGGCCCCTGACGACGCAACCTTGAAGCAGCCCCCGCGCACTATGGCTTGCGATACGGGCCATCCATCCGCGTCGCGCCGGTTCCGCTGTACAACACGTTTCACGAGGTCTGGCGGTTCGCGCAGGTGCTGGCGCGGCATGCGTGAACGGACCAAGCTGTGATCATGAATGTGCTCGCTCCAAACGTCGCCAGCGTCGCACTATTACGACACTGCCCCACAGCCCGCATAGAACGCCCATCCAACGCGAAATCGCAGCCCAGCGCTCGTTCAGACTTACCTGCGATCCACGGGAACGCAAAGGTATCGATGAGCGCCCGATTGGAAAGGACATGCGAAGTTGCATCAAACCGAGCGGTGCCTCGATGACCGAATCGAAAGTCCATTGCACTTCTTCTGCAAGGCGGGGGCGCCCCGACTCAGCTTCGATGGCTCGCAGCCAATCCGTCATGTGGGAAAGCAGCAGAGGGGCGATCTCGAACCGCATGGGTTCAGGCAGCTTGGCCGTTCCCCAGCGATTATGGAGCTGGCATTTCACCATCACATCGAAGGGCATGAGTCGAGAAGGCCCCTGCATCTTGAATTCCTCGCAGGCGCAGGGGCCGCCTAACCCGGCGTGGTGACGTCCCGGGCCGATGGCGATACTCCATGAAATGAGCCTCACCTGTGACAGGAGCGTCGGCGGCCCCGCATTGAGCGTCGAATCTCCCCTGAAGCGGCGATCAATAGTGGCGAAGACCGTATCCTGGCCTGTCGGTTCAAGCACCAGCCATTCGACGATGCTCCACTCAACCGGTGCGACATACCAACGCACAGGCTGCCATATCACGTACCAGCCGCCCCACGCCCAGGCGCTCCAACCGAGCAGGAGGATAATCATCCGCCATCTCGGGCTAAGTCGAACCCAGAAGGTCGGCCTGCGGGTTCCCACGACATAAAGGTCCGTGCCGCATTCGGGGCAAATGGACGTGGGCAGCCCGAACACGATGTACGCGCAGCGCGCGCAGGCCGGCAACTCCGCCCCCGGTCGCATGATTCGCCGTCGCAGCCACGCGGCTACGGCGGGCGCGAGCACGACAGGCATCAGCAGAATCCACCAAGTCGTGGTCACGGCGCCTTACGCGCCCTCCGCCCGTGGCGAAAGGCGAATCTCGTCATTCCCGCGCAGGCGGGAATCCAGCGGGCTGCCAGAGCGTCCTGGACCCCCGCCTTCGCGGGGGTGACGGGACGGCGGACAAAGACAACAATGCGAATGCCCCGGCATGAGTTCCGCTAAGTAACTCCTCGTAAAAGGGAAACCGGGCTTCATTTGCGTCGCCCATGGGAGATCAGGCTGCCGGGCATGGGGGGCGGGGGTCCCGCCCGCCTCGATCGTGCACAGTGTGCACGAGGCGGGCAGGATGCCCGCCCCCCGACGCACGCATCCCAAGCTCGCAGTTCGGCTTCCCACTTGCATGGCGCTATTTAGAGCAAACCCAGTATTCGTGTAGCGATCCGCGGACTTCAGTCCGCGCGGATTCGCGTATCACAAGGTGCCCGCTGCTTCGGAAGCGCCGCTACACGAAATCGAATACTGCTATAGAGTCCGAGATGGGTCAGCGCGCCGCGGATCAGTTCCCTCCCTTGCCCGGGTTCGCCGCCGCGTCGGGTTCGGCCGGTTTCTGGAAGTCGCCGGCGCGGATGCTGACCAGGTTCGACGGCTGGACGTATTTGCCCAGCGTCTTGTTGAGGTCGTCGGCCTTGAGCGCCTCGATCCTGGCAAGCTGATCCGCGTTGAACTTCAGCGTGCGGTCGTAGAACAGCCCCGACGCGAGCATCATGGCCACCATCCCGTCGCTGGCGAGCTGGACCTCGATCTGCTGGCGGTAGCCCTTGCGCGCGTCCTCCAGCTCCTGCTGCGTGACGCCCTGCTTGAGGAAGCCGTCCAGCTCCTCCGTCGCGCAGCTCATCGCCTTCTCCGTGTTCTGCGGAGCGCACATGCCGTACGCCAGGAATGAGCCGACCTTGTCCAGCGGGCTGGCGCCCAGCGCCGAGCCGCAGCCGTAGGACAGCCCCTCCTTCTGGCGGATGCGGTTCATCATCCGCGAATTGGCGCTGCCGCCGAAAATGAAGTTCGACAGGAACAGCGCGGGATAATCCGGATCGTCGTCGCGCAGCTCCAGCGGCAGACCCAGCGTGAACATCGCGTTCTGCTTGTCCGGCGTCTGAATCACCGCGACGTCAGGCTTGGCGGCCTGATAGGTCGAAGCGATGCGCTCGAAGGTCTTCGGGCTGTTCCAGTCGCCGAAGAGTTTCGTCAGTTGGGTCGTGATCTCCTTGGGATCGAAGTCGCCGACGAACGACGCCTGCGAGGCGCTGGCGCCGCACAACGTCGTGTACAAAGCCTTGACGTCCTCCAGCTTCACGCTCTTGGTCCGCTCGACGCGTTCCGTCGGCGTGGGCACATAGCGGACGTTTTGCGGCGGATACGGGTTCATCCGGCGCTGAAGTTCGTTCATCGCCAGCGTCATCGGCTCCGACAGCGACTCCTCAATGCCCGCCAGCGTCTCCTTCTTAAGCTCGTCGAACTCCTCGGCCGGGAAGCTGGGCGAGCGCAGAATCTCGCCGACGAGGTCGAGCACGGGCGCGAGGTTCTCGCGCGTGGTCTCGATGCTGACGTCGAGCGTGCCGGCCGTGCCGCCGCCCATGCCGCCCATCATGCGTCCGCCCATGCGCCCGAAGCCGCCGATGCGCACCTGCGCCTTCAGCTCCGCCAGCTTGTCCTGAATCTCGCGGCGCGTGTGCTTCGTCGTGCCGCGCATCAGCATCTGCCCGATCATCGACGCGGCGTCGGTCTTGCCGGTCAGGTCCGTTTCGCTGCCGTAGCGGAACATCATGACGGCGTTGACGCGATTGCCGCGGTTCTCCTTGGGCAGGAGCGCGAGCTTCATGCCGACCGGCAGGTTGCTGCGCTGCGTGCGCGATTCGATATTGGCGTAGCTGGCCTCGAAGGCCTCGCCCTGCGCGACCTGCTGCGTCGGGCGGTAGTCCTTGAAGAGGTCGTAGGTGCTGGGCGCGGCCGGGACGATCGTGCGGTCCGGCGACTTGGTGGGCAGGAACGTGCCGACGGTGCGGTTGCTGGGTTTCACATACGCGGCCGCGACGCGCTGCACGTCCGCGGGTTTCACCGCGCCCATCCGGTCACGATGCAGGAACATCAGCCGCCAGTCGCCCGTGGCCGCGGACTCCGTCAGCCGCAGCGCGATGCGCGTGCTGTCGTTGAGCATGAGGTCGAAGCCGCGGGCGTAGGACTTCTTCGCGCGATCGACTTCCTCCTCGGTGAAGGTCTGCGCGCCGAGTCCGTCGAGCACGCCGAAGAGCACCTCGCGGATCTTGTCCAGCGACTGCTCCATGCGCGCCTCGACCATGACCTCGAAGTAGCCCGGCTCGGCGAGCTGCGCGGCGCTGGCGGACACGCTGGTGGCCAGTCCCGGCTCGACCAGCGCCTTGTAAAGCCGCCCGGTCTTGTCCGCGGTGAGGGTGTCGGCGAGAACCTGAAGCGGCGCCATGTCCTCGTGCGTGCCGGCGCACATGTGATAGACGCAGCCCAGCGCCTGCACGTCGCCCACGCGGCGCAGCGACACCTCGCGCTCGCCGTCCTGCGCCGGCTCGACGGTGTACGTCGGCTCGAGCACGCGCTGCGGCCTGGGCAGCTTGCCGTACAGCGCGTTGATCTTCTCCAGCGTCCTCACCTCGTCGAACTTGCCCGCGACGACGAGCATCGCGTTGTCCGGCTGATAGTACTTGCGATAAAAGGCCTGGAGGCGGTCGATGGGCACGCGCTCGATGTCCTCGCGCGAGCCGATGGTGGACTTGCCGTAGTTGTGCCACAGGAAGGCCGTCGAGAGGATGCGCTCCTGCAGAACGCCGACGGGATCGTTCTCGCCGATCTCGAACTCGTTGCGCACCACGCTGAACTCGGACTCGAGATCCTTCTTGGCGACGAGGCTGTTGACCATGCGGTCCGCTTCGAGCTTGAGGGCGAAGTCGAGGTTCTCCTCCGTGGCGGGCACGGTTTCATAGTAATTGGTGCGGTCGTACCAGGTCGTGCCGTTGAACTGCGCGCCGTGGTCCTGGAGGAGCTTCCAGATTTCCTTGTGGTCGGGCGTGCCCTTGAACAGCATGTGCTCCAGCAGGTGCGCCATGCCCGTCTCGCCATAGCCCTCGTGGCGCGAGCCGACGAAGTACGTGATGTTCACCGTTACCGTCGGCTTCGACGGATCGGGGAAGAGCAGCACCTTCATCCCGTTGTCGAGCGCGTATTCGGTGATGCCCGCCACGCTCGTCACCTTTTGCGGCGGCGCGGCCAGCGCCAGTCCCGCCCAGGCGACGGCGGCGACAGAGAGCATGGAGACGGCGATGGGACGGACGTTGGATCGAGAACGAAGCATGGGTGGTCCTCCTGTGTTTCCGGCCGATTTCATCGGAGAGTGGAGCAGAATCAGGGCGTTATTACAAGCGCCGGTTCGCGTCGGAAACTGTGGGACGCCGCGTGCCCGCGGTGCATTGTGTTTCAGAGCGGCACGGGTTCTCAGCAGTGGACCCTTGTTGATGGCGTGGAAGGCACGATTCCGCGCACTCCACAGCTTATTAGGCGAGCATCCGAGTCCATGCTGCATCCTGATGGAGTCTCGGCTCGGCCGCTCTGCCGCCGCCTCGATGCGCCCCGCCTCGGATTGCAAATTCTCACAACGCCGCATGTCACGGCGAGCCGATTGCGCTCTGCGCCGCTTCGATGAAGGAGGCCACGCGATTGGCGTCCTTGATCCCCGGCGCCGACTCGACCCCGGAGCTTACGTCCACGCCGTCCGGCCGAACGCATCGAATCGCCTCGCCCACGTTCTCCGGCGTCAGCCCGCCCGCCAGCAGCACGGGCGGCAGCGCCGCAGCGCCCTCCCGGCGTCTTTCTTGAGCAATGTGATTCCAGTCGGCGACGACGCCCGTGCCGCCGAGGCGTCCCCCGCCGCCGGAATCGAGCAACAGAAAGGAGGGGCAGATTACATGCCAATCGACAAGCGCTGCGGCGACTTCCGCGCACATGGGTCGACCGGCGGTGACGTGATGCACGAGGATCATCGTGCAGGCGTGCTTGCGCAGGCGCTCCTGCACGGAGGGCGGGGGCGTTCCGTAGGCTTGAATGCGGCGTATTCCGCGTTCCAGCACCCAATCCAGTTCGGGCGGAAATCGGTCCTCGGACTCCCACCTCAGCAGGGCGACAACCGGCGCGGGATCGCCCATCCGGGCAAGGACGCGCTCCGCCTGTGCGGTATCGATCCGCCGCGGCCCATCCACGAAGTTCAGGCCGATCCAATCCGCGCCGCCTTGCAGCGCCTCCGTCGCGTCGTCCGGCCTGGTGATTCCGCAGATCTTCACGATCACGCTCGAATCCTCCGAGGTACTTGCGGCATCCCATAGGGTCGGGTTGACCCGCGCCTCGCATCCGGCGGGGCGACGGCCGGCGCGCCGCGTTGCGTCCGATAGACCGCCGACAAGTTCCGATACGGCACGGACTTGCGACCGTGGTTGACCCGATGGGCCGCGAGCATAAAGTAGCACGCCCTGCCGGACGAGACGGACAGCAGGCCAAGGCGGCGGAATGTCCCGGCGCGGCCGCCGAATCCGATGGGTCCGGTTTGGCGGCGTGCCCGGCGGCTAACCCGGACGCTCGTGCGAACATCCAGAGAATAGTCATTGGCTTGTGCATCGTCGAACCTGACAAGGCGACCTTGGGGCATGATCCGCGTGGAGAATCGACCGTGAACAGAAGCACCCTGTCCAGCATCGGCCTGTTGATCCTCGCCCTGGGGCTGCCCGCACTGTGCGGGTGCGGGGGCGGAGCGGACCTGAAGCGCGAGAAGTTCGGCAAGACGTTCTATCTCGACGGGGCGGGCAACCTCGGCTTCGGCGCGTCGGACGTGCCCAGCGGTCTGCGCCGCGCGGGCTACAAGGGCGACGTCGAGCTGTACATCTGGACCACGTCGTTCAACCCGTTCATCGACCAGCTCAACATTCCCGCCGCGCGGTTCAAAGGCTCGGTGCTGGCGGACAAAATCCTCGCCTACAAGAAGAAGTACCCCGACAACGACGTGAACATCATCGCGCTGTCCGCGGGCACGGGCGTGGCCGTCTGGGCGGTGGAGGGTCTGAAGGGACGGGCGCAGATCAACAACCTCGTGCTTCTGGGATCCTCGCTCTCGCACGATTACGACGTCAGCGCGGCGCTCTCCAACATGCGCGGCAACATCTTCGTGTATCACTCGTCGCAGGACGCCGTGCTGGGGATCGCGAAAGTCGTGGGCACGATCGACGGCAAGCGCGGCGTGGACTCGATCGGGCAGGTCGGGCTGACCGCGCCGCCGGGCATGGGCAGTCGCGTGCACAACTATCGCTGGAGCGAGGAGTGGCTGCGCCTCGGCTGGGCCGGCACGCACACGGATTGCACCAGCGGACCCTTCGTGCAGGCGCAGATTTCCAAGCACATCATCACCGACCGCACCCGCAGCCAGCGCACGGCGCGCCACGCTTCATTCGACACTGAGGAAGAGGAGGAGCTTGGCTCCTCCACGCACTGAACCCGTCCTCGTTAATGGTCAAACCAGGGTGGCACGGTCTGGCGTACTCGCCAGGCCGTGGCAAGCGTCAAATCCACGACCTCCCTGCGCGAGACCCTGCCACGCATGCGAAGCCCATTTCCCCCTCCGCGAGAAGTCATTCAGGCGGCGACGCCTCGCGCGGTAACGAATCGTTCATGCCCGGACCCTCGGCGAGGCCTCACCCTTCGCGCGCTCCACCGCCAGCGTCAGTTCGACTTCGCCCAGCGATTTGGACAACTCGCGCGCGATCTGCCTCGGCGACTTGCCGCCGGCCGCGAGGCGTGCGATGGATTGCGCTGGCGATTCACGGCGCTCAACCGAGCGAGGTGCGCCCGGTCTGGCGGCCGCGGGCGGCGCGATGGGATCGTCAACCGTGATATCGATGGACGGCGATGATGGCGTTGTCTTCGATCGCGCGGAGGGCGCTGACCCGTTGAGTTCTCGGATCCGCTCGTCCGCCGCGCGCGTGGCCGACTCCAGACGCGCGAGCTGCTCGTTGACCTGCGCCTCGACTTCCCGCGCAAGCTGCTCCAGCCGGATCATCACGGCCTCGACGTCCTCCGCGACGCGGCGCTCCTCCTCGATGCGCCGCGTGCGCTCACGGACGTACGCCTGCGGGGAGTTCTGACGATCCTTCGCCCGGCGGCGACCGGAGATTACGACGGCCCCGGCGATGAGCAGGCCCAGCGTGAGGAGAGCCGTCTGCGCGGGCGTCATCCAGGAAGTTGAAGCCCCCGCCAGGAGCCACTCGTTCAACGTCAACATCGACGTTCCTCCGGTTGGATCGCGCTTGGCGGGATCAAACCCGCATCCGCGCTTGCGCCGTGCGCTCCCTCACGGTCGCGGCTCGCACGGAGCCGCGCGCGTCAGCAAGCGAACCGCTCGATCGCGCTTGGCGGGATCAAACCCGCATCGGCGCTTGTGCCATGCGCTCCCTCACGGTCGCGGCTCTGAAAGGCGCGTCAGTCCTGAGACTCAGCACGAGCCTCCACGCGATTCCCACGCGCGTCGCGCCGCTTCCATCACGGTCTGCAGCGGCGCGTTGGATCGAATCGCCGCCTCGCGGCAATCCTCGTACTCCGGCGCGGCCGTCAGCACGTCGCCACGCTGCCCCACCTTGATTCGGATCGGACCGAAGGCGGTCGTGATCGTTTCATGGCGGCGCGAAAGCGTGCTGCGCTGCGCCGTCGTGCGCCGGATGCCGAACGTCGGCGTCTGGCTGAAGATCACCCGCTCCGCCTCCGCCACGCGATGCGGCTCGCACAGCACGCACAACAGCACGCCCGCGCGACCCTTCTTCATCTGTATCGGCAGCGTGTAAACGTCGAGTACACCGATTTCCCACAACCGCTCGACGGCGAAGGCCACCACCTGCGGCGAGGCGTCGTCGAGGTTGGTCTCCAGCACGGCGATCTCGTCATCGCCCGTCGGCTCCGCGGCCTCGCCGATCAGCACGCGCAGAATGTTGGCCCGCTCCTTGAAGTCCTTCGTGCCCGCGCCGCATCCGATCGCCGAGAGCGTCATCGCCGGCCGCGGTCCAAAACTCGACGCCAGCGTGGTCAGCAGCGCCGCTCCCGTCGGTGTGGTCAGTTCGCCCGAAATGTCCGTCATCGCCAGAGGAACGCCGCGGAGCAGCTCGGCCGTGGCGGGCGCGGGCACGGGCATGTCGCCGTGCGCGCATCGGACGGTTCCGCATCCGGTCGGGATCGGCGAACAAGCCACGCGCTCCACGCCGAGTTGATGCAACCCGAAGCACGCGCTGACCACGTCCACGATCGCGTCCACCGCGCCGACCTCGTGGAAGTGAACTTTCTCAACCGTCGTCGCGTGCACCTTCGCCTCCGCTTCCGCCAGCCGCTGGAAGACGCGGATCGCATTCGCGCGCACCACGTCCGGCATGGGTGCGGCCTCGAGGATCTTGACGACGTGGTGCAGGTGGCGATGCGGCTGAGGCTGCGACGCGTCGAGCGTGACGACGAAGCGCCTCGCGGCCAGCCCGTGGCGCTTCACGCGCTCAAACTCGACGGCGTATCGGGACAGCCCCAGCCCGTGAAGGAACCGCGACAGCGAGTCCTCAGGCAGTCCGGCGTCCAGCAGCGCGGCGACGATCATGTCCCCGGCCGCGCCGCAGAAGCAGTCGAAATAGGCGATTTTCATGACAAGCCCCAGCCCGCGTCGCGCGCGAGTGGAGCCGAGTGTAACGCCGCGATACTCGGACGAAAGCGGCGCAGGATTTGCGTCAACATGTGGATCGGCGTCAACATCGACGGGCAACATCGTGCGCCTCAAGGGCTTGCGCGTCGCCTCAAGGCCGAAACCGCGCCCCAATGTTGACGCCGATCCACACGCGCCAGGTCCGAAACACCGGTCGCATCGCGGGGGAAGCGTGATCGACTTGAATGTAACCCGCGCGCACACCTACACTTAGACGATCAGGGGCGGCGCCGCGGCGCGCCGTGGCACGGCGGGTGTCTTAGGGTGAGGGGCAAGCCCGCACATGCCGATCGGCGGCGTGCCTCGCGGCGACCGGATGGGGAACTCAAAGGAAGCACACCATCATGAAAGAGGAAACGTTCCAGCGGAAGCTGGCGGAATTGGTTCGGGAGATTGGGACCCTTCCGGAGGGGGAACGGGAAAAACTGCAGCTCCTGGCCGATCAGACGCGCGAGCGCCACAGGCAGCTCAAGGAAACCGTCAGCAGCCTTCAGGAAAGCATCGACTTCCTGCGGCTGAGCATCAAGTATCTGATCTTCGATCTCGAAGCCACCCGGCGCGAGAACGCCCAGCTTCGACGCATGTTGGACGAAAGAAACGGGGGAGAGGCCTGATGCGCGAGGTCCGGCGCAGGGCGCCGCATCGAGTTCCACAAACGCCCGACCACGGGCGGATGGAACCTTTCGGCGACATGGCGCTTGACGAGCGGAGGAGGGGGAAGCCCGCTCGGGCGTAATGGGCGATCCGCACGGACATCGCACCATCGACTTTGACGCACCCTCGCCGTCCGATGCAATACGGATGGCCCGACGCAAGACCACTCAACCACAGGCCGCGGGCGATGCACCACGCATCGCCCGTTTTCATGCGCGCCGTGTGGTGGGTCCGGTCAGCGACTTCCCGCGGGATTCCGGCTGCTGCGCGCTGCCCAACGACTGTGCGCTGCTTGCTGCCTTCTGCTGGGACATGAGACGCCGGCTCAGAGAGCCGGCAGACCGCAGGCCGCTCAGAGAGCGGCCCCACCTTGCTGCGGCCCCACCTTGCTGCGATCCCACCTTGCTGCGATCCCGACCTGGGCCGACTCCTTCCCGAAGCCGTGTGCTTCGTCAAGGCTGCGAGGCGGCCATGTGCGGGCTTGTCGAGTCGCCGGGATTCACCTCAAGGGCCCGGAAGCCCCGAAGCGCGCCCAGACCCGCCAGCGCCAGCAGGATGCCGAACGCCGTGCAGAACGCGCCCGACACGCGCTGCGTCCGCGGCTTGATCGTGATGCCCCAGGTGATCAGCGCCGTCCACAAGCCGTTGGCCAGATGGAACACGCTGGCGAGGATGCCCAGCGCATACGCCGGTGCGATCCACCACGATCGCTGAATCGCCTCGGCGGTGGTCACGGCCGAGCGGATGTTGTCGCCGTGCTCATACTCGAACGCCCCGCCGCCGAACGGCTTGCCCACCCAGTGGATCTGCCACAGGTGGTACATGATGAAGACGAACGCGATGATCCCCGTCATCCGCTGCAGCGTGTAGCGGACGTTCCCCCGATCGCGGTACTCCATTACATTCGGTCGGCTGCTGCGCCAGATGACCAGCCCATACAAACCATGGAAAGCCAGCGGGATGAAGATGCCGACGACCTCGACGATCGTCAGCGCGGGGATGCCGTGAATGCGCCCGACCTGCGCCTGGAACGCCTCCGGCCCGCCGAGGATCGCGGCGTTGGAGAGCAGGTGGACGACGAGAAACACCCCGACGGGGACGATGCCCGCCAGCGAGTGCAACCGGCGAACGAGGAAGTAATTGCGATCGGCAAGGCTGACCTGGGCCGACTGGTTTTCCGATCCGTGACCTGACAAAACTGAATCCTCCAGCGCCGCGGCTTCGGGCGACCGTCCAGGGGCCGACGCCGAGCCTGAACTCCGTGCGACACACGTGCCCCGGAGTATAGTGGCAACGCGGAGTCGGTCAAAACAGCGCGAATCGCCGGCGGTGCAGCGCATCCGGCAACCGGATTCCAACTCCCAACGTGGGTTGCATCGGACATCCGCATCACTGCTCCCGCCTCGGGTGGCACGGTCTGGCGTACTCGCCAGGCCGTGGACAAGGCGGTGAACGAGATTCCCCTCGCGCGCCGCGCCACGCCGGTTTCTTCAGCTCCGCTGCTGCGGACCCGTCTCACCCGGCCGGCGGTCCGTCGCTTCTGGATCTTCCCGGTTCAAGGACACCGCTTCCTTTCGATCGCGGATCGGAACGGAGCGGCCCGACTCGCCAGATTGGCCATGACGGACCACAAGAGACAGGAAACTGGAAGCGGACATGCGCCTTACGCAGGGCGGCGCGATGCGTGCCCACTCGACTCGAGGCCGGGCGTTGCGTGCACCCCCGTAACTTGAGCAAGGGGCAAGAATGATTTACACTGCGACGGGTCCTCGGGACCGTCTGGTCTCGATTGCGACATCCCGCATCATGCGTGACAGCGACACCATCACCGTGCGAACGAGCCTCAACGGCGATGCGCTGCCGCCGCTGGGGCAGCTCCTGGATATCGGGGCGTTGCAGCGGCTGCAGAACCGCTTCTCGGCCATGACCAACCTGTCGATCTGCATCTGCGACGCGCAGAGCGAGATGATCACCACGCCGACGTACGCCAGCGTTTTTCTGCGCCTGCTCAACCGCACGCCGGCCGGTCGGCAGATGTGCGAGTCCAGCATTCGGGAGGCGGCGCAGCGGGACATCGCCGAGCAGGTATCGTTCACCGGGCAAAGCGGCGTGTCGCTGTACGGCACGCCGATCGTGTTCAACGGCGAGCGGCTGGGGACGCTGGTCATCGGCGTGCGCCCTCCGCGGAAGTTCACGGCGGAGCTGGTTCGCGCGGTGGCGGCGAACGCGGGCGTGGACGAGCAGGAGCTGCAGCAGGCGGCGGACCTGATCCCCGCGTGGACCGAGCAGGACCGCAAGGCCACCTTTCAGTTCGTGGACCTTCTGGCGGAGACGATCGCCACGCTTTACGGGCAGTCCCTGCAAATCCGCAAGCAGCTCCACGATCTTCAGGTCGTCCACGAGGTGACGCAGCTTCTGGCTGAGTCGCATGAATTGCAGGACATCCTCAACCGCACGGCGGAGCGCGTGGTGGCGGCGCTGCGCGTGAAGGCGTGCGGCATCCGGATTCTCGACGAGGGGACCGGGGAGCTGGTGATCAAGGCGGTGGCGGGCCTGTCGGACGAGTATCTCAGCAAGCCGCCGATCCTGCTGGCGAACAACGAGATCGACCAGTCGGCCTTTAACGGGCGGACGGTGTACATCGAGGACGCGCGCACGGACCCGCGCATCCGCTTCCGGGACAAGGCGATGGCCGAGGGGATCGTCAGCGGTCTGTGCGTGCCGCTGTCGCACCGGGGGCGGACGGTGGGCGTGCTGCGGGTGTACACCAGCGAGCGGCGGTACTTCGGTCCCGACGAGATCGAGCTGTTGCGCTCGATCGCGGCGCAGGCGGCGGCGGCGATCATCAGCGCGAACCTGCACGAGGAACGCATCCGCACGGAGCATTCGCAGCGTCAGCTCAAGTACGCCGCGCAGATTCAGCGCCGGATGATCCCGCAGCGACCGCCGAGCCATCCGCGGCTGGATGTCGGGGCGGTATATTCGCCGACGCTGGAGGTCGGCGGGGATTTTTATGATTTCATCGAGATGCCGGACGGGCGGCTGGGGATCGGCATCGCCGACGTGGTCGGGAAGGGCGTGCCGGCGGCGCTGCTGATGGCGTCGATCCGGGCGGCGCTGCGGACGTACTCGACCGGCGCGAGCACGGCGGCGCAGGCGATCGGCTACGTCAACGAGCACATGTACCGCGACACGGACCCGCAGGAATTCGCCACGTTTTTCTACGGCATTTTCGACGCGGACGCGGATCGGCTGTCGTACTGCAATGCCGGGCATGAGCCGCCCGTGCTGCTGCGCGGGCAGGATTTCGTGCGGCTGGACGCGGGCGGGCTGGTGATCGGCGCGTTCGCCGACGCGCGTTATGAAGGAGGCGAGCTTCGCGTGTTGCCCGGCGACGTGCTGATCCTGACCACGGACGGCACGACGGAGGCGATGAACTTCGAGAACGAGGTCTTCGGCCGGGCGCGGATGCGCGAGTCCATTCTGCGCCATCGCGCGCTGGAGGCCGCGCCGATGGCGCAGCAGATTCTGTGGGACATCCGGCGCTTCGTGGGGCTGGCGGACCAGTCAGACGACATCGCGCTGGTGGTGGTGAAGGTGCGGTGAGCGCGGGTGTCGCGGAACGCTGTGCTCCCGGCGATTTCCCTCGGCGCTTTCCCCAGCCGGAACGCTTCCTCATAGGATAGCAGCCCGTGGTGGAAGTCTGCGGGTCTGGTTCTTCACCCCCGACCACATCGGGATTCCCGGCAAATGACCGGCTGGAAAGCCGGTCCCCCAAGCAGAAGTCCTTTTCACCACGGGCTGATAGGCTGTGTTCGGAGCCGCGACCGTAAGGGAGCGAACCCTAAACAACCGAGCCTCGAACCGGTCTCGGGAAATCGCGCTTCCTTACGGGCGCGGCTCTGATGCGTGACCGCGGGCTGGCGCCGCACGGCTCTGAAAGCGCCCTTCAACGTCCCTATTCCGACCGGGGATGCCGGTCGGAATAGACGCTTCCTGCGGGATGTTCAGAGGGCAAGCAAGGCAGCCTTGCGCGAGGGCTTTCTTGCGCGCTGGGTGACGACGTCCGGCGGTTCGTCACCGCTGCGAAGCTGGGATACGATGTGGGCGGGAGCGGTGACGATCGGGCAAGGTCATTTGGGGGTCGGATCCATGTTGAAATGCGTGTTGGCGGCGGGGGTTTTGTTGTTTTCGGTTCAGGCGACGGCGCAGGCGCCGGACGCGGGGCGGAACTGGCCTCAGTGGCGTGGCCCGCTTGGAACCGGATCGGCGCCGGCGGGGAATCCTCCCACGGAGTGGAGTGAGGAGAAGAACGTCCGCTGGAAGGCCGAGATCGCGGGGCGGGCGCACTCCGCGCCGATCATCTGGGGCGACCGCGTGTATCTTCAGACGGCGATCGAAACGCCGAAGGAGGGCAAGCCCGCGGAGCCTGCCCCGCCCGGCGGATCCCGCGGCGGACCGCAGGGTCGTCCCGGCGGCGCGAAGCCCACGCACCTCTTTCAATTCTCCGTGTTGGCGCTGGACCGCGCGACCGGCAAGACCGTCTGGCAGCGCGTGGTGCGCGAGGAAGTCCCGCACGAGAGCGGGCACCAGGACGCGTCGCAGGCGTCGGCCTCGCCGGTGACCGACGGCAAACTTGTGTTTGCGCATTTCGGCTCGCGCGGATTGTATTGCCTTGATGCGACCAGCGGCGAAGTCAAATGGGAAAAAGACTTCGGCGATATGCGGACGCGGAGCGGATTCGGCGAGGGCAGCTCTCCCGCACTGCACGGCGACGTCCTCGTCATCAACTGGGACCACGAAGGCGACGACTTTATTGTTGCACTGGAGAAGAGCACGGGGAAGGAACTGTGGCGCGCCGCGCGCGACGAGCAAACCTCCTGGGCCACGCCGGTCATCATAGATCACAAAGGCTCGCCGCAGGTGGTGACGGCCGCGTCCAACCGGGTGCGAAGTTACGAATTGAAGACCGGGAAGGTTTTGTGGGAATGCAGCGGTCTGACGGCCAATGTGATTCCCACGCCGGTGTATGGTCATGGCATGGTGTATGTGACCAGCGGTTTTCGCGGCAGCGCCCTGATGGCGATCAAGCTCGATGAAGCCAAAGGCGACATCAGCGGAGGGACCGCCGTGGCCTTCACGTATAATCAGGACACGCCGTATGTGCCGTCTCCCGTGCTGACGGGTGAGCGATTGTATTTTCTCCAGGTCAGCACCGGCATATTGACGTGCCTCAATGCCATGACCGGGGAAAAGCATTATGGTCCGCAGCGGCTCGACACCATCAAGGGCGTGTATGCGTCGCCCGTTTCCGCGCCCGGGCGGGTTTACATTGCCGGTCGCAACGGGCATGTTGTGGTGTTCAAGGACGCCGCGACCTTTGAGCTGATCGCCGACAACACACTGGACGACGTCTTTAATGCTTCGCCCGCCATTGCCGGGGATGAGCTTTACCTGCGTGGGGAGAATCGCTTGTATTGCATTGCCAAGCCGTAGGAGACTGCGGCGGCAGCATGCAGACCGTCATTCCCGCGCAGGCGGGAATCCAGTAGTTTGTCGACGCGCCCTGGACCCCCGCCTGCGCGGGGGTGACGGGTTTGGAGTTTGTGGTTTGGTTTCGTCCGGCGGGCGAGGATGCCCCCCCCCAAGATTGAACGCTGTCACTTAAGGTCGCTCGATTCGACGGGATGCACGCGCTTGCCGGCCACGTAGGAGGCCAGCGGCGGCAGCTTGCCGGAGAGGATGGCCGCCAGCGGGTCTTTCGCGGACTTCTGCTCCAGGGGAACGACGGCCATGTCGGCCCAGCGGCGCGGCGAGAGCGTGCCGACTTCCTCGCCGAAGCCCAGCGCCTTGGCGCCGTGAATCGTGCCCATGCGCAAAAGCGTCTCGCAGGAGATCTGCGGATGCGATCGACGCACATGGCGCAGCTCGTCGAGCACGGAAAGCGACGGGTTCGAGGCGAGGCTGTCCGTTCCGATGCAGACGTTGATGCCGCGCGCAAGCATGTCGGCGCAGCGGTGAGGCGGATGTCCGAAGGCGGCGTGGGTGCGCGGGCAGTAGGCGATGCTGACGCCGCACTCGGCCAGCAGCGCGATCTGCGCGTCGCTGACGTAGTTGACGTGGGCGAGGAGCAGGCGCGCGTTGAGCAGTCCGCTGCGCCGCAGCAGCTCCACCGGGTCGCAGTCCGCGGCCGCGACCCGCTCGTCCCACACCTTCAGCCCGACCAGAAATTCTCGCAGCGGTCCGCTCGCCAGTCGCGCGAACTCCTCCTCGTGCGGGCTTTCGAGCAAGTGAACGCACACGGCCGCGAGGTGCTTTTCCGCCTCTTCGCCGCAGCGTTTCATGGCGGCCGGCTCGACGGTGTACAGCGAATGCGGCGACACGCCGACGCGGACGCGGGGCGCGGCCCAGTCGCGCGAGAGCGCCGCCGCCAGCCGCCGCTCCAGCAGCCCGCGACGCTGTCCGATGGCGATCACTTCCCCATAAGACACAGACCGCAAGTACGACCGGGCGAGCATGGGCCGGGTCCAGTCCGGCGACGACGTGACGTCGCCGACGGTGGTGACGCCGGACGCGAGCGACTGCTCGACGCCGAGCCGCACGGATTCCGCAACGGTGGTCTCATCCGTCGTCGCGGCGCTGCGCAGTTTCATCAGCCGCGAGAGCCAGTCGATGAGGTCCGGGCCGGGCGAAACCTTGCCGCCCAGGTCGCTGAGGTCGAGGTGCGTGTGCGCGTTGACGAAGCCCGGCGTGATGACCGCGTCGCCGTAGTCGAGCGTCTCGCCGGTCGTGGTGCGCGGCTTTTTCCACGGGCCGACCTCGACGATGCGCCCGCCCTCGGCCGCCACGAATCCATCCTCGATCACCGGTCCATCCACCGGCGCGACGTATCTGGCTCGCAGAATCATGTTCCCTCCTTGGATCCCTCGCGATGATACTCGAAGATCCGGCCGTCCGCCTCAAACCCGAAGGACTGCATCAATCGGCGCGCCGCGGAGTCCTCCGCCGGCAGGCGCGTGACGATCGTCCGCATCTGCAGACGCTGCCCCATGGACAGCGCGTGGGCGAGCAACGCTTCCGCAACGCCCTGCTCCGCGAACTGCGGCAGCACGACCGGACCGAGGACCCGCCCGATGTCGCCCACCTGGTACAGCGCGCACCGCCCAGCCGGAACGCCGCCGCACAGCGCGACGAACATGTCCATGGTCGGCTGATCCAGCCGCTGCACCGCCGCGTCGCGCTCCAGCGCAGCCGGGCCGAACGTCGCCTCGAACGCCTGGCGCATCGCTCTGGCCGGCAGCACGCGGACCTGCGGGTTCGGCTGCGGCGCGATCCAGCGAGCGAGCGTCAGCGCATCGTATGCGCGCTCCGCAAATCCACAGTCGGCGAGGTGTTCCGCCAGGCCGGGAATCCTCGCGCCCTCCGCCGGCGCCCAGCGGTGGCACATCAGCCCCAGCCCGGCGAACAGCTCCTCCGCGGCATCATACGCCCGCGCGAGGTCCACGGGATTCTCGATCACCACTTCGCGGAACTGGTTGGCCTCCGGCAGCGCCGCCAGCGGGCTGTTGTAAAACGCGATGCCGTGGTCCAGCGTCTGCCGCTCGCAGATCAGGCCGTAATACGCCTGACTCGAACGCAAGATGGAGCCGACCGTCGTCGCGGCCATCACGCCGCCTCCTTGGATTCGAAGGCCTGGGGCATTCGGCGGTGAAAGTCGGTCGCCTGCTGATACTGGTGGGCGACGGCAAGCAACTTTTCCTCCCCCATGACCGGACCCATCAGTTGCAGCCCGATCGGCAACCCGAGGGCGTCGAACCCGCAGGGGATGCTGATGGCGCACAGGCCCGCGAGGTTTGCGGAGATGGTGTAGATGTCGCTCAAGTACATGGCCAGCGGGTCCGATGCCTTTTCTCCCAGCGTAAAGGCCGTGGTCGGCGCGACGGGCGAAGCGATGACGTCCACCTGCTTGAAGGCGGTCTCGAAGTCGCGGCGGATCAAGGTGCGCACGCGCAGCGCCTTGTCGTAATAGGCGTCATGATAGCCGCTGGAGAGGGCGTAGGTTCCGATCATGATCCGCCGCTTCACTTCAGCGCCGAGTCCTTCGCCGCGCGAACGCGTGTACGTGTCGAGCAGGTCCGCGCCGGATTCCGCACGGCGGCCGTAACGCATGCCGTCGAAGCGCGCCAGGTTGCTGGAGGCTTCCGCCGGCGCGACGATGTAGTAACAGGCGGTGGCGTAAGGCGTGTGCGGCAGGGTGACGGGCACGGTGGTCGCTCCGCGCGACTTGAGCACCTCGACGGCGGCGAAGACGGCCTCGCGCACGGGATCGCTCAGACCTTCGCCGAAATACTCTTCGGGCAGTCCAATGCGCAAGCCTCTTACGGGTCGCTCGAGCGCCGCGACGTAATCCGGCACGGCTTCGGCGGCACAGGTCGAGTCGCGCGGGTCGTGTCCGGCGATGACGCTCAGCAGCAGTGCCGCGTCGCGCACGTCCGTGGTGAGCGGTCCGATCTGATCGAGGCTGCTGCCGAAGGCGACCAGGCCGTAGCGCGACACGCGACCGTAGCTGGGCTTCAGCCCGGTGACGCCGCAGAGCGCCGCGGGCTGACGGATCGATCCGCCCGTGTCGCTGCCGAGCGCCGCGTGGACCAGGCGGCCCGCCACCGCCGCCGCCGATCCGCCGGAGGAGCCGCCGGGCACGCGCCGGGCGTCCCACGGGTTGCGCGTCGGGCCGAACGCGCTGTTCTCCGTGCTGCTGCCCATGGCGAACTCGTCGAGGTTGGTTTTGCCGATGAGAATCGCGCCCGCGGATTCCAGCCGCTCGACGACGTGCGCGTCGTATGCGGAACGGAACCGTTCGAGGATTCGGCTGCCGCAGGTGGTGCATCCCGCCGACGTGCAGATATTGTCCTTGACGGCCAGCACCGCGCCGGCGAGCGCGCCGACCGGCTGCCCGTGATCCCGTGCGTGATCGAGTTGCAATGCGCGATGCACCGCGCGCTCTGCATCAACGGAGAGAAAGGCGTGCAGCGCGGCGTCGAATTGCCTGATGCGGTCCAGCGAGGTGCGCACTGCGTCCTCCACGCGGAGTTCGCCGCGGCGCACGGCTTCGACCGATTCGCTGATCGTGCGCATCAACGCCTCATGCCTCCGCCGAGTCCAGAACCTTGGGCACGCGGAAGAAGTCGCCCTGCCGCGCGGGCGCGCGGCTCAGGGCCGTTTCCGCGCCGCAGCCGGGACGGGCCTCGTCTTCGCGCAGCACGTTGCACACGGGGCGCGCATGCGCCGTCGGCGGGACGTCCGTCGTGTCGAGCGCGGCGAGCTGATGAACATAGGTGAGCACGGACGACAACTGTCCGGCGTAGGCCTGCGCTTCGTCGGCCGTCAGCTCCAGCCGCGCGAGGCGCGCGACATGGTGGACTTCTTCGACCTTCAGCTCCACGTCCTGCTGCGCCATGCACACGCTCCACCAAGCACGAGCCTGTCGGCTGACCTCCGCGTAGGGCGGGCTATGCCCCATAAGCGTTAACTTAACGACTGTCTTTTTCGTTTCCTCGGGGCGTCGCACAGGCCCCGTGCGATGGCTCTCCAGTTTTGCATCGTCTTTTGCAATCCGAAACGCGGCAGGATCGCTCCCGC
>CAZGJA010000022.1:0-14949 GCA_964526695.1 uncultured Phycisphaeraceae bacterium
AGGCAAGGATGCCGATACGGTGGCGGCCTTCAAGGCGGACCTGGAGACGCACGGCGGCCAGGCCGCGCAGGTCCAGGAGGCCTGCCTGGACATGTCGGCGGCGTTCATCCGCGGTCTGCAGGACCAGTTCCCGGATGTGCCATTGACGTTTGACAACTTTCACCTGATGCAGTTGTTGGGGCAGGCGGTCGATCAGGTTCGGCGCGAAGAACAGCGGACGCATCCGGAACTGAAACGTACGCGCTACGTGTGGCTGAAAAATGAATGGAATCACACTGCGGAGCAGGCCCGCGTCTTCCAGGAACTGAAATCCAGCCGCCTGGCGACGGTGCGGGCCACGCACCTCAGAAGCGTCTTCCAGGACACCTTCGCCTTCGACGACCTGGCCGACGCCGAGCCGTTCCTGAAGCAGGGGTACTTCTGGGCCACGCACAGTCGGATCGCGCCGATGATCAAGGCGGCCAAGACGATCAAGGCGCACTGGGCGGGCGTGCTGCGCTGATTTACGTCACGGATCAGCAATGGCGCGGTGGAGGCGATCAACGGCCTGATCCGGTCGGCCAAGCGGAATGCCCGCGGCTTCCGCTCCAGCGCCTATCAGTCCGTGGCAAAAGGCGACACTCGTCATTCCCTCGCAGGCGGGAATCCAAACCGTTGTTTTGAGAAGGCATGAAACCAGCGGTTTTGCCGGGTGGACTGGACCCGCGCCTGCGCGGGGGTGACGGTCCCGATGCCCGGTTTCGAGTTCCACCACGGGCTGCTACGCGAGCCAAACCCTGTCCGCGCCGTCGCCGACCCACCACGCGCGGCCCGGCTCGGTCGAGGTCCATCAAATCAAATGAGTTTGGTCTCTCCCGGCACGGGGACCGCGGCGACCGGCAGTGAGCTGAACTCATAGTGCGGCGGCGTCAGGTCAAGCTGCGAGGCGTTCATCACCCAGTTCCAAGAAACCTCGCGGCCCGTGTAGGCGGACATGCGGCCCATGATGGCGGTCAGGGTGCTCTCGGCGATGCGTTTGCCTTCGTTGAGCGGACGTCCGGCGCGAATGCTCGCGATCAAATCCTTGTGCTCCACCACATAGGGATTCACCGGCTCGCCCACCGGCTGCTCATACTTCCACGTCTTCTCCTTCGACCACCCGTGTTTGTCCACATGGATGGTTCCATTGGGATCCGCCCAGCCGCGCGTGCCGACGACGTGCTCGCTGACGCGGTCGGAGCAGCCCGGCATCTGCCGCGCCATGCTCATCACGCGGCGACCGCCTGAGTATTCGTATTCAATGGCGAAGTGATCGAAGATGTTGCCGAATTTGGGATCCGTGCGCACCTGCCGCCCGCCCATGCCCACACACTTGGTCGGCGGGCCGCCCATCGCCCAGTTCATCACGTCGAGATTATGCACGTGCTGCTCGACAATATGATCGCCCGACAGCCAGCAGAAATACAGCCAGTTGCGGCACTGCCACTCCATGTCCGACCATTCCGGCTTTTTCTCGACAACCCACAATGAGCCTTGATTCCAATAGCACTGCCCGCCGACGACTTCGCCGATGTCCCCGTCGAGGATGCGGCCCATGGTCTCGATATACGCAGGATCGTGCCGCCGCTGCGTTCCGCACACGATCGCCAGTCCCCTTTGCGCGGCCAGCTCGGATGAAGCAATCACGCTGCGGACGCCGACCGGATCGACCGCGACGGGTTTCTCCATGAACACGTGCTTGCGCGCTTCAATGGCGGCTTTCAGGTGCATCGGGCGGAAGTGCGGCGGCGTGGCGAGAATGACCATGTCCACGCCCGCGGCCAGCACGTGCTTGTAATTGTCAAAGCCGGTAAAGCAGTGGTCATCCGTAACGTTGAGTTTGTCCCCGAGATCCTTCAGCGCCTCCCGGCAGCTCTTGACGCGCTCGTCCAGCAGGTCGCCCAGGGCCACGATCTCCACGTTCGGCGACGACGTGACCGCATCGCGCGCCGCGCCGGTTCCGCGCCCACCGCAGCCGATCAGCCCCACGCGCAGCCGATCCGGCATCTTTCCCCGATCCGTCATCACCGCGGGCGCGCCGCGCGTTCCCGAAGTCGCACAGCCCCCGGCCAAAGCCACGGCGGACGCCGCGGCCGAGGCGGCGAGGAAGGTGCGACGGGAAACGTCCGAAACGTCGCCGGCACGAATGCCCGAAGATGGCAACCCCATGTTGGCTTCCATATTCTTGCTCCCGTCGCCGATGTCGCCAACCCGCGTGCCTGCTTCGTGCAGTCCCATGGTGCTTGCCTCCAAGTGCGAAGTCGTCGCTGAATCCGACATTCCAGTGTGTTGATGAAGCCGCAGGACGGACGTTCCAACCTGCCTGACCGGCTGGAAAGCCGGTCCCCCAGGGCCATACTCCCCCCCAGGGCCATACTCCCCCCCAGAACCATACCCCCCAAGGCCATGCCACAGGCTTCAACTCGCGTCTTACATGTACATCCCGCCGTTCACGGCGACAACCTGCCCGGTGATGTACGACGCTCTCGGGTCGGCAAGGAAGCGCACCGCCCAGGCGATCTCCTCCGGTTCGCCGAGCCGCCCCAGCGGCGTGATCGACTTGACCTGCTCAATCACGCGGTCGGGCACGCCCTTCATCATGTCCGTGTTGATGTACCCCGGCGCCACGCAGTTGACCGTGATCCCCTTCCGCGCCACCTCGCGCGCCAGCGACTTGCTGAACGAGATGATCCCCCCCTTGGCCGCCGCGTAGTTGGTCTGCCCGTAGTTGCCCATCTGCCCCACGATGGACGTGATGTTGATGATGCGCCCGAAGCCGGCCTCGCACATGCTGGGGATCAGCGCGTGCGCCGTGTTGAACGGACCGCCGAGATTGGTGCGGATCACGTCGTCCCACTCGGCGCGGGTCAGCTTCAGGAACGTGCGGTCGCGGTTGATGCCCGCGTTGTTGACGAGGATGTGAATCTGGCCGAACTCGCGATGCGCCTCGGCCACCATGCCCTCCACCGCCGCCATGTCCGCCACGTCGGCGCGGATGGCCTTCGCCCGCGAGCCGTGGGCGATGACGGCGTCGGCGACCTCGCGCGCCGCGCCCTCGCTCGACGCGTAGTTGACGATGACGTCGCAGCCGGCCTCGCCGAGCGACAGAGCGATGGCGCGTCCGATGCCGCGTGAAGCGCCGGTGACGAGGGCGACCTTGCCTTTCAGATTCATGATGCCGCCTCCATGAAAGTTCATTCCGCCCCAGGCTCCGACCCGTCCAAAGACGCCACGCCTGCGATGCCCCAGCCTACGACGATGGGGCTTGTTTCGCAATTGAAATCCGAGTGCTTCAACGCGTTTTCGCAGAGTGGTTAGTGCAAATGCAAAACAGGATTTAGCGCAGCGCCACAGGGAGATTGGCCAAGGCGCACGATCGAGCTTGGCGCAACTTGCGATGCTCACCACCCACGGCCTGGCGAGCACGCCAGACCGTGCCACCCGATGGGCCACCCAACGCTACCGCTTCCTCACGGGCGCGGCTCTGAAAGCGGCGCCCTCCGGCGCCAAGCCTCAATCATGTCGGAAACCTGAAGGCACTTGTGGACGGTTCATGCGAGACGTACTATCAAAACCGGGACATCCGGCGACGAGTGGCGCGGCGCCGGCGACGTCCGCAGGCCTCACGAAATGCGGCGAAGACACGCAGGGAGGACCATGTGTTCACGCGACGGATGAAGCCGGTGGCTCACTTGAAGCGAATGGCCAGGTTGAAGCGGATGGCTCAGTTGAGTTGGCGGTCGATCGGTGTGCTGGCGGCGGCCGCGGCGCTGACGGGCGGCTGCGAGTACCCGTATCGCTCCATGCGCATCGACGGGCAGGAAGCGGTCCTGGAATCCGACTACGGACGCGCGCGCGAAATCTTCATGAAGTGCCATGACCGCAAGCCCGACGACGCGGAGAATCTGCACGACGTCGGTGCGATGAGCTACGTCATCGGCGAAGGGAGATTCAAGGAGCGCAACGCGCCCGCCGGCCTGCGCGAGTGTGACCGGGCGATCGACTTTTACGGGCGGGCGATCATGGCGCGCCCGAACTACCCTGCGGCGATCATGGGTCGCACCGCCTCGTTCGAGCTGAAGGGGCAGTTTGAGAAGGCTCTCAAGCAGGCCGAATGGGCGTCGCGCTTCGTAGGCCCGATGGCCCGGCAGTACATCTTCCTGGCGCGCGAGCACGAGGACCGCGGCGACATGGACCTCGCCCGGCTCCGCTACCGCCAGGCCGTCGTGCTTGAACCGGACAACCCCGAGGCGCATCAGGCGTATGGCGAGTTCCTGCAACGCCGGAACCTTCATGACGAGGCGAGCGTAGAACTGCGGGAGGCCGAGCGGCTGTACGCGATGAAGGAAATGCCGACGCCGCCCTCGCTGCAGGGGCAAGGCGGGGAGCCGCGGCCGATCCCGCAGCCGTAACGCAACGTGGGGGCAACCGTGGCGCGACGCGCGGGCCTTTTGCCCTCGCTTGCGCTACGGGTTCTGAACCCGTAGCGCAAGCGAGGGTAAAAGGTTATCGACGCTGGCCAGGCGCGAAGATTCATCACCGTCCAGGTGGACATGGTGTAGCGCCGCAGGAATATCGCATGTAGCGCCGCAGGAATATCGCCTGACGTGCTTAACAGAGCCGCGACCGTCAGAGAGCGACCGGTGCGGCGCCAATCGCGGGCACGCGTCTTGCGAGTCTTAGACGGGATGGGGATGCACGACCGCGCGCCCGAGATCGCGATCAAGATTCGGGAGGCTCGCTCCCTTACGGTCGCGGCTCTGTAAGCCGCTCGCATTCTGGGGCACTGCACCAGCCGGAATCCTCCATGTGCGGAATAGCCGGAATCGTCCATTTCGACGCCACGCCGGTGGACGCCGAGCGGCTCCGCGCCGCGGCGCATTCGCTTCGTCATCGCGGTCCGGATCATCTCGGCGTGTGGATCGAGTGTGACGCGCCGCACGCCGCCGGCCTCGCCGCAGTGCGGCTCGCCGTGCAGGATCCGCGACCGCAGGCCGACCAGCCGCTCACCGATCTCGAAGGAAAGGTCGCGCTCGCCTACAACGGTGAACTGTACAACGGCGACGAGCTTCGCCCGCAGCTTCAGGATGCGGGCTGGGTCTTCCGCTCGACCGGCGACACGGAGATCGCGCTTGCGGCCTGCGCGACGTGGGGAGCAGCCGCCCTTGCCCGGCTCGACGGCATGTGGGCGCTGGCGTTTTTCGATGCGCGCCGCGGCGAGGGCTTCATCGCACGCGACCCGTTCGGCATCAAGCCGCTCCTCTATTCCGCACAGCCGCAGAGCTTGCGCTTCGCCAGCGAGTTGTCCGGTCTGGAAGAGCTCGGCTTTGGCGACCGACGCCTCGACCCGTCATCCGTGATGCACCACCTGCTGCTTGGTTACATCGCCGCGCCGAGCACGATCTACGAAGGGGCGAATCGACTGCCGCCGGGACACGTGCTGGCGTTCAGTCGCGACGGCGCTGCAGCACCCCGCCCTTTTTTCAACCTCGCCGGCCACGTGCAAGAGGCTCGCGCAGAGCTGTCCTCAACTCCCTACGGGACGGCGCTGACACAACTGCGAGCGCGGATCGCCCGATCCGTCGTGCGTCAGCGCGTCAGCGATGTTCCGCTGGGCTGCTTCCTCTCGGGCGGCGTGGATTCCAGCATCGTGGCCACGCACCTTGCGGAAGCGTCCAGTCGTCCGATCGAGACGTTCTCCATCGGTCATGCGGAGCACGCGGCCTACGACGAGTCGAACTACGCGCGGCTCGTCGCCGAACGGATCGGCGCCGCGCACCACGAGTGGAGGCTGACGCAGCGCGAGGTGATCGACGCGATCCCCGCCGTGCTGGATCACCTGTCCGAGCCGTTCGGCGACAGCTCGATCATCCCGACGACGCTGGTCTCGCGGCTGGCGCGGCGGCATGTCACGGTCGCGCTCTCTGGCGACGGGGCGGACGAGCTTTTTGGCGGGTATTGGCGCTACACCGCACACGCGGCGCTGCGGAGTTATCAGCGAATCCCCGCATTCCTTCGCAACGGCCTCATCCTCCCGATGCTGCGAAGCATCGGCTCGGCGAAGTCGTCCTCCGGCGCGAACCGCGCCCGGCAATTCCGCAAGCTCCTGCGAGCCGAGGGCGGCGACGCCCTCGCGCGGCATCTTGCCTGGGCGCGCACTCTCAGCCCGGAGGCCGAGTGCATTCTGCGTGAACCACAAGTTAGGCGAATCGTCGAGGATGCGGTCCTTGCCACGGCCCATCAGCTCGCGCAACCGTTCGCATCGCCGGATGATCTGGACGCGATCCTCGCGTTCGACGTGCAGTACGGCCTGCCGGGCGACATGCTGCACAAGGTGGATACGGCGAGCATGTCATGCTCGCTCGAAGTCCGCGTGCCGTTCCTGGATCCGCAAGTCGTGGCGATGGGCCTGGCGATGCCCTTTGCGTGGAAGGTGGATCGAGGGATGCGAAAGCGCATCCTGGTCGATGCGTACCGCGGCATCCTGCCCGACGCGGTGCTCGACCGCGCCAAGCAGGGCTTCGAAGTTCCCTTCGGCGAATACCTGCGCGGGCCGCTGCGCGACTTGTTTGGCGACGTGGTCACGGCGAAAGCGGTTGAGGCGTTTGGACTGCTGCGATTCGAAGGCATCGAGCAGGTGCTGCAGGACCATCTGCACCGACGCGGCGAGCACGGGGATTTGCTCTTTGCGCTGTTGAGTCTGTGCTGGTGGGCGCGGAGAAAGTCGGTCCCTGGCAGGTGAGCTGGCGCAGCACTCCGCGCATGGGCGCCACCCGACGCCGTTCAGCAACGGTCCGCCCATGAGTCGCCCAAAGGCGGTGAGTCGTGCGTCCTGAGTCTCCACTTGACTCTGGTTGCCGGGCTTTGGAATCGCATGAACTTACGATCATGGAGGGAAACCGACCGGCGGCGTTGTGTCCCGGAGGGGCAGCCGAGAGTAGCCCAGCACCTTCAGTGCTGGGATTCAAGCGAGGATAGGCTGACAGTCCTGGAGGGAGGGCTGAATCTCCGAGACGACGTGGGCACGACGCGCGGCCCATCAGCCGTCCCTCCGGGACTGCGCTGCCGAACGCCGCATCCCCCGGCCATGAATGGCTGGGCTATTCTCTGATGCCCCTACCTTCTTGACATTTGGCACGCCGATTCGCAACCTCAGGACCATCAAGCCGCTGCGCACCGCAGTCAGATGGAGACTCAGTTCTCGGTTTTCGTATAGCCGGCCGCGGACTTCAGTCCGCGCGGATTCACCCCCAGGAAGGCGCCCTCAGCCTCAGAATCGACGCTGCACGAAATCGAAGACTGCTCCCGGCGCAAGCCCTCCTCACCCTTGGCGGCCTGTGGTGGAAGTCTCCTTCACCTGGGGAACCGGCTTTCCAGCCGGTCATTCGTCATGTGGACAGGGCGACGTGACGAACTCAGACGCCGCCCCCGCGGAGATTCAGGCACGATCCTCTACGGCTTGGGCGGCTCCGCCGAATTGCGATCGCTCACCCCCCCCCCCAAGGCGCTGGTGGCCCGCTTTGGTCAAAACGGCTTCGTGCCTCTCCTATCGCGGGTGCCGGCTGGGCTACATTTTGGTGGCGAGGCTTGCACATCGCCCCGGCGCAAAGTACCCTGTTGCCCCGTACATGCACTCTAGGCGCCCTTGATGACGCCTCGGAGGGATTCGCTCGTTTCCGCGAAGTACTTAACGGGATTCTTGACGCTAACCAAGCGAGACACGATGTGTCTCACAAGGCACGAGCCTGGTGTCGGAATTCCGTCGATCCAACGGAGGAGATTCATGAGGATCAAGCAAGCAAGACGCCGCCTGTCGAGTTCCATGGTGCTGATGTCGCTGCTGATGGCTCTGCCCGCGCATGCAGCACAAAGCCAGGAAGCACAAAAGCCCAAGCCAAGAATCAAGGTCGCGGTCCTGAGCTTCAAGACGGAGGGGGACATCACAATCCCAAACGCCGGTGACATCGCGGCCACTCTGATCGCCGGATGCCTTGACAGTCAGTCCTTCGCGCTCGTTGAACGCGAGCGGCTAATCAAAATTTTGGAGGAGCACGACCTCACTGCAGCCGCGATCGTGGACAACCCCCAGCTTGTCGCCGGACAGCGTCTCTCAGGAGTGGACAAGTTGCTTCTCGGGACGGTCAGCGGCGTCAAGGGCAAGCTCGCATTGACCGCATATTTTGTCGATCTGGACGGCAAAATCGAAAAGCCGGCGACGGCCACAACTGAGGAGGAGTCCTTGGAGGCCCTCCTTGTCGGCCTGCGCCAGCTCGTGAGCATCCTATGTGAGTCCGGGCCGGATCGCATCCTGCGGGACGCCGAAGCGCTCGCAGATAGGGCGAGGTTCTCCGAAGCAATCACCACGCTGGCGATCATCAGCGAACCCAGACTCCAAGACCGCGTCAAAGCGCTCAAATCGCAGTTCGAGAAGCGCGCTGCGGACTGGAAGCGTCAAAAAGATATTTTCGACGACGACGTTCACAGTTTGAACCCCAAGATTTGCGAAAGATACCAAAAACTTTGCGCAATTGCTCCAAATGCGGACGAACTCCCGACCATTACCGAGAAGAAAGATACGGTCGTCGTCCGGATCATGCATTCTCCAATCGGCGATTGGGAAGGCCAGCACACTCAAGCTGGACCAATGATCGTTCACATCAAATCAGTGCAGGGAAACGAATACTTTGGTGATATTGAGTTGCCGAAGTATGCCGGTGGATGCGCTGCCACCTTTCGTGCGGAAATCGTGTCCAGCTTCAACGATCTCGCGCTCCTGCAGGATTTCCGTCATGTGGACCCCAAACCCGAAATATCCAAGACCAAGACGTATCTTGTCTTGCGCCCAATTCAACCCATTAGAGGTGAGTACCACAAGTTTGCGATGGGAGGATGGAACGGGCCGAAGGCACCTATTCGATACTGTCTCCTGCTGAAGAACGGCACCCTCTCCGCAGCGGAGTTCTGCAATGAGCGCCCGCAGCCAACCGCTACGATAGAATGCAAGAAGGATAATAAGGTTATTCAGGACTGCCTTCCGAGCGCCGAGCGAATCGCTGAAATCCTCGGCAGGAAGTAATCCACCCCCAATATCGCAGCTTCCACCCACAGTTCAAGATCGTGCGCACCAACGAGATGTTCCCTTGGAACTCGAACGAGAAGGAACGGCTGAAATGAACAAGATCGACTTCTACTGTCCGGAGTGCGGAGAGCATTATTCGCTCGATTCGACGATGGCCGGCAAGTGGGCCAAGTGCAAGTCCTGTCAGAACAGAGTCCAGGTTCCGTCCCAGCCGACGGGTAACGTGGTAACGGTCGCGTGCCCGAACTGCACGAAGGACTTTCAGGTCGAGTTCCCGGCCAATGAGCCGCCGGGACTCCTGACCGAGGTGACATGCGATCACTGCGGTCTCTCAAAACGTTTCTCGGCCTTCCGAAACTATTACGGCGAGAAACAAAAGAAACCGGAACGGGACGCAGTGCGAGAACGAGAAGAGCTCGCCAAGGCAGCCGCAAAGCTCGCCAAGGAGCAGGCACGGGCTGCACAGACCGCTCAACCGGCGCCAGTTGTGCAATCCGTTGTTGCGCAGCCTGGAGTCGCGCTAGTTGGACCGCAGAAGAACGCCGGAGTTGCCGCCATCCTGAGCTTCCTCTGGGTCGGCGCCGGACAGATATACAACGGGCAGCTCTTCCTAGGCCTGCTGCTGTTCCTATTCGTCTGGCCAGTTTCGGTCATCTTGTGCTTCTTCGTCATCGGCTTATTCGTCGCGCCGATTGTGTGGATCGGCGGAATCTTTCAAGCGTACACCTATGCGTCGCGCTTGAATGTGCAGATGTTGGCCTACGTTCCAATGCCTGCAAGTCCGAACATCAACGTGACGATCTCGAATTCCGCCGCAAACAATTCTGCTGCGGAACGCGGTTGACTTAGTTGTAACGATCCCCGCTTCATGTTCGTCGTTCCTTGGCTGCCCCCTTCGCTCGTGATCTGAAAGGAATCAAATGGGATATCCAATTACAGGCAAACAGGTCGCGCTCATTTCGCTCCTCGTGTCGCTCTCCGCAATTGTCTCAGGATGTAGTGTTGGAACGGAGCCACTCACCGAACATCCCGTGCC
Source organism: uncultured Phycisphaeraceae bacterium (assembly GCA_964526695.1). Lineage (GTDB taxonomy): Bacteria > Planctomycetota > Phycisphaerae > UBA1845 > UBA1845 > JABWBH01. The sequence goes on from CAZGJA010000022.1 coordinate 10,134, forward strand.
CACGACGGGCTCGTTCGCAAGTACCCTTCAGGACTTGGAGCGTTCTGGGGATTTGCCGCAACTTGATCGGGGCGACTCCGTACTTGGTGTAGATTCCGATGCCAACGGCATTCGGGATGACCTTGACTCCTACATTGACTCGCTGAGCGACAGTACACATCAGAAAGCAGCACTTGCGCGCGTGGCTGCCGCCTTCAATACCGCTCTCGCCACTGGAGTCACCGAGATTGATCCGATCGCCCTTCGTGAAGTTGCAAACGGCTTGGCTGAATCCATAGAGTGCGCTTGGGACGCCTACGGAGTTGTGCTCGTACAAGATAGGCTCAACGCAACAAGAAGCATAACTGCGAATACCGCTGCCAGAATGAACGCCTACGCTGCGTTCAACGCCAAGCTGGATGGGTGGGTGGCACGCCTGCCGACTACTCAAGTTTGCGACGATTCGACAGTGCTTTGGGAATCCTATTCCGAGCCACCCTCCCTGTGTGAGAATCGCGGCTATGTCGTCTGCTTCTTTAATGGTGTTTGGAATGATTATCCCGAAGCCTTGATTGGCCTTCGTCATTTGCGTCTGTTAGTTGGTGACGTGTATCTCGGCGAGCCGCTGAGATATGAGCTCATGTACAATCATACGGGATCGCTGGCTGGTGCAACCGGACTTCAAGATCTCGCTGAGACCTTCATGCAGCGCGCAAGTGAAATCGACCCTTCTGGCAACTTCGGGGGTCGGATGGAATACCTTTGGGAGGTTCTCGCTGGGGGTGAGCGGCCCTTCTGGGACCGGTTGCTGGAAAGTTTTCCAGCGGCCATTGATGTTATCAATGGGCTATTTGCCGATCTTCGGGCAGAAAGCGTCGGGATCTTCTCGTCGTTCTTGAGCAATCCCCCGACAGATGCCGACTACAGCGCACACCGTACTCGGCTCGATGAGTTGGCCTTGCAAGGACAGAAACTTCTGCTCGTCGCTCATTCGCAAGGGAATCTCTTTGTTGATAAAGCCTATGGCTACATTTCCCAACAGATTGGATCGGAGAGTGTTGCAGTGGTACACATCGCCCCTGCCACCGAGGAGCTTTACGGAGAGTATGTGCTCGCCGATATTGACCTTGTGATAAACCCTCTAAGGCTGATACTTGGGAGTACTCCTGAGCCAAATCTGGAGCTTGGCTTGAGCTCGCGCGATCCTTTCGGCCATGAGCTAGTGGGAACATATCTTGATCCAAATCGCGAGGGGCGTCGAAGAGTGGGGGAGAGCGTGGAACGCGCGTTGAGTGGACTTGTGACTCCAAGCGCCGCGGCCAGTATCGGGTTTTTCACTGTCACCCTCACTTGGGACGGAACCGGGGATGTTGATCTCCACACAATTGAACCTGATGGGAGCCATGTTTACTACAGCAAGAGAGAAGGAAATAGCGGGTATCTGGATGTCGATAACACGCAGGCCATTGGTCCAGAACATTATTTCGCAACTTGTAGTGCATCTGAACTTCAAACAGGAATTTACCAGATCGGCGTAAACAACTACTCTAATGCCGATGGCAGGCTTGGGACCGTACAAGTGGCCTCAAATATCGATGGTGTCATTGCAGAGTGGAAGGACATGGATGTTGGTCCGGAAAGAGGGTCGTCGGGCAACAGTTCGCCTATGATTGTAATCACGGTTGAAGTCTTTCGTGATGAGAGAGGATCCTACTCTATCCGTCCGCAATGAGGGCTTCCCTATCAGACTATCGCGCCAACTGCCTCAGCTCCGTCTACAGGATACCCCCGTTCCTGTACTAATCCACCTCGACCGCAGTATCCACGCAGCAGATTGCGCTGAAGGTCTTGGACTGGCCGGTTTCGGAGTTCGTGGCGACGACTTTCAATTCCTAGAGGGGTTTGAGCGTGTCGCAGAGGTCGTGGATGTCGAAGAGCTCGTGACCGGTGAGGACTAGCGATTCGCGGTTTCGCCTACCTTGTATCGCAGCGGCAAGACGCCCATCCCGACGAGGTTGCTGCGATGGATGCGTTCGCGGCTCTCAGCGATCGCCGCGCGGACGCTGAGGAGGAACGTGCGCTTCTCGCCCCACTTGCGCAAGGAGCCGGTGCCGTATACCTTGCCGGCGAGGATCACGGTGGGCGCGCCCAACCACGACCCCCGTTGGGATTGTTGAGGCTGATCAAACGTTGCCCCAGGGTAGGTCGCTGCTGCGACCAACCCTGGGCTTTGGGCCGGAACGCCGTTGGCGTACCTGACAGAGGCCGCCATCCGCCGGGCCGCGCCCCCACGTCGCTACGCGCGCCGTTGCATTCAGCGGCGCACCTGCCCTTCGGCGGCTTGGCGGCGCACTGAGCTTTCGTCGATCCGCCGCCTCACCGTCCCTTCGAGCGGCGGATGTCCGCGCCGATGGCTTGCAGCTTCTCCTCAGTCTTTTCGTACCCCCGGTCGAGATGTGATACACGGGCTGCACCTTCGTCGTGCCCTTGGCGATCAGACCCTCCAGCACCCGCGCGGCCGACGCGCGGAGGTCGGACACCATGACCGGCGCGCCCACCAGGCGCTTGACGCCCTCGGTGACCCCCGCCGCGCCGCTTTGAGTGCACCCTGTCCCTCGCGCCCGCAGGGTAGCGCCTGACGAGACGGTGCCGGGCGAAGGATGCCCCGGCACGAACCCTCAGCAGTTGTCCCGCACGTCGGCAGACGCCGGCGCGGTCATCCGCTTCGCGTCCGCGCGCGCTCCGCGTTATCTCCCGGGAATCGACCGACGCGCCACTTCCGCGCGCCGAGGGATTGCCCGGCGCTCCGCGTCAACACGGGGAAGGGTGGAGGCAGGGACAACGAGAGAATGCCAAACACGTGGCAGTGCGAAAAACTGCGCGGTTCTGCGCGCTCGAAATCACGCGGAACCCCGCTTTTCCCGGTAAAAACACCGCCTCGCAGGCCCGAAGGCGCGCATTTTAGAATCTTTTTTCTGACGAAACAAAGCCATTCGGGAGGCACGAAACCGGGCGTCGTTCTCGCGGCGGCCGAGCAGTCCCTGCCGACAAGGGCGCCGCGCCCCAGTCGGCTGGCCACGGGTCCGATCGCCCGAACCACCCACGGCGCGGGGGCAGGACATTCCACGCGCGGGTCGGCGTGCTCCAGCACGCGCACTTGGCACCGAGCTCGTCGCGAGCCCCGCCGCACTCGAGGCACCCCATGGTGCCGCAATCAAAGCAGCGGCCGAGGGCGGGATCGTCGAGCCCCGGCGCGTCCTCGCAGTCGCTCGTTTTCGAGCCTCCACACTTCGGGCAGTCGCCGGTCATGATCTGATTGACAAAGTCATCGCCCGACGCGCTCTCCTCGAGTGCCCGGCGCAGCTCCGCCTGAATTTCCGTCGGCAACGGCCCGCCCACCTCCAGCGGGTCCGGGGTTGCCCGCTCTGGATCAGTCGCCGCAGGGACACGGGCTTCGCAGTGGGCGCACATCTTCGCCGAGTCGGAGATCACTTTGTTGCAGCTCCAGCATCGCACAAAAACCAACTCTCCTTTCATGGGATCGGCCAATCGCGCCATGAACCGCTCGGGGTAGACCAATCCGTCTAAACTCACCGTCCCGGAAGTTCCGCGCGAGCACAACAAACATCTCGGTCATTCCCGCAGCCCATGACTTTATAGTAACGGTGTTCATGTAGGCATCCACCCGCTTCAGCGGCGGTTGACCGAAATCGGCGAAACACAGGAGCCTCCTCAAGGCGGGCTTCCCCCGACAGAGCCTTTCCTACGTAACGCATTACGCAACAAACCGCTGTGACGGCCTAAACCGCAGCGTCCGACATGGCCGGTGGGGGTGTTGCGGGTTCTGGTCTCAAGGCGTGGTGTGGGTGTGTCTGGAAAGGGGTTCGGTCTGGCAGTCAGCGGCTTCAGGAACCCGGCCGGCCAGAGGAGCGTTCAAGTCGCGGCGCGCCAGCGCGGAACGGAGGTGCTGGCCGTTGGGAGCGAAATTCCACGACCGGATGACACGCGGTCGGCGGTCTCCGGTCCGCAGGTAAGGATCGGTACGTGCTTCCACCTCGTGACCGGGAGCCCGAAGGAAGGCGCCTCCGCCCACAGCACGATTGGCCGACAGGCTCGCCGCTGATCGCATTCCCGGATTCGGTCATCCGCGCCCGCGCGAGCGCGAGTTATTTTGCGTAGGAATTGGCGACTTTGACTTCCGCATCCAGCGGGAGATCCGCCGCCCAGTCCGGCACCGTCTCCGATCGAACTTACCGGCAAGCCCTTCGATCTTCGGGCCTTTCATGGTTGAGCTTTTCATCGCCGTGTTTCCACGGACGCCGGGTTGGATGAACCCGGGCGGAAGCGTCGCCGCCTCCGCACTCCCCACGCCGGCCTGGGCTTGCGGGCCTCGCAGCCCTCATCCCCTGGAGCGGATTTGCACCGCCTTTGTGCTGCCACGACCTTGAGCGCTTTCGCGCATAAGGCATGTCCGCGTCGCCCCGTTCCACGGGCGAATGGCGCATCAGATAGAACGCAGGGATTACGCTCACAAAGCGAGATGATTCTCGCGTTATCGAGGATTACTCCTGCGAGCCTCTGTCGAACCGGAGGAGCCACTCTCGTGGCGAATCCGGCTCTACGGGGACAGCGCGCGGCGGCTGGTGAAGCTCGCCTCCTTAGGCCCGATGGTGAGTCGGGCTTGAACGGGTGCGCTGCCCCGTCCGGATCACGTCAATCACGCGTTGTGCGCATCTGACGATCACGAAACAGCGTTTCGCGCGCGGACCATAACCTGATTCTGGGACAGGAGTCACGGAAGACGACAACGGCAGAAGTAGGCAGGCGGTAGAACACA
>CAZGJA010000023.1:0-34039 GCA_964526695.1 uncultured Phycisphaeraceae bacterium
AAGCAGGCGCAGTGAAGGTGAAGTGTTTGTCGAGCTGAAACCGGTGGACGTGACGACCTTGAGGACGACCCCGACCCGTGCCATGACGGCGATCCCATTATCGACCGTCGCCAGGGTGAATGGCGGCGTCCTTCGTATTTCTTTTTCATGGCGACGCCCCCGTGGCGGGGCGATCCCGAATAGATGGTTGAGCGCATCACGCCACGTCGGCCCAAGCTCGAAGATCCGTGGAGGGCACGCGCCGCAGCGAGGGGGAGACCCCCCGCCGCAGCGCGATCGCCCTCCGCCTCGGGCTCAAGAGAAAGTGCGGCGGAAGGCACGACCGGACTTGCCCGCGACGGCTGAAATGGGCAGATCAACCGACGCCGACGGCGAGAGGGAACGTGCGCGGACTTCTGTCAAAAATTCCTTGCACCGGCGGCTTGACAAACACTGCTTCATAGATGGCACGGTCTGGCGTACTCGCCAGGCCGTGGCGAGTGAGCAACCCGCCCGCGCTGCGATCCCACATGGGTTCTCCTTGCGAGGCACGGGTCCGCTGCCGCGGACGCATGCCGGCTGCCAAGGGCCGCCAGGACCCCATCCTGCTTGCCTCTCCTGCCACGGATTGAAGAGACGTCGGCAATTCGCGGGCCAAAACCGGCCTCGAAATCGGCAGCTTGTGGCGACAGGCTTGGATCGTCATTCCCGCGCAGGCGGGAATCCAGCTCGTTGCGGAGCAACGAACTACCCGGGAATCCGGCTCGCCGCGGAGCGGCGAACTACCCGGGAATCCAGCTCGTCGCGGAGCAACGAACTACCCGGGAATCCAGCTCGTCGCGGAGCGACGAACTACCCAACGGGGTGACGATGCGGGGGTCCAGTTCCGCATTCGTGCACAGCCTGATAGGCTCCCGCGTCCGCTGGAGACTGCCGGGCGGCGTGTCCGTTGTGGGCTGTGCGCCGTCGGCCGGCGCGATCGTATGCCGAATCCGCCACGGTGCGTCGGGCATGTTGTGGAAGGGGAGCATTCTCGGTCGTGACCTGTGAGCGAACAACGCCGACGCCATGGGACGCCTTTGCCCTGGACGCCGTTTCGCTGGTCGCCAGCGCGGCCTTCGGGCAGCTCTTCGTGGCCTGGCCTTTCCTGGCGCAGCAGCACATGGAGGCTAAGTCCGCGCAGGTGGGGCTGATCGCCGCGCTCTATCAGGGGCCCTATGTCTTCGCCGTGCTGGCGGGCCGACCGCTGCTGGACCGCATCGACCCCCGCGTCCAGGCCGCGCTGAGCAACCTGCTGCTGGCCGTTTCCGCATGTGGGATGGTCTTCGCCACCACCCTTAACCAGCTCCTCGTGCTGGTCACGATCAGCGGGCTGGCCACCTCGTGGCTTTGGCCGCCGGTCATGGGCCGCGTGTCGGCGGGTCTGGAGGGGACGGCGCTGAACCGGCGGCTGGGGCGATTCAACGCCGCGTGGTCCACGGGGATGGTGCTGGGACCGCTGATCGGCGGCTACCTCTACTCTTGGCACATCTCCGCGCCGTTCTGGGGCGCCGTCGCATACCACCTGATCTCCGCCGTGCTGCTGATGACCTGCAGCCCCGACGTCAGGCCCGCGCGACCCTCGCCGCAGCGCGCTGAATCCGCGCTGGAGATCGAGCCTGCACAGGTCGCGTGCTTCCGCCGGATGGCGCGGGTTGCGCTGGTCAGCGGCTATGTCTCGCTGGGGCTGCTGCGATTTCAGTTGCCCGTGCTGGCCGAGCAGGAATTGGAAATGAACCCCGCCCGTTTCGGGAAGATCGGCATGTTCCTGAGCCTGACGATGGCGCTGGGATTCTGGGCGCTGGGGCGGCATCCGTGGTGGCATTTCCGCGCGCGATGGCTGTGGGTGTTTCAGGCGGTGCTGGCCTGCTCGCTGCTGCTGGCGTACGCCGCGTCCGGCGCATTCGCGCTGTTCCTGTGCGCGGGCATCACCGGCGTGGGCATCAGCTTCCTGTATGCGTCGCATTTGTACTACGGCGTCACCGGCGGCGCACGGCGCTCGCGGCGCATGGCGATCCACGAAGTGCTCGTCTCCGCGGGTTTCCTTATCGGCGCATACGGAGGGGGATTGCTCGCGGACGTGATCGGTCTCCGCGCTCCCTACGTCGTCGGCTGCGGCGCCCTCCTGTGCGGCGTCGTGGCAGAGATGGCCATCCACCGCGGCGACAGACCGCGCCGGGGAGGCAGCGTCGAGGCCTCGCCCGTGACCGCGCCTTGATCCGCGTCGTGCTTCGCTGAAGAGGATGATCCGCAGATGGACGCGGATGGACGCAGAAAAGCGGCGGGCATGTGGGTTGCCTCCCCCAAGCTGGGACCGACATGCCGCCCGGGGATACGAACCTGCAAGCATTGAACCTCAACGCCCAACCTCGAAACCCTGACCGTCGATCCCAAACGACAACCTCAGACAGAAACTCCCAGCAAGCCACCGCAATCCGGCGTCGCGCATCCGGAGCGCAACTCCAGCCTCTTCATCTGCGCAATCCGCGGATGAACCACGTCCGCCGAGCGCGGACGGCGCAACGAGGTCGGCGTGGCAGACTCCCTCCTGACCACGAGTTTCCCGCCGCCGGGTGAACCCTTCTACGGGTGTAGTCATGAAGCTGCGGAGGAGCGCGGAATGATCGGCGCCTGGCGAGCGAGTTGCCAAACGTGGCTTTACGCCGAGACTGACACAAATGGACGTGCAATAATCACCTTGGACTCTGGTTCGTGTAGACGAGGACGCAGGCGTTCTGGGATCGTGACGGACTGCGGGCGGGGCGTACGCATGGTCAAACGCACAAAGGCGCGGGTTCGTGGCGTTTCGGGTGGCACGAGTCCGAGGCGGTTTGGGGGGTATGGGGCCACAGCAGCGGACTTGCGAAGAGCAGGATCGCGACCGGGCCGCCCACCGGCCACGGCTTGGCGAGTACGCCAGACCGGCCACCCTGACCGGCCACCCTGACTTGCGACCCTGACTTGCCGCTCTGATGTAAGGCCCGAGTGCGGCAGCCCTGTGGAGATTGCCGGGATGAGTCAACGCCGGGGGAGAATCTGGATCGCGGGCGCGCTGCTGTCGCTTGGCGGCGGGCTTGCTCATGCTCAAACCACCGCCCCGTCTGCGTCCCCGGGCTGGACGCGCGACGACGCGGCACACCTCCTGCGCCGCGCGGCCTTCGGCGGCACGCCGGAGCAGATCGACCGCTTCCACGCCTTGGGTCGGCAAGGCGCGGTCAATGAGCTGGTCGATTACGAGAAGGTCAAGGCCGCGTTCGAGCCGCCGTCGGTCATGCCCTACGAGCCGCCGCCGTTTTACAAGGAAGGACCGCTCGCGCCGGAGGAGCGGCAGGAAGTCATCCGCATCCGCCGCCAGAACCACATCATGGAGTTCTCCAACATGAGCGAGTGGTGGCTGCGGAGGATGATCTCCACGCCGCGCCCGCTTGAGGAGAAGCTCACGCTCTTCTGGCACGGGCATTTCACCAGCGGCATGCGCGAGGTCGAAAACCCGCGCTTCCTCTACGACCAGAACCAGCTCTTCCGCCGCCTCGCCAAGGGCAGCTTCGGCGAGATGGTCAAGGCCGTCAGCGCCGACCCGGCCATGCTGCGTTACCTCGACAACGTCAACAATGTCGCCGGTCATCCAAACGAGAACTACGCCCGCGAGCTGCTCGAGCTGTTCACGATGGGCGAGGGCCACTACTCGGAGAACGACATCAAGGCCGTCGCGCGGGCGTTCACCGGCTGGACGATCAACCGCGCCACCGGCACCCCGTTCTTCGAGATGCAGAAGCACGATTTCGGTTTCAAGCCGCTGTTCGGCCAGTTCCGGCGGTTTAACGGCTACGACGTCGTGGACCTGATTCTCGCGCAGCCCGCCACGGCCAAGCACGTGGCGCGCGAGCTGTGGGTGTACTTCGCGGGGACCGAGCCGGATCCGGCCGTGCTGGCGTACCTCGCCTCGACGTTTCAGCGCAGCAAGTTCAGCATCGAAGCGCTCCTGCGGGCGATGTTCATGCACGATGCGTTCTACGCGCCGGCGGTCAAGTTTGCGGCCGTGAAAAGTCCGGCGGAACTTGTCGCGGGCACGTATCGACTTTTGGAGCTTCCGCCGAGCAACGCGGCTTCGTTGGCGACGGCCCTGCGGCGCATGGGGCAGGAGTTGTTTCAACCGCCGAACGTGAAAGGCTGGGACGGCGGGCTGAAGTGGATCAACACGTCCACACTGCTGGAGCGGTACAACTTCGTCGTCGGCGCGCTGTACGGCAACGAAGCGCCGCGCGATGGCGAGCAGACCGCCATGCGCATGCAGCAGATGATGTCGGACATGGCTCCGGAGATGGCCTCGGAGCTGAAGCTGGCGACGCGCGATCCCAACGTGGACCAGCCGCCGTTCGACCCCGCTCCACTGCTGCGGAGGTACAAGCTCGATACGGCGGAGAAGATCGTGGACCACTTCGCGTCGCGCCTGCTTCAGCAGCCCGCGCCGGACCGAATGCGCCGCGCGTTGCTGGATCACTTGAGGTCGCAGGCAGGTCAAACCACGAACTGGGAGTCCGATTCCGCCGCGACGGCCATCCGCGGGCTGATCCATCTGATCGTCAGCTCGCCGGAGTATCAGGTGGAGTAGGGGAAGGCAACGAGGCAACAAGGCAACGAGGCAACGAGGCGGCGAGGCGGCGAGGCAGCGATGCGCGTAGGGCGGGCTATGCCCGCCTCACCCTCGCGTATGCAGGGGATTCGCCTGCCACGGCCTGGCGAGTACGCCAGACCGTGCCACCCGTCAGCGCCACCCGTCGCCAGCGCGGGCCACTTGTTCGGATCGAAGATAGAGGCGGGCATAGCCCGCCTCACAGGATGCAAGCGGTCATTCCATGAGGGACTGACTGCGAGACTGGAATCGAATGGCTCAAGCATGAACACGGCCTATACACGACGTGAGTTTGTTCGCGGCAGCCTGGGGCTGGTCGGCATGATCGGCACCGTGCCCGCGTTTCTGTCGAAGACGGCGCTGGCGCTGTCGCCGGACGGCCGCCACCGCGACGACAAGCGATCCAACCAGGACGGCCACAAGAAGAAATCGACCCCGCAGGCGGCGCGCCCGGGCGAGTTTGGTTCGCCCGACGAGCGCATCCTCGTCGTGTTGCAACTGGCGGGCGGCAACGACGGGCTGAACACCATCGTGCCCATCCGCGACGACCTCTACTACAAGGCGCGCAAGCGGTTGGCCGTCCCCGCGAAGAAGGCGCTCAAACTCACCGACGACTTCGGCCTGAACCCGGAGGCGTCGGGCCTGAAAGCGCTCTACGACGACGGTCTGCTCGGCGTAATTCACGGCGTCGGGTATCCGAACCCGAACCGCTCGCACTTCGTCAGCACCGACATCTGGGAGACGGGCGATCCGCAGCAGCGCACGTTCACCGGCTGGGCGGGGCGCTACTTCGACAACTGCTGCAAAGGCTCGGACCCGGTCGATCCCAAGCTCGGCATCGCCCTGACGCGCGAGGCGCCGCTGACCATGGTCGGATCGCGGTTCACGCCCGTAACGTTCATTTCGCCCGACCAGTTGCAGTGGCAGCCGCACCATAGCAACAAGGGCGCGAAAGACGCTTTCAACACGCTCAACGGCGAGCCGCCCTCGCCCGCGTCGCCCTCCGCTCCGCTCACCACGCTGGACTTCCTGCGCCGCGAGGCGTTCGACGCGCAAATGAACGTCGATGAAATCCGCCAGGCCGCAGGCAAGGGCGCCGCCGGCCCGCGCGCCGGGTTGCAGTCGCACCTGACGATGGTGGCGAACATGATCGCCGCGGGATTGCCGACGCGCGTGTATTACGTGTCGCTGACCGGCTTCGACACCCACTCGGGGCAGGAGGGGCGACAGCCGGGTTTGCTGCGGCAAGTCGGCGAGGGGCTGAGCGCGTTCTTCAAGGCGCTCAAGGCCACGGGGCAGTCGGATCGCGTTCTGGTCATGTCGTTCTCCGAGTTCGGTCGCCGCGTCGAGGAGAACGCCTCTGGCGGCACGGACCACGGCACGGCCGCGCCGATGTTCCTGGCGGGCACGGCGGTGAAAGCCGGTCTGCACGGACGGCATCCGAGCCTGAAGGATCTCGACGCGGGCGACCTGAAATACACGACGGACTTCCGCGCGGTGTATTCGACGGTGCTGGAGAAATGGATGGGCGCGGACGTGAAGGAGCTTCTGCCCGGCAGCTTTCCGCGACTGGACGTTTTGCGCGTGTAAGCTCGCTGCGAAACCGCCGGAAGCGGACCTCGGATTGCAAGCGTGCGACGGATTGCGAGCGTGCGACGCTCTTCTCCCCCCTCCCCGCGGGAGGGGGCAGGGGGAGGGCTTTTTCGGCGATGGAGCCCGACTGAGAACCGCTTTCAAGCAACGCTCAGCGAACGAGCAACTCGTCTCGGCCACCGCTTCCTGACGAGCGCGGCTCTGTTCAGAACCACATCCGGCGCGTCAGCCTTCGTCGCTTGGTCGCTACGTCGCTCCCTCACGCCGTCGCCAGTTCGATGCGGGCGATGCGCGTGGCATCGTCAAGCACCAGCCAGGTGATCTCGCCGTCGGCCTTCTTGAGCCGCAGCCGCTGAAGCCAGTAGCGGTCCTGCTTCCCGTGCGCGTACCAGCTTCCCGTCGGGCGTGATTCCCATGCATCCACGATCCCGACGACTTCGGCGTGATAAACGCCCTCGCGTTTGCGGATCTCCTGAATGACGCGCACGGGTGTGCCGGCGGGAAACTGCTTCACGATCGAGTCCGGTGTGTGGGTCATATCTCGGTTCCGCGACGCGCCTCTCACTTTGCCACAGTCTTGCCTTTTCTCACGCCGCGATTGCCTCTTCGCGCGCTGCCACCGCTGTGTCTCACAAATACCGCGTCGCAATTCTGTCAGAGCCGCGCCCGTAAGGAAGCGGAGTTGCCGCTCACGCGCCCGCTCGCCCGCTTACGGTCGCGGCTCGGATTATGCGCCCGGCCGTGCGCTCCCTTACGGTCGCGGCTCTGATCGGCTCAATTCCCATGAGTCGCCACATTACGCCTTCAGTTCCTCCTCGACGCTTCGCGTGAATCCCGCGAGGTCGGGGAAGCTCGCCAGCGGCGTGGCCTGCGTGGCATTCGTCTCGCCGCGGCGGTTGATCCACACGAAGGGAATCCCCAGCCGCCGCGCGGGCACGCCGTCATGATAGAGACTCTGCGCCACGTGCAAGCCCGTTTCGCCCACAAAGTTCCGCCCCGCCCGGAAGTGCGCCTGGGCCGGCTTGTACGATTTCACGTCCGCCGCCGTGGCGAGAAAGTCGAACGTGACCGGAAACTGCCGCAGCGTGCGCGCCAGCAGGTCGCGATCGACGTTGGAGAGAATGCCCAGTCGAAACCGCGCCGCCAGCCGCGTCAGCGCCTCCCCCGTGTCCGCAAACGCCGGCCAGTCGCCCACGGAATCCGCCACGTCCTCCGCCGCCGCCGTCGTGCAAGGCACATTCAGCCCCGCCGCCACTTCGCCCACCGCCAGCGCCACGATCCGGCGGTAAGGTTGATAGGACCCGGCCTCGATGCGCGCCTCCGCGGCAAGATACGCGTCGAACACGGCCTGCAGGCGAGCGTTGTCGGTCAGCCCCAGAATCTCGCGGAACGCGCGGCGCAAACCGGTTTCCCAGTCGATGAGCGTGCCGTAGCAATCGAACGTCAGTGCCGTCGTGCGGCTCAAGATGGTTCGGTAATCGAGCATGGTGATGCCCAGGTCAACCTCGTTCTAAGCGTAACGGGACCGCCGGGTGGCATGGCTTCACACGCAGCGGCTAGCCATGCCGTACAGTCCGGGGGCCATCACATGCTCACGCCGAGTACGGCGAGAGCATGCCACCCAGCAGAGTACGGCGAGAGCATGCCACCCAACTCGCGCCTTCTCGTCGCGCCTCTGCTTTGTCCCATCGTTCGTGCAGCGTTACGCTGATTGTGGGTGCAAGCCGAGACGAAAACAACTTCCGTGCCGGAGACATCGGAGAGCGCGGATCACAAACCCGGCGGTTCCGACGGCGACGCGGCGCACGCGTCGCAGCGGATGGACGAACATGCGCAAACACTCACGAGGCTGGAGCGAGTTTGGCGCGCGGAACGTGACGCACGAAACGCGAAAGAAGCCGCCTTCTCCTGGGGCCGACTGCTGTCGTTCTTCGCCCTGCTGACCGCCTGGTATCCGTTTCGGCATTCGGACCTGCAAGCCGCGGCGGCGGCGACAACGTGCGGCATCATCTTCACCATCCTCGTTCGGCAACATCGTCGAGCGCGAGAGGCTCGCCTGTCGCTGGATCGCAAGCTCGCCCTCGCCGACGAGAGCCGCCTTCGGCTCGGCGGGCGGCTCGCCGTGGTCCGCGGTCACGCGCCGCCGCGTGCATCGGACGAGGATCGAAGGGTCATTCACCTGCTGGAAGACGGCCCCCGATGGGAGCTGACGGGACAGGAGGTTGATGATCTAGACCTCTACGCGGAACGCGGCGGCCTGTTCGGTTTGCTCAATCGCGCTTCCACCGAATACGGCGCGTCGCGCCTCGCGGATGCGCTGGAGCATCCGCTCCTCGACACCGGCATTCTCGACAGGCGACAGCAGGCGGTTCGCCGCCTCGATGAAGACGTGGAGGCGCGGATGCACGCCATGTCCGGTGCGGCCGCGCTGCGCGGGCAGGATGCGCGCCTGGCGCGGATGCGGCAGGCGATCGCGCAGGCCGCGCCGCTGCCGTGGGGTTGGGAGATCCACGCCATGCGCGCCTGGTCGCTCGTCTCGCTCGTCGTGACGCTGGTCCTGACGTATCGCATGGGCACGGGCGACTACGCCGCGGGGGCGTGGATTCTCCTGCTGCTCGCCTTGAATACGCTGATCTTCAGAACTTGCGCGAACGCGCTGCACGCCGCTACCGCGCCCTGGCGCGACATCGGCGATGCCGCACGTGGATACCTCTCCGCGGCCGTTCATGCGTGCGAAGCGCTCCGCGACGAGCCGGGGCAGCCGCGCGACCTTGCCGAGCTGCGCAGCGCGTTTCAAGCCGTCGTCGCGCCCGCCGCGCTCCCGCGCCTGTGCCGCAGCGTCGGATGGACGGACGTGGGCGGACCGATGCACACGCTGTTCAACCATCTGTTCTTCTACGATCTGCACGTCGCCTCCGCGATCCTGCGCACCGCCGTCCCGCACAAGGACGCGCTCCTGAGCGGCATGGCCGCGCTGGCGGACCTTGAGGCGTTATGCAGCCTGGCCTGCTTCGGCTGGGAACAACCGACCGTGTGTTACGCGCGGTTTACCGCCGGGCCGCAGGTGCGCATCGAGCGCGGTCGCCACCCCTGCGTCGATCCGCGCCGCTGCGTGCCCAACTCGCTGCAACTCGAAGCGGCGCCGCGCGTCTGGCTCATCACCGGCTCCAATATGTCCGGCAAAAGCACGTTCCTGCGGATGATCGGCGTGAACGCGCTGCTGACGCAGATGGGCGCGCCTGCCTGCGCCGAGGCGCTGACGATGTGTCCCCTGCGGCTGATGACGGACCTGCGCGTGCGCGACAACCTGGCGCAAAACGAAAGCTACTTTCTCGCGGAGGTCCGTCACCTGCGGCGGATGGTGCTTCCGCCGCAGGGCGAGGCGCCGCTGCTGGGGCTGATCGACGAGCCGTTTCGCGGCACCAATTCCGACGAGCAGGGCGCGGCCACGCTGGCGGTCGTGGAGCACCTCAAGCGGTCGCCGCACCTTTTCGTCATCGCCACGCACGAGCGCAAGGTCACGGAGCTGGCCGATGGACGATGCGCCGTGAACCGCCATTTTCAGGAAAACCTCGACGCCTCGGGCATGGTGTTCGATTACGTCCTGCGCGACGGACCGGCGCGTACGCGCAACGCGCTGCGGCTGCTGGCGGAGGAGCGATATCCGCAGGCCGTGCTGGCGTCGGCGGAGGATTGGGTCACGCGCATCTCCCAATCGGGCGGCAACGGGCGGGCTTCGACCTCAGGAGCCTCTCATGAGTGATCGTCCGCCCGGCAGCGCGCAGCGCGCCCCGGCCTTGCAGCCGCCGGGCGATCGCGCGGAGCGGATGACGTGGCGCGAGGCGCTCGTGCTCGTCGTGTGCGCGGTCGTGCTGCTCCTGATGCGCGCCTGGGCGTTCGATCTGCCGCTCGAAACGGATGAGGCCAATTACGCCGTGATCGGTTCGCGCCTGCTGGCGGGCGACCGGTTGTACGTGGACGTGTGGGACCATCAGCCCCCCGGCGTGTTCATGCTCTTTGCGGCGGCGATCGCGGCGTTCGGCGACGGTCCGCTGGTGTTTCGCGGGCTCGCGTCGCTGTTCTCGGTCGTCTCGCTGGTGCTGATCTACCTCATGCTTCGGCGAACCTCCGGCGCAACGGCCGCGACGCTCGGGGCCGTCCTGTTCGCGCTCGTTTCGGCGGACCCGGGCTCGGCGGGCGAAGGCTGCAACCGTGAGATCTACATGAACACGTTGATCCTCGCGGCGTGGTGGGTCGTGTGCCGCGGGGATGCGCCGAGCCGTTGGCGGCTGCTGATGGGCGGACTGACGCTGGGCGTTGCCTCCCTGCTGAAGACGATCGTCGCCGTGCACTGGCTCGCGCTGGTCGTCTGGCTGCTGCTTCAGTGGCGGTCGCGGACGGGCGAGCAGGATCGACGAGGCGCAACGGCCTTTCCTCGGCAGCTTGCCCTCTTCTCGCTCGGACCGGCGTTACTCTGGGCGACGGCATTCCTCTATTTCTACGCTACCGGGCGGGGGTCACTCTTTGCGGACGCCGTGTTCTGTTTCAACGTCGGCTACTCCGACACGTCGGAAGCGTTCTTCATGCGCTTCCTGCGTTCGTTTCAGCCGTTGCGACATCCGTTCATCTTCGAGAGCGCCCGGGCGATCTGGGTTTGCGGCATCCTCGCCACGCTGGCCATGGCCGTCGCGGTGCTGCGAAAGCGCGATCCTCTGAGGGGCTCGATCCTCTTCCTGATTGTCGCAAGCTACCTTGCCCTTTGCCTTCCGGCGCAGTTCTGGCCTCATTATTACTATCTGATGCTGCCGCCGCTGGTGCTGGCGACGGCGCTGGTGCTGGGCGATGCGTCCGCGGCGCTGGCTCATCTGGAAGCTCCCACATGGCTCCCGCGAGTGCTGCTTGCCGCGGTCCCTGCATGGCTGGGCTATACGCAGTGGCGCGATTACCTCGACCGTTCGCCGCTGGAGATCACCGCCCGCCGATACAACAGCCGCGACTTCTGGGCACAGGCGATGGGGCATAAGGTCGCGTCCGTGACCGAGCCGGGCGACACGATCTTTGTGTACGGCCCGGACGCGGGGATATACTACTACTCCGGGCGGCGGTGCGCCTCGCGGTTCACGATGACGCTGGCGCTGAGACCGGAGTATCCGGACGTGCAGAGGCGTCGCGCGTGGCTGATGGAAGACCTGCAGCGCAGTCGCCCTCGGCTGCTGCTCGTCGAGCCGGAGGAGCCGTTCGACGCATGGATGAAGTTCGTGGCCGACAACTACGAATACATCGGCGCGGATTACAAGGACCAGGACCGCGAGAGCGTGATTCTGTACGTATTTCAGGATCGGCAGCGCCCCGTCAGGGTGATCCGATGGGACTGGGACCGAAGCGAACTTGACCCGACGCAGGGTCCATGAGGCAGGGAAGCCGACGCGTGAAGCGACAGCGCGGAAGCAGGCAGTCCGGCAAGTCCAACCGTTCGCGCGCGGCGCGAGGGCGGTCTTCCTCGCCGTCGAGATTGCCCCGGGCGCGCCGCGAGACTGAACGACCCACCTCCAGCGCGGGAGCTTCGGTTCGCACATCGCGTCAGGCTCATCCGGCGTCGATGCCCGCCATCAGCCTGTCGCAGCGGATTCTCTCCAGCGCGATGCCCGCGCTCGACGCCGCCGCGCCCGACGTCGGCATGTTCCTGACCGGCATGAGCGTCGCGCTGCTCGGCGCAGGCTTGCTCGGCGACCTTGCTCTCCACGACAGCCGGAAGGAACCCGGCGTTGTCGCGGCCCTGCTCTCCATGGCGCTGGGCCTGGTCCTGTTGCGCGCCGCCGCGGTGAAGCTGTGGCGCCTTCGCGGCGGCCTCATCAGCGGTGAGGCGCCACCTCGCGGACCGGACCCCGGCATCGCAGGGCTTGCCGTGCAACCCTCCTTCGCCTGGATGCAGGTGTCGCTGCTCGCCATGTTCTGCGGGCTGGTCGCCGCGTTCTCGCCGCTCTTGACCGAGTGGGCTGTCGAGGTCAAAGGCACGCTGCAGGCGGGGTTCTTCTGGAGCACGGGCAGCGCATTCGCCCGTGACATGGTCATCACGCTGGCGGCGACGCTGGCGCCCATGACGGCCGTCGGCGCGGTTGTGCTCTGCCTGCAGCGGCTGCGCTCGGACGGAGGCTGGTCGGCCGTTGCCCTCGCATGGGGGTGCATCGGCGGCGGCGTCGCGGCGATGCTCGTGCGCCCCGGGTCGTGGCTGTCAGCGCCGCACGTGCTTCAACGCGCCGGCGCGGTTCCGGCGCTGGCACTGAGCTTTCTTGCCGTGCACGCGTCCTCGCGCTGCCAGCGACGTTCCCTTGCTTCACCCGCAACATCTGTGCCGCCCGCGCTGGCTCCGTCGCGCCGACCCATCCTGGATGGCGCGGTCATGACCGCAGGCCTGCTGGCGGTCATGGGCGCGCTCGTCGCCACGCTTGCGAAACTCGACGCCGCGACCGCGTCATCGCGCGAAGCGCTGCCGGAAACGCCATCCCCCGGCGCCGCTGTCGTCTTGATGACATTCGGATGCGGCGCGCTGGCGCATGGGCGGCTTCGGAGGATGCGGGAAAGCTGGAACGCGAGCACAGCATGGGAAGCGGCGATTGCCGCCGGCGTGTTGGTCTTGCTGCTCCTCGCCACAGACCGTGCGAATCCCGGTCAAACGGGAACGTTGACTGTCATCCATGCTGCGACCGGCCTGGTCTGCGGATGGTCCTGGGCCGCGCTGCTCGAGCGGCGAATCCTGCGCACCACGGCGCCGGCGACCGCGGGTATGACGTACGCGGTCTTGTCTCTGGTCTGCTTTGCACTCGTGAACCTGCTCCTCGCGGCGTGATCGCACAATGCTCCCCCTCCTGCGAATCGCGCGGACTGGACTCTCCCAGTGATACTCGATTGACGTCAAACGTAGAGTTGTAAGCCACTCGAAGCACGTCAGGGATCGGACGAGGTTTGGTTGGGCGATCAGGGTGCGCAGACCGTGGGCGGGCCGCTCGCCGACGGCATCGAGGGCGGGCAGCACGTCATTGCCGAAGTGGTTCTCGCGCAGGTATTCCCACACGTGCTCGACCGGATTGAGTTCCGGACTGTACGGCGGGAGGAACACGAGACGCAGGTTCTCCGGCACGCGCAGCGCCTCCGCGTCATGCCACCCGGCGCCATCCAGCAGCATGATGTTGAGGCTGTCGGCGAACTCCTCGCATGCCGTGCGCAGAAAGATGGACATCGTTGGGTGATCCACCCACGGCAGCGTCAGGGCGCTGAGCCGGCCATCGAAGGGGCTGACGGCCACGACGCCGTGGAGGTGCTCGCGCACGATCTGGGGACCCACGATCGGGCGGTCGGGGTGGGGTGTACAGCACCGCCGCGTGTCGCTGATGCGTCCGAAGCGCGCTTCGTCCTGAAACAGCAGCCGCCGCGGACGGTCCCGGGGCCCATCCTTCAGCGCTTTTTCGAGGGTTTCCGGGAGTTTTTTTTGAACGCCGCCTGGGCTTGCGGGTCGGCTCGGACGTGGCGCGGACGCGGACCGGGCTTGCGCCACACGTGACGATGCATCAAACGATAGACGTAGCCCAGCGACACCTCTCGCTTCGCCGCCTGGCACACCCGTGCATACATGTGTTTGGCCGTAATCACCCGCCCTTCCAGCGCCTCCGCACGCATCGATGCCAGAAGCTGCTGCTCCTGCTCCCACGGAAGAAACGCCCATCGGCGCCCGCCGCGCCCCTCACGATCGAGTCCGTCCGGACCGAGGCGATTGTATTGTCCCAACCACGCCCAGACGGCCTGCTTCGACACGCCCAGCAGGGTCGCCACCTCATGCGCGGGCCAGCCGCGCAACGCCGTGATCCACACCGCCAGACGCATCCGACATTGGGCGGGGGTCGCCGCCGCGCGCACCCACTCCAAGAACTCGACGTCAGACAACCACGCCTTGTTAACATGCGCCCGCCTCGCCATCACTGAGCCTCCTTGCGACCGCGGGCAAGGGTACTATTACTCTTTGTTTGATGTCAAAGCGGTATCAGATAGCGACTCAGGTGGTTTGATTCCCTTGCCCGTGTGCCCACGGTATCCTGCCGCGGATGTTCAATGCGGACCGCGCACAGCGAGCCGCCCGCCGCGCCGTCTTCCTTGACCGCGACGGGACGATCATCGAGGACACGGGCTTCGTGGACGATCCCGCGAAAGTCCGCCTTTCTCCCGGCGCGGCGGAGGCGCTGACGCGGCTGCGGCGCGCGGGGTTCATGCTCGTCGTCGCCTCGAACCAGTCCGGCGTGGCGCGCGGGCTGATGACCGAGGAGACGGTTCATGCGGTGAACGCCCGAATTGCCGAGCTGCTGGGTGACAAGGCGGGGCTGGATGCGTTCTACTACTGCCCGTTCCTCGACGGCAACGAGGCCGTCGTGGATGAGTACCGCAAGGACAGCGACTGGCGCAAGCCGCGCCCGGGCATGTTGCGGGCGGCGGCGCGGGATCACGGGATCGACCTGCGGCAGTCGTGGATGATCGGCGACGCGCCGCGCGACGTGGAGGCGGGCAAGGCCGCCGGCTGCCGCACGGTGCTTCTGACCGGCGCGACGGCGACGGCGAGGACGGCAGGCACAGTTCCGGCCGCGGCGACTCGCCCCCCAGCGGCGGATTATCTCGCGGCCTCGCTGACGGAAGCGGCGAAACTTGTGGAGCAGTTCATGGACGGACAACCGGTCATCGCCGAGGAGCCTGCCGCACGGCCCCGCGCTACCGCCGCGCCGGCTGGGGCCGCGGCTGCCTCATCGCCGGCGCCGTCGGGCGGATCACCGGCGCTGCCGCCTTCGGGCGAAGTCCCGGCGCTGCTGCGCGAGATTCGCGATCAGTTGGACCGCGCGCATCGGCGGGAGCGACAGCCGGACTTCTCCTTCGTCAAGCTCCTTGGCACGCTGCTGCAACTGCTGGCGATCGTGGCGGGATTGTGGGGCGTCGTGTCGCTGGTGAGCGGAAGCGACACGGCCGCCGCCCCGCGTCTTCTGCTGGCGTGCCTGCTGCAGTTGATGTGCGTGACGATCCACCTGACCACGCGCGACTAGCGGCCCGAGCTGGAAACGCGCTTGCAAACCTCGGAATCAGGTCACGAGCCGCGGGTCCGAATCCAGTTTCAGAACCCGTAGCGCAAGCGAGGGCGAGCCGAATGCCCGGGCTGTGCGGACGTTGCGCAGCCGCTCGCGTTTCGGGTTCGGAGCGGGGAACGAGCCCCTTCGCAGACGCTTGGGCTGCGCGCATGCCTGGCGAGAACCACTGCCCGGCTCAGCCGCGAACTGCCAGCTCCTCATCGACGATGTTGACGATCCAGGCGAAGTAGTCGTCGAGCGCGCAGTCCAGCTTATTGCGCAACGGACACTCGCCGCCCTCCTTCTGCATTTCGCAGTCGGCGCACACCGTCTCCCGAAGGGCGTCGATGTAGGGGTCCATCGTCGGGCTGTCGATGCGGCGGACGATGTCGATGATCTGGTCCACGCGCGTCAGGATCGGACAGTCGCGCACCGCCTCCAGACTGCACGTCCCTTTCGACGTGCGGAAGATGCAGGCGTGGCACACTTCGCCGCTGAGACGCTGCTCGACGCGGTCTCGAAGGGACAACATGACGGTCTCTCCGGCTCAAATCGGCCCTTCGGGGTCGCCCCCGAACAAGGGCTTCAACCGTGAGAATGCAGCACGTCTCGTGCCAGATACGACACCTGACCCTGCTGCCGGGGCGTGATCGGGCGTAGCGGAAAAGCCGCGGCCCCTCGCGAGCGGGGGATCCCCTGCATGGAGGGCAGGCCGGTGGGGCGTGAAAGCCCTTCCGGCGCTGCGACCGGCCATGCGAGGCCCCGCCTTTTCCCGCCATCTCAGGGAGGCGTCGCCGCCAGGTCTTGCGCCAGCTCCTTGCGAAGCTCGGTCGCGCGGTCCGCCTCACCCAGCATCTCGCAAGCGGCAATCAGATGCGCGAGGGCTTCCTGCGCGCGAGAGGCTTCGGCGATGGACAGGAACTCCTGCCGGGCGCGCTCCAGCGCCGGCTCCGCCTCGCGCGGGCGCTGGAGCTTCATCAGGCATTGCCCGCAGGCCAGCAGCGCCTCCGCCCGCAGCCGCGCGTCGGCGTCCTCGCCCTCGAAGCGCTCCACGCTGCGCTGAAGCCACGGCAGCGCATCCTCCGCGCGATCCTGGTCGGTCAGCAGCCGACCCATCAGCAGGCTTGCGATGCCCAGAAGCTGCGGCGCGTCGCCCTGCTCCAGACGCGGGAGACAACGCTGCACCAGCGCCTCGGACTCCGGATAACGCTTGAGCTCCCGCAGCGCCGATGCCAGCGAGAGCCGGCTTCGCACGATGTCCAGATGCTCCGGCGGCAACAGCGATTCACGCAGCTTCAGGCATGACCGATGCTGCGCCTCGGCCTCGTCGATGCGCTTGTGCTGCCGCAGGAACTCCGCGTAGTTGAAGAGGCAAAGCGGGTTCTCCTGCCCGCGCAGCTCGCGCCAGACCTTCAGCGCCGCTTTGTAATGCTCCTCCGCCGCGACGGGCTGCCCCATGCGATCCTGCAGGTCCGCGAGGTTGGCGAGGATCGTGGCGACGAACTGATGCCGCTCGCCCAGCGTCTTCCGCGCCGACGCCAGCGCGTCCTCGTACATGCGCCGTGCCTCGTCCACCTGCCCGTTCCCTTCGAGCAGGATGGCGAGATTGTTGAGGCTCTCCTGCCGATCCGGGTGGTCAGGGGGCAACAGCTCGCGCCGCAGATCGTACGCCTCCCGGATGTGCGCCAGCGCGTCGGCGGATCGACCCAGCGCGTAATCCGCAAAACCCAGGCCGTTCAGCGACTCGGCCACGTCCTTGTGCCGCGCGCCAAACAGCTTGCGCCGCAGGTTCAACGACCGCTCGAACCCCTCGCGCGCGCCGGGCGCGTCCCCGGATTCCGCCGTGGCTTTCGCCAGGTGGAAGAGAATCGTCGCCCGCTCGCTTTCATCCGGCGGACTTGCGGATTCCAGCTCCTGCAAGGCCAGGCGGTAGGTCTGGATGGCGAGCGCGACATCCCCGAGCTCGGCGGCGACCTGCCCCTTGAGCCGAGTGAGCCGGCAGACGGCGGGATGGTGCGGACCCCAGGCTTGCACGACGGCCGCTCTGGCCCGCTCGATCATTCGTTCCGCCGTGTCGGTCACGCCGAGGTGCAGATACGTCGTGCCCAGGTTTTCCTGCAGCCGCGCACGGACGGCGGGATCGTCGGACAGCCCCGTTTCCAGCCGGGCCGCCCCGAGGTCCAGAACTTCACGCAGCGTGACATCCGCGCCCAGCGTCGAGCCGTCGGCGCTGAAGGCGTTGGCGCTGCGGAAGAGATCGTCAAAGAACGCCACGACGCGCTCGGCCATTTGCGCGCTGTCGTCCGCGCGGTTGCGCTCCCCGATGGCGCGGGTGTACAGCCGCCACGTCACGCCGGTGAACACCACAAGCAGGAGCCCCGCCGCGAGGGCGAGCGTCAGCGGCGCACGATAGCGCGCGGCGGTCTTGCGCAGCACATACCACGCGCTGTCCCCCTTGGCCTCGATCGGCTCGCCGCGCAGGAACCGTTGGACATCCTGCCGCAGCGCCTCGGCGGAGTGGTATCGCCGGTCGCGGTCGCGCGACAGCGCTTTCATGACGATGGTGTCCAGCTCGTCGTCGATCTTCATGGGGGGGGGGGAGGAAGTTCCCGGCGGATGCGGCAGCGGCTCGCACCGGCTCGGAGGGCGCGGATCGGTGTCGGTGACCGCGTGCAGCAGGTCGAGCACCTGCCCCTTCGCGTCGTGGGGACGGCGTCCCGTTAGCATCTCGTAGAGCACCACGCCAAGGCTGTACACGTCCGCGCGGATGTCCACCAGGTTCGGGTCGCCGGTCATCTGCTCCGGGGCCGCGTAGCTCAGCGTGCCCATGAACTCGCCGGTCATCGTCAGCGGACCGCGCGCGCCGCAGATCGCCCCGCCCGGCGCCTTGGCGAGACCGAAGTCCAGAATGTGCGGACTCCCGCCTGCGTCCACGAGGATGTTGCCCGGCTTGAGATCGCGATGAATGATGCCGCGCTGGTGGGCGTGATTGACCGCGGCGCACAGCGTGCCGAACATCGCCAGCCGCTCGCGCAATCCCCACTGCGCTCCCTTCGCCAGCGGTCCGGCCTCGGCGTGAAAAAACTCGTCGAGCGGCAGCCCGTGCACGTACTCCATCGTGAAATACAGCCGTCCGTCCGCCGTCAGCCCGCTGTCGTACAGCGTGACGATGTTGGGATGTTGCAGGTGGGCGACCAGTTCGATCTCCCGCTCGAAGCGCCCGCGCTGGATCGACGTGGCGAACGCGCCGGAGAGCAGCACCTTCAGCGCCACCACGCGGCGCGTCGGCTCGTGCACGGCTTTGTACACGATGCCCTGTCCTCCCGCGTGGATTTCCTCGAGGATGCGATAACCCTCGACCTGGGCCTGTGGAAGCTGCAGGTCGATCGGCACGCCGGCGCCCGATGCCGCCGACGCGAATTCCGCCGCCGCGGCGTTGTTGCGGCGGATGCGCTCCAGCGTCGATCGGCACGCGGCGCACGTCTCCAGATGCGACGCCACCGCCGCGTTGACCGTGCGCCCCGCGGCCAGATCCTCCATGTCCTGGATCGTCGCGCAGGCGCTCATGGCTCGGTCTCGTAGATCTGCACGAGCTGCTCGCGGATCGCCTGGAGCTTCTCAATCGCCCGGTTCTTGGCCACGTACACGTCGTTGAGCGTCATGCCCAGCTCCGCGGCGGCGGCGGCGGCGGGGCGACCTTCCAGCGCGACGATCTGAAACGCGCGGATCGTGCGCGGGTTCATGCGAGACTTTCGCAACTCCTCCAGGCTGCGACGCAGAATGGTCTGCTTGACCTCCTCTTCCCAGTGCCGTTCGAGCACGTCGTCCGACGGCAGGTCGAAAAGGGCCGAATCGCCGCGGGTCTCATGCGTCCGCGCCTTGGCGCGCCGCGCGTCGGCCATGCGGAACTTGGCGATGCTGATGATCCACGTGCGCAGTCGCCCCTTGCCGCGGTCGTACTTTCCCGCGGTGTAGTCCTTGAGGAAGCTGGCGAGTGTTTCCTGGGCCACGTCGGCCGCGTCCTCGTCGCTGAAGCCGAACTTGCGCGCAAAGGCGATGATGACCGGGCGGTAGCGCGCGTCGAACTCGCGCCAAGCGTCATTGTTGCGCCGGTCCATCAGCGCTTCGAGCAGCAGCGTCGTTGTGGTGTTCAACATCTCCGGCGGGCCCCCCCGGCGGCTTGATCGGGCATTGTACCCACGACGCGCCGCGCCGGACAAGCGAGGAATCCGGCGGTAGGGGGAGTCGCGGCGAACGCCCTTTCCCGCTTGATGAGATCGCGGCATGGCCGGCCGACGATCGGGAGCGCGGTGCGAGCCAAAAGACACTGACGAAATACCAGGGGTGGGACTCGAACCCACGGCCTTCTGATCCACAGTCAGACGCTCTAACCAACTGAGCTACCCCGGCACGACGAAGGGACGCGTCGATCACGGGTGATTCTAGGCCGGAACCTGTTTTCGTGGAAGCACCCGCGGAACGGCGATGGTCAAGGCCGGGTGGGTCACGGCGAGGGGAAACGAGGGTGGCGAAGGGAACCCGCGTTGTTGAGGAGTGGTCCCGCCGCGAGTCGTCCCAACCGCCGCGGCAGGAGGCTTCATTCCAACCCCCGCCGACTTGGCTGTGTGACTACTGCCCCCGCCGCCGACTCGGCCTTGCAGCTGCTGCCCGCTCCCCCACTACCCGAACGTGCCCAAGTCTGAAGTCTCGGCGGCCCGCCATCCCAATGCCGCGGCGAAAAGTGAACTCAACATCTGGCGGTCTCGTCGCTTTGCAGTTCAGTCATTTCACCCTTTCGGTCCCGCCGCGCCGGGCGCGCGTCGGCGGATCGACGTTTCGAGGCCTTGACGAACTGCCCCTCACTTGCGTGAGGGGTTCTGATTCTGGCGTTTCGACGATTCGACGTTTCGGCGTTTCCCCCTTGCCGCCGACCGGTGCAAGACGGAACAACTTCGCCACACGCGGGGCGATCGCTATACTGGCCCGCGTCATGACGGTTCCTTCGCGCATCCGGGTTCTGCCGCCGCTGCTGGTCAACAAGATCGCCGCGGGCGAGGTCATCGAGCGTCCCGCCAGCGTGGTGAAGGAGCTGCTGGACAACGCCATCGACGCGGGCCGGTCGGAGCCGCTGGCGGGCCCGTTGGAGGTCACGGTCGCCTTCGACAAGGGCGGGACGGAGCTGATCCGGGTCACGGACAACGCCTCGGGCATGACCCCGGAGGAGCTGGAGCTGGCCGTCGCCGCGCACGCCACCAGCAAGCTCGCGGACGAGGACGACCTTTACAACATCGCCACGCTCGGCTTTCGCGGGGAAGCGCTGGCGAGCATCGGCGCGGTGTCGTACCTGCGGATGCTGTCGCGCCGGCAGGACGCCGAGGCCGGGCACGAGGTCCGCGTTTCGGGGCGGGAGTTTCAAGGCTCCGCCGCCGCCGGGTGCGCGGCCGGCACGACGGTCGAAGTGCGCGACCTTTTCTACAACGTCCCCGCGCGGCGCAAGTTCCTCAAGGCGGCCGCGACGGAAACGGGGCACATCACCGAGGTCTTCACGCGCGCGGCGCTGGCATTTCCCGAGGTCGGCCTGCGCCTCATCAACAACGGCAAGACCGTCCACAACCTCCCGCCGACGTCCAGCCGCGTGGCGCGGATCGCCAGCCTTTTCGGACCGGAGCTCTCCAGCGCGCTCCTGAGCATCGAGCGCAACGAGCGGGGGCTGATTCTCCACGCTTGCGCCGCCCCGCCGGCGCAGTCGCGCGCCACCGGGTCGTGGCAGTATTTCTTCGTCAACGGCCGGTACATCCGCGACCGCTTCCTGCAACATGCGGTGAAGGAGGCGTATCGCGGGCTGATGGAGCCGACGCGCTTCCCCGTGGTGTTTCTGTACCTGACGATCGACCCGCGGCTGGTGGACGTCAATGTGCATCCCACCAAGATCGAGGTCCGCTGGGCCGACTCGAACCTGATCCACTCGCAGGTGCTCAGCAGCCTGCGCGAGGCGCTGCAGCGCGCGGACTTGACGCCGGGACTGCGGACGGATCGCGCGCGACCGCCGATCGACCCGGCCGAGCAGGATCGCCTGCGCCGCGAGTTCGCCGAGCTGCTGATGTCGAAGCCGCCGCTGCTGCAGGCGCCGGGAGAATACGCGGGCGCGGGGCCGCGCGAGAGCCAGGCGACCGTGGGCGATCGCGGTTTCGCCGCGGCGCGCGGCGAGGCAGGCTTCTCGCCGCCGGTTGCGACGGGACCGTCCCAGCCCACGCTGCATGACGCCGCGCAGATGTGGCGGTCGTTCTACGACAAGCCTGATCGGACGCCTTCGACGGACCGTGGCCGCATGCCGGTCGGAGTTCCGGACGGGAGCGGCCATGCTGCCGGATCGGGCACCATGCCCGATCCGATGCGTGACGCCGCTGAAGAACCGGCGCGGGGCGGCATCGGCGCGGCGTTCGGACTGGACCCACAGCGCCGCGCCATTCAGCTTCACAACATGTACATTGTGGCCGAGACGGACGACGGGCTGCTCATCATCGACCAGCACGCGCTGCACGAGCGCATCATGTACGAGGTGCTGCGGTCGCGCATCATGAGCGGGCCGCTCGAGTCGCAGCGCCTGCTCCTGCCGGAGACGATCAAGGCCTCGCCGCAGGATCTCGCCGTCATTGAGTCGCGCCGCGATCTGCTGGAGCGACTGGGCATCGAGGCTGACGCGTTCGGCGCGGACCGAATCGCGGTGCATGCGTTCCCCACGCTGCTGCGGGAGGCGGATGTGCCCGCGTTCCTGCGCGACTTGCTCGACCGCCTCGCGCGGCACACGGAGCACGAGCAGCCCGAGGCGCTGATCCACGCCGTGCTCGACATGATGGCGTGCAAGGCCGCGATCAAAGCCGGCGATCCGCTGACGCCGGACGAGATCGACGCGCTCGTGGCGCAGAAGCAGCTTGTTGAGCGGTCCAGCAACTGCCCGCACGGGCGTCCGACGACATTGCGCCTGACGAAGTCCGACTTGGAGCGGCAGTTCAAGCGAACGTAATCGCGCAAGTCGGCTGAAGCCCGGCCGGCGGCGCGCCGTCGGCATGTCCCCCGGTGCCTTGAATCCGTGGCAAGAACCGCACGGCCAAACCCGGATCGGCAGGCTGCAACGTGGTACACCGGCCGAGGGGGAGCGTGCGCTCCAGGCCGAACAGCGACGGTGCGGGAGCGTGTGCTGCAACCGTACCACGATCCTGACAGAGCGAAGTTCTCGAACCGACCGCGCGCGTTGCAGCCTGCTGGCCGGTCTTGAGCCAACCCGGTACCCGTGGGATCGGCGTGGCACTGCCGGCGAAAGCCAAGACACCAAGATCAGACCGCGGCCCGCGCCGCCGCCCACCTGCCCAAGCGACTGCATGAGCGCTACAACAACTCATCGTCTCGACATTTCGGCGTCTCGAAATTTCGAAATCGCGACATTTCGGCGTTTCGGCGTTTGGACGTTTCGGCGTTCAGACGTATTTCTTTCAGCGCAAGGCCGGCGACGCCTTCTCAGTCTTTCGCCCAGATTTCAACCTCGATGTAGTGGTTTTGATCATCCGCGATGCTGCCGTTGCTGATGAGTCGCACGAAGCGGGCCTTCTCCCCCTTGCCGTCCACGAGCTTGCCTTCGTACGTTTCCCAATACTCCTTGTCCGTGCCCAGCCCCAGCCCCGCCGAGTTGTCGTGGTCGTTGTTGAACAGCGTGCGGACGTGGGTGACGAAGTCCTTGTCGTCCGCCACCTGCACGATCACGTCGTGGTAGATGCGGGCGCTCTGGTGAAAGTGCCAGAACACGATCGCGTAAACAGCCTGCGGCTTGCCCAAATCGAGCTGCACCCACTGCACGCCTGGCCCATACTCGACGTAGGTTCCTTCGTTAGCCTCTTTCTCCCCGTCGGTGACGCACTTCGTCTCGCCGATGATCGGATCCTTGTCGCTCGCCACCGCCGGCTTGCCCTTCACCACGTTCGTCGTCCCCTCCGGCGCCAGGAACGCGGGACGCGGGCCCTTCCGCGCCGGTTCGAGATTCGTGCCCGGCGGCGCGTTCTTCGGCGTGCCCTTGAACTGCGGCCGCGGCAGCTTCAAGTCGATCGGCTTGAAGCCCTTGGTATCCGCGGGCGCCTCCGTCGCGGGCTTAGGCTCCTCCTTGGCCGGCGGCTCCGTCGGCTTGGGCTCCTGCGCGCCGGCTACCGTCCACGCCGCACAAAGCAACATCTGCGCGACGATCGCCCAACAGAATACGGAACGGCGGCAGAGCCTTCCACGCACATCCAACAGTCTCAGCGATGCAATCATTCGAGTTCGGCCTTTCTCAAAGTTAAATGCAATTATCCACAGATTTCGCAGATTGCGCAGATTGGGAAAACAACCCCGCAGCCCGATGTGTTCGGTCTACTGAATTAAGGATGCGAATAGAACCGGGGAGCATTTCAACCCTGCTCAATCCACTCCTGCATGTGCAACTCGCCTCGCACGTCTCATGAATCCGAAGATCCTCTCTTGTATTAATCTGCGAAATCTGCGTAATCTGTGGATCACTCTCCCCCCGGTCGCCCCAGTGCCCGATCGCCCACAACAAATGAACAATATCCGTGGATCATCGCGGCCACGCACAGCAGAACCCCGCAGTATCGGTGGACCTGCAGCAACACCGCCATCGTCTCCTGCCCGAACCCCGTGCCCATGCTCAGCAGGCTCGACCCCGCGGTCAGCACGCCCAGCGTCAGCGTACACCATCCGTTCCAACAGCCGCCGCTCTGCCCGCCGCGCCCGCCGACGGCCCGCTCGCCGCACGCCCCGGTTTTCGCCGCGGTCGCACGAGCCGCGCGCCGCAGCGCCAGCCCCAACAATCCAACAATCAGCACCGGCGAAGCGCCGACGTGCGCCAGCAGCCACCACCCGCGCACCTCGCGTCCGCTCAGCACCGGCACAAGACTCGCCACGCCGCACGCGCCAACCCCCAGCAGGACCAGCCCCGCCGACCAACGCCCGGCGCCCGCGATGCACGCGCCGCCCCGTCCTCGCGCGCGCTGCAGGCCAAAATGCCCGATCAGCAGCAGGGGCGTGGCGATCAGTGCGATAACGGCAAACCCATGAAACACGCGACTAGCTCCGTCCCACCCAGCACGCGCACGCCGTCAGCCCCTTCGCCAGCGCGAACCACGCGATCACCCCGACCCCGATGCACGCCGCCAGCTTGAACGCGCCGCGCCACCGCATCGAGCGGTTCCACGATCGCGCCAGCGTCGCGTCCACGCCGCGCGCTTCGAGCATCGTGGTCCCCGCCGCAGCGCCCGTCCCGACCGCCGCGGCCTCCGCCGTCCGCCCCGCGTAAAACGGCGCGTCATCCGCATGACAATCGACGCACCCTCCGGCTCCGAGCGACGCGCCTGCGGGACGAACATCATGCGCGATGGGCCACGCGTAGAACTTCGCCTGCTCATCCTTCGCCGCCGCCAGCGCGCCCCCCGCTGACAGGGAGTGAACCTGCTCTTCAGCAAGATACACGGCCTGTTCGCCCTCCTTGAGCGAAGGCGCGATCGCCTTCAGACCCGCCGTGATCTGCTCAGCCGTGAGCGACCCGTGCGCCCCCGCCGTCCGCCCCGCGTCAGCCAGCGGCTTGCGCAAGAGCTTGGCCGTCTTCGCCGCGGGCAGCGGAGAAACCCCGTCAGCCGTCCGCACGCCCCACAGCGCCGGGCGCAGGATGCGGTGCGGCGCGAGCCGTCCGTCAGCGCCTTTCAGAAACACGGGACCGACAAACGCCGGGTCGTCCGTTTCATGGCGCGTGCGCGTGGGGATGCCCAGCGCATGCGCCAGCGAGGTCTGAAACCGCTTCGCCGTCATGCCGGGCGCCGGTCCGCTGTGACACGCCGTGCACGAAAGTTCTCCCAGATGGTACGGAGGCAGCCCGGCATGACGCGGAACCGGCGCGCCCAGCCGACCCGCCCTGCTCGTCACCTCAACACCCGACCGTGCGCCCTCCGCCGTCTCGCCGAGATGACACCCGCGACACGTCAGCGTTTCCGCGGCCGCACCGCCGGACGTGGCCCGCTCGCCCTCGTAGCCGCGGCGGATCAGGTGATCGATGCCATTGCGGTGGCAGTCCGTGCACGTCATCCCCGCTCGCAGGTGAACATCCCCGTCCGTGTGCCACGGCTGCGGCGCGCCCTCGCCCACCTCGCGCACGGAATGGCAGAAGTAGCAGCGGTCCGCCGAAGGCCGCCTTGTAATGCCGAAAAGAACGCGGTTGTCCGCGTCGAACTTCGACCTGTCGTATTCCAGCCGCGGCGGCTGCTGCTCTGGAAAATCCGGGTTTCGGCCCAGCGAGGCGTCGAAGTCATCCGGCAGCTTCGACGTGTCCCCGCGAACGACCGCCAGCCCCAGCGACACCGTCGGAATCCACTTGAAGTTCTCGCGCTCGATCTGCTTGGCGCGCTCGGCCGGGTCGTGCCGGTTGTCATCGCTGTGGCACAGCAGGCAGTCGATATCCAGCCCGCCGGCAAGGGGCCAGCGAGACACCCCGGGTGCATCGGACACCTCCGAAGGGAAGACGACTCCGCCGCCGGGCAGATGACGACCGAACATCTTGGCGAAATCCCACGCGGACAGGCCGATCTGCTCAGGTCGATACGTCCCCGGCCAGCCGCGAAAAGAAAGCGGGATCTGCGTGCCGGTCGCGGTATCCGTGTAGATCCACGGCTCGCCGGGGCGACCCGCATCGGTCCGCGCTGCCGCCGGCTCCGACACCGGCGCCGGCGCCGAAGCGGAAGCGGCAGCCGCAGCCGCGCCCACCTTGGGTTGCGACACGCCCGCGTTGAAATGCCACCCATGCCCGATAGTGCCAACTTCATGGCACTTCCCGCACGTCGCCCTGGGTGAGTACGGCGGGGCATTCTTGTCCGCCGGGTTGATCGCGCCGCCGCCCTCGTCATACAGCCCGATGCGATGCACGAACGGCGCCCGCGAGTCGGTGCGAATCAGCTCCGTCAGCCCGGGCGGTTCGGACGCGAAAACAGCGGCAGAGCAGCTCAACACCGCGACCCGGCAAATCAAGCCCGCTGCGAGGGATCGGCCCGCCGCGAAGGTCCGGCACGCCGCCGCCGAAATCCGAAATCCGAAATCAGAAATCCGAAATCTCGCCTTCGCGCCGCGGCCCGATTCCGCCTCCCCGCCGTTCATCGCGTCTCTTCCAGCTTCGGCGCCTCGTCGCCGACCAGCACCTGCTGAATCGCCCGCCGCGCGAACGTCATCTTCGTGTTCGTGCTCTCATCCACCTTGAGCACCACCTCCGTCTCCTTCACGCTGACCACCGTGCCGATGATCCCGCCGATGGTCAGCACCCGGTCGTTCTTGCTGAGCTTGCCCAGCATGTCCGCGCGCTGCTGTTTCTCGCGCTTCTGACGCTTGCTGTTCATCACCCACATGAACACCATCAGCGCCACCATCACCCCGAACATCAGCCCGAGGGAGGAATCCGGCGGAGGCTTGGCCGGTGTGTTCGGAGCGGCGCCGGTCGAGCCGGCGGGAGGAGCGGACGTGGACTGAGTTTCGGGGGCGCTGCCCTGTCCGGCGGAAACCGCGTCGCCCGTTTGCGCCAGCATCTCGGTCAAGGAAATCATCAAGTGTCGCATCCTTCAGGTGTCAGAGTTTCTCGAACGATCGGATATTCAGCCGGGATTATGTCGAGCCGGCCCCGCCGAATCAATTCGCGCAGCCGCGCCATGAAACGCTGAAAAAACCGCAGGTTGTGGATCGACGCCAGAATCGGCCCCAGCATCTCCCGCGTCACGAAGAGATGACGCACATACCCGAGGCTGAAGCGCCGGCACGCGTAGCAGTCGCAGCCCGCCTCGATCGGCCCCGTGGCCAGCTTGTGCTGCTCGTTGCGCAGCTTCAGCGTCCCGCGCGCCGTGAACGCCTCCGCGTTGCGCCCGTTGCGCGTCGGCAGCACGCAATCGAACATGTCCACGCCCGCCTTCACGGCCTCGTAGATGTCGCCCGGCATCCCCACGCCCATCAGATAACGTGGCCGATCCGCCGGCAGAGCCGAAGCGACAGGTTTGAGCACCTGCACCATCTCCGCATGAGTCTCGCCCACGGACAGCCCGCCGATTGCATACCCGTCGAAGCCGATGTCGATGATCCGCGCCGCACATCGCAGCCGCAGGTCCACGTCCAGCCCGCCCTGCACGATGCCGAACATCGCCTGCTCCGACCTGGCGTGAACCCGGCGACACTCCGCCGCCCAGCGAATCGTGCGGTCCACGGCCGTTTGCACCACTTCCGGCGTGCCCGGCAGCGGCGGGCACTGATCGAACGCCATGATGATGTCCGCGCCGAGCTGGTTCTGAATCCGCGTCGAGGAGACGGGGTCGAGGTGCAGCAACGCCCCGTCCACATGCGAGCGAAAGTCCACGCCCTCGTCCGTGATCTTGTTGATCTGCCCCAGCGAGAAAACCTGGTATCCGCCGCTGTCGGTCAGGATCGGCCCCTCCCAGCCCATGAACCGGTGCAGCCCGCCGAGAGACTCGACGACCTCCGCGCCGGGCCGAAGTTGGAGATGATACGTGTTGGCCAGGATGATCCCCGCGCCGGTCTCGGCGAGGTGATGAGGCGTCACGCCCTTCACCGACCCGACGGTTCCGACGGGCATGAACGCCGGCGTCTCCACCTCCCCGTGCGGCGTCCCCAGCCGGGCCACCCGGCTCTCGCCGGAAGTGTGCAGAATCTCGAACGAAATCCCCATCGCGGCGGGATGCTAGTGGTCCCGCGCCGATTAGACCACGGCCCATGCCTGAGCAACCCGCCCCGATGCGAGCTGCGCGGGCGTCGTATGGCGAGGCTGCGCGCTGGGGGGACACGCCCCCGCCCTGGGTGGCATAGGTCCGCAGCAGCGGACCCGTGAGACGCGTGCGGAGCAGCCGAACCGGAACCTCCCACGGCCTGGCGAGTACGCCAGACCGTGCCACCCTGATCTGAGGCCAAACCGCTGTCGCCCTACCCCTGCCCCGCGCCCCACCATCCCGCACAGCTTCTTACGAACCTCGCCAACTATCCCCGCGTATCATTCTGTGGCAACGTAGGTTGCGCCTGCCGTCTCCCATCCGGCCGCGCGCCGAAAGGGGGGCTGCAAGCGGTCAGCGCAGGATCACGTCCCCATCCCGTGAAAAGCGCTAACCCTTGCCGGTTGTGATGGTTGTGACTTCTTTTATGAGTTGACAAAAACCCATTCTCCATTAGAATCTAACTCATGGCGAAAACATCCACTCCCCCATCAAGAAACGGCTCTAGCCGACCGGTTCGGAGTACGGCCTCGCCGATCAAGAATTACAAGAACGCTTTAACGTTTCTTGAATCACTGACCAACCACGAGCTTGAAACGCGCGCCGCTTACGTCGCGTCTAACTTCAACCTCTCGCGGATGGCCCGCCTCCTTTCCGCGCTGGGAAATCCGCAAAAGGCCTTCCCCACGGTGCATATCGCCGGAACGAAGGGCAAGGGGAGCACCTGCGCCATGGTCGCGGCCATGCTTCGCGGCAGCGGCTACAACGTCGGTCTGTACTCCTCGCCGCACATCCTCGACGTGCGCGAGCGCATCCAGGTCGGCGAGGATCTGATCAGCACCGGCGACTTCGCCCGGTGCGTCGCCGCCGTCGCCAAGGCCGCCAAGAAGCCCAAGGTCGGCGACCCGACGTACTTCGAAGTGCTCACGGCGGCGGCCTTCCTGCATTTCAAGCACGCCGAAGTGGACATCGCCGTGATCGAGGTGGGTCTGGGCGGGCGGCTGGATTCGACCAACGTCATCACGCCGCAGGTCGTCGGCATCACCAGCATCAGCTTCGATCATCAGCAGCAACTCGGACACACGCTGGCGAAGATCGCAGAAGAGAAAGCGGGCACGTTCAAGGCCGGCGTGCCGGTGGTCAGCGCGCCGCAGAAGCCGGAAGTGAAGGAAGCGCTGCGCCGGATCGCGTCGCAGGTCGGCGCGCCGCTGCGCTTCGCCGGTGAGGAGATCGAGTTCAGCTACCGTTTCGAGGCCTCGCGCGGGCAGGGTCGGCACACGCGCCTGTGCCTGACGACGCCGTCCAGCCGCTTCGAGCACCTGCACGTGCCGCTGCTGGGCGAGCATCAGGCCATCAACTGCGGGCTGGCGCTGGGCATCATCGACACGCTGAAGGGCAAGGGCTTCGTCATCGACGATCAGCGGGCGATGGAGGGCCTCGCCATGCTGCGCATCCCAGGGCGGATGGAGATCATCCGCGAGCAGCCGCGCGTTCTCGTGGACGTGGCCCACAACGCCGCCAGCGTGGACGCGCTGATGCGCGCCATCGGCCAGAACGTGATCGCCGACTCGATGGTGCTGATCTTCGGCTGCCGCCGCGACAAGGACATTCACGGCATGGTCCGCGCCATTCAGCTCGGCGCCGACAAGATCATTTTCACGAGGACGCTCTCGCCGCGCAGCGCCGATCCCCAGGATCTTGCCGTGGAGTACGCCGAGCAGTCCGGACGCAACGCGCAGGTCACGCAGAGCCTCGACGAAGCGATGCACATCGCGCTGTCCGCCGCGGGCCGCGACGACCTGATCTGCATCGCCGGCTCCTTCCTCCTCGTGGCCGAAGCGAAGAAGAAATACACGAAGAGCATGGAGTCGGAAGTCGCGCACGCCTGAGCGCGGACTGTTTTCCGCGGTGTGGCGCCGGTTTCCAACCACTTCTGTCCGGTCCGGGAATTGCTGACAAGCGATGTTGGGCGGATGGAGGGGGGTGGAGAGGGGGGGGCGCGTTTTCCGGGTTTTTCGGCGTTGAGGGGCGGATGGGTCGGGCTCGCACCGGGGGCCGCCGTGCCGTGGAGGGGGAGTGGGCGCGGCGGTTACGCGGAGGTTCTCTTACGGTCCGTGCAGCGCGTTCCGCGACTTGCGCCGCGGCGCGTTCCCGGGCTTGCGCTGCAGCGCGTTCCCGTTCGGCGCGGCGTTTGGCGGCGACGGCCGGGATTTCCTCCACGGGCGCCACGCCGGCGACGGCGAGCGTCATGAGGTTGTAGTCGTAGCTCTTGCGCTTGGCGCCCGTGGCGACGGCGATGAGCAGCGTGCCCAGGATGGCGATGCAGATCTGCATCGTCATCCCGGAAGGCGATTCGCAGAAAAATGCTTGAAGCAGGCCATGCACTTGAGCCAGCGGAAGAAGAGTTCAATCTGCCAGCGATGATGATGAATCAAAGGCACCATCGAGGCCAGCAGGTGCGCAGGGACGACGGGGTCGTAGCTCAGCGTGCGGTTGGGATGCGCATGATGCTCGCGCAGGTCGAGCAGCTCGCGCTCGATGAGACGACGATCGCGTGGCCTGCGTGGTCAAGGAGGTCCGCGTGCGCCCCGGCTGGCGCGAGGACCGGGCGCCCCAGTCGCCGCCGCTGCGCCGCGTCACCGTCGCCGCGACCGATCGCCACGGCGCGCCCGTCACGTTGAGGCTGCTGACCGCCGTTGACCGTGGGCTGCCGCCTCCCGTAACCTGCCGTTCATGGCGATTCGCTTTCAATGCCCGTCTTGTCAGCAACCCATCGAGACCGATGACGAGTGGGGCGGCAAGCTTGTGGCCTGCCCATACTGCCGAAACACGGTGACGGCGCCGCTGCAGTCCACGCTGGAGATGTTCAGTGCGCCGCCGCCCATCGCCGCGGAGGGCGGCGCGGTCGTGTCGACGGCATCCGCGGTGAACGGCGGCGGCGGAATCTCTCCGGCATCCCCCTGGCCCGTGCCGCCTTCTCGGCCGGCTCCGCCCTACCTGCAGATGCCCCCCCATGCGGCGCCGAGCCGCCGCGGCTGGGCGATCGCGGCGCTGGTGCTGGCTCTTTGCTCGCTCGGGTTGACTATCGGCGCCTGGATCATGTTCGCTCCGCACCAACAGGAGTTGATGGACCTTCATAACCCCATGCGCCCCTACATGGAGAACGTGCGGGCCATGATGGATTACATGACCCAGACGTACGGCGGCATGCCGGCGTGGTACGTCCTGTCGGTCTTGTGCTGGCTGGCGGGCGGGACTGCGTGGGTCGCCGCGCTCGTGTGCGGCATCATCGGCGTCCGCTCCCCGGCCGCTCGCAGGCTCGCCACCGGTTCACTCGTGCTGTGCGGGTTCATTCCCGTCTTTTGCTGCTGTGCGCCGGGCTTGTTGTAGCCGTGGGCGATCGGCAGGGACGGGAGCGAGCGGCTCCCGCAGCGTGCGCCGGACCTGGGCTTCTCACGGAGACCTGAGTCTCCATCTGACCGCGATGCGCAGCGCCTCGATGGTCTTGAGATTGGGGCGCGGACTGAAGTCGCGGCTCGCTCCACCAATACTGAGTTTGCGTTATAGTGCCATGACAGCGCCACAGTGCACGACCGATCAAACAAACCTCTTTTCCTGCAAAAAACCTGAGCGGACGCACGCGGGGCGAGTTCTCCCTGGGATCAGATCGTCGAATGCGACTCCTTGAACACGACAGCGCAGCATCGCCGACAGCCCCGCTCGCACCCGCGGGCTTACCCTGAACATCGCCTCTTTCCCAGATTGACGAAGCTCGACTCGTCAACACTTCGCCCGCTTCCAATCCGTGCATCGCTGTCCGCTCCCGCATCAGGCGTCGTCGACTCAACGCCCACGTCCACTTGCGCATGAATTTCGTGAAGAGCCTCGCGTCAAGCTTGCGCCGGAGGCGCGAGGGAGTCGAGGCGCCCGAGTATTCAGAACACACCTCGCTTGTGAAGCATCGCTTGCGTCTCGATTCTCGCTCGCTCCGCAATCCCGCCTCCCCGCCACGCTCAAGATACGCGCCGGGCCAGTACGTGAACGGCCCCAAGACACCTGCACTATCGGAAGCCCCGGCTCGTCCCGCGTCGACCGGAAAACCGCATGGTTATCCGACCATAAAAACATCCAGATTTCAGGGTTGGAAAAAAACAAGTCTGGCTAGTGTTCCATGCCGGGGCGCCTGGCTCCGGACGTGAATC
This sequence comes from uncultured Phycisphaeraceae bacterium, assembly GCA_964526695.1. Lineage (GTDB taxonomy): Bacteria > Planctomycetota > Phycisphaerae > UBA1845 > UBA1845 > JABWBH01. Next base: position 32,333 of record CAZGJA010000023.1, read on the forward strand.
GGCGCTGGTTGTTCGGCGCCCCAGGGCCGGGCGCGCAAGAAAAGGAGGTTTCGATGTACATAGTTCTGACCGAAGCCCGGCGAGGAATCGAGGGTGTTTCGGGGACCGAGGGTGTTCGAGGGATCGAACGTGCTTGAGAGATCGCAGGTGTAGGGGGGATTGGAGGTGCTGGACGGATCGCGCGTGTTCGGGGGAGGGCGAGGCGTGCTGGGTTGGCGCTGTGCGCAACCCCGTGTTGCGCGGGCGCGGGGTGGGCCACGGATTGTGTTTGGTCCGGCAACGGCAATGACGACCATTACAACAACACGGCCAACTGGTCGCCGAACACCGGCTGGCCGAATTGCTGCACTCACACGGCCACGATCGGCTACATCGCCTCCGGAGCGGACACGCATGTTGACATTCTGTCGGGGCTGGCCGCCAAAGCCGTGCAGCAGATTACGGTGAACAGCGACGTGGACGAGGAGTGCCGGACGGTGTGGTTTCACGACGGCGACGACACGGATTCGAAGCTCAAGTGCGAAGTATTCGTCATTGACGCGACGAACCTGTCCAACGCGTTGACGGTCAGAATCACCGACGGGGCCAAGATTGCAACCATGACCTCGTGTGTGTGCACGCTCTGAGATTCGCAATCACTGCGGACGGGGCTGGTGAACGCCATAGACGCCCGACTGCATCTGTTGAAGCATCACCTCCCGTACCACGAGTCCGATCACGTGCTCAATATCGCTTACAACAGTTTGTGCGGCGGGACGTGTCTGGACGATCTGGAACTGCGGCGCCACGACGGGGTGTGCCTCGACGCGCTGGGCGCGCAGCGCTTTCCCGATCCCACCACGGCCGGCGACTTCTGCCGACGGTTCCAGGAAAATTGATTTGGAACTGTTGATGGACATCATCAACCAGACGCGCGTCGGCGTGTGGAAACAACAAGTCACCGGTGCCGCGCGCCAGGACGCCGACTTCTTCCGCGAGGCCATCATCGACGCCGACGGCTCCATCGCGCCCACCACGGGCGAGTGCAAAAAAGGCTTCCTCGCCATTTCGTGTGGGTCGCCTGAGCCAAGGCTGGGAGCTTGAAGTCCAGTTTTCCGGCGATGTGGTAGATCATTGTCATAAGATAGCAGCCCGTGGTGGAACTCGAAACCGGGCATCGGGACCGTCACCCCCGCGCAGGTGGGGGTCCAGTCCGCCCTGCCAAACCGCTGGATTCTCGCCTCATCACATGCCACCGACTGGATTCCCGCCTGCGCGGGAATGACAATCGCCGCCTTTCGCCACAAGCTGGCAGGCCCCGCACCTGGCGCGCCCGCATTCCGGGCATGCGAGGCGACTGCCGGAAGGGAAGTCCACCCACAGGTCCAGTGCGTGCTGCGCGGCCGAAAAATCGAACCGGCTGACACTCCACGCCCCGGCCAAGCCCAACGCTACACGGAACAACTCCTGCATCTGATCACGCCTCGGCTTGTCTCGCTCCCGCAGCACCTCGTAGGCTCTCGGCCACCTGAGCGGAGGACAGGACTCTGCGGGGACGCAACCCGAGCGCCGACTCAGGGATTTAAACGGCAGGCGACGCCGGTCCGGCTACTGCCGGGCCGGTCGCCTCCATCTTCCCCGCCTGCCGGTAAGCCCGAAAGCGGTAAATCCCAGGGGATCTGGGGGACGGGTCCCCCAGCTTCTACCCACACCAAACAGCGAGGAGCC
>CAZGJA010000024.1:0-90718 GCA_964526695.1 uncultured Phycisphaeraceae bacterium
GCTTGCGCCCCCGGACAACGACCGGCGCCCCTGTGGGGGCGGAGGAGAACCAAGGCCTCGAATCTACTTCCCCACCAGTTTCAGAAACTCCTGCTCATCCATCGTCTTCACGCCCAGCTTCTTCGCCTTCTCCAGCTTCGAGCCGGCTTCTTCGCCGTACACGACGAGGTCGGTCTTGCTGCTGACGCTGCCGGAGGGTTTGCCGCCGAGAGACTTGATGAGTTCCTCCGCTTCCTTGCGGCCCATGCTGGAGAGAGTGCCGGTGAGGACGATGGTTTTTCCGGAGAACGGCGAGTCGCTGCGCACGGCCCGCCTGGGTTGCTTCGTGTTGACGCCCGATTCGATCAGATGATCGACGATCTTGCGGCCCCAGTCGCTGTGGAAGAAGCGGTGAATGTTGTGAGCCAGTTCCGGGCCGATGCCTTCGACCTCCATGAGCTGCTCCTCGGCGGCGGCGCGGATGGCGTCGAGGGTTTCGAAATGCTCCGCGAGCAACTCGGCCGTGGAGGCGCCGACGTGGCGGATGGTCAGCGCGGTCAGCAGACGCGAGAGGGGATGGCGCTTGCTTTGCTCGATGCCGTCGAGGAGCGCATCCGTGCGTTTCTTGCCGAACTCGACCTTGACGATCTTCGCGCCGTCGTCGCCGGGGCGCTCGTGCTCGAACACGAGCTTCTCAATCTCCGCGCGCCGCTTGTGCAGATGAAACAAGTCCGCGAAGTCGTGCAACAGGCCTTCATCCACGAGCCGCGTGATCATGACTTCGCCGAGACCCTCCATGTCCATCTGATCGCGGCCGGCGAAGTAGATGAGCCGCTCCTTGATCTGCGCCGGGCACGCGGGGTTGACACAGCGGAGGTACACACCGCCCTCGTCCTGCTCGACGTCGCCGCGGCACTGCGGGCATTTCGCCGGGCGCTGGATGGGTTTGGCGTCGCGCGGACGTTTGTCCGTCAGAACCTTGATAACCTGCGGAATGATCTCGCCGGCTTTTTCAACGAGCACGGTATCGCCGATGCGCACATCGAGGCGGTCCACCTGATCGAAATTGTGCAGCGTAGCGTGGCGGACGGTCGTGCCCGAAAGCTCGACGGGCGAGAGCGCCGCGCGCGGCGTGATCGTCCCCTGCTTGCCGACCTGGTAATCGACGCGAAGCACGACGCTTTCGGCCTGCTCCGGCTCGAACTTGTAGGCGATGCACCAGCGCGGGAAGCGGCTGGTCGTGCCGAGCTCGTCGCGCTGCGCGAGCGAGTCCACCTTGATGACCAGACCATCGACCAGGTAGGGCAGGGTATGCCGCTTCTTGTCCCATGCGTGGATCGACTCCAGCACGGCGTCCACGTCGGCGGCCAGCGACTGGTCCGGCGAAGTGGGCAGGCCCCAGCGGGCGAGCGCCTTCGTGAAATCGCTCCACGTCTTCGCGGGCATCGGCTCGACGGCGCCGTACCCGTGGGCGACGAAGCGGAGGTTGCGGCCCGCGAGATTTTTCGGATCAAGCTGCTTGAGCGTGCCGGCGGTGGCGTTGCGCGGGTTCTTGAACTCCTCCTCGCCGGCTTTGGCTCGCTGCGCGTTGAAGCGCAGAAAATCGTCCATCGGCCAGTAGATTTCGCCGCGCACTTCGAGCCGGGCGGGGACTTCCTTGCCCAGCAGCCGCAGCGGCACGGAGCGCAGCACGCGGACGTTGTGCGTGACGTCGTCGCCGGTTTCGCCGTCGCCGCGCGTGGCCGCGGTGGTAAGCAGGCCGTCCACGTAGGTCAGCGACACGGCCACGCCGTCCACCTTGGGGTCGATGACGTAGCGGTACTTTTCGTCGCCGAGGAGCTTGGCGACGCGCGCGTCGAACTCGCGGACCTGGGCCTCGTCGTAGGTGTTGTCGATGGAGAGCATGGGCACGGCATGTCGGACGGAGGCGAAGCCGGCGATGGGCTGGCCGCCGACGCGTTGGGTCGGCGAGTCGGGCGTGACGAGGTCCGGGTGCTGCGTTTCAAATTGCTTCAGCTCGGCAAGCAGGGCGTCGTACTGCCGATCGGTGATGACGGGCTTGTCCTCGACGTAGTAATGGACGTCGTGGCGACGGATCTCCTCGCGCAATTCGGCGACGCGTTTCTCGATCTGCTGACGGGTCATGCGGCGAATTATGATCGGGCGGGCTTCGAGGTCCAAGCCGGCGTGCGGTTCGGGTTCGGCGCTGGCAATTCACCGCCGGACGGCCTGGGTCGCGGGGTGTCCGCGGTCCATGTCATGGACGAAAGGCACCGGGTGGCACGGTCTGGCGTACTCGCCTGGCCGTGGCAAGTGAGCTTCCCAGGGGCGGTCGTGCGAGCCACGGGTCGGCCGCCGCGGACGCCTGCCACCCAACCCAACCCGCTCACCTCAACACAGGAAAAACAACAGATGCAATTCGTCGCGCGATACTCAACGCATTCAATCCAGCACACTCAACCCGACGCGCCCGGCGTGTTGCCGCAACTCTGCGGTTCACACGCGGTTCTCCACTAAGCCCGCACTTTCTCGATCTGCGCAATCTGCGTAATCTGCGGATAATAATTATCCACAGATTACGCAGATTGCGCAGATGAAGAGGATCGCAGGACTTCGTTCATGCGCTGAGGCAATCTCCCGGGTTCCGCTTTGGCGATGCCACGGAAGCGATCCGCGATCCGGGGTTGACGATCCAGATGCTGAGATTCGTCTGCTGTGATCCGAAATGTCGCGCGGGCGGCTGGGCGCTGGCCATCGTGCTTGCGCGCGAGATGTTGCCAGGGAGATGAGGCATTGGCCCCGCACTTGCGTGCGGGGTTCTGATGGGACGCCTGGCCACTCGAAAGTCATCTGCGGCTTGCCTTATGTCCTATTGTTTCGGAGGCGGCTTCGGCGGCTCGCCGAAGCAGAACACCTCGCCGTCGAGGTTTCCGATCACCAGCACTCCATCCGCGATGGCGGGCGAGGCGGTGATGCCTGCGCCGGTCTCGTACCGCCACTGCTCCTCACCGGATGCAAGCGCCACGGCATACACGTTTCCGTCATCGCTGCCCACCCACACGCGGCTCCCGCACATGACCGCAGAGCTGTCCACCTTGCCCTGCGTCACGAACGTCCAAAGGAGCTTGCCGCTGGCGGCATTCAGCGCCCGCACCCGCTTGTCGCGCCCGCCGACCACGGCCGCCTTCTCCGCCACGCACGCGGACGACAGGAAGGGGAACTGCCGCTCCTTGTCCTCAAAGGTCCAAAGCGGCTTGCCCTCCTTCCAGTCCACGGCCACGACCTGATTGCCGTACGTGCCGACGATCACGCGGGATCCGACCACCGCCGCCGACGCACCGGACATCGAGCCGAGGCTGATCGTGCGGACGGCCTTGCCGTCTTCGAGTCGAACGACGTGGAGCATCTCGTCGCAGCCCGCCACCAGCACATGACCCTCCGCCACCGACGGCGAGCCGTGCACGCGCCCGGCCGTCGGATACTTCCAGAGGAGCGCGCCGTCCGCGGCCGCAAGGCAGTAAAGCTGCTCGTCATACGAGCCAAAGATAACCTTGCCGGCGATGACATTGGCGCTGGAGATGATTTCGCCGTCGGTCTTGAACGTCCACCGGCGCTCGCCCGTGTCGGCGGATACGGCGTGAAAGACGCCGTCCTCGTCGCCGAAGTACACGACCCCGCCGGCGACCGTTGGGGACGACAGGATCCGGCTTGAGGTCGCATACTTCCATTTCAACGCGCCGTCCGGCAGGCCCAGCGCGTACAGCACGCCGTCCCCGCAGCCCACGAACACCACGCCGTCGGCGATGGCCGCGGTGGATTCGATCGCCTCCGGCGCGCGAAACCGCCAGCGCACGACAGGCTTGTCCGGCAGTTCCCCCTTCGCCACACCGGTCAGTTGCCCGTCGCCGCGGAACATGGGCCAGGAGCTTGCGGGCTTGTCTTCGTCGCAGCGGCTCTTGATCGAGGCGAGCGCCGAAGTGGCGGCGCTGCGGACCTCAAGGCGCTTGTCGTCCGAGAGTTTCTCCAGCTCGGGAATGGCCTCGCAGGCGGGATCATCCTGAGCTTCGAGGAGCTTGACGCCGACCTCGCGGACCTGCCAATCCTCATCCCACAGCAGCAGCAAGGCCACGTTGACGACGTCCTCACCCACGAGGTGCAACCGCCTGATTCCGCGCAGGGCGGCGAGACGAATGCTGCCGCGCTTATCCTGAGCGCGACGCAGCAGCATGGGTCTGGCCTGATCCGCCGCCTCCGGGAACCGGCTGATCACCTCAATCGCACGTTCGAGCACTCCCAGATTTTCCCTGGCGCCCAAGGAGGTCACCACCACCGGGAGAACCCGCGGCGGCAATGGACGGACCCGACAGAGCAGCTCCAGCGCCATGTTCTGCCGCGGCTCGTTGCTTACGCCGATGTCGGCAAGCAGCAGGTCAATGGCGAAGTCCTGGTCCCCCTGCCTCACCGACTCGATGAGTGATGAGTACTCGTGCCCGTCGAGGCCTGCCGCACACGATTGTAGCAGCTCCAACGTATCCTTGCGGACGCCCATGACTTCACTCGCCGCGACGCAGGCCGCTCCTCGTTCCTTTCGATCCTGTGCGGACCGGGCCAGCTCCGCCGCTCGCGGAGCCAGCGGCCAGGCTGTAGGGCCGACTTTCGCAATCACGCGCAAAGCACCGTGGCGAATGTGCGCCTCCTCAGATTCGAGCATCCGTGCCAAAGCCGGCAATTCGAACTGGCAAGACGAGCCGAGCTGTTCGAGCACTTGCAACGCGAGCATGGAAGACGCCGCGTCGGCGTAGAGTGCCGCGTCAGCCAAATCAGTGACAACACGCTCCTTGAAGTTCGGAAGGCGCGCGAGGGCGATCGCGCGGCGCGGGTCGGAAGGTTGCAGCCAGCCGATCACCGTGCAGATCGCGTCGCGCCGCGTTTCTTGGCGCATCGCCAGCGCCTCCACGGCGGCATCGAGCGCCCTAAGCTCCGTCTCCTCCATCACGAGGCGGGCAAGCGCGTCGGTGATTCGGGAATCCGCGCTATCAAGCATGCCGACAACCCGGGTAAGTGCAGCGCGCACCTCCGCGTCAGGCTCTTCCGCCAAAGCCGTCAGGAGCTCCGGGATCGGCCACGCAATCTCGCGTCCCCTCTCCTCATACGATGAACGGACGCTCGCCAGCACGGCCACCAGGTTCCTCCGTCCCGTCGCATTGGCCTGACCAAACTCGGCAACGACCGAGGCGAGCGCCTCGGGCGACAAGGCACACCACTCCGCCAGAATGTGCGTTGCACCCAGGTGAACGCCGTACTCTCGACGTGGTATATCGAGGCCTCGCACGACCTCCTGCAAGAGCGCATCGCCGACGTGCCTCACAAACCTCTCCGCCCTGTACGGATCGCGTGAGTAATCCGGATTCAGCCCGAGGACCAGCTCCGGCGCGGCCTGCCCATCGTGGGCGTCGATCAGGCAAATCGCGTAGGCAAGATCGAGCCGCCGGTCGGCCGGCGCCGTTTGCCACCAATCCTTCAACGTCGGGAGCGCGTCCGTTCGCGCGGTTTCGATACGACCCAGCACGCCCGCCGCGTATTCGCGTATGGCAGGCTCATCGGATCGCATGGCCCTCAGGAGCGAAGGGACAGAGGCGGGTTGGGCGGGCCAGAGTTGCTCCAGCCTGCGTCGGGCGTCGTCTCTCCGGTCCGAATCTCGCGTGTCCCCCACCTGGTCGAGGAGCGCGAGGATCGACTGCTCGTAGACCAGGTCCGGTGGCGGAACATCTTGGCGCGCATGGGCGGAGAGGGTGAAGCTCGCAGCCAACAGCGCAACAACCCAGATCACCGGCATGGTTGCCCCTCGTTTCACTCGCCCGTCGGCCGGTCGTTGCTTGGACGCTCGTCGCCAGCGATTCCGGCCCCGGGTTCGTGTGCTCACCAGCTTACCGGTTGCGAGATGGAGATTGAAGATCGGTCGGCGGTTGGTCGCCGAACCACGTCCCGTGGCTACAATGATCGTTCAGTTCGCGGGGCGATTGGGACGGCGTGCCGACTCGGTGCCGTGCAGGCAATGTCGGGCCGTCTTCTGGCTTGAAGCCCTCGCGCTTGGCCGTGTCGTCCAGATAAACGCCAACGAGGCAAACGCCAGGCTTTTGCAACCGCGCGGATTTAGGCTGCAAATAAACGGGGGGGGTTGCCGAATGAGAGGGATAGGAGCATCGTCTGGAGGCTGCGTCCATGTTTGAGCAATGGAACAATACGGTTGCCGCGGTCCAACAGTTTCTGACACAGCACATGCCGCAGGGCGTGACCGACAAGGCCGGGCTGGGCGCGCTGGGGGCGCTGATCGGCGGAGTCTTCCTGTGCGTGCTGGGGGCGAAGCTGGCGCGGGTGGGGATGACGCTGGGCTGGGCGGCGGTGGGCGGCGCCATCGGCTACAAAGTCGCACAAGTCGCGGGCATGCCGCCGGCGGTGGGCGTGCTGCTGTTCGCCGCGGGCATCGGGGCGATCGGCCACCTGACGTATCGCCTGTGGGTCGGGCTTCTGACGGCGGGGGTCATTACCGCACTGGTGCTGGGGGCGTTCGGCTATCAGCGCGTCGCGCCTCGCCTCGCGGAATACAATGCGCGCACGCCCGGCATCTCGCTGGCGGCCACCGACGGCGGCGGGGCTGAGTCAATCAGCGAAGCGGGCATGGGCGGTGGCTTGGCATCGGGCAGCGTGGACGGCTCAGGAGGCGAAGCTGGGACGGGAGGCGATCTCGGTTCCGGCGGCGGGTTCACCGTTCCGACCGCATTGGAGCAGGCCGCGTATCGGCAAGGTCAAATCCGCCGCGAGCTGGGCGATTTCTGGGGCTTCGTGAAAATGCAGGATCTCACCGTCGCGGCGCACGCCAAGGCGCTGCTGGCGACGGCGCTGGTGTTCGGCCTGCTGATCGGGCTGTCCACGATCCGCCTGACGCTGATCCTGTCCACGTCGCTGCTGGGGACGCTGCTGGTGTCCAGCGGGGTCATCGGCGCGATCAATGTGATGTTCCCCGGCTTCGCGGTCGGCGCCGCCCAACGCCCCCTCATCAACGCCGCCGCCATGGCCGTGTGCCTGCTGATCTCCGTCATCCTGCAAGTTCGCCTCACCCGCGTGGAGAAGGATGAGGCGGCGGAAGCGCCGAAGGCGAAGAAGGCGTGATCCCAGCGCGTGAACGGACGGCGCGCCGTTACCGAGCCGCGCGGTTTCTGAGGCGCCAGCGGCGCAACTCGAAGTTCAAGGTGTGCGCGATCCCTACCCCGGCAGAGGCGGAGTAAGCCCCAAAGCTCGTAGCGCCTCAATCAAACATGTATCGACCAGCCACCAGTCGTACTTCGCACCTAATTTGGTGTTGCCCAATCCGTTCTAGGGCGCTCAGGCAGTCCTTTGCTTGGCGGCGAGTGCCGCCATACGGATCGCCTTGTCAAAGTTCAGGCAGATTTCTGACGCACGCACTGCGGATTCCGGTTGAGTTACGACCTGCTCATGTACAATCTCTGGCACTCCATCAAGCTTGAACGTGTGTTGATAGCAGTCAAGAGCGATGTCTTCAACAATTCGCTCCTTCAGAGCCACACGCTCTTCGGCAGTCGCGCAGCTGTTCATCATCGACACCAGTCGTGGATGCGCGGCATTGACCTCAATAATCAGCCAGCTTTCTCCCTCGCGATCTGTCGATTCGCCCCAGTATGCGCACTCGGTGTCGGCGACAGATAATGCATCGCGGTACTTTTCGAGGTACGCGCTGAACGGCACGATTCTGTCTTCAACAAACAAGGACGCCAAGTGTTCGTAGTCTGCACCATCGGGGGCGCAGAATGTGATCTTGGGGCGCACCGATTGTCGGCGCTTCCGTTCTCGTTCCTCTGGCTTTGGAGCAACGCCAACCTCGATTGTCGAGATAAGCGTTCGCCCGTCTGTGGTTTGCAATTTGATTTCTAGTTGACCGACTGGTTCCTCGTCTGCGACAGGCGTTGTCGGGGTTTCGGTGCATGACAAGGTCACAGAGCCGTAACCACGTCCATCGATATCCGCCTTGCCTGAGATTGATACTTGCGCAAGCCGGGTGCCGGGGCCGTCAAGCCGCGCGAAGCAGCGAGGATTGTCTCCATGGAACGAGTATTTTGGCGGCCGGGCGTCACTCTTGAACTTGACGATTCTTGCGGTTCCCTCCGGCACAGAAACCGGCGTCGAAAACAGAAACTCAAACACCTTTGGCGGATCTGCAGCAGGAATCTCCGGGCGAGGATTCGGCTTGTGCGCCCGATGAGGCGTCCTACCGGGCGCGTTGCCCCCCGGCCCACTCGCTGGCTCGGCAGCAGCATCCGAAAGTATCGTCGCCAAGAAGCGCGTGATCTTCTGGTTCAATCCATCGCTTGATTGCTTTGCTTTCTCATCTTGTCGCCGTTTCTCAATCTCAAGCAGCGCTTCGTCTTCTGCCAGAATATCTCGCACTCGAACAACCAACGCTCGCGTAAAGGGCGAGGTCTTGGGATGTTCGCGTGAATTAGTGATGATGTTGCGGAGAGCTTCTTCATCAAGCCCATCGAGCCTGATTTCCACGATCGAACTGCTCGCCAACTCTGGGAAATTCGCGTCACTCAGTAGTTTCCCCGTCATTTCGCCGTGATTCTGGCCGTTGAGAGTGATGATTACGGGATGTTGAGGATCAACGTAGTTTCGCACGAGCTTCCGATCATTGAGGACGAACACGAAAACGCTGAACCGACCATAGTCTTCCCCTTCGACCTGCAACGTCTCAGACTTCTCGCCTGTTCGGTACTCGACCACCTGATTCCTTCCGCTTCTCTCTTCCAGCAGGCGGTAGTACGCCCCCTTGACTGTACGTGATCCCGTGGGAGTATCGCCACGAGCAAGCTCACCACGAATCTCGCATGGGAGAGGGTACGAGAAAAAGAGGCGTCCAAGGCGCGCAGCAGGGGTATCTTGGTGAGCACCGGCTGCCGTCTTGAGCCACGAGCCACGAACGTAGCCAAAATGCCAGATGGACGTCCCTGGAAACGCAGATGCCAAGCTTGGGAGCTCGCTTTTCTTGTCGGCTAGAGGCAAGTCATCGCTAGAGCAAAACCATTTGCGCACCACCGATTGCTTGGATGGCCCCTCCTCCGCTTCCGGGAAGATCAGCGTCCAGAAGAATTCATCTTGCACACTGTCAAACCTGGGAGATGTGAGGATGAGACAGAGTTCACAGAATGCAAGCGCACTGCTGCCTCCGTGGCCAAACTGACCAATCGCCTCGAATTGCGTCAATTTGTCATCGCTATTGAGGTTCAGAATCGTGGCGGGCATTCGAGTGCGCGCGACCCCAAGCGATGTGTCTTGCACGAGAACGGTTACCAGCCCTTCAGGTGACTTGTATCGCCGAAACCTCACAGAATCAGCACTGTCGTCAGACCAGAATTGAACGCTTGGCTTGTCGAAATCGATCTTCGGGTCTTGAGGCTCCCAAAGGCAGTTATCAGTGTTGGGATTCAGGAATCGCTGAGCAGCAGCGCGGGGCCCAAGCTTCGGATCGCTTTGTAGGATTCCCACCAGCCGGCGGGCCGTGGTGAGCGACGCATCAAATGCGTTTGCGATCCGCTCCGTCACGCCGCGGTCGCTTTCGGCGGCGGCATCGATCGACGATTTCTGGTTCAGCCTCCCGAATAGTCTTGATGGACAGCCAGATTCTCGTAGCGCATCCTCAAGAATACGTGCATTTACCAATGACGGGTTTTCAACGACTTGCCGCAACGACTGAATTACAATCGATGAAGACATCATGCTGGGTTCCATGACTCAACCATTATCATTCCGAAGTACGCTTGAAATGCAATCGTCAGTCTGCCGGGCGGCTCGCCTCGTGACGACCTCCGCGTTCCAAGGTAATGATACGCTCTCGTCCGCGTGCTGCTGTAAGACCGCAATCAGAACAATCCCCCAATGCGAATTGCAGTTGGCTTCATGTTTCTTGAAGCTGTTTCCAAAATGAAGCAACGTCTTCCAGAATCTTGAGGGCGTTCTTTAGGGTGTACCCTCCCTTCCCCTTCTGCTTCACAGCCCCACTCGCCTTCAGCCAAGCGAGCGCTACATACGCCTGGTAGCTGGGCACTTCCGCGCCGTCCTGCGGGTCTTTCAGGGGGAAGAGTTCTTCGGTGGTGAAGCGGCCGGTGCGGGAGGCCTTGCGGGCGATGGCGGCGGCGAGGAGGTCCACGACCCGGCGCGGGGCTTTGTGCTGGTATTCCTCTCGCTCCTTCTTCGACCATGAGACCTTCACGAGCGTGTCGCCCTGGCGGTGGAACTTGGGGTACTCACCCTTGACCGGGGCGCGGCGGCGGCGGGAGGCGGCGGGGCTTCCCTCGGCGGGCCGGGAACTGCGGCGCTGCGTCATGCGCGTCCGGACGGCGGCGGACAGGGAGTCCATTGGAGGGCTGGAGTGGCCGTTGCCGCCCGTCTGCAAGGACGGCGGAGCGGAGTGGCCGTTGCTCTCCGCGGTTGTGGCCGCCGGCTCGACGGTCAGACGGCTGGCGAGCGCGCGGAGATCCTCCGCAAGGTCGGTGGCCAGGCGGCAGCCTTCGTAATCGCCGCAGCGCATGGCCTGGATGGACAGATCCTGAAGCCGGGTTTCGGCCTCGGATAGAACGGTTTTGGCTGTATCGCGGATATCGAGCATGAACCTATCCTATCCGTAAAATACAAACATGCAAGCCCCTCGGCGTCTTTTTCTTATTTTTTTTTCGCCGGGAAGCTTGGACCCGCAAAGACCCCTCCGCCCGTGCGAGCCTCCTTACCTGCCGGTAGAACCGCCTTCCGCCCCAGGGGTGGCCGGATTCTGAAGGGAGACCTCCATGCTCGCGGGCGGGAATACGTTACGTCATTCCCGTGCCGGCGGTTCAAGCAGGCCCCCAGCCGCCTGTCACTTGAAGTTCCAGCACGTCATTGAACACATATACGCGCTCGAACACTTCGTCGAGCGTCGCGTCGGAGCCGTTGAATCGCCGCCAGTCGGCGCGATCGAGCGTGCCGAACACAGTATATTTGTTGCCGACGATTTCTGGATTGCTGTCCGCAAACCGGGCGTGCATCAGGGATTCAATCTCCCGCCTCCGCCCGATGAGCAGATCGCACGGCGGGCAGTAGCGGCACGACTTGTTGAGCATGAGGAACACGGCCGGCTCGATGTGAATTGCCAGCGGAAACTTGCGGACCTTCGTCAGCCGTTCGCACTCCGGGCACTTCGTGCAGCCCACGTCGTCGTAGGGGTTGAGCATGAAGCGATGTCGAAGCCGCTCCGGGAGTTGGGTAACGCGTTTGCTCATGACGATAGCCTGCCCTCGATGTCGCGGCGCTGTCAAGCCGGGCGGGGGCGTCTCTTCCAGCCGACCCTCGCCCGCAAATCCTTGCACGTCACCGTCCGGCGGGCGTTGTAACTCGCAGGAGCGCTACGGTTCGACGCCGGCCGATTCCTCGTCGATCTGTCGCCGGCGGCTGGCGATGGGATCCACGAGTCTTTCGGAATGTCCCGCCTCGCGGTCGCGGAGCATCCGAATCAACGCGCCGAGATCGTAATCGCATTCGCGGGCGAGCCGGTCGCGGGCATTGCGTACACGGTCGACGACGGGATCGAGTTTCGGTTCCACGGCGTTATTCATCGGCGTTCTCCCCAAGAAGCAACTGAGGCGTCAAAAAAACCGGAGTCAGCAATCCCAACCGACGGTTGATCGTCATGATGTGCTCGACTTTGTTCTGATTGGCCAAGTGCCGGCAGTTCCATGTGAGCAGGTAGTCCACCTCCCGGACGGAAGCGCACGCAAGGTGAATGCTGTCGCCCATATGACCCCCGGGCATTACGAAATGCTCGATAACCACTCGCGCCACACCCGCGATGTCTTCGGTCAACCGGATGATCTGCACGTCTTCGATCAACCGCAACGCTTCCTCGCGGGCAGGAAAGGAGCCTCGTTCGATCTCCGAGAGCACCGCCTACGACGTGTATAGATCGAATTCATGGCGGCGCTCGTCCCACCAGCGCCGAGTCATGTGCCGCTGAAACCGGCTGACCACGTCCTCGCGTTCCTCGAAGTACGCGCCGGGGATGGTCGTCTCGATGTACACGCTCTTGGGCATCGTGTCTGACCTGATCCTCACGCGGGGCCTAGTGTTCTCCTGCGATTCGCCTTGTCCGCCAGAGGCGGCTTACGTCGGATTATAGCCGATGCTCAAAATACGCCCATATGTCCTTGAGGGTGACCGTGCGGTTGAAGGCGAGGCGGCGGGGGTCACGGCCGACCGCGTCGGGCGAATCCGCCCCCCCGGACCCGCACGATTTCCCACATGCCCTTCACCGCTTCCTCGCCGTGCGACCGCAGAGCATGGCCACAATCCCCGGGCTTTGGCCGACGATCTGGATGATGCGCAGGGATGCGTCACTGGGCTCGCGCAGGCCCTGCTCCCAGCTTTGCACCGTTCTGCGGGACACGTTCAGCGTCGCGGCGAAGACGGCCTGGGACATGCGCAGGGAGCGCCGCAGCTTGCGGACGTCGTCGGCGGCGGCCGGCGGGGGCGGTGCGGGCGCTTCGATCGTCTTGAGCGACAACTCGCCCCTGGAATAAGCGACGCTGTCCTCGAGTCCCGATTTGAGCTGGTCGAAGAGGCTGGTGGGTTTCCGTCGTTTCTTCATGCACTTCAGATCCTGCGTTTTTTTCGAGCCTGCGCTTCACGCCGCGCCTGTTCCGCCAGGGCGCGCAAGATCGCTTTCTCGTCGGCGCTGAGATCGTCCTTGTCACCTTTACCATAGATCGCCAGCAGGTCGATTCGCTCCGCCTCCGGGATGTGCAGATAGATAATCCGCAAACCGCCGCGTTTGCCTTTGCCGCGTTTCGCAGCGGCGAAGCGGAGCTTCCGAAGCCCGCCGCACCCCGGAATCACATCGCCCTTGTCGGGATGCGCGAGCAATTCACTTTGCAGGCGCTGGTAAGCGTCATCGTCAAGATGCTCGCGCAGGCAGGCCGTGAAGGCTCGCGATTCGACAAACGTCCTGCTCATTATACTACCAGGTAGGATAGGCCAAGTCCAGGAGCCCGTGTCTCATGCCAAGGTGCGGCCAATCGGAGCCGCCGCGCCCGCCCCATGCAGCACATCCGGGCACAGGTCGGCCCCGTTGGGCCAGACGATCGTGCCGACCTCGGGATTGACGCGCACTTGCCGGAAGTAGGCCGGATCAGCCAGCGGCTCGAAGACGCCGTCGAAGGGGACGAGCCTGGCAATGTCCACGACGCGGCAGTCGCCGTTGTCGAACGTGAGCAAGAGGCGAAAGCCGTCAGGACATTCAACGTTCGTGACATCCACCATCATTGCGATGCCCGTCCTTCGCATGGTCTGCCTGCATTATTGCTTCTTCTCAATCTTCGCCCACGTGTCCTTGAGCGTGACGGTGCGGTTGAAGACGAGGCGGCGGGGATGGTCTCCCGGTTGCGAGGGAGCTAGAGGGCGGCCCCCCACTTGCGTGGGGGGTTCTGAAAGACCGCTTCCTGACGGGCCGGGGGAAGAACCGCTTCCTGACGGGCGCGGCTCAGTTTGGCGCGGCTCGAGTTGGGGAGCGGGATCGGCGTCCGGGTCCACGCAGAAGTAGCCGTTGCGCTCGAATTGGTAGGTTGCGCCGATCGGGGCGTCGGCGAGCGACGGTTCGACTTTTGCGTCAGTTAGAACTTCGAGCGAGTTGGGGTTCAGGCTCGATTTCCAATCTGCCGCCGCAAGAAGGCTCTCCCCCTGGCCTCTCCCGCCGGGAGGGGGGAGTGTGCCGTCCACTCGTCCCTTCGCCGTCAAGCCCTCCCCCTGCCCCCTCCCAAGAGGAGGGGGGAATGCGCCCTCCCCCTGCCCCCTCCCGGGGGGAGGGGGGAATGCGCCGGCGGCGGCACTGGCGGCAGCATCCGCGGCGGCATCGGCGACGGAGTCGGCGGCGGTCTCGGTGAACAGGTGGTCGTACAGCCGGACCTCGGCGTCGAGCGCGTGGGCGGCGCTGACCCAGTGGATCGTGCTTTTCACCTTGCGGCCGTCCGGCGCGTCGCCGCCGCGGGTGGCCGGGTCGTAGGTGCAGTGAACTTCGGTGATCTCGCCGGTCGTCGGGTCTTTGACGAAGCCGGTGCACCTGATGAGGTACGCCCAGCGGAGACGCACCTCGTTGCCGGGGAAGAGTCGCCAGTATTTCGGCGGCGGCGTTTCGCGGAAGTCGTCGCGCTCGATGTAGAGGACGCCGCTGAAGGGGACTTTGCGCGAGCCGGCGGAGGCGTCTTCCGGATTGTTGACGGCGTCGAGCCAGTCGGTGCGGCCGGGAAGATCGCGCGCGGGGACTTCGCCGCTGGGTAGTTCGCCGCTGGGTAGTTCGCCGCTGGGTAGTTCGCCGCTGGGTAGTTCGCCGCTGGGTAGTTCGCCGCTCCGCGGCGAGCGTTCGTCGCGGAGCGACGAACTACCCTTCTCGTCGCGGAGCGACGAACTACCCTGCTTCTCATCCCAATTGGTGATGACCACCTTGAGCGGGCGCAGGACGGCCATGACGCGCGGGGCGGTTTTGTTGAGGTCGTCGCGGACGGCGTGTTCGAGGCGGGCGTACTCGATGGTGCTCTTGAAGCGGGCGACGCCGAGGTCCGTCCAGAATCGGCGAATGGACGCGGGCGTGTAGCCGCGACGTCGCAGGCCCGCCAGCGTCGGCATGCGCGGATCGTCCCATCCACGGACGGTGCCGTCCTTCACGAGTTCGAGCAGCTTGCGTTTGCTGGTGACAATGTTCGTCAGCTCGCCGCGGGCGAACTCGATCTGCTGCGGGTGATGGATTCTTTTGCCCCACGGCCCGCTGCCGTCGTCGGTGCGACCCTCGTTGACGGCGTCGATGAACCAGTCGTAGAGCGGGCGGTGGTCTTCGAACTCGAGCGTGCAGATGGAATGCGTGATGCCCTCGATGCTGTCCTCGAAGCCGTGCGCCCAGTCGTACATGGGATAGACGCACCACTTGTCGCCGGCGTGCGGGTGCGGCGCGTGGAGGATGCGGTAGAGCACGGGGTCGCGCAGGTTGATGTTGGCGTGGGACATGTCGATCTTGGCGCGCAGGGTGCGCGAGCCGTCGGGGAACTCGCCGGCGCACATCCGTGCGAAGAGGTCGAGGTTCTCGTCGATCGCGCGGTCGCGGTACTGGCTGTTGCGCCCCGGCGAAGTCAGCGTGCCGCGATGCTCGCGCACCTGATCGCCGGTCAGATCGCAGACGAAGGCCTTGCCTTTCTTGATCAGCTCTACAGCCCACGCGAGCATCTGCTCGAAGTAGTCGGAGGCGAACAGCACGCCGGCCAGCGGATCATCCTCGCGCATGCCGGGCCAGCGGACGCCCAGCCAGCGGACGTCGCCCGCGATGGAGACAATGTACTCCAGCTCTTCCTTGACCGGGTTGGTGTCGTCGAAGCGCAGGTTGCACGTGCCGCCGTACCTCTCCGCCAGGCCGAAGTTGAGGCAGATGGACTTGGCGTGCCCGATGTGCAGATAGCCGTTCGGCTCGGGCGGGAAGCGCGTGCAGACTCTGGGCCGCCCGTCGGGCCAAACGCCCCACTTCCGCGCGGCGTTGTCGGCTTCGATGAGGTCTTCGATGAAGTTGAGCGGACGGATGGTGTCCATGCGGAGGAGTTTACATGCAGCCTGAATCGTCGCTACTCCGGCGGTCAACGCTTGTCAGGGGATGAGGCGGGAGGGAAGGGACGAGCGTGTGTGGATGGCCTCGTCCATTTGAATCGCGCGCGAGCGACGGATAGGATCAGACGGCGGACATTCTGACCCGAATCAAGCGCCTCGTCGTCAGCGGGTAATATCGCTTCTCGCGCAAAGCCCTCGACGAACTGGAAGCGGATGACCTTGAAGCGCAAGATGCCGTGGAGGCCGTGCTGAACGCACAAACGATCTCGAAGGTGCTCCGATCGACTAGCTCACGAAGGACATCGCCGCGCGAAAAGCTGTATGTCATTGAAGCCTTCAACTACGGCGAAACGCTCCTCTACACGAAGGGGAAAATCACCAGGCAAACGGGTGAGGAGCTCTGCTATTTCTTCGTCTCGTCGAAGCGGAGTCAGTTCACCGATTGAGCTGGCCCCGATACGGTCGTGCCCCACATGCGGGTCACGACGCGTCAAACGCAAGAGGATTGCGTTTGCTTTGCGGACGGGCAAGACCGTGGACGTCGAGGCCGATGTGTGCACCGAATGCGGCGAACAGGTCTTCGATCCCCCTGCCGTCCGGGTCATCAGCCGCGCTCGACGAAGTTCACAGGCCTAACCTCAACGGCACGTCGAGGCCATGTGTCCCAGTGCTCTGGCGCGATTACCGCCGGCAGGTCGTCGTCAATCTCGAACTTCATAGATTCGCAATCGGCAGGATGCTCTCCTCGCGAGCCGGCTCCGTCGCGTAGTCGTTCGCGCAATCCGCTCGTTCTGAACGGGCAACGCACCTCCGCGCGGGGTTGTCGGCTTCGATGATTTCTTCGATGAAGCTGAGAGGACGACGGGTCGATCGCGAATCTACAGGTTCCATCAGGCAGCGAAAGAGCCCTGGGTTGGGGCCGCAGTAGAGAACGACGTCCCCCCAAGCATGAACGTGAGTGCCGCTACGGCACGCTTCCCGTGTGTCGTGCGTCGCGCATGTACATTGGCCAAGGGAGTATGGCATCTTCCGCCAGCGTCTCCAGCTCCACGACGATATTGGCGTGCAGCACCTCCAGCATGCCATCACCGTCCACATCGCCGATGCACGCCTGCTCGTGGTAGCTGTAGCGATTGAGGCGCGGCGGATTCACCGGCCAACCGCTCGGTTCGACGTCGCCGTTCCATGGGAGGGAGTGGAATCTCAGTTCTTTCTTGGGAGATCCAGGGTAGCTCAGCAGAATGTCGATCACGCCGTCGCCATTGAGGTCGGCGAGGGAGGGTTCCCCGGCAAAGCCATCTATCTTGACTTTGACCACTCCCTGACGATCAAACACTCTCAATTCGGATGGGTAGGAACTGGTCACCACCGTTTCCGGATGCGTATCGCCGTCCAGATCGGCAACCACCGGTCCCCAGGTGGAAGTGCTCAGAGGCCCGGAGTTGAATACCTCGGTGCCGTCGGAATTGATCGCGTGCAGCACACCGATCCCAAGCGAGTATCGGGTTGTCAGAATGAGAATCTCCTGGTAGGGATCGTCGTCCATGTTGGCCAGAGCAATCCGGTGCACAATGTCCTCGCCGTCCGGCGTGCGCCATTGACCCAGCAGGTCGCCATTCCTGCCTAATACATAAACGAAAGAAGATTCACCCGGTCCGCCTCGCGAGCGCCGAGTTCCGAAGACGATCTCCGGCAAATCGTCCCCGCGCAGATTGCCAATCGCCAAGTTGGCGGACTCGATAAAACTGTCGGAGCGGCCTTGGAGCCAAGGCCAGCCCGGAACCAAACTGCCGTCGTCCTCGTACACGAGCACGCCGCCATGATCGGCGAGCTCTCCGCCCACGATGATTTCATCGTTCCGGTCGCCATCCAAGTCCGCGAGCGCGACGGCATAACCTACCGCGGCCCCTCGACTGACTTGAAACAGGCGGGTTCCATCGGCTCCAAACAACGTGGTGAAAAGTCGATCATGGACCGGAAACTGCTCATCGGCGGTGCTGATCACGGCCACCTCCAGCCCCGGTCGGCCCGGACGTACGTCCCCGGCGGCGGGGGTCGGTCGGCTTCGATAAAACGTTCGACCCCTGTCGTTGGGAACATGACGAGGCCAGCCAGGGAGCGGATCCGGTGCGTGGTCGCGGAGGTGATAGACATTGGCGGATGTGCCCACCAACTCAACGACTTCGAGCCGGCCGTCCTGATCAACATCCGCCAGCGTTCTGAATGGGCAGTTTCGCAGCGTCCGGTACGACTCGATCTCCTGCGCCAATGCGGCGAACCCATGGCTCGTCAGCGCGAAGATGATCGTCAGGACTGAACATCCCTTCATGACTTGGACCCTTTCTCTCAATCGCCCGATTCAGGAAAGACGCATCCTTGCAAAGCAGTGTAATGGGGATTGCGGGCGCGGGCCAATTATCCCGAATATCGCCTGACCGATTGCACAAGGTTGCGAGCCAGGGGATTGCTGATCGGATACGCGCACCTCCCCTCGCCTCGCAAGCACGGACGGTGGTACATCGACCGGGTCTCCCCGCGCGTCTGCGGCTCCCAGGGCTGATGCAAGCGCGATTGGACTCTTGCAGCGCGTGCTTCGTTGACACCTTCGCCCGGTGTCCTACGCTGGGCGGTGTGAAAAGACTGCTGGCGGAGAGGTTTCTGCTGATCGCGGTGAGTGCCGGCTTGCCTTGCCTGCCTGCGGCGCGGGGTCAGGGGTCGGCCCCGCCGGGGGAGAGGCGGACGCCGCGCGGCGCATCAAGCGACTCCATTGCGACAGGCGAACCGCGTTCCGTGCTCGACTGCCTTCCGAGCGACGCCGCCGCTGTCTTCTTCGCGGACTCTCCGGATCGATTCGTCCGAAATCCGCTGATTGCGGCCGCCGTGCCTTACGGCAAGGAACTTCCTCGCGTTCGCGCGGCGCTGGCGCCCATCCTCGACGGACCGGTGGCGCTGGCGCTGATGCCGGAGGCCGGGCAGCCCGCGCGGTTCGTGCCGCTGGTCGCGGCGAAACTGCGCGCGGGCGTTGAAGATCCGATGAAGCGGCTGCGTGAGGCGCTGCCGAAAGCGATCAACGGCTCCGTGCTTGCGGAGGCCGCCGGAGCGTGCACGGCCGCGTCGAACGATGACGGGTCCGTGACGCTGAAGTTCGAGCGCTACCCGGACGTGTTCGTGGCCAGACGGGGGGACGTGGTCATCGCCGCGACGGACCCACTCTTCGTCGCGGCGTTTCAAACGGGGCGCGAGCTGCAACACTCGCTGGCCGTGCGACCTGAAGTCGCTTGCGGCCTCAGACCCGTCGAAGGAAGCGTCCCCACCGAATCACATTCCTATCGCCCCGCGTCCGAGGAGGCTCGCGCGAACGCCACCGCTCCGCTCGCCTTGTGCCACGTCAATCTCAAACGGGTCGAAACCGGCTACGGAGCGTTGTTGCCCTGCTGGCCGCGCGCCTTGAATCCGGTATTCAACTCGGTCGCCTTGGAGAGCTTCGCCCTGTTCGAGTACTCCGATCGGTTCAAGGTTTCCTTTGTACGGGTCCGATCCATGCATCCGGTCTTTCGCTTCATTTCTGGAGCGACGAACTCGCGAACGCTGGCGGAGTACTTCCCGCCCGAAGCCACGTTCATGGTCTCCGGAGCGCTGTCTGCGTCGCCGGATTGGGGTGAGATCCTACGCACCGTTACAGAGGGTGATTACCTCCCACCGATCGCTGAAGGCGCCCGCATGATGCTCGCAGCCTTATCGGGAATCGAAGTGCCACCGGCCTTGCTGCCGCTGCCTTCTGGGCGCTGGGCGTTCGGGGGGCGGATTGAAAGCGAAGGGCAGATCACCGCCGGTCTGCTCGCCGTCGCGCTTCTGGACGCCGCCGGGTTCCGGCGCGAACTTGAGGAGTATCGAAAGAAACCGGAATCGAAGTTGATCACCAACGTCGTGGAAAACGTGACGATCGACCACTGGCGGGCGAGCGACCGCTGGCCGACGAGCGGAGGGCGGATCTACTCGACGATGGTCCTGGACGACGTGCTGCTCATCGCCGACGAGCCGCACACGCTGGTCGCCGTGCTCGAAGCGCGGGAAAACCATCGGACGTTGGACACGTCGCGTTTCTACCCCAAGCTGGCCGAGAGGCTGCAGCGCGAGCATGCGCTGCTGGCGAGCGTGGAGCTGGAGACGCTCTTCCGATCGATGCCCATGTCGTGGCACTCGAAGCTCGATCCCGCGTGGCGGCGGTTGGCGCGCAATCATCCGTCGATCCTCCTGGCCGCAACGCCCATCCAGGACGGCGCGTGCATGGACTTCGTCAGTGCGCCCTCGTCGAAAGCGGGATGGTCCGACGCATGGGAGGCCTCCGCGGCGGAGTTCGAGCCGATGCGAGCGCAGGCCCGGCGTTGCAAATCCGCTTATACGGTGAAGAACATTGCGACCGCGATGCTGATCTATGCCAACGATCACGACGGCGCCGGGCCGCCCTCGCTCCAGGCGCTCCTCGGCGGCGGACAGCTTCAAGCCTCCGCGCTGTCCTGCCCCTACCCGGAACTCGCATCGAAAGCGGTCGCCGATGGACCGTTTTATCTGCTGCGGAGCCTCCCAAACCTTGCAAGCCTGCGAGAACTCAAGGAGTCCTCAACCACGGTGATGGCCGGCGAACGGATGATCCACGACGGCGGAGCGAACTTCGCGTTTGCCGACGGGCACGTGGAATGGGTCGAATCTCCACAGGCCGAGGAACTCCTCCGACAGCTCACGGGCAGGGAGTGATCGGTTCTTTCAGGACCCCCGACGCAAGTCGGGGGCGGGTTGTGACCGCAAACTCGTCATGACGGAAGAGGCCGCTGGGTGGCACGGTCTGGCGTACCCGCCAGGCCGTGGCGTCTAAGGAACGATCGCCGGCATGCTTCGCAGGCTTTGGTAGACCGCGGAACTGGGCATTCGCGCCGTCACCCCCGCGCAAGCGGGGGGCGAGGGCGATCTGAAGGACGCTGGATTCCCGCCTGCGCAGGATTGACGGGCTGGATTCCCGCCAGTGCTGAAACGACGAGCTGGATTCCCGCCTGCGCGGGAGTGACGAGCTTCACCTCTCGCCGCGGAATGCTCAAGCACGGGGAGGCTGCTGCGGACGCAGGCGGCGCGCGAACGTGGGTGGGTGGCGCAGATTCCACGGCCTGGCGAGTACGCCAGACCGTGCCACCCGCCGGTCCGGCGATTCCCACCCGCCGGTCCGGCGATTCTCACCCGCCGGTCCGGCTATTCTCAGAATGCGGCAGCCCCGGCACCGCCTGCCCGCGTTCGACGGCGGGGTTTCCTTTTCGCGTCCCTCGGCTAGTATGGCCCGCTCGCCGACGGCGCCCGCTGACGGCCAGGTCCCATGCAGTGAGCTGCGTGGGCAACGGGTCAGGCTGGAGACAGAGCAGCCCACCCATTCGGTTCAGGTGCCGTGGTCAACCTGGTCGTCAGCGGGCGCCGTCAGGCATGGCGCACAGGTTTCGAACCTTGCCCGTGGCACAGGTTTCGAACCCGTGTCTGTGGCACGGGTTTCCAACCCTGTGTCTGTGGCACAGGTTTCCAACCCGTGGAAGGAACACGGGGCCGCAACCCGTGATGAGGGGATCACCCGACCGAGGCACGCATGTCCTATCAGGTTCTGGCACGCAAGTACCGCAGCGCGACGTTCGACGAGCTCGTCGGACAGGAGGCGGTCGCCGCGACGCTGAAGAACGCCATCCTCTCCAACCGCGTGCATCACGGGTACCTGTTCACCGGCACGCGCGGGGTGGGCAAGACCTCGGCCGCCCGAATTCTCGCCAAGGCGCTCAACTGCCTGGGCTTCGACCAGCCGACGGTGACGCCGTGCCGCGCGTGCGAGCCGTGCCTGCGGATCGCCGAGGGTGAAGACATCGACGTGGTGGAGATCGACGCCGCGAGCAACACGGGCGTGGACGACATCCGCGTGCTGCGCGGCAACGCGGCGTTTCGCCCGGCGCGCTGCCGGTTCAAGGTCTACATCATCGACGAAGTGCACATGCTCAGCACCAATGCGTTCAACGCACTGCTCAAGACGCTGGAAGAGCCGCCCGAGCACGTCAAGTTCATCCTGGCGACGACGGAGATTCAGAAAGTCCCCGCGACGATCCAGAGCCGCTGCCAGCGGTTCGACTTCCGCGCGCTGCCGCCGGCACGCATCGGCGAACAGCTCGACCGCATCCTCCTATCGGAGAACATCCGCGCCGAGGCGGAAGTCGTGAAGCGCATCGCCCGGCTGGCGAACGGCTCCATGCGCGACGCGCTCTCGCTGCTGGACAAGGTGCTGTCCTTCGGCGGCAACGAGTTGACGGCCGCGCTGCTGGATGAGCTGTTGCCGCCGGCGCTGGATGAGTTGTCGTACGACCTCGTCGATACCCTCGCGGCCGGGGACGCCGCCGCGACGCTCATGAAGCTGGACGAGGCCGTGGGAACGGGGCAGACGCTCGATCGCATCGTGGAGCTTCTGATCGAGCACCTGCGCAAGCTCATGGTGGTTCGCGTCTGCGGCCAGGAGACGGAGTTGCTCGACGCGCCGGAGCATCTGCGTGCCCGCTTCGCGAAGCAGGCGGGCGCGTTCGATCCGCCGGTGTATGTGTTCATGGTCACGCTGCTGGAGGAGCTTCGCCGGGCGGTGCGGTCCAGCGGAGCGGGGCGGTCGCTGGCGGACGCGGCCATGGTCCGGCTCGCCATGGCGCCGCAGTTTGCTGACATTCGCAAGCTCCTCGCCGCCACGTCCGCCGATCGGCCGGCATCCGCTGCGACACCGACAGTCCTGCCTGCCCCGGGCGCGTCGGCGGCGTCCGGCACCGGCGCGGCGGTGGCGGGTGCGGAAAAAAAAAACTGGACGCCCCGGCCGTCGTCGCGGAGCGCGTAGCCCCTTCGAGATTCGTGGCGCCCGCTCGCGGCGGCACGGCGCCTGCACCGATCCCCGCTGCGGTTCGGCGCGAGTCGGTCACCCCCGCGGTTCGACGGGAGCCGGTCACCCCCGCGCCGTCAGCGGACGATAGACGAATGCGGACGCCAGCGCCGCCGGTGCCGCGTGAAGGCGAGTCCCTCTTGCCCGGGATACCCAACCCCGCGGCGGAGCGTTCGCCGACGGGAACGCTGGCGCGCTCGACGGATGAGCTGCGCAAGGCGGCGATGCGGGATCCGCTCGTGCGGGAGGTGATGGCGCGCTTCGACGCGCGACTGGTGGATGTCACGGTCGCGCAGCCCGAGCCTGCGATCGCGGCCGAGCCGAAGACCGCGCCGCTCGAGCCGGGAATGACCGTGGAGGCCGACGTCCTTCCGGTGATGGAACCTGAGGAATTAAGGGAGCTGGATTGATGTTTGGAGGCCTGGGAAATCTGACGGGCATGTTGAAATCCGCGCGCGAGTTGCAGGGCAACATGGCGAAGATGCAGGAGGCGCTCGCTGCGCGGCGATACGAGGCGGAGTCCGGCGGCGGGTTCGTCCGCGCCATCGTGGACGGACGCGGCGCGCTGATGGACATCAAAATCGACCCGCGCGCCGTCGCGGACGTCGAGTTGCTGGAGGATCTCGTCAAGAGCGCGGTGACGGCGGCGGCGGCGCGGGCGCAAGAGGGCATGGCCGCGGAGATGAGCCGGCTGACGGGCGGTCTGAACCTGCCGCCGAACCTGATGGAGATGCTGGGAGGGCAGGCGTCGCCGTGAAGGGATCCAGTCACATCGAGTCGCTGGAGCGGCTGAAGGACCGGCTCAAGACGCTGCCGGGGATCGGCGCGCGCAGCGCGGAGCGCATCGCCTTCTTCATCCTGCGCGGCCCGCGCGAGGACGCCGAAGCGCTCGCCGCGGCCGTGCTCGACGTCAAGGACAAAGTCAACCACTGCTCCGTGTGCTACAACCTGACGGAGACGGACCCGTGCGCGATCTGCGCGGACCCGCGGCGCGAAGCGGGCGAAGTCTGGGTGGTCGAGCAGCCCAACGACGTCATCGCGCTGGAGGCGACGGGGCTGGTGCGCGGCAAGTACCACGTGCTGCTGGGGCATGTCTCGGGTCTGGACGGCATCGAGCCGGACGATCTGACGATCGCGCCGCTCGTGCAGCGCGTGAAAGGCGGCGGCATCCGCGAGCTGGTGCTCGCGCTCAACCCGACACTCGAAGGCGACGGCACGGCGTTGTACATCCAGAGCCTGTTGGCCGACGCGGGCGTGCGGATCACGCGCCCTTCGCGCGGGCTGGCGGTGGGTTCGCAGATCGAATACGCGTCGAGCGGGATGCTGGAAGCGGCCATTCGCGGACGCGCTCCGATGTAGGCTCGCGGACGGCACGCGCCGAGAGGCACGGGTCAGCAGCGACGGCCCCGCGGCGTGCGCGAAGGTGTGCTCGTATCCCATGCTCCGACGTGGCGAGGTGGGATGTGTCCGTCTCCCAGGCGCCACGGCCTGGCGAGTACGCCAGACCGTGCCACCCAGCACCGCAGCGAACCCGTGCCCCCCAGCCCCACCAGTGGACCCGTGGCGGTCGAGGATGCACCCGTGCCCTGTGCGCTGCGACCTGGGGCGAGCGTCCCCTCAGACGCCGACGGTTACTGATGCCCGCGGCGCGCGCTCGATCGGCATGGGCGGCGGAGGCGGGGAGGCATGGGGTCGCGGACCGTCCGCGAGCATGCGTGCAAGCCGCGCAAACTCCTCCTCGATGCACAGGAACGCGTCCACCACGTCGGGATCAAACTGCGTCCCGCGACCGTCGGTCAGGATCTGCCGGGCACGCTCGTGCGAGAACGCCGGCTTGTACACCCGCTCCGTGGTCAGCGCGTCGTACACGTCCGCGACGGACGTGATTCGCGCGGCGAGCGGGATTTCGTCGCCTTTCAAGCCCGACAGGTAGCCGTTGCCGTCATACCATTCGTGGTGACAGCGGGCGATCTGCTCGGCCATGTGGAGAAATTGCACGCCGGGGATCTTGTCGATGATGGCGCGAAGCGTCTGGCTGCCGACGGTGACGTGCGACTTCATCTCGTTCATCTCCTCCGCGGAGAGCTTGCCGGGCTTGCGGAGAATGTGGTCGGGGACGGCGACCTTCCCGATGTCGTGCAGCGGGACGGCGCGCTCCAGCGCTGAGATGAACTCCTCGTTGATGGTCAGCGCGTGAAGCGGCGTGCGCGCCAGCTCGCGCGACAAAAGAATGGCGAACTGCGTGACGCGATCGAGGTGGCGGCCGGTCTCCGTGTCGCGGTGCTCGGCGAGCTTCGCGAGGGCGACGACGAGCGAGTCCTGGGCGACCTCCCGCGCGCGGCGCGTCATCAGGTCGGCCAGCGCCGGTGCGGCGATGTTGCCGATCATGTCCACGCACTCCAGCTCAATCGCCGTGAAGGGAGTCGTCTCGCGCCGTCGCGCGACGTACAGCACCCCCACGAGCTTGTCCGAGACGCGGAGTACGCGGTGCTCGCGCGGCTTGTCCTGATCTCCGAGCGCGCCCGCCAGCAGAGCGTCGAGGTCGCCCGGGGCGGGGTCGCGGATCAGGTCCGCGTTCGCCTCGTCCCGCAGTGAAAACGGGATGCGCTCCCGCGCTTCGGTTCCGATGGACCGGACGGTTCGCAGATCGTCCCGCGCCTCGTCCGGCATGAGGAGCGCCGAGCAATCCGCGCGCAGCACGGAGCTGAGCGTGCGCACCAGCGTGTCCGCCGCGGATTCGATGTCCCGGGATTGAGCCAGCTCACAGGAGAAGTCCAGCAGCGTCGTCAGCGCCACCGCCTGCTCGGCGCGAACGTCGTTGCTTCGAGCGAGGGCGTTGCGACCGATCACGTGCCGCAGCATCGAGCGCACCCGAAGCGTGAACTCGCGCGAGCTGAGGGGCTTGCGCAGGAACTCATCCGCGCCCTTCTCCAGCGCGCTGACGCCCATGCGCCCGCCGCCGTCGTCTCCCGACATGAAAATGACCGGAGTTTCGGCGGTCGGCGGCGCGGATCGCAGACGGGCCAGAACCTCAAGTCCGTTCATGCCCGGCATCTGGAAATCCAGCACGACCACGTCGGGCGGTTGGTGCTGCGCGAGGCGCAAGGCCTCGGCGCCATCCGCCGCCGTTTCGACAAGCACGCCGTCCCGCCGCAACAACCGCTCACAGAATCGCCGCACGTCGGGGTCGTCATCCACCACGAGTACGCGCGGACGTCCCGGCTCCTCCCCGCAGGCCGAGGGCGACGAACCGGGCGAATGCCGGTTGGCGCCGGTCGCACCCTCCGCCTCCCCGGCGATGACCACGCGGTTGCGCCCCCCGTGCTTCGCCCGGTACAAGGCGTCATCCGCGGCTTTGAGCAGATCATCCACCGAGTTCATCACGGGCGTGCGCTCGGCCACGCCCAGGCTCAGCGTAATGGCGAGGCGCTGGCCGTCCTGCACCAGCGGCGCTTCCTCCACGGCGCACCGCATCCGCTCCGCAACGATGGCCGCGCCGTCGGCGCGGGTCTTCGGACAAACGAGCAGGAACTCCTCGCCGCCGACTCGACAGGTGCGCTCGCCGGCGCGCGTGCTGCGCTTCAGCGTCGCCGCCGTGTGCTTCAGCACGCGATCGCCCACGTCGTGACCGTAAGTGTCGTTGAATCGCTTGAAATGGTCGATGTCCACCATGACGCAGGACAGCGGCTCCGCGTAGCGCGTCGAGGAATCCCACAGCTCGTCCACACGGCGCAGCGCCTCCCGGCGATTGGTCAGCCCGGTCAATTCGTCCGTCGTCGCCAGTCGGTGCAGCTTGATGTTGGCGGCCTGAAGACGGTTCATCGCGACCTCGAGCCGCGCGCACTGGAGGTTCGCCTCGCGGTTGCGCTTGCCGAGATCATCTTGCAGCGAGATGAGGCGCTGCGCGGCGCGCAGGCGCGCCAGAACTTCCTCGAAATCCAGCGGCTTGCGAATGAAGTCGTCGGCTCCGGCCTCGAAAGCGCCGACGAGATGATCGCGGTCCACGTGGGCGGTCATGAGGATGACAAAGGTGAAGCCGATGCCTTCGCGCGTGCGGATTTCGCGGCAGAGTTCCAGCCCGCTCATGACGGGCATCTCCCAGTCCGTCAGCACGATGGAGGGCGACTGCGCGAGAACCAGGTGAATCGCTTGCTCACCGTCCCCCGCATGGAACACCTCGCATCCGACGCCCTCGAGTTGACGCGCAAGGAGGCGGCGCACCGATTCGTCGTCGTCAACGATGAGGATGCGTAAATCCATGTCCTCAACCCGTTCGGATCTCGTGTTGCGGTCGCCCGCGCGCGGACCCTCTCCGCCTGCGAAAAGATCGTCGGGGGCGTTGGCGTAGTGGAGTTGGTAGGCGGCTTATCCAGACGGTGCATTTTCGTCCGATAATACACTTGTGCCGATCAAACAAAGCCGACTCGACGCCCACCCGTCCATGATTCCCCTCACGAAAACCAGAGTCTGCTCCGCATAGCTCGTGAAATCACGGCCCGCACAAGAAAACGGCTTGACTCTCCTGGGACGCCGGATTAGGATAGGTAGTCAGTAGAGAGGCGTCCTCGGGGGGGATGCTGGACCACGTCGAGACAGGGGGAAGCGAGCCAATTCTGTACTAACAGGGATTCCGTCCGGATCCGATTCCGAACGGTGTCTGCGACGCTCTCGCGTCGGCGGAATTCTGGAATCCAGTGCTGACTGTCCGCGCTTGAAGGCGATGGGGCGTCAGGGGAGTGCGGGTCGCGAGGGTGGTTCTCGCGGACGCGTAAGTTTGAGGTTTTCTTTGAGGAGTTCGGTTGCCGCTCAGGCGGCGACCGGCGTTCATCGTTCTTGGTTTTGTTGTAGGAGGATGTAGAGTATGGCAAAGATGAGGTTTGTTCTTGCCTGTCTGGCCGCTGTCGCGTTTGCCGTGAGTGCGAGCGCGAAGGAATTGCAGCTGATCGGCAACCCGGTCAAGGTCATGCCGGAGAAGGCAATGAAGGTTCAGTTCAACGCGGACGGCACCGTGACGCCGCTGTCGGACTGGTACTACTTCAACGGCAACAATGGCGGCGGGACCGGGACCGCTGCCAGCAGTCTGAACCTGTTTGACTCGTTCGAGAACGACGGCGCCGACTGCATCACGGGTGCCCTGCCGGCCGGCGGAGACGCCTGCGGCTTCGCCAATCCGACGAGTCGCTGGTTCTTTGGACCCACCTATTGCAACATGTTCACGGTGGGCAGCTTCTCGGCCACGTCCACGACGCCGGGCGACCGGCTCGAGCTGGGCTGGTTCTGGTATTGCGCCAACGGCACCGGCAACGAAGAGTGCTTCATTGGCGTGTTCACGGGATCTCCGTTTGACACAGGCTGCAACGTCAACTACACGCTGGGCGCGGGCGTGGTCCTGGGCTTCGGCTCGATCCCCTGCAGGACCTCCGGGTACTACTTCACGGACGTCTGCCTGTGCGATTTCGGCATCGCGCTGGACATGTTCACCGACGGCCCGCCCAATGAGTACGCCGCGATCGGCGGCGTTCTGGCCAAGGCGTTCGACCAGGGAACCGGCGAGTTGACGCTGGCCACCTGCAGCCAGTTCATGCTGTGGGGTGCGGACGGCGGCGGCGGCGGCAACGACTTGGCCGGCTCGCACGGCAACGTCTCGTATGACGACGACGTCACGCTCGACGGCGTGCATACTCCGGACGAGTGCTACCCGACCAATATCGTCACCTGCCCGGATCCGGTGCACTTCATGGTCGGCGTGGGCAACTGCGGCGGCAGCGCCTGCGACGCGGTCGTCACCAAGGTGATCCCGAAGAAGGGTCCGCCGTGCACGATCGTCGTGGTCAAGGGCACCGACGCCACGTTCGGCGACACGTTCACCGTGACGCTGAGCGACGGCGACAGCAAGGACGCGACGGCGAACGATCGCGGCAAGTGGAAGGCCAAGTTCACGGGCAAGAACATCGCGAATGGTGGCACGATCACCGGTTCGGCTTGCGGTTCGGAGAAGACGGGCACCTGCAACTAATTGCAGCGTGACGTCAGTCTGCTAATTTGAAAAAAAGAGGGCCGCGGTGGGAACTTCCCATCGCGGCCCTTCTTGCTGCGCAAACGCTGCCCCCCCAAACCGCTCCGCCTTCTCTGCGTGGGTTGCCCCCTCTCCCGCCGCACTTCCCATAACTCAGCCCGCCGACCCGCACGACCGATACACCTCCGGGAAGCCGCGCGCCGACACCTGGAGGGTTGAGGCGCCGCAATCGCCCGAGATGATGAGATCGACGGGTATCGGGATGCCTGCGGAACAGAGACCATCAGCTTCGAGCAGGGAAGAGCCGTCAGCGCCGGAGTCAGCCCAACCCGGCAAGAGCTGCCACGCAGCCGACGCACGCGGTGCTGAAACGGACGCGCCCTGCCGCAGGGAGGTGCTCGTCTCCGTCGGCGCGAAGCTGCTCAAGGCCGCGCCGTTGATTCTCGTCCTTCGACCGGGGAAGGCGTACGCGAGCAACCATTCCAGTTGAGTCGGAGTCGCGCTTGCATGGATGCAGGTTCCGGACGTTCGAATGCCGCCGATTTCCCGCGCGACCCGTCGTCGCGCTCGCGACTGCGCCACGCTCGGCCTGCGATCCTGTGGGAAATGGACGGCGAGGCGGTGCTTTATGATCCCGCGGCACACGAAGCGATCTACCTCAACGCGGCCGCGCTCGACATCTGGCGCGCCGCGGATGGAGCCGGCGATCTGGACTCGGCCGCCGCGCGGCGCGCGGTCCGCAGCGGCGTGGGGGTTGAAGAATGCCGAAGGGATGCCCGTCACGTCACGGAAGCCATGACGCGGCACGGCTGGCTGAAGTGGGAAGCGAGCGCCGCGACATGAGCACGTCGAGCGCGGCGAGCTTCGAGCGTCCGCTTCGCGCAGCAAAGCCCGACGCGACAAGCTGCGGGAGCAAGCCGACGGAGTTTCCCCGCAGCCACATGCAAACCCCCACCCTTCGCCCGGCGCGCAGTCGCGCCTGCTACCGGATCGGCGAAGTCGAAGTCGCGCTGCGGACCTCGCTGGGCGACGTGGCGGCCGACTTTCACGGCTTGTACGAACGACACTTCGTGGATCGCGCGCTGCCCGGGGCGATCGAGCTTGAGGTCGAGCGCTGCTGGAGCCTGCGATGTCGCGGCGCGTACCTCATCCGCACCGACGGCGAGGATCGATTCATCGTGCGCAGCCGGCGCTCCGTGCTGCCGCATGTCGAGTGGGCGATCAACGCCGCGGTGGCGGCCTCGTTGCCGCGCTTCTACCAGATCCACGCCGGGGTGGTGGCGCGGGACGGCGCGGGGTTGCTCCTTCCCGCCAATCCGCAGAGCGGGAAATCAACGCTGGTGGCGCGGCTGGTGACGCGCGGGTGGGACTATCTGTCGGACGAATTCGCGCTGATCGATCCGCGGACGCTGCGGCTGTCGCCGTACCCCAAGGCGGTGTGCATCAAGCACGGGTCGTTCAGTGTGCTGGAGAGCTTCGGCGTGCCGCTGGCCCGCTATCCCGAGTACGACAAAGGCGCGAAGGGTCGCGTGCGGCTGATCAACGCCCAGAACCTCCGCCCGCATGAAACGCCTTCCAACGTGCCCGTGCGCATGATCGTCTTTCCGCGCTACGCGGATCGCGGGCAACCCGTCGTCCGCCCGGTCTCGCGCGCCTTTGCGCTCTTCCAGTTGCTGAACGTCTCGTTCACGTTCTCGCGGTTTCGTGCTCAGTCGCTGGACATTCTCGGCGAGCTGGTCCGCGGCGCGGCGTGCTGCCAACTGGAAACGGGCGGGATCGACGCCGCGTGCGAGGCGATTGAGCGGCTGTGGGATGAGGCCGCGGCGCGGGGGACGGAGCCCGTTGCCGAGGCGCCGCGGGAGACGGCGCGCCCACGGGAAGCACTTGAGCTTGTCCATGCGTAACCCACCAACGACTTCGCACGACTCTCGCCGCCCGGACGCAATCCGGGCGGGGCTGGCCCTGTGCCTCTCCGGCGGCGCGGAGCGGGTGTCAGATGAGTGGCACCGGCGAAAGCTGTGGGACAAGGCCGCGTGCGTGGCGTGCGAGTTGGGCATCGGCGGGTTCCTGGAGGAGGAGACCCGACGGAGCGGCACGGTGATTCCTGAGTCGGCCAGGGACATCCTGCTGGCCTATCGCGCGCACCTCCGTGCGGCAAACACGGAGAAGCTCTCCAGACTGCGTGGCGTGGCGGAGGCGCTGCAAGCGGCGCGCGTGCCGTTTCTCCTGCTCAAGGGCGTGGCGCTGAACGCGGCGCTGTACCAGCGCCTCGACCTGCGCGGGATGTCTGACGTGGACCTGCTGATTCGCGCCGGCGACGTCGATCGGGCGTTCGCCGCGCTGGCGGACATCGGCGCGCGACCGGAGCGGGAGCCGCTGCACGGCGACCTGTTTCCGCGATTCTACTACGAGCAGCCCTTCGTGACCGCGGATCGCCCGGCGCTGCGCCTGGACGTGCACGTCAGACCGTTTCGACCGGTGCGCTATCAAGCGACGGTTCCCGGCGAGGCCATGTGGCTGGCGCCGCGGCGCATCGAGTGCGGGGGCACGTTCGCGCTGACGCCGGGTCTGGAGGAGACGCTGATCCACCTCTGCGTTCACGCGGCGGGGCACGGGTTGGAGCAACTGCGCTGGTTGTATGACATTCTGTACTTCTTGAGGCGGCATGGGTCGGGGCTGGCTCTGGAGCGGATCGTCGGCTGGGCGACGGCGTGGCGGCTGGCGTATCCGATGCGCCTGGCGCTGGGGTGCGTGGCTCGCGTGTTCCATGATGTCCCCGCCGAGGTCTCGTTGCTGATCGAACGACTTGGCGCGCGCCCCGGCCTTCGGGATTGGCTGGCGATCCGGCAGGCGCCGCGGGATGCAAGCGACCCGCTGGGGCACGTGCTCGTGGACACGATCTCCATCCGCGGAATGCGAAATCGCCTCGCGTATCTGTCCATGCATCTGCGGCCGTCCGATGAGCACCTCTCGTCGCGAGCGGGAGGTCGTCGTTTCGGCTGGCGCTTTGCGGCGCAAGGGCGGCGATTGCTGCGCGCCGTGGCGAGAGCCGGCTGAGGCCTGTCCGGCAGATCACCGCAGGAAGGGCTTGCCCGTCAGTCGCCGCAGCATCGCCAGTTGGCCCGCGTGGAAGGCCTCGTGGCGGGAGCAATGCGCGACGGCCCCGAGCTTGTCCTTGTAATGCGGATGCGGCGCGCCCCCGGTGCCGAAGGCCGGCTCGGCGAGCAGTGCATCGCCCATGCGCGAGACTTCCTGAAGCGTGCGAACGTGGACCTCGTCCATGACGCGGCGCACCTCCGACGGCGGCGGATACACGTGCTCGCCGAACGAAAGCACCGGTCGCCCGATGGGGAAATGCCCGATGAAAGACTCGTCAAGGACGCCGCT
Source organism: uncultured Phycisphaeraceae bacterium (assembly GCA_964526695.1). Classification (GTDB taxonomy): domain Bacteria; phylum Planctomycetota; class Phycisphaerae; order UBA1845; family UBA1845; genus JABWBH01. The sequence goes on from CAZGJA010000024.1 coordinate 31,998, forward strand.
GCCCAGGCATCGCACGTGGATCAGCGTGTGCTGCGACACGGCCAGGTGCCCGCACAACCAAAGCGGATGCGCCAGACCGGGCGCCGGTTGAAAGCCCCATGCGTCGCCGTCGATGTCGGCAAGGAGCTTGAGCGTCCACTCCCGCGTGCCCGCCAGTTCCCGCGCAAGGCATTCGCCCAATTTCATGAAGCGTCTCCGTACCCCTGCGCGGCGCGCCGCGCGGAACTCTCAAGCCGAGGCGCCGCTGTACCTGCGCAATCCGAACCTCCAGAACAGCGTGGCGCCGGTCAGCGCCGCCGCCGCTGCCAGCCAGCCCATCAAAAGCCCCGAGGGCGTTCCCTTCCCCACGAGCATTCCAGCCGGAAACGTGGTGAGGAACGCCAGCGGCACGAGGAACGTCAGCAGCCAGCGCAGCCAAGGCCGGTAAATGTCCACGGGATATCGACCGGCCTCGAAGACGTTCCAGAACACCATCTCAATGTTGGAAATCCGCGTCAGCCAGAACGCCAGCGTGGCGAGCGCCAGCCAGAACGAGTAGATGATGACCACGCCCGCGCCGAGCATCAGCAGGAACAGGACGGCCTGCATCACGCCGACGGAGGTTCCCAGCTTGACCGAAGCCGTGCCGGCCATGACCAGCCCGACGACGATGTCCATGCCCCGCCAGAGCACGAAGCGGCGGGCGCTGACGAAGAACTGCGGGTTGACCGGCTTGAGCAGGACGAAGTCCAGCGTGCCGGAGCGGACGTCCTCCATCATGGCGCGCATGTTGGGGGCGATGCCCAGCCCGATCACGCCGCTCATCACGCGGAACACGCCCATCAGCGCCAGCATCTGCCACGCGTCCCAGCCGCTCAGCGACTCGGTGTTGGAGAAAATGATCCACAGACCGAAGAGTTCCGCGCCGAGCTGCAGCACGGCGATGATGGAGTGCAGGAAGAAGTCCGCGCGGTACGCGGCGTCGTCCTGGACGCTGACGCGCAGGAAAAGCAGGATGAGACGGAGGTAGCGGCCCACATGCGGGATTGTGCGATGCGGCGCGGTTCTCAGCAATCGGGGGCTTCGATAGCTTGCGTGGGCGGTCGCTCGGCGCGGTTGCCGCGGGCCGTGATTCCCGACAGAATAGCCGCATGAACGGCGGCACCCGATCATCTGGCCATGCGGCGCGATCCTCTCGCGCCGCCGAGAAGGAACCCTCCGCAACCCGCGAGGATCGCCATGCGAACCGGCGCGAGCGGATCTTGCTGCGCGCGCACGCCGTTCTGCGCGCTGAGGCTGAGGCGATTCTTGATGCCGATCGGCGGCTGGGGGAAGCCTTTGTTCATGCCGTGGAGATGATCCTCGACTGCCAGGGGCGCGTGGGCGTGACGGGCATCGGCAAGGCCGGGCTGATCGGCAACAAGATTCAGGCGACGCTGGCGAGCACGGGGACGCTGGCGTACCACCTGCATCCCGTGGAAGCGCTGCACGGCGACATCGGCATGATCCACGGCGACGACGTGATCGTGGCGCTGTCGAAGAGCGGCGGCTCCGAACTTGTGGAGCTGTTGCCCGTACTCAAGAGAGAGGGATGCGGCGTCATCCTGCTGACGGCGCGGCTGGACTCGGCGTGCGCGAAGCACGCGGACGTGGTGCTGGACATCGGGCAGACCGAGGAGGCCTGTCCGCTGGGGCTGGCGCCGAGTTCGTCGGCGGCGGCGATGCTGGCGCTGGGCGATGCGCTGGCGCTGACGGTGATGGACTGCCGCGAGTTCACGCCCGAGCAATATGCGCGGAATCACCCCGGCGGCGCACTGGGGCGGTTGCTGATGAAGGCCGGCGAGGTGATGCGCACGGGGGCGAACTGCCCGATCGTACGCGACACGGCCACGCTGGCGGACTGCTACCAGGCGATCCTCGCGGCGCCGAAGCGCGCTGGAGCGGCGTGCGTGGTGGACGGCGAAGGAGGCCTGGTGGGCATCGTCACGCATGGGGACTTCTTCCGAATGCTCTCCCGCGCCGAGCCGCTGTCGGGACTGAAGGTCGTGGAGGTCATGACCCGAAACCCGAAGCGCGTCGCCGCGGGCGAGCAGGCGGTCGAGGCGCTGCGGATCATGCAGCATTACGCGATCGACGATCTGCCGGTCGTGGATGAGCAGGGTCGGGCGGCGGGGTTGATCGACATTCAGGATCTGGTGGCGCGGGGGTTTGTGACGCAAAGCTGTTAGCTGTTGGCTGTCAGCTATTCGCCGCAGTGGCGGAACACCCCATCATCGAGGCCAGTTAAGGCGGTTTGGCCAAGAGCTAACAGCCAACAGCTAACAGCTTTTCATCATGCTTCTTTCCATCGTCATTCCTGTTTACAACGAAGTTCGCACCCTTGAGGCGCTGGTCGAGCGGGTGCTGTCCATTGACGTGGGCATGGAGCGGCAGATTGTGCTGGTGGATGACGGCAGCAGCGACGGCACGCGCGAGCTGTACCCGAAAATCCAGGCGCGGTGGGCTGAGCAGCGATTTGTGGTCAAGCTTCAGGAGCAGAACCAAGGCAAGGGCGCTGCGATCCGCACGGGGTTCCAACTGGCCGAAGGGGACGTGGTTCTCATTCAGGACGCCGACCTGGAATACGATCCGGCGGATTACCCCTCGCTGCTGGAGCCTATTCTTGAAGGCCGGGCGGACGTGGTGTTCGGCTCGCGCTTCGTGGGCAGCAAGGCCCACCGCGTCTTGTACTTCTGGCACTACGTGGGCAACCGGTTCCTGACGCTGTTTTCCAACATGCTGACGAACCTGAACCTGACGGACATGGAAACGTGCTACAAGGTCTTCCGCCGCGAGGTCGTGCGCAGCCTCAACCTGCGCAGCAACCGCTTCACCATAGAGCCGGAGATCACCGCCAAAGTGGCGAAGGGCCGCTGGCGCATTTATGAGGTCGGCATCAGCTACGCCGGCCGCACCTACGCGGAAGGCAAGAAGATCGGCTGGAAGGACGCGGTGACGGCGATGTGGGCGATTATGCGGTTTCGGTTGTGGGATTGAAGCGGCTGGCGAGACACAATATCAACGTCGTGTTCTCAGTGGGTCAACGGGTGCGTGTTCGACAATCGTATACTTGGGCGAAGGGAGCCCTTGGCACGGTCTCCATGCCCCCCAAAGGAGTTGAGGAAATCTTAGTAGACGACAATCCGTATGAGGGGTGTCACCGCTTTGTCAAGGGCCGTGTTGGGATTATTGAGTGCGTTTGGGTCGAGTTTGACACTCCACATCGAGATGCGGATGGAGATGGGCCTTACCATGCAGCGGAGATCGAAACTCACTATCTCGAACCGATCAAAGATTGACCGTGGCTATTGACACAAAACGAACTCAAAGATCCTGCTTGGAGATGGGACGATGAACAGACCGCGATGGATCGCGATGAGCTTGCCGGCCTTGGTCATGGTTCTGCTGTCGGGCTGCCATGGCGTGCGCAAAGCCGCCGAGTTTGGTCGGGCCGAGCCGGTGCGCGCAGTCTGGGTGACGCGATGGGACTACAAGACGCCGCAGGACGTGGCCGCGGTGCTGGAGAACTGCAAGCGCGCCGGCTTCAACACGATTCTGTGGCAGGCGCGCGGAGCGGGGACGGCGCTCTATCGCTCGCGCATCGAGCCGTGGTCGCCGGAGTTCGAGGGGAAGGACCCGGGATTCGACCCGCTCGCGCTGGCGTGCTCCGAGGCGCACAAGCGCGGGCTGACGTTGCACGCATGGGTGAACGTCATGCCCGCCTGGCACGGCAATAAGCTGCCGACCGACCGGCGGCAATTGCTTAACGCTCATCCCGACTGGTTCCTGCGCGATGCGCAAAACCGCCCGCAGCCCATGGGCTGGTACCTCAGCCTCAACCCGTGCTACCCGGAAGTGCGCGATTACCTCGTCGGCGTCTGCCATGAGATCGTCGCCCGCTACCCGGTGGACGGCCTGCATCTGGACTACATCCGGTTCCCCAACGATTACCACAAAGGCTATGACGCGATGGGCGGCGTGCCGGATTACCCGCGCGATTCGCGCACGCTGGCCATGTTCCGCCGCGCCACCGGCAAGTCGCCGGATGACGACGCCATCGCCTGGCGCAACTGGCGCGCGACGCAGGTCAACGTGCTCATGAAACGCCTGCGCGACATGGTCGATCGCACAAAGCGCGGCGTGGCGCTCACCGCGGCCGTCGGGGCCGACCCGGACCGCGCGTTCAACGGCCATTACCAGGACGCGCGAAAGTGGATCACGCAGGGCTGGGTGGACGGCGTTTTCACCATGAACTACGCCTCGGCCATGGGCGAGTTCGAGGGCCGATTCGCCAAATGGCAGCCGTGGATGGCGCAGCGTCCCGTGGCCACGGGGATCATGTTCGACCAGCGCGATCCATTGCTGGTGCAGGGGCAGGTGACCTCCGCGGTTCGGCACGGGACGCACTTCGCGGCGTTTGCGTACAACTCGATGTTCGAGCGGCGCGACGCGTCAGGCCGGCCGGCGATGGATGCGCAAAGCCCGTCGCGCCAGCAGATTCGGCAAGGCGTGCTGCCGCTGGTGCAGAACCTGGCCGCGGCGGAGAAGAAATCCCCGCAGGCTTCGGCGCTGGCCGGGTCGAGGTGATGCCTGATCAGACGATTCATCAAACGCGCTGCGGTCAGTTCATCGCGCCTAGGTAGAAACGCAACACGCGCGAGTCCTGGCGGGTGGAACGGGTCCGCAGCAGCGGCCCCGTGTGATGAATGAACGCGGTCTGAACCGAGCACCTATCGCTGTTGAGGAGGTAACCCCTTTCGCGCTCTTGCTCAGCAATGAGCGGTTCGCCGCATCCGGACAGCCTGGATTCCCGCCTGCGCGGGAATGACGCGCGGGGTTCCTGCCGAGAGCGCGCGATCTCAGAACACCTGCCGCCCCTGGTTGATGACATGCCGTACGCAATTGCGCCCCGGCTCGTAGAGCCAGCGCACATGGCTCGGCACGTCCAAGATCACCAGATCCGCCTGCATCCCAACTGCGATCGCGCCGATCCGGTCCTGTCGACCCAGCGCCGCGGCGGCGTTGGCGGTGGCTGCGACGACGACCTGCGTCGGCGTCATGCGCATCTGCGTGCACGCGATCGACATCGCCAGCGGCAGCGACTCCACCATCGACGAACCCGGGTTGAAATCCGTGGCGACGGCCACGGGCAGATCGGCTTCGAGCAGCTTGCGCGCCGGCGCCTGCGGAACGCCGAGGAAGAACGAGCACGCGGGCAGCAGCACGGCCACCGTGCCGGCGCGTTTCATCGCCGCCATGCCCGCGTCGTCGATGTGCTCCAGATGATCGGCGGAGATCGCCCCCACCTCTCCCGCGAGCACCGTCGCGCCCATCTGCGTGATCTGATCCGCATGGAGCTTGGGCCGAAGCCCAAAGCGCATGCCGGCCTCGAGCACGCGACGCGACTGCGCCACGTCGAAGGCCGTCTTCTCGCAAAACACGTCGCAGAACTCCGCCAGCCTCTCGTCGCGAAGGCGCGCCAACACAGGCTCTGCGAAGACCTGATCGAGGTAATCGTCCGGGCGATCGGCGAACTCGCGCGGCGTCGTGTGCGCGGCCAGGTAGGTTCCCACCAGCTCGATCGGCAGGGTCTCCGCCAGTCGCCGCACCGCCCGCAGCATCTTCAACTCGTCATCGGCGCACAGCCCGTAGCCGCTCTTGATCTCGACGGTGGTGACGCCGTTGCGCACCATGCGTTCCAGCCGCGGTCGGGCGAGGGCGACGAGATCCTCCAGCGAGGCGCGGCGCACGGCGTCCACGGTGACGCGGATGCCCCCGCCCGCCTGCGCGATCTGGGCATACGACTGCCCCTCGATCTTCATCACAAACTCATGCTCGCGCGTCCCGGCGAAGACCGTGTGCGTGTGGCAGTCGATCAGCCCGGGCAGCACGCAGCCGCCCTCGGCGTCCAGCACGGAGCAGCCCGGCGGAAGCGACACGTCGCGGTCTGCTCCGAACCAGGCGATGCGCCCCTTGTCCACAAGCAGCGCCGCGTTCGACACCGCCTCCACGCGACCCATCGCCCGCCCACCGACGGGTCCGCGCGGAATCCGCAGCAGCTCGCCGATGTTGCGAATAGCCAGCGTCACGTTCTCAACCCCGCTCGTCGATTCCAGGATGCCCACACGGGCGATGATACGTCCTTGATTCCGGCTCCCCAACTGTGAAGCCCATCGAATCCGTTCTGCGAGGGAACGCTCGGCCCGTCTGACCGGCTGGAAAGCCGGTCCCCCAAGCGACGCCTGTCGCTTCGACGGACTTCTGGGCGGTCCGTCAAACGCGGAGTATCATCCGCTCGATCGGCGCGGGCCGATTCAGATGGGGAGGATGCCATGACGCTCTTGCGAATCTCGCGGTTCTCCGCGGGGGGACTGATTTTTCTGGCCGCTTGTCAGCAGCCCAAGCCGCTGCCGCGCGACGAGGCTCGGCAGGATCGCGAGTCGCCCCTGTGGCGCGTCGCGGACGCGGAAGCGGCGCGGCGGCTTGCGGCGATTGCCGCGGAGATTGCGGCTTCACCGGGGCATCCCTGGGCGGGGCGATACCGGCTCAGCGACCAGCCGACGACCGACCGCATCGCGCTGGCGCCTCATGCGGGCTACGTGCTGATCTCCGGCAAGGCCGGCTCCTGCTGCAAGGACGCGGCCGCGGGGCAGACCTGCGGACCGGACTGCCCCGGCTCGCGCGAGGCCGTGTTCGGTGACATCATCGTGACACCGCAGGGCCGGCTGCGCCTGGCGTTGGAGCTGTCGCCGGGCAACGTCATCTCCGCCGGGGAGTACGCGCCGATGGTGCGCGACAATAAGCGCTATCTGTTGCCGGCGGACGGTTTGGAAACCTTTGAGAAAGCTGCTGCGGATGGCTTGCAGCCGCAGGAACTGGTCGAAGGAGGGTTCTTCGTTCAAAGCGACGGACCTCCCGCCAGCGCGGCGACGCCGTCCAAGTGATCTGCACACCCACTCGGCCACTACGAATTCCGCTGTAATTTGAGGAGAAACATGAGCCGCGATCGCATCTTCATGACGACGCTCGGTTTGACCCTGCTCCTGGCCTGCGCATCGCAGGCTGCCGCGCAAGATCAGTTTTTCAACTCCGCCGGCGTGAAGCTCCGCTACATCGAGCGGGGCCAGGGCGAGCCGGTCGTCCTGATTCACGGCTTCTCCGGCAGCGCGGAGACGGGCTGGATGTTCAACGGCGTCCTGCCCGCGCTCGCCACTGAATATCGCGTCATCGCCCTCGACTGCCGCGGGCACGGCGGCAGTGGTAAACCGCACGAGCCGGACAAGTACGGCGCGGAGATGGCCGAGGACGTCGTGCGGCTGCTGGATCATCTGAAGATCGACCGCGCGCACCTCGTCGGCTACTCGATGGGCGGGCTGATCACGCTGAAGGTCGCGCTGACGCATCCGCAGCGGGTGATCAGCGCCATCCCCGGCGGCTACGGTTGGCCCGAAGGCGGCAGACCCGCGGGCAAGGAGTTCATGACCCGCCTCGCCGAGTCGCTCGAAGCGGGCAAGGGCGTGGGGCCGCTCATGGAGGCGCTCACCCCGGCGGACCGGCCGAAGATGACGGAGGAGCAGCTCGCGGCCGTCAACACGATGGTGATGCGGAACAACGACGCGCTGGCGCTGGCGGCGGTGGTTCGCGGCTTCAAGGGATTGGAGGCGGACGAGAAGTCGCTCCGCGCCAACAATATCCCGACGCTTTCCATCATCGGCGGCATCGACCCGCTGAAAGTCGACGTCGATCGCCTCGCCGGCGTGATGGGCAGCCACAAGGTCGTCACCATCGACGGCGCCGACCACGCGATGACGATGTTCAGGCCGGAGTTCCTTGCGGCGATCAAGGAGTTCCTCGCGCAGCACCGCCTGACGCCGCCGCCCGGCAGCCCCGCGCCCTCGCCTTCCCTGGGTGGGCCAGGTCTCCAACCTGCCAAGGATGGGGCTGGTCCCTGACCTGCCACCGGTCAAACAGGTTCGTCGTCGCAGGTGGGGTAGGTCTCCGATGGTGGGGCAGGTCTCTGACCTGCCACCGGTTCAGCAGGTCTCCGACCTGCTGACTGTCATCAGAGGCGTGTGACCAAGCAGCGCACGGCAGTCTTCGCCTTGTATGCGATCGAACTTGCCCGGCGCAACTCCCGCAGGGTAGCATTCCAAGCATGACCACGCTCACGCTTGTTTCAACCGACTGGGGACATTTCGCCTTTGTCACGCGCGAGGGGAAGCTCGCCGCGACGTACCTGCCCGCTTCGCGCAACGCCGCCCTCGCCGCCGTCCGTCGACAGTGGGGACCGCTCGACGAAGCCCCGGCCGCGCTGCCGCAGTTTCAGAAGCAGGTCCGCGCGTACTTTGCCGGCAAGGCCGTAGAGTTCGACGTGGACCTCGACCTTGCGGAGGCGACGCCCTTCCAGCGCCGCGTGGTGGAACACTGCCGCCGCATCGCGCCGGGGCGCACGAAGTCGTATGGTGAACTCGCCCGCGCCGCGGGACGCCCGGGCGCCGCCCGCGCGGTGGGCAGCGTCATGTCGCACAACCGCGTACCGATCGTCGTGCCCTGCCACCGCGTGGTCCGCGCCGATGGATCGCTCGGTGGGTTCTCATCTCCGGGTGGACTGAAAGACAAGGAGCGGCTGCTCGCATTGGAAAGCCGGTCCGCGGCGCCCCGCCCAAACCGCTGATTTGTCGCCGTGCTTAGGTCCCACTTGGTCAACAGATGAGCTTCCACGGCACCAACGAACCGCCAAGTTGCCTTCAAACCGCCCCGCAAGAGTCGGAACATCGAGGTAGGCCCGAGACGCTTCGTTGGCGTTTGATGCGCCCATTCATCGCGCTGGGCATCATTCTCACGCTGCCCATTGTGCTCCCCCTGATCCTAATCCTGACCCTGATTCAAGCGCGACGCACGATCCGCAGGTACTCAGGGAAGGTCTTGCTCGTCTGGCACGGCCGGCGCGGGTGGCGCGACTTCTGCGTCAACAACGTGCTTCCAGCGCTGCCGCCCGGCGTGGAGGCGCTACACGATGTGATGCCGTTCGACGCGCACCGCGACGCCCTGCGCAAGCTGGAATCGCGAGACGGACATCTGCATTTCGCGCGGCCTTATCTGCTCACGATTCGCAACAAGCGAGTCCAGATCCTCAGCCTTAATGCCGCGCTCCAGACGCACAAGCCAAACGCCAAGCGTGACCCTGCCGTGCAGCGAGAGGTCGCGGTACTCATTTCTTCAGCCGTTGCGCGCCTCGCCTGAGCGCAGTGCCGGTCGGCCTGCATGGCTAAGCGGCGTTCTCGAAGGGTGATATGCCGACTTGGCAGGGCGAGAGCACACGGGCGGCTCGGAGCCCCACCTTCGGCAGGTCAGAGACCTGCTGGACCGGTGGCAGGTCAGAGACCTGCCCCACCCTTGGCAGGTCAGAGACCTGCCCCACCAGTCCCGCTCACTCCTGCAATTCCGCCGGCGGCTGGAAGGCGGGGAGGTCTTTGCCCCTGTCGGGCATCATCTGCCATTTCGAGATCGAGAACTCGATGAGCGAGCCCTCCAGAGGCCAGTCCACCGTGATGTGAAACGGCACGAGCGGGCCGATGTCGCCGAGGGGCTGATGCTGCGAGAGCTGCGACTCCATCTCGACTCGTCCCATGGCGTCGCGGAAGATGATGCGCCGCACGAGGCGCGGATCCGATCGCGCCAGCCAATACTCCTTCTCCAGCCGCGGTGCGCCGGAGTCGTCGTAGTCGAGAAGCAGAAGCTGCTGATGCTCGCTTTCCACCCGCTGCACGGGCCGACGCATCGGGTGCGGCTCCGCGCCGTCCGGCAGCGGGGACAGGCCGATCGCCTCGATGATCTGCCGCGGCTGCACGGGAAACTCACTGTCGCGGCCGTTCACCAGGTGGTCGAGCGAGCGGACTTTGGGAGGTTCCCCCGCGGTCAGATCGTGGAACCAGTATTGGCTGTCGTTGGCGCCGACGATGAGCTGATCGCCTCCAAGGTCGTGTTTCAGCGTGAACCGCAGGTGATCCGGCGGGGCGTAGATGAGGATGCCTTCGAGATCGAACGTGCGGACGCGGTCCTTGCTCGTGCGGACCCTGGCGATGACCCGCCCCTCGGCCTTGAGCACACCGATGATGCGCCGGTTGTTGTCGTTGATCGTCTCAACGGCCTGATCGAGCGGCAGCGGATCGAGCGGCGCAAGACGTGGCGGCGGCGTGCAACCGGCGTAGAGCAGGAGCGCGACGATTGCGGCCGCTGTTCGGAAGGTCAGCCACTGGTGGGGCAGGTCTCCGACCTGCCAACGGTCCGGCAGCTCTCCGAGCTGCCGCCAGCCAGGCAATGCCGAATCCTGCGGCTCCGGCAGGCTTGAAGGGCGACTGACCGCGCAACCCTCAGGCGAGGTCATGGGTCGCTCCCGGGGAGGGCGTCGCATCCAGCGCGTCGATCATCGTGGTCGTGTCGCCGTGGAGGATCGCGGTCAGCTCGCGGCTGACGCCTTCGATCTGATCGTCGGTAAGTCCAGGGTTGACGACCGCGTGGCGCGTCTGGTCCCTTGGCAGCAGCATCGTCCACGTCTCCACGCCGTCTCGCGTCCTGGACGACTCGTATTTCAGCAGGCGCTTGCGCATCAGGATCAGCGCGAGCACGAAACGGAATTGCACGCGGATCGGCTCGCGCTCCTCGGAAAGCCGCTGAAAAAACGCCAGCAGCCCCTCGTCGTCGATGAGCAGGCGCCGGCGATGTTCCTTGCGGGGAACGCGCGACTTGAAGAAGCAGAACGCGCCCGGCGGTGGACCCGTCCACGCATCCACGCAGAAATCGCGGCGCGCAAACGACTCGCCCTCCTCAAAGAGCGCGGCGTAGTACTCCTCGCCCTCCGCCAGCGTGCGGCCCGTGACAGCGCAAACTCCGCAACCGCGTTCGACTTCCCAGTCACGCATGGTCATTCACCGCCGCCGACGTCCGCGCGCCGTCCGCTTTCAGAGCCGCGCCCCTCTTTCAGAGCCGCGCCCGTAAGGAAGCGAGTGCTCCCGAACGGAACCGCGCCCGCAAGGAAGCCGTGCGGCAATCTCGGCATGGCGATTCCCGCTGCGTTCGTTTGTAATACCGCTTCCTGCCGAGTGCGGCTCGGATGTTCGCACACCGCTTCCTTACGGGCGCGGCTCTGTCAAGGCGCGGCTCTGTAATGCCGATGCGACCGGCGTCGAGCTACGCCTTGGCTTTTTCCTCAATCATCACGGCCTTGCGCGAGAGCTTGACGCGCCCCTGATCGTCCACGGCGATGACCTTCACGCGCATCTGGTCGCCGATCTTGCAGACGTCGTTGACGTTCTTGACGTACTCGTCCGACAGCTCGCTGATGTGGCACAGCCCGTCCTGGCCGGGGATGATCTCGATGAACGCGCCGAAGTCCTTGGTGCTGCTGACGCGCCCGGTGTACACCTTGCCGACCTTGACTTCCTCGGCGATGGCCTCGATGGCGTCGCGGGCGCGCTGCGCGCCGGCGGCGTCCATGCAGGCGATGAGCACCGTGCCGTCCTGCCCGATTTCGATCTTCGCGCCGCTGTCGGCTTCCAGACCGCGGATGCCGCTGCCGCCGGGGCCGATCACGCGGCCGATTTTTTCCGGATTGATCTTGATCGTGAGGATGCGCGGGGCGTACTGCGAAAGCTCGGGCCGCGGCGCCTTAAGCCCCGTGGTCAGCATCGTGCGCAGGATCGAAAGCCGCGCCTCCCGCGCCAGCTCGAACGACTGCACGATCGTGTCCTGCGGGAGGAAGTGCGTCTTGAGGTCAAGCTGCACGCCGGTGACGCCCTTCTGCGTGCCGGACACCTTGAAGTCCATGTCGCCGAAGTGGTCCTCCTCGCCGAGGATGTCCACGATCAGCACGCGGTGCTCGCCCTCGCTGAACATGCCCACCGAGATGCCCGCCACCGGCTGGCGGATCGGCACGCCCGCGTCCATCAGCGCCAGCGTCCCGCCGCACACCGACGCCATCGAGCTGGACCCGTTCGACTCGAAAATCTCCGACACCAGCCGCACCGTGTACGGGAACTTGTCCGGCGCGGGCAGCACGGCCTCCAGCGACCTCTCCGCCAGCGCGCCGTGCCCGATCTCGCGTCGCCCCACGGCGCCGACGCGCTTCACCTCGCCGGTGGCCAGCGGCGGGAAGTTGTAGTGCAGCATGAACTTCTTGCTGTATTCCACGGTCAGCCCGTCGATGATCTGCTCGTCGCGCCCCGTGCCCAGCGTCGTCACCACCAGCGCCTGCGTCTCGCCGCGCTGGAACAGCGCCGAGCCGTGCACGCGCGGCAGCACGCCCACCTCGCACGTGATCGGGCGAATCTCCTTGAGCCCGCGGCCGTCCGGACGGATGCCCTCGTCCACCACCATCTTGCGGACGACTTCCTCCTCGACTTTGTCCAGGCAGCGCTTCACGGCGTTCCGCTCATACGGCGGATTCTCCACGCCTTCCGGCGAAAGCTCGCCGAGCACCGCCTCGTTGATTTTGTCCATCGCGCCGTTGCGGTCCTGCTTGCCCTGGATGCGCTTGGCGTCGCGCATCGGGCGCAGCGCTCGCTCGCGGACTTTGGCCAGCAGCTCCTTGCCCCCCTCCGGCGCGGTCCACGTCACCGGCTTGCCCTTCTTCTCGCGCAACTCGATCTGCATGGCGCAGATGTCGCGGATGGCGCGATAGCCGAACTCGATCGCCCCGGTGATGACGCTCTCCGCCACTTCGGAGGCGCCGACTTCGATCATGTTGACGCCTTCCTTGTGGCCGCAGAGCACCAGCTCGAACGGGCTTTGGCTCACTTCGCTCAGCGTCGGAAAGAGCACGTACTCCCCGTTCACCTGCGCGACGCGCACGGTTCCCACCGGTCCCTCGAACGGCAGCCCGGAAATCGTCAGCGCGGTCGAGGAGGCGATGGAGGCGAGCACGTCGGGGTCGTGCTCCTGGTCCGTGGCGAGGCACATGGCCTGGATCAGCACTTCGTCCACAAAACCATCAGGGAAGAGGGGGCGCATCGGGCGGTCGATCATCCTCATCGTGAGGACTTCTTTCGTGGTCGGGCGGGACTCGCGCTTGAAGAAACCGCCGGGAATCTTGCCCGCGGCGTAGGCCTTCTCGCGATAGTCCACGGTCAGCGGGAAGAAGTCGATGCCCTCCCGCGGTGGACCGGTCACTGTGGCGGCGAACACCACCGTGTCCGCGTACCGCACCAGCACCGCGCCGGCCGCCTGTCGTCCGAGTTTTCCTGTTTCAATCCTGAGGGTGTGTCTTCCGATCTTGCGTTCAACAACTGTCGGTTCCATTCCTGTCTCTCTTTGTCCGTCTTGCATTTCAGTTTCGTAATCGTTGTCGGGTGAAGGGTTGGAGGAGCGTCGTCGCGCCCAAAGAAAGCGGCGCGAGGATCCCATGATGATCCGCGCGCCATCCGAAGAACCCGTCCGCTAGACTCGTCGAACGCATTGCATCCCGGGGTCGCCCCGCCGGCGCCTACCCGCAAATGGCCCATGCGCCTACCGACGCAATCCCAACGCGGCGATCGTGTCCAGATACTTCTGGCGGTGGGTGCGCAGGAGGTACCTCAACATGCTCGTCCGGCGTCCGACCATGATCTGAAGCCCGCGCCGCGCCGCGTGGTCTTTCTTCGCGAGTTTCAGATGTTCGGTCAGGTGGCTGATCCGCGCGGTGAGGATGGCGATCTGGACTTCCGGCGAGCCTGTGTCCTTGGGCGCCCGCGCGTACTTGGCGACGATCTCGTTCTTCGGGACGGCTAGCTGCGGCATCGGCTTTCTGTCACTCCTCGCGGGGAAACGATCCCCGCTCTCGTTCCTTCCTTCAATCAGTAAAGATGGGGCAATCTAGAGCGAGCCTGCAAGGATTGCAAGCCCTGTTTCCGGTCAATGCCAAAACAAGGATCCGGTCGGGCGGCATCTCGGCTGGCCGCGCCACGGGCGGCTGCGCCTCGGGTGGCATGGCTTGGCGTACTCGCCTAGCCATGCTGAGCGGGACGCGCGTCGGCCGGGTGGCACGGTCTGGCGTACTCGCCAGGCCGTGGCAAGCGCGTAGGGCGTGAAATGCCCGCCGCCCCGGGCTTCGTGGCAGACAAGGACTTCGCATGTTTCAGTAATGAATCAAAAATAGAGTTGCTGCTGCAATACGATTGCTGGCCTGCGGCTCGGCCAAGCTCCTTCTCAGTTGCCCAGCTCAGCATCCATCAACCGTGCAAAGTAGCTTGCCGCCTCGTCCACCGTTCGGCGGCCGTGCAGAACATCCTCCATCAACTCCCACCCGAGATCCTCCACCATCGGGTAGCGCTCGACGCGTGACCCCCACGGGGGCAGCGCGAACTCGACCTCCCGCAGGAACGACTGCTCCACCTCGGTGGTCGCCAGCGACTCCGCGGCCGCGCGGTTGCCGGAGATCGCCAGCCCGGTGCTGTTGCGTCGGCTCTGAACGGCCTGGCTGGTCATGTACTTGACGTACTCCCAAGCGAGGTCGGGATTCGCCGCCGTCTTCGGAATCGCCAGCCCGCACTCGTAGATCACGCTGACGCGGCGCGTCTTTCGCGGGATGGACGTGACGCCGACATTAAGCCCCTCGCGACGGTACTCGAGCATCATCCAATGCCCCGTCATGGTCATCGCGGACATGCGGCTGCGGAACAGGTCCTTGCCGATCGCCGATCGCGCGGCCGGGCGCGGCGCGTAGCCGTGCACGAGGATCAAATCGGCGAGGAATTGCAGCGCCTCGCGCGAGGCCGGCGAGTCGATGTGCCCCGATGCCCGATGCCCGTCCGCGCTGATGACGTCCCCGCCGGCGCTCCAGATGAACGGAAACCAGCCGGGCATCCAGTTGAAGAAGTCGAACGGATACCACGCGGCCGCGTCCGGCGGAGGATGAGCCTTCAGCGCCGCGCAGGCCGACATGAAGTCTTCCCACGTCCAGTCCTCGCGCGGATAAGGCACGCCGGCCTGATCGAACAGATCCTTGTTATAGACGACGACCATCGGGGTGAAGTCGAGGGGGATGGCATACACGCGCTCACCGCGTCGCGCGATGTCGAAGACGTTCTTGAAGTACATGTCCTCGGAGATGTCGACGTCCCGCGCGATGCGGTCGGAAAGGTCCGTCAGCACGTCGCTGTCGATGAAGATCGCCGCGGAGGAGGCGTCCAGATGCACCACGTCCGGCATGCCGCCGCACAGGTGCATCATCATCAGCTTGGCCGTGTACTGCCCCTCGCCGGGAATCTGCTCGATCATGACGCGGACGCCGCGGTCGGGGCGCAGATGCTCGAAGCCAGTCTGAATCTCGCGGTCAAGCTGCAGGAACTCGGAGATGTTCGCGGGACCGCCCCAGTTAGCGACGCGGAGGATGAGGGCGTCGTCGGCGCGCCGATCACAGCCGGAAAGCAGGGACAGCGTCAGGAAGCAGATCAGTCCGCCCATGCGGCGATTGGAGGGCCCGGCTCGCTGCATTCGATGGACATCTCGCCACGACTGCATGTCCTCGCGGCAGCGCCCTCCCCCTGCCCCCTCCCGCGGGGAGGGGGGAGAAGAGCGCCGATCGGCGCGCGGCGGATTCAGAAACTTGTCCGGCAGCGGCTGCGCACCGTGCCTAGTACGACAGCCCCGTTTTGCGGATGTGGACATACGGCGCATTCGACACGTCGCCCCGCGCGGAGGCCACCTCGACGATGTAAAGGTCATGGTCGCCCGCAGGCACGCGGTTGCGGACCCGGCACGCCAGCGCGATCGGGATCCGATCGATCAGCGGACCGAACGGCGTTTCACCGTGGGCCAGATCCACGAAAGCGTCTTCGTCGAGCGAGAAGCCCCTGCCGAACTGCTTGAACAGCGGGCCCACGTCGTCCGTCGGGATGACGTGCAGCACCACGGCGCCGGAAGCGTCAATCAGTTCCGCAATGGGCCGACCCCGACGCAGGGCGATGGCGATCATCGGCGGCTCGAACGAGACCTGTTGAAACCACGAAACCAACATGCCCGTCGCGCGCCCCGCGTGCGCGGACGTGAGAATCCCCGCTCCGCCGGGGATTCGCCCCAGCGCGGCGCCGATGGCCTCGCGATCGGTTGATAAAGCAATCATGCGAAGAGCATCGCGTTACGAATACAGTCCGGATTCCACAACACCGTAGGGCGGGCTATGCCCGCCGATCATGGGAGAAGCGCACCTGCTGAGTGTAGTCAGCCCGGTTCGCGCGACAACTTGTTCGAGAAAGCATGTTTCTGTCGGCAATCATGGTTGACACAGGGCTTCCGCCCGGTGCTCTGAACAGTGCCCGCTGCCGGTGGAGTGCGTTGCTGATGGCGTCGCGCGCGCGCCTCGGTCAGGTCAATCCGAAAAACGCCTCCGCATTGCGGCTCGTCTCGGCCGCGAGCCGGTCGAACTCCACGCCGCGCAGCGCCGCCAGGAAACGCGCCGTGTGCGCCACGTGGGCCGGCTCGTTGATCTTCTGGCTGCGCACCGGGACGGGCGCTAGGTACGGGCTGTCCGTCTCGACCATCAGCCGGTCCGCGGGATACGCACGGGCGAGGTGCTGCAGGGCCGTCGAGTTCTTGAACGTCACGATGCCGGTGAACGAAAGGCGCCAGCCGCATTCCGCGATGGCCGCCGCCTCCTGATCCGTGCCGGTGAAGCAGTGAAACACGACGCGCCGGTCCTTGCACCCGTGCTCCAGCAGCAGCGCACGGACGTCGTCGAACGCCTCCCGGCTGTGGATGATGATGGGCAGGTCTCGCGCGGCCGCCATGCGGAGTTGCCGCGCGAACACGTCCTTCTGCGCGTCGCGCGGGGCGAAGTCGTAGTGATAGTCCAGCCCCATCTCGCCGAAGGCGACCACGCCCGGATCCGCCCAGATCCGCTCCATCTCGGCCCATGCGGCGGGGCCGACCTTGCCGGCGCCGTGCGGATGAAACCCCGCGGCCACGTGAATGCGCCCCGGAAACCGCCGAGCCAGCTCCAGCCCCTTGCGCGCCTCGTCCACGTCGGTGCCGATGGTGATGACGCGCTCCACGCCCGCCTCGGCGCAGCGCTGCATGACCTCGTCGATCCGCTCGAAGAGACCCGGGTAGGTCAGATGCGCATGAGTGTCGATGAGCCGCATGGAACACAGCGTAGGCGCGCAAACGGACGCCGTCCACGATCCAGACGCGCGGCCGCCGGCCATGCCCAGCACACCCAGATCCCAAGCCTCGTGCGTCAGCGCGACCCGCGCACGCCTGCGCCCGGGGCTGGCCCGATGAGGCGGCCTTGGCTAATCCGCCCCGTCGTATTCCGCCCAGGTCTTCGGCGTCTCCCAGACTTTGACACTTGCCAGCCGGCCTTCGCCGGGGGCGCCTGCCAGCCGCCGGAAGATCACCCGCGCGATGTTCTCGACGGTGGGATTGAGGTCGGCGAAGTCGGGGCAGTCGAGGTTGAGGTGCTTGTGATCGAACGCATCGACGATCTCCCGGCGGACCGTGGCGTTTAGCCGATCCGTGGCCGCCAGACAGCCGGTCGGATCGTCCAGCCTGCCCGCCACGGTGACTTCGAGTACATAGTTGTGCCCGTGCCCGTTCGTGTTGGCGCACTTGCCGAAGACCTCGCGGTTTTGCGAATCGCTCATGGACGGGCAGAAAAGTCGGTGCGAGGCCGAGAACTCAAACGCTTGTGTCAGGCGGATCATGTCAGGCTCCGAGGTGAGCTTCGTCCATCGGGTATGGGGCGATGTGGCGACTTCCAGTGCGTTGAGAATCAAGGGCGAAGGAAGCCCGCCGGCCACGCGCGCCGCGGCGGCGGAGAGCGCGTGTTTGAAGTCGAACTCCGCGGCGCTTCGAGGCTCGCCCGGTCGCAGGAGGGGCAGCGCGCCCGTCAGCAGGTCGTCGATCAGCTTGATGTTGCACAGGAAGCCGGTCGCCGGATCGACCGGTCCCTCGACGACCGCGCGCAGGCAGACGAACGAATCGCCCCATCGCCCGCCGGGACACCCCGCCCACGTATTCCGCGGCGCGCCGTCACACGGAACCTCGCCCAGGTAAGCCCGGATTTCCCGCGAGAGTCTCACGCCGGTATTCTACGAAAGTGCAGCGCGGTCGGCGATGCCCGCTCTACTCACGCTCGCGCTTCGGGTGCCTGTTTTCTTGCCCAACTCCCGTGGAGATCAGACCATCCCCATGTCGGCGAGCCGCTGGCAGAACCCGGTGGAGGCGGATACCATCCCGTGGGGATAGGTCGCTGACCCTCCAACCCGAAGCGAGGAACCCGGACGGACGAGCTTTGCCAAGCGAACACCGTGAAAACCTGCCAGGATTCGAACGTCCTCCCGTGGTCGAGGTGGTATGCGGGATGTTGTTCAAGCCACTCGAAGCCCTCTTGGCGCCGCATTTGGGTCTGCTGTGGGAGCGATTCAACACAGTGTATCCAACCTGCCAGGAGGTCGCCCCCCTCGTTCCGGCGATCGAGAGGTTCGACGACTCCGCCGGCATGGCGGTGACCATTACGGACAAGCCCCCGCTGCCCCGCGTCTGGTTTGTGCGCCAAGACAACACCGGGATCATTCAGGTTCAGCGCGACCGATTCCTGCACAACTGGAAGAAGGTGCGCCCCGGCGACGAATACCCGCGATACGCCAAGGTCATGGACTTGTTTCGTGAGTACCTTGCCACCTTTGAATCCTTCGTCGCCGGTGCGGGTCTTGGGAGCATCGAGCCGGTCCAATACGAGCTGACGTATGTGAACCAGATTCCACGCGGCGGGGGTTTCACCTCGACTGACCGGATCGGCGAGGTGCTGCCCGATTTCGGCTGGCGTCACGTCGGCCCGCGTTTTCTGCCGAAGCCGGAGCGGCTGAACTGGCGCACGAGCTTCATGTTGCCGAATCGGGCCGGTCGTCTGCACGTCACCATTCGTGATGGCGTGCATCGAGAGGACAACCAGCCCTTCATCCTGTTGGAGCTGACCGCGCGCGGCTTTCGGGGAAACGGATCCAAGAACGAGATGTTCCAGTGGTTCGAGCTTGGGCACGACTGGATTGTCCGCGCCTTTGCGGATCTGACCCACGCCGACGTTCAGCATGATGTCTGGGGGAAAACCAGGTGACGAGCGAGACATTACACTCGAGGTACTCCATCGAGAATTGGATGACGAACACCACGACCACGATGGAAGAAGCGGCGTCTGAAATGTCAGCGGCGCGCACGGTGGAGCCGTTCCGGCTCGACGCGGCCCGCCTGCGCGCGGTGCGGCTTCCCGGCGGAGCGGATCGCTTCCTTGCGTGGGCGCAGGTCCAGGATTGTCATGGCGTACAGGTTACGCCGCCCTACGACCTTGAGCTGGCTCCCGGAGATGGGGATCTGTCTCCAGGGGAGCTGGATCGCGTGGCGTCTGTTTCGACGCGGCGATTCCCGGTGAGATTCATGTTCGAGCCAAGCTCGCGTGCGGAGCACGTCCTTGAATCCCGCACAGAAACGCGGAGGCAGTCGATGGAAGTTCGAGGTGGCGCGAGCGAGGCGCGCACTTCGCTGGGCAGGCGCCTTCTTGAGATTCGCCGCAGGATCGTCGCGGCCGGCACGCCGCTGCTCGACTGGGACGACCTTGAACCTGAAGTGCGTTCGCGCCGCGGCGGCGCCCATGAAGAGGACGCTGGCTGATGCCCATCCGCACCTTCGTCGACGCGGACGTCCTCATCGCCGCCGCTCGGGGCAACGACGATCTGTCGCCGGCGGCGATGGCGATACTCGATGATCCCGACCGGGAGTTCGTCGGAAGCGACCTCCTGGGTCTCGAACTCCTGCCCAAGGCACTTTATCACCAGAAAACGGACGAAGCGGCATTCTACCGGGAATTCCTCGCCGCCGCGGTTGAGATCGTCCCTGCGTCGGCATCGCTCGTGGCCGACGCGCACGCGCAAGCCGCCGCCGCCGGCCTCGCCGCGATGGACGCGCTGCACGTGGCGGCGGCTCGACAAGCGGGAGCCATCGAGCTTGTAACAGCGGAGCGCCCGGGAAAGCCGATGTTCCGCGTGACCGACCCGGCTGTCCGCACGATTCGCCCGTGCATGCCTGACTGACGAAGGTGAATTCGGCAGATTGACCGGCAGCGCGCGTCGGATGCCTGTTTCGAAGCGAAGCGACACGCTTCGAAACCGTGTCTCGACTCACTGGGCCGGGTCAGCGGTTATGTTGAACACGCATCCGAAAGGAATACGAGTGTCAGTCATCCTGCGCCTTATCGGGTTCGCATGTCTCTACCTCGTTCAGCCCCCGGCACAGTCCCAGCCAACACCGCCGGCCGCGGATCAGAACCCGCCCTTTGCCAAGCCGATCGAGGCCTTCCAGGTCACGTTCGACACCTCACTTCAGAAGGAACCCTACACGGGGCGGGTGTACGTCATGCTCGCGCGCGAAGCGCGACGCGAGCCGCGCATTCGCGCCAACGCCTTCGAGCAGTGGACGCAGCCCACGCCGGTGTTCTCCAAGCCCTGTGCGAAGTGGAACCCGGCCGCGCCGTTCATCATCGACGCCTCCGCGGAGCACTACCCTTACGCGTTGAGCGATCTGCCTCGGCAGAAGTGGTCGGTGCAGGCCGTCGCGCGGCGCAACCCGGATCTGCCCAAGCCGGGCGTCAGCCCCGGCGACCTGTACAGCGAAACGATGGAGCTGGACCTGGCGACCTACACCGGCGGGCCGATCACGCTGCACCTGTCCAAGGTCGTAGAGGAGAAGGCGCCCCGATCCGATCCGCGGATGAAGACCGTGGAGATGGTCAGCCCGCTGCTCTCGAAGTTCTTCGGGCGCGAGGTGAAGACGCGCGCGTGGGTGCGGCTGCCGCAGGGCTGGACGGAGGCAAGCGCGCGGAAGTACCCGGTGCTTTACTCGATCTCCGGATTCGGCGGCGCCGAGCCCCACGTCGAGTCGCTCTCGTTCGTGTTTCAGCAGTCGCCCCTGCTCGACAAGGTGCTTTACGTCGTGCCGGATTCCCGCTGTTACCGTGGGCATCACGTCTTCGCCGACTCGGACAACAACGGCCCGCGGGGCAAGGCGTTCGTCGAGGAGCTGATCCCGCTGGTGGAGAATACCTGCCACGGCGCGGAATCGCCCAAGCATCGCTACGTCACCGGCGCGTCGTCGGGCGGCTGGTCGAGCCTGTGGCTGCAAATCGCCTACCCGGAGGCGTTCAACGGCTGCTGGTCGGACGTGCCGGACCCGGTAGACTTCCGCGACTTCCAGCGGATCAACCTGTACGAACGCGGCGCCAACATGTACCGCGACGCCAGGGGCGACCGCCGTCCGCTCATGCGCATGCAGGAGCAGGTGCTCGTCTGGTACGAGGACTTCGCCAGGGCGGAAACCGTCCTCGGTCCCGGCGGGCAGTTGCACTCCTTCGAGGCCGTCTTCAGCCGCAAAGGCAAGGACGGCGAGCCGGAGTTGCTCTTCGACCGAACGACCGGCGCGGTGAACGCCGAGGTGGCCAAGTCCTGGGAGCGCTACGACATCCGCCTGATCCTCGAGCGCAACTGGCCCGCGCTGGGTCCGAAGCTGGCGGGCAAGCTGCACATCCGCGCCGGCGAGCTCGACAACTTCTACCTCGAAGGCGCCGCCCGGCTGCTGAAGGAGTCGCTGACGAAACTCGGATCCGACGCCGACGTGGAGATCGTGACCGGCGGCGGGCACGGGACGCTGTACGGACCGGCCGCGGTGAAGATGCTGGAGACGATCGTCGGGAAGTTCGAGCAGGAGTTCCCCCCGCCGGCGGCGCCGTGATGGAGCCATGTCGAACTCGCTGAATCCAACCCGACTTCCGCCGCCCCATCCGGGTTCTTCCGACGCCCTCGATGCGCCGTCCAATTCGTTGCGGTCGTACCACGTTTTCCTGCTGTTGTTTGTGCTGCTGGCCGTGCTGGTCATCGTCGCCAGCGTGGTGACGCAGCACATGACGGCGGAGGCGTTCAACCGCGTGGTCGAGCAGACGGACGGAATGATCCGCTCGCAGGTCTGGCTGGACGAGTTGTCGCGCTCCCTGCTGGAGGTCAATGCCGCGGGCAACAACATCTTCAAGAGCCGGGACGTGCCCACGGAGCGCGGCAACTTCCGCTTCCACCTCGTCGAGCTGCGCGGACACTTCGGCGGGCTTTCGGGCGACTTCCTCAACCGCCCGTCGTTCGAGCGCCACGTGGACGACATGGTGGAGGCCGAGCAGCACATCTTCGACTGCTTCGACGAGTTGTCCTGCGCGCCGATCGGATCGGAGGCGGAGGAAACGCTGCTGGCGGAGGCGGCGCAGTCCATGGCGGAGATGGACGCGGCGCAGGCGCGGGCGATGGAGGTTCTCGGTCACGCGCGGCGCGTCCTGCGGCAGCGGCAGCAGGCGATCCAGGACGAGGGCAAGCAGGTGCTCAGCGAGCGCTGGCTGCGCGAGCTGATGTTCATCGGCAGCATCGCTGTTTTTCTCGGCGCCGGGTACGCGCTGTGGCGGCAGTTCCAGCGCGTCCATGAGCAGGTCGAGCTGGCGCGGCGGCGCGTCGAGGCCGAGCGGAAGAACCGCCTCGCGGCCGTCGGCGAGGTGTGCTTCTCCGTGGCGCACGGGATCAAGAACCCGGTGGCGGCCATCGCCAGCTCGGCGCAGCTTGTGCTGGAGTACGGCCAGCTCGACGACGCCTCGAAGGAGCGCGTGCGCGACCTGTACGTGGTGACGCGGTCGCTGAGCGAGCGCGTCACGCAATTGCTGAACTTCTCCCGCGTCGGCGAGCTGCAGCGCGTCCGGCTCGATCCGCGCGACGTCCTCGAGCGCGCCCTGCGGGAAATCGAATCGCAGCTCGCGGCCGCCGGCGTCTCCGTCGTTCGTCGATTCGAGGCCGGTGCCGCGCAGATCGAAGGCGACCGGAACATCCTGGTGCAAGCCGTGCTGGAGCTCCTGGGCAACGCCAAGGACGCGCTGCAAGGCGGGGGGAGCGTCACGGTGCTGTGCCGAATCTGCGACGCGGACGCGGGGCTTGTCGAGCTGGGCGTGATCGACAACGGTCCGGGCATGAGCGAGGACGTCAAGCGGCGCGCCTTCGAGCTGTTCTTCACCCGCAAACCCAAGGGCAGCGGCGTGGGACTCGCCACGGTGAAGCGCGCCGCGGAGCTGCACAACGGCTCCGTCGTCATCGCCGACGCCGATCCGCACGGCGCTGACATCCGCATCCGCCTGCCTCGCGCCGCGGGATCCGCGATCGCATCGGCGCCGGATGCGCAAGCCTGAGCCGAAGTGCCCGCCGCCGGGACCGGGCAGCGATCCGCGGGAGGCGACGGTTCATCCGCCGATGGATTCACGGAAGCGCACGCACCGAAGTCGCCGCTTGCCGTTCGGCAGGCCCGCCGCGGCGAGGACGCACGCAGCGCACCATGAGGCGGTAATCGCCGGACTCGCCCTCGACTCCCGACACGCGCACGAAGTAATCCCGCCCCGGCGTCACCGGGACGCGCCGAAGCCGCGAGGTTTGCTCGCTGACGCAGGTCCGGGAATCGTCGCTGCAGGCCAGTTCCGCGCCATCGCAGACCTCGTGCATCGACAGCAGCGTGTCGAAGGCGCTGTCGCACAACGAGATGTCCGCGTAACCGTCGCAGTCGCAGTGCCAGACGTGCCACACGTCCCGGCCATTCTCATCGCCGCAGGCGCTGTCCTGCCGGCCCGTGGCGTTCCATGAGGATCCGACGAGAAGCCCGTCGGTGGAAATCGGAAGGGCGGCCTCGCACCGGTCGTTGTCCGGTTGGGGAGAGGAGCAATCCAATCCCGCGCACGATTCGTCCTCGAAGAAGCGCCCCCCTGCCGTCGCGCATTCCTCGCCGCTGATGACGCGACACTCGCCGCCCGGCAGGCAGCAGGCCCCCCAGCCCATCTCGGTACACGCGGCCGTCAAGACGTAGGCGCCCGTCTCTCCACTCGCGCCCGAAACCCGGATCCAGTAGCGCGTGCGATCGGTCACCGGGAAGGCCGCGATGACGGAATTGTCCTCGCGCGCGCAACCGTCCTGTGCGTCGTTGTTGCAGGCAAGCTGAGCGCCGCCGCAACCGTCATACACCGCCAGCACCGTGTCGAAATCGCTGCCGCACAGCGAGATGCGGGCCTGTCCGCTGCACGTGGCCCGCCACGTGTGCCAGACATCCCGGACATCGCCTCGACCGCACGTGGAAATATCCGTGCCCGTGGCCTCCACGCTCGATCCGGTGAACGGCTCGCCTGTCCGGATAGCGATGGCTGCAGAGCACTCGTCGTTCGGCGGCGCGGCCGTGGCGCGGGCCGCGATGGCGAGCAGGAGTGCCGCAGGCAGGAGCCGCCCGATCCTATCGCCCCGGCGAGCGGTTTGGCTCACCTTCAGGTGGATGAGACGCCGAGCCGGATAGAGTCTCATTCCAGGAAAAAGGGTCACTGGGCACCTCCAGAGCATGACTTCTCCCCTGGGACCGCATTCTATCGAATGAGCCGCAACAGGCCAACATGGCTTCGCCAAACGGGTCACTGCCGGCCGCCACGGAAAGGGGCGGCGCTCCGGAGTTCTGTATCTTATGTGAATAATGCGGCGTTTCAAGCGTGTCTGGGAGTCACTCAACGGACCCCAGGCCGAGGCGGGCTGGGGGATTGACATGATATTCCCCGACAATGCTTGACACGGGTCTCGCTTGGCGGTAGCATTCTGTTGCGATGAGGGAAGTTCCAGGGGTCACGACACGAGCTGCATAATACGGATCCATAAGCTGACGCAAGTCATACGCTGACATCCATAACCGATCCGAACGACAGCCATCTTTGATTCTTTCGACCCTGACCTCGAATCTTCCTCACATCGCCAACGTGAAGGACGTCTGACCGGAGCTAAACCCTTTCGGTTCGGCGCGAGGCATCAACAGGGTTGAATGGAGAAGCCAACCAGCAACAGGCAAGTCTGAACGGCCATTGTTGTCAGATGGACAGCAGGGGCTCCTCGCAATCGCATTCCCTGATCCAGCGGCACCGGGCGTCGGTCATCGGCGATCGGAATCCGCAATCTGTCATCTTCCATCGCCAGGTTCCATTGGCGGTGAACGATCGGGCAGGCGTCCGACGCGGCGGATGAGCGGGGGCGATTCACAAGAGGGAGCATGGTTTCCGATTCCTGATCGAGGTCTGTTGGCGGAGAAACCGCCCGCCGCGCGGGAAGCGGAAGCGAGAAGAGGACCAGAAAGGAAAACGTCTCATGAGTATGAGGGATCTGAAGAAACTTCGCATTCGCGGCTTTACGCTGATTGAGCTGCTGGTCGTGATTGCGATCATCGCCTTGCTCATTTCGATCTTGCTGCCGAGCCTGTCTCGCGCCCGCGAGTTGAGCAAGCGCCTGGTGTGCGCTTCGAACCTGAAGGGCATCGCCACGTCCATGAAGGTGTACGCCAACGACCACCGCGAGGCTTGGCCGGTTCCGCCGTATTCGTCGAAGGAGTCCGTCGGCGACAGCAAGAACACCACGGCCAAGGGCATCAGCTACGTCGAGAAAGTCGGAGACATCGATTTGGTCGCCCGCCGCAGGTTTCCGACGCTGGCGGACACCGATTCGACCACCGGCTCGACGCTGCTATCCGTGACCCGCGCCTTCTGGATGCTGGTCCGCAGCGGCGATGTGACCGTCAAGCAGTACATCTGCCCCAGCAGCGGCAAGGAGCCGGACGATACGCAGGAACTTGACTTCTACTACGATTTCAAGGACTACCGCCACGTCTCCTACGGCTACATGGTTCCGTTCGGCCCGCGCGACACGCGTCCGACCGAAGCCTCTGACGCCCGTCAGGCCATGCTGGCCGACAACTCGCCGTTCTACCTTGCCGCCGCGAGGCCGACTTGGGGCAACCCGAAGCTGCGTCCGGAGGATTCTCCGCGCGAGTGGCGTCTTTACAACTCGCCCAACCACGGCGGCGCGGGCGTGGGCGAAGGCCAGAACATCGCTTTCGGCGACGGGCACGCGTCGTTCCTGAAGTCGCCGGTGCAGGGCATTGACAGCGACAACATCTACACGGTCATCGATTTCGTCGGCATGGGCGGCGACTATGGCCGTTGGCACGGGAAGGTGCCGGGGGAACACACGGCCAGTTTGGATCCATGGCCAGGCCATTTCGCCTTCAAGGCGGACAGAGCCTCTTACTCGTCCACCGACTCGCTGATCTATCCGTAAGTCGGCTGGCACACACTTAGGTTCAATTCGAGGGAGCGGCGGGACATCCACCCGCCGCTCCCTTCGTTGTTGCTTGGGAGGACCAGGAGCAAGGACAAAAACCACCCGGGCCTGTCCGCGTCGCGGGCGGGTGCGTGGCCGCATGGGGCAGCCGACGAGGCCGGCCATAACCTTGCAGGACGCGCCGCTGTCGCTGCGTCTTGCACATCCGAGGTGAAGCCGCGTCAACCGCCGCAATCGACGGTCTTGATGGATGTGCAGACATCGCGCACCTGCGGGCCCGGCGCGACGTGCTTCTCCACGAACTTCCATTTGCCGTCGGTGCCGACCGGGGCGCAGCCGACGTATCCGCCACCGCCGTCCAGGATGCACAACGTGCGACCGGGCGTGCCCGTGCCCTTCAGGATCAGTTTGTTGTGCGGCGGATTGAGCCTGCATTTCATGGTTCTGAATCTGCAATTCACCGACTCCCCGCAGCCGTTGGCGGCGCACGGGGTCGGGTCGCACGTGCCCACGCCGACCATCCAGTGCAGCGGATACGGGCAGGTGCCGAGGCGGGTGCTGTAACACTCGTCGATTGGCGTGTGCATCCCGTCGGGAGGATTGTCGTCGTCATACGAGATGTCGCCGTGCGTGCCGGCCAGACCATCCCAGCCGTAACCGTCCGAACCCCACAGCATGAACTGAGCGCAAGTCGCCGGCGTGAGCGTCTCCCCGTCGAAGGCTTTCGCCAGGACGCCGCCGATCGTGGCGTACGTGCTGGCGAACATATCCAGCGCAATGCCGAAGTCGCACAGGCACACGTCGGTGTAGAAGTAGTCGCCGCTGTCGCAGGGCAGCTCGCCGAAGCCCAGAACCACGCCCGTGCCAAGCACGTAATTCGCGCCGCAGGTGCTGTCGAACGGATCACCCGTGAACACGCTCACGAAGCACTCCTCCGTGCCGCTGCCCGTGCAGTACCAGTACCAGGCGACCTCGAGGCGATCGCCCGGTCTGTCGGCTGTGGCCGTGAAGCTGCCCACCGTGAACATGTTGCAATAGCTGGGCCCGAAGAACCACCGAATGTGATTGTCCGGGGTGCCGCAGATCGTGCTATCCGGTGCGCCGCCGACGATGCAGTTGTTGCCGTCGTTCTCGAACGAGTCGAACAGGTTAAGACTGCTGGAGGCCGTTCCCGTCTCGCCGCCGGTGTTGTTGGGGTGCAAATAAAACCAGCCGGACAGTGGAGTCACCGTGCCGTCGGCGTTGAACTGAACCTCCATCACCTTCCGCGGCCGCACCCGGGTCGGAGGGCCGAGCGGTTGCAGATCCTTCGCGCCCGCCTCCCCGCCTGCAATGCCGTGCGCCATCAGGGCGACCGCCGAGACAATCATCATGTTGACTTGCATACTCGTACCCCCTGAAAGCTCGCCCGCAGCGCCGCGCGCGGGGACTCCTCGCGCCGCGGGGCGCTGCGGGGCGATGTATCCCTTGATCCGCCTGGGTCGACCGTGATCTGCGTCTGCGTAACGGGCCTTCGAGACGGTCCCGCGCAACAGGAATGGACGTCGCACGCAGAGAGCCAGGCGCCGTTCATATCCTTGCATCGCGCCTTTTCATTACGCTGCAAACGGCTCGTGCCGAGCGCGACCGTATTTTACCATAACGCGATGGAGGATTCCAAATACGACCGATCCCGCAGCAAAACGTCGGGAGTTGTGAGGGCTGGCGGCCCCAGCAAGCCGCGCGCCAGCGGGGCGGCGCGGGGGCTGTCAGCCGCGATCGGTGCGAACATCGCGGAAATCCGCGTTGCGCGGGCGATGTGGACTCCGCTCGTGGAGCGATCCTCCCCGTCGGCGGCTTTCTGAATGGGCCATCTCGCCACTGTGCGCGCTGTGTCGAATCGCGCATCCGCTGGCAGCACGGAGCCTCCGCCTTTACCATTCCGCCGATGGACGCCGACAAGGGCGATGCCTTTCTGATCGACGGGATCAAGCGCGGCGATCAACGGGCCTGGCGGCAGCTCATCGAACGCTACCAGGGCCGCTTGCTGGCGTTCGCCCGGTCGCGCGCGCCATCGCTGGCCGATGCGGAGGACGTGGTGCAGGAGGCCTTCGTCGGCTTCGCCACGTCCATCGCCAACTTCGACCCGACGCGCTCGCTGGAAACGTATCTCTTCACCATCGCGCGGTACAAGCTCTTCGACCTCATGCGCCAGCGCAAGCTCCCCACGCAAAGCGCCCCGGCCGACGCCGAGGACTGGTGGGACCGCATCTCGCCCGACGACGGCGAGTCGCCCAGCCGCGTCGCCGTCATCGTCGAGACCGCCGCGCAGCAGCGTCACCTGCTGGCCGACATGCTGCGACGCCTGATCTATGAGATGCGTGACCGGCAGGCGTTCGACGATCTTCAGGTCATCGAGCTGGTGTTTTACGTCGGGCGGCGCAATCTCGACGTGGCCGAGCTGCTGGACATCGATCAGAAGGCCGTGGCGGGGATCAAGTTCCGCGCGATTGGGAAGCTTCAGCGGTATCTGGCGGATGCGTCGCCGGACGCGGTCGCCTGTCTGGACGAGTCTATGCCGGATGTCACGGTGGCGCAGGTGTGGCGGGAGCATCGGCTGACGTGCCTGAAGCGAAGCACGCTGGGGGCGTACCTGCTGGGCGTGCTCGAAGAGCCGTGGAAGAGTTTTACGCAGTTCCACCTCGACGTGGTGGGCTGCCCGTTGTGCGTCGCCAATCTGCAGGACTTGCAGGCGGAGGAGGACGCACTGCGGACGGGGTCGGACACCGAACGGATGTTCGCGTCAAGCGTTGGTTTTCTCAAACCCCAGTGATGGACGGCCGAGATGTGGGGCACCGGTTTCCCGCCCGTGCATGTATGTGTGTGTGTGTGTGGCACAGGTTTTCAACCGGTGAAGTGTGGCACAGGTTTCCAACCTGTGCGAATGTTGGAGTTGGGAGGCTCGACTGCATGTTGAAATTCAGCAACACGATCACCTTCTCAATGCTTGCTTTTCTGGTGACGTCGGCAAGGATTCTGGCCGACCCGCAAGAAGCCGCTGCACCCTTCTCCGTGCGGGAGGCCTACATCAAGCACGAATACCGCATTCCTATGCGCGACGGCGCCCAGCTCTTCACGTCCGTGTATGAGCCGAAAGACGAATCCAAGACATACCCCATTCTCCTTCGCCGCACGCCCTACAGTGTGCGACCCTACGGCGAGGATCAGTACGCCGACCAGCTTGGACCCAGTGATCTGTTCGACCGCAGTGGATACATATTTGTTTTTCAAGACGTGCGCGGATGTTATATGTCCGAGGGTGCATTCACGAACATGACGCCGCACCGTCCGCGCAAGTCCGCGCCGACCGACGTGGACGAGAGCAGCGACACGTATGACACGATTGACTGGCTGCTCGCCAACGTCCCGCGCCACAATGGGCGCGTGGGCATGTGGGGCATCTCGTATCCCGGCTTCTACTGCTCCGCAGGCATGATCGACGCGCATCCGGCGCTCAAAGCCGTTTCGCCGCAGGCGCCGATCGCGGACTGGTTCTTCGACGATTTCCGCCATCACGGCGCGTTCTTCCTGCCCCACTCCCTCAACTTTATCGCCGGGTTCGGCAAGCCGCGGCCCGAGCCAACGCAGGACCGCGGTTGGGGCTTCGACTTCCCCACGCCGGATGGATACCAGTTCTATCTCGATCTCGGTCCGCTCAAGAACGTCAATGCTCGCTATTTCAACAAAGCCAATCCCATGTGGAACGACATGGAGCAGCACGTCAATTATGATGAATACTGGAAGTCGCGCAACATCCTCCCGCATCTCAAGAAAGTCGCGCCGGCGGTCATGACGGTGGGCGGGTGGTTCGACGCGGAAGACCTTTACGGCGCGCTGAAGACGTACCGCGCCGTCGAGGCGCAGAACCCCGGCATTTTCAACATTCTGGTGATGGGTCCGTGGGATCATGGCGGCTGGGGACGTCGCGACGGCGACCGGCTGGGCAACATCGACTTTGGCGGAAAGTCCTCGCTTTTCTACCGCGACCACATCGAGGCGGTGTTCTTCAATTATTTCCTGAAGAGTGAGGGCGACGGGCAACTTCCGGAAGCCTACGTGTTTGAAACGGGAACCAACCGTTGGCGCACGTTCGACGCGTGGCCCCCGAAGGAAACGCAGCCGCGCACGATCTTTCTCGCACCATCCGACCGGCTCTCGTTTGACCCGCCGGCGGCGCAAGTCGAAGACGGAAATGAGCGCGGGGCGATTGCCGTCGCGGCGGAGGCGTTTGATGAGTTCGTCAGCGATCCGGATAAACCTGTTCCCTACACGGAAACGATCACCACGCACATGACGCGCGAATACATGACCGACGACCAGCGATTCGCGTCGCGGCGCCCCGACGTGTTGACCTATTCCACGGCCGCCCTCGAGGCCGATCTGACTCTTGCCGGCCCAGTCACGGCCCATTTATGGATCACCACAACCGGAACGGACGCAGACTGGATCGTGAAGATCATTGACGTTTTCCCGCCGAATGCGCCGGACCATCCCGGACTTGCGCCCGGGCGAAGGATGGGCGGCTATGAGATGATGGTGCGAAGCGAAGTCCTCCGGGGGCGATTCCGCAACAGCTATGAGAAACCGGAGCCGTTTGCGCCGGGGCAAATCACGCCGGTGAAACTGGAATTGCAGGACGTTTTGCACACGTTCCAGAAGGACCACCGGCTGATGGTGCAGATTCAGAGCACGTGGTTCCCGCTCGTGGACCGCAATCCGCAGAAGTTCGTTCCCAACATCTTCCTTGCAAGCGAAGCGGATTTCATCCAGGCGACGCATCGCGTGTACCGCTCGCCGCAGCACCCGACGAGCCTGACGCTCGGGGTGCTTGCGACATCCCCGTAATGCGCGGGGACCGCCGGTCGGGAACCGGCGCGTCAAGGGTGGGGCTGGTCTGTGACCTGCCCTTGGTTCAGCAGGTCTGAGACCTACTGCGTTCCTCATCAGGCCGAGCGCGCAGCCTCAACCGCGCGGCGACCGGATTCGTCCGACGAGGCTCTGCGCCGACGCCTTGATGCCCTTCATCGAGCTTTGCAACGCCTCGCGGCTGGGGGCGTATTCCATGGCCGTATCGTAATGGATGCGCTCCATTTCGATCAATTCGACGAGGGAATGGGTGAACGATCGCATCCCCTCGTGCTCGCTCTGCGCGATGATCGCGGGGAGATCCTCGTCCTCCTCATTGCGAACCTTGTCCTTGACCACCGGCGAATTGATGAGCACTTCCGACGCGGGGTAAACCTTGCCCGCTTCGATGCCCGGGATGAGCCGCTGGCAGAGGATGGCCCGCAGGCCGTTCGACATGCTCGATCGGATGAACGAGTGCTCGTTGCGCGGAAAGAACTCCAGGATGCGGTTGAAGGACTGGACGACGTCGCCGACGTGCAGCGTGCCGAACACGAGGTGGCCGGTCTCGGCGGCCTGGAGCGCTGCCGTCAGCGTGTCGCGGTCGCGCATTTCGCCGATGAAGATGATGTCCGGATCCTCGCGGACGACGGAGCGCATCGCCGTGGGGAAATTCGGCACGTCCAGGCCGATCTCGCGTTGCGAAATAATGCACTTCTTCGGCGTGAACGAATACTCGATGGGGTCTTCGACCGTGATGACGTGCATGGCTTCGATGTTGTTGAGGTGGTCGATCATCGCGGCCAAGGTGCTGGACTTGCCGCTGCCCGTGACCCCGGTGACGCAGATGAGGCCTTCGCGCGTCTCGGAAATCAGCTTCTCATAAATCGGCGGCAGATTGAGGTCGGCGTACGTGGGGATCTTGTTCTGCACGCGGCGGATGGCGGCGTGCATTTCGCCCATGGAGCGGAACACGTTGCAGCGGAAGCGGTCGCCCAACGAGCCTTTGTAGGAGAAGTCGATCGACCCGTTCTGCTCATAGTCGTGAAGTTTGTGCGCGGGGATGATGGACTTAAGCATCGCCTCCATGTACTCGTTCTGCTCGATCACCGGAAACGCCGCTTTGTGCAGCAGCCCTCCGACGCGGAAAAAGGGAGCGTAATTCACTTTCAGGTGAATGTCGGAGGCGAGAAACTGCGTCGTGCCGTTCAGGAGCGTCTGCATCGCCTCGGCCGGCGGCGGCAATTGCGTGATGGACATATGTGATTCCCTATGTGTGAGCGGGATTCCGCCCCGCTCCTTCCGCCCGGCACACGCCGACGGCCCGGCCCAAAACTCGCAAGGACCGCAAGCCCGTCGTCACCGGCGGTGAAATTCCGCTATTTCAACACGGCCACCAATCCGAACACGGCGGACAGCACCGCCAAAGCAATGGCGCCCGACATCACGCGGGTGAGCCGGCGCGTGTGTTCCGCGAACAATTTCACGAGCCGATCCTCGCGGTCCACGGCGGAGGCGCAGAATTGCTCGGCCAAGCCCATGGACGCCGCGCCCGTGCGTCCGAGGTTCTCAATGGGCGTCTTCAACTCACCGAGCGCCTCGGCGATGCGCGCGTCCGTGCGACGCTGGGCCTCCATCCACTCCGGAAGCTGCGCGAGATGGTTGTCGAGCCGGCGCGTCCGCACGGCCGTGTTTTCGAGCTGACCCGCCAGCGCAGTCACGGCCTCCGCCTGCGCCCGCGCGGCCCGCGGCAACTGCGAGACGTGATCCGCGAGCCGGTCCAGCGCCTCGGCCATGCGCGCCGTCCGCTCCTGCTGCCCGGCGAGATGAGTCTGGATGGACTCGACCAGCCCGGTGACCTTCTCCTGTGAACGTTGAATCACGTCCAGCGCCCGCGACTGGAAGGCGGCCTCCTCGCCGGACACCCCCATCGGCAGCGACGAAAGCACGACATCCCCCCGGTTCACCATCGCTCCATTCCCCGTTGACGCCGGCGACCACTCCACCGGCGCGCCCGAGCGGTAGTTGCGAATCCGCTGCGCCACGCGCGTCCAGAAATGCCCCTGCACCATCCGTGAGCCTCCCATGAGGATTGAACGCCGGGCCTGCCCGCGCAGGCCCCGCGCGACCCCGGCAGCCGTGCCGGAGCCGGTCATTCACATTGCAATCGCCGTGCCGGGAGCTGCGTCGAACGCCCCGACCTGCCCGTCGTCCCGGCTTCGCCGGCGTGGTAGCCTTGCCATCGCCACGGGTCCGCTGCTGTGGACCCGTGCCACCCCGCGAACCCACGCCCATCACCCTGTGCGCAACCTCTTCTCCCGCCTCATGGCTTCGCGACGGGTTCCTTCTTCACCGGGCGCGGCGCCTCCAGCGCCTTCTCGATCGGCTTCGTCAACTTCTCGTCACTCGGCTTGACGCGCGGATCGAACTTCTCGATCACCTGTCCGTCGCGCCCGATCAGGTACTTCTGGAAGTTCCAAGCCACGTCGCCTTTGATCTTCTCGCTGGGGTGGGCGGTCAAGTACTTGTACAGCGGAGCGGCCTGCTCGCCTTTGACCGCGAGCTTGGCGAACAGGTCGTAGGTGCCGTGGTACTGCTCGCGGCAGAACTGCTTGATCTGCTCGTGCGTGCCCGGCTCCTGCCCGCCGAAGTCGTTGCACGGAAACGCCAGAATGCGGAAGCCTTTGTCCTTGTACTTCTGGTACATCGGTTCGAGCTGCGAGTAGTTTTCCTCGGTCAGGCCGCACTTCGACGCGACATTAACGATCAGCAGCACGTCGCCCTCGAACTTCCGCAGCGGCACGTCCTTGCCGTCCATGTCCTTGACCACGAAGTCGAGCACGGACTTCTCGCCGGACGCCGGCGCGGCCGCGGGTTTGGCGGGTTCCGCGGGCTTGGCAGGCTTGGCCGGTTCAGCGGGTTTCGGCGAATCCTGAGCGGCAAGCGGCGATGAAATCAGGGCGATGGCCATACCGGCCAGTGCAAACGGTGCGCCACGACGGATCATAATGCTAAGCTCCGGGCGCGACTTCGAGCGCATTTCCCCGGCGTCCGATGATCGCGCAGGTCGAATCTCAGCCCGTCATCATACCCGATTGCCCGCCCGCCAGGCAAATCCTACTCCCGCTTCTACTCGCCCTCCTGCTTCAGTGCCGCCAGCTCCGCGCGCAGCCCGCTCAGGCGGGCGAGTTCCTGGATCTGATTGGCTTTCGCTTCGGCGGGGGTGCCCCACCCCGTTTGAGTGGGGGACCGGCAGACGCGGCGCCCCTTCTTCGATGCGTTCTGCTCCCCAGCCCGGAAGGGTGGGGGATCCCTGCGTCGGGCTTCATCATTAATCCGTGTACGGCATGATGTACCGCAACACTCTGAAGCGTACTGGCGAATCGTAAGTAGCTTCGGTTATGCCGCCGTCCTCTTGCCTGAGTGCGTAGTGGATGTGAATCTGCATTCCCAGTCCAGGGTCTAATGGAACGTTTTGTGCACTCGTGAAGGTCGCAATGTGGTCATGTACGGGCAAGCCCTTGAGGTTGTCGCCGAATTCAACCCAACGATTGCCGTCTTTCGGGCCATTGAACTCGACGTCGAGGGAAGGTCGGCCATCATTGAACGTCAGGATGACGGAATCGAGTCGAGCTGCCGCCAGTTTGGCAGCCGGTTCTTCAA
This sequence comes from uncultured Phycisphaeraceae bacterium, assembly GCA_964526695.1. Lineage (GTDB taxonomy): Bacteria > Planctomycetota > Phycisphaerae > UBA1845 > UBA1845 > JABWBH01. The sequence goes on from CAZGJA010000024.1 coordinate 66,734, forward strand.
ACGTGACGGACACACGGTAGGGCGAGCCGTACCGCACCAAGCACAAGGGCGACTTGGCAGGCCAGGACGTAAACTCGCCCTGGAATCCGGCGCTGACGATGTGACCACCTTCGGTCCGCCAGCGACTATTCTCGCGATAGATTGCTCTTATGTCCGGATTAGGATCGTCAATGAAGTAATCATCCTCGATTATCAGGGCGCAGCCCGACACGAGAGGCCCGAGGGCAATGGCACCCACCATGAGATACAGCGGCATCACCGAGTAGCGTGGCGGCGCTACGGCGATCATCTTCGTAACCTTCCTGGAATTGCTCATGGAATGCCGGACCTTGGGGATCAGCTTTCGAGCCGCTTGGGTGCCCCCGATTCGTTACTCCCGCTTCTTCTCGCCCTCCTGCTTCAGCGCCGCCAGCTCCGCGTGCTGACCGCTCAAGCGCGCCAGCTCCTGGCCGTGCTCCGCCGCGGCCTCGGCGTCGATGAGCCGGTTCAGCTCCTCGTCGCGGATTGCCTCGGAAGCCGCCGCGGTCGTTTCCACGTCCTGACCGGCCACGTCCTCCACCCTGTCGGCGGATTAGCTTCGGAACCGGTGGATCGGCACACTCTCCATCCCTCATCGCAACCCAAGCCGCCTGGCAGCCGTTTCCCGTCCCGGCCAATAGCTCGACTCGTACGCGCTTTCATCGTATAATGCAGCACTATGGCAGTTCAGGAACTCGTAGGTCAGCGCGTCGTCTTGACTTACCGGGACTACTGCGCGCTGCCCAACGACGGCCGGCGCTACGAGATTTTGGAGGGCGATCTTCACGTGAGCCCCGCACCATCCCCGTTTCATCAGACCGTTCTGGTTCGTCTCATCGCTTTGCTCCACGCGCACGTCGAGGGCCGGCGCCTGGGCCGAGTCCTCGCGTCCCCCATCGATGTCTTGTTCGCCGATACCACCATTGTTCAGCCGGACGTCATCTTCGTCGCCCAGGACCAATGGGGCATCATCGAGAAGAAGTACATCCGGGGGGCGCCGCGGCTGGTGGTCGAGGTGCTTTCGCCCTGGAATGCGCACTACGACGCGCAGGCGAAGCGCCAACTGTACGCGAAGTTCGGCGTGCTGCACTACTGGATGGTGGACATTGAGACCCCGGGCGTGCTGGAACTCAGCGATCCGCGGGACGGTGCTTACCCTGCCGAGCGCCGCGTTCAACCGCCGGATGCGTTCGAGCCGAAGGTGTTTCCGGGGTTGCGGATTGACCTGGGCGGGTTGTTCGCGGAGTGAAGACGACGCAATTCCTGTGAAGTACCGCGACATCATCAGGCTCATCGAGGCGGACGGCTGGATGGTGGACCGGATTGCAGGCGGCCACATTCAGTACCGACATCCCGTGAAACCGGGGACCGTCACCGTACCTGCCGGAGGAAAGCGCAGCCGCGATGTGCCGCAGGGCACGCTGACCTGAACAGCATCTTGAAGCAGGCCGGGCTAAGATAGAAGGCGCGGCGCAGCGAGCGCGGCCGGGGATCCGAAATGAACTACGTAGTTGTGATCGAACGCGGCATGGACGGGAGCTTTTCCGCCTATGTTCCCGATCTGCCGGGATGCGTCAGTTGCGGCGACAGCGAAACGGAGGTCAGGGAGTTGATCGAAGAGGCGGTCAAGCTCCACATCGAATCGCTGCGCTCGCACGGCGAGCCGGTGCCGCCTGCGACAGCGCGGACGGCGATGGTTGCGGTGGTGTAGCGTCTCCCGGCGCCGCGGGAACGTTGATGCGTAGGGAGCTTGCAAAGCCGGACGCCTCATTCCCGTTTCTTCTCCCCCTCCTGCTTCAGCGCCGCCAGTTCCGCCCGCAGACCGCTCAGATGCGCAAGCTCCTTGGCGTGCTCGGCTTCGCCTTCGGCGTCGATGAGACGGTCCAGCTCCTCGTCGCTGATCGCCTCGGACGCGGCGGCGGAAAGCTCCACGTCCTCACCGGCCACGTCCTCCACCGTGTCGAGGAAGACGTTCATCCGCTCCTCCATCGTCTGCGACTGGACCATGGCCTTTTCCCAGTCGGCCTGCGTCTTGATGAGGTCCGTCTCGCCGAACAGCCGCCCGATCTCCCGCGCCATGAGAGACATGGAGGACGCGAAGTCCGCGGACGCCTCGGCCTGCCGCTTGATGAGCAGGGCGTTTTTGACCGAGAGGAGCTGGCGCTCGAGCATCTTGCGGATGGTGGCGGTCTTCTTCAGCGAGTTGCGGATGAAGACGTACTGGGCGTTGTCGCCGATCTTGCGCGCCTGGTGCGCGTTCTTGATGAACTCGTCCTGAAACCGCGCCTGCTCGCGGATGGACTTTTCGATCCGCCGGATGCCCTGGCGGATGCGGATGTCCCGCTCGATGCGACGCTCTTCGGATGATTTGAACAAGCCCATGTTAAACGCCGAAACGCCGAAATCAGAACCCCTCACGCAAGTGAGGGGCACTCCATCGAGATGCCGAAACGCCGAAACGCCAAAATCAGAGCCGCGACCGTGAGGGAGCGGGTTCTCCCGGCAGGCCGCACCGCACTCATCGCCCCGGCGCACCTACTCCAACTGCCTCTTCCTCGTTGCCGGAGGCGGCGTGCCCGATCCGTTCGCGGATTCAATGCGCGTGACATGGACCAGCGCGATCTGCGTCACACCGTCCGCGACGCCGGGCGAATCCGGCGCTGGGCGGCCGAGGTACACGGTGGCGCGCGACAGCAGGCACATCTCCGGGTGCCGCACGTCGAACGCCGCGCCATCCGACAGGCAAAGGCGGAACGGCTCAAACGGCGCCCGAAAAAGGTAATCGCGAATGTCCTCGGGTCTGATCATCGAACTGCCCTAATAGTATTCTCGCTTCGGAATCACCGCCCAGAGGACAATGTACACAATCAGGCCGGGAAACCCCTTCGAGATCACCGACAGCAGCAGATACACCACACGAATGACCGTCGGGTCGATGCCCAGAAACTCCCCGATCCCGCCGCAGACGCCGGCGATGTAACGGTTATGCACGCTCCGCCGCAAAACCATCGAACGCACCCACCTTCCTTGACGCCCCAATATCGCCCAGAGAATGTATCCGCCAATGACAACAGATACCGCAGAGAGATAAACCGCGGATGCACGCAGATGGACGCAGATTGAGAAGCAGGGGTATTTATCTGCGTTTATCTGCGTTCATCTGCGGATCATTCTTCCATTGCGTCTCCCCAGTGCCCATAGCCTCAGAAGAACCGCTTCCTGACGGGCGCGGCTCTGATTTCGGCGTTTCGACGGAATGCCCCTCACTTGCGTGAGGGGTTCTGATTCCGGCGTTTCGGCGTTTACTCCGCCGCCTGCTGGCGTTCGCGGACTCGGCGGTCGGCTTCGTCGAAGCCCTGCGCTTCATCCGCGATCTCGCCGCGGTCCAGCTTCTCCCAGATGTCCATCACCGCGCGGCCCGCTTCGTTGTTCGTGGCCGCGTGCTCGTCGGCTTCGCGGCCCAGCGAGAGGATTTCGTCCAGCCGCTCCTGGTACAGCTCGACCTTGACGGAGTCGGCCTCGATGAGCTTGCCGAGGCGCATCATGTCCTTCGCGCCGATCAGGCCCAGCTTGCTGCCGCCCTTCATGCGGTCGGCATTCTCGCGGAGCATCCGCAGGCGCGAAACGGTGAGCAGCTCCTTGGTGCGGATGTTGAGCTGCCGCTGGAGCATGAGCTGCTCCGTGGTGCGCAGCTCGAACTCCTGCGCGAGCATCTGCCGCGCCTCCGGCGTCCTCTCCTTCGCTCCGCGCTCGAACAGGCCTTGCTTGTCCTTGGCGAGCTTGAGCACGCGGTCCAGCATCTGCTTGCGGTCCTTTTCGAGCAAAAGCTCCTGCCGCCGCAGCTCCGAGCGGTTCATCTCGGAGACGGACTTCTTGCGCTGGGTGAGGTAGTCGAAGAAAGTCATGAGAAGCTGCTAGCTGTTAGCTCCTGGCTGTTAGCCACTAGTCGAAACGCCGAAACACCGAAACGTCGAAACGCCAAAATCAGAGCCGCGTCCGTCAGGAAGCGGTTCCTCGATTACCTTGCGCACCGCACGCACTGAGCGAAGAATCTTCCGCAGAGGATGCAGAGAGCGCAGAGGAATTGCGATCGGTCAAACCGCATCCGCGAACCCATACTTCTCTATTCTGTGTATGCTCTGCGTTCATCTGCGTTCATCTGCGGATTACATTTTCTCGAAATCAGCTCGCCTCCGGATCGCGCGATCTGGGGTTCGACTCCGGTCGCGTCGGCGTTCGCGCTTCAGGCGGCGCGGGGGTCGAAGGCTCTCGCTGCGGCGGGATCGGCTCCCGGCGCGCGGGCGCGGCCTGCGGCGTGTTGCCTTGATCCGCAATCCGCTCGCGTGACGGCGGCGACGCGGCGGATTCCTTCCGCTCGCCCGCCCGGCTGCCCGCGCGTGACGACGACGCCTCCTGAAACTCCTTGAGTATGTCCGCCTCCTCGTCGCTCATCACCGCTTCGCTCATGCCCGCCGCAAGACTCGACACGAGATCCGCGTCCGCCTTGAGCGTCTCCAGCATCTCCTCCGCAGCCACCGCGTGCTCGGTCAACTCCTGCGAATCCGGCAGTTTGGCGATCTGCCCCTGCTGGATGAGCGTGAGGTTGTGGATGTCCGTGCTGATGATGTTGATCTGCTGGTTGAGCATGCCCAGCGAGGTGTTGACGCGGAGCATGTCCTTGCGGAGCTGGGCGACCTGCGCGGCGATGCGGCGCTGCGTCAGCGCGGAATTGGCCGCCCGACCCTGCCCCATCAGCTCGTCTTCCTTCTTTTCCAGCTTGGCGATGTCGTCGTAGATGCGGTCGCGGCGCTGCGTGAGCGCGGCGCGGCGCTCGGCCAGCAGATTGATCTTCTGCTTGTCGTCGCCTTCGCGCGAGAAGAGCTGCTTGATCCGCTCGATCATGCTCACGGACGATTTCTCCCCGGGCATCGCGGCCGCGCCCCGATACAGCAGGAATGTCCCATCTTTCCGGGCCAACTTCAACTCCGGATCGGTTTTCGCGATCTCCTCCATCGCCGCCTTCGCCACGGCCTCGGGCAGCGCCGTGCGTTCCACCACCTGTTCCAGCGAGAGGCTGCCCATCAGCAGATCGGCGCTGGCCTCCTCGACGACGCGCTTGGCGCGGTCGATCTTCTGTCGCGCGCCCTCCGGGTCGAAGATCGCCAGCACGCGCGGATCCACCGCGCCCGCCGGAGAAGTCACGTTCCACCCGCCCGCGGCGTCCGGCTCGATGAGCACCAAGGTGACATTCGGAAAGTCCAGACCGCTATTGTGGACCTCGCGCGCAAAGCCCGTCGGGCTGCAAACCCCGACCACGTGCGGCGTCTTGGCGTCGCCCGTCAGGCGGCGCACGTGGTCCGCCAGCTCGCCCAGCCCGATCGGCGGCGCGTCGGCGGCGTTATCGGCCGCGAAGTGCTCCATCGGCGAAAGCACCGACGCGATGGCCACGCCGGTCGCCCGCTTGCCGAAAACGAACCGCCGCTCGAACCCGCGCAGGACGACGCGCCGGTTGCACGGCAGCGCCTTCAGCGCCGCGCGATCCGGCCGGCCGTGCCGCGCGAGCATCGCCCGCAGCCGGTCCTCCTCGTCGTGGTGCGAGAGGCGCCAGAACTTGCCGCGAAACGCCTTCCCCTTGGCGGCCTCAAAGTTGGCGAGCGCGCCGGAGAGGAATGTGGTTTCACGCTGAAAGGCCTGTTCGGATTTGGACATGGAAAGTAATGACGAATTGCCAATTACGAATTACGAAACATGACACGACTATTCGACCTCTTGAGCTTCTAACTGGTGGACCGACTATTGCTTGTCAGACCTCTTGCATTCGCCAAATGTTCTCGGGGAACTCCACTCGAAGTTTTCCATAATGTAGCAGTTCATGCCCTTCCAATCGTACTTGCGGTCCGCAATGCCATCCAAGTCCCAATCCACGACTTCCACGGCGTTCATCGCGAAACCTTCGAGTGCTTCCGATCCAACCTTCAATTCTCCAGGAAACCCATCTGAACCGGCCGAAAGCGTCACCGATCCTCCAGTCTTGGGGTTCTTCACGATCAAGGAGACTAACTCGCCACTGGTGTTGACGGTCATTGCCGCAAGCTCGCGATCTCCGCAATGAAGGACGAAAAGTCGTCCGCCCAGAATCTCCTCAAGTTCGCCCTTAGCCACAGGACCGAAGCCCATCCCGATGAGCTGCTCGGTGGTGATCGGATCTAGGCGGGGCGTATCGAGCTCCCCGTGCGCGGCTTGCTTGTTCCGCAAGATAGATCGCACCCCAAAGACGACGACGCAACAGGTTACGCAGACGAGTACTACCGTGAATGGACCGCGCATGAGAGCACCTTTGACTGCACAACCGCCGATGCCGTAGTTCGTTGCATTCGGCATTCAGCATTCAGCATTCCCCATTCTCGTCCCGCACTTCGGGCAGAACCGCGCCGCCCGCGTCTCCATGTGCCCGCAGGCGGGATTGCGGCAAACGACCCGAGCGCCGGTCGTAACAAGTCGCGGCGACTGGGCGTCGTCTCCCGTCTCGACGTTGAGCAGCCAGCCCAGTCCCCTGGCCGCGGCGCGCAGCGCTTCCCACAGCGCCCACAGGACGACGTACACCGCCGCGCCGACGCCCATCAGCACGACCACCGCCGACACCACCGCTTCCGCGAGCATGGCATCCTCGTGAAGGGTCAATCGGGAATCGCCAATCGGGGATTGCAAATCCCGGTCCCGAAACGCTCACGCCATCAACCGCAATCTCGTTCCACAAAAAACACAAAACCGATCCGACGCCTGCACATATCCACCGCAGTCGCCGCAGCGCGGAATGACGCTCGCAAGCTGCCCTCCGCAGTGAATGCAGAACTGATCGTCGCGCGTCACGGCGCCCTGACATCGCGGGCACCGGCTCGTCGCCTCGCTTCCGCCGCGCGGTGAGCCGTCCGCGGCGCATGTCGCGCCCGGCAACGCCGACGTCGCGCCGGCCCGGCCGGACATTCCCGCGGCCGGCGGCACGCTTGCACCGTCGTATTTCAGAACTCCCAGCGCCTCGTACATCTGCACCGCCGCCGCATACCGCCTCTCCAGGCGCGTGTACGCCCGACGGAAAACCTCGTCGAGCACCTTCGGCACACCCGGCCGCAGCAGGCTGGGAACCTCTGTCCCTTGCGGGCGCTCGCCGGTGAGCATCTCGAAAAACAGGATGCCGCAGGCGTACAGGTCGCTGCGACCGTCCAGCGGCTGCCCCTCGCGCTGCTCCGGCGACATGTACGCCAGCGTGCCGCTGATGCCGCGTCCTTCCTGGGACTGAAGGCTCCCGCTTTGCAGCATCGAATCGGTCGTCATCGCCCCGGCCCGCCCCAGCCCGAAGTCCGTCACCTTCACCGCGCCCTCGCGGATCGACGCGAGCTGATCCAGCGGATGCGCCAGAAGGATGTTCTCCGGCTTGAGGTCGCGGTGGATGACGCCATGCGCGTGCGCCGCGGTCAGCGCGCTGAGCACGCCGCGCAGAATCGTGATCGCCGCCGGCACCGGAAACGACGCGCCGCAATGCTCAATCGCCCGCCGCAGTGACGGACCGGCCACGTACTCCATGATGAGATACGGCGGGTCGGCATACGGATCGAGATCGATGGCGCGGACGATGTTCGGATGCTGCAAGCCGTGAATGACCACGCCCTCGCGCTGAAGGTTGCGCACGAAGTCCGGATGCGTGGGAACCTTGATGGCCACCGTCTGATCGAATACGTGATGCCGCGCGGTCCAGACCTCGCCGAACGCGCCGGCCCCGATCCGCTCGGCGAGCAGGTAATTGCTGATTCGAGTTCCCTTCTGGAGCGATGGCATGATGCGGATCCGCGGACCTCCTGACCGGGCTGGCGCCGGACGGCACGGCGGCCTCAGTCGAATACGCCCTCCCCCTTGCCCCCTCCCGATGGGAAGGGGGGAGATGCCTGCCGCAGCACGAATGCCCTCCCCCTGCCCCCTCCCGAGAGGAGGAGGGAGAAGCCGCGCCGTACGCATCGCGCAGGACTCACATCCCCGCCCCGTCTTCCAGCCGCGTGACCTGATAGTCGCAAACCACGAAATTATAAACCGCCGCCGCGAGGAATCCAAGGATGAAGACCATCCACGTCAGCGTGCCATGCCCGCTTGCCCCGCCCAGCACCAGGGCGGCACCCACGTCGAGCGCCGAGAACAGCGCCAGCGCGCCGACCGCCGCCGCGTTCGAGTCCCGCTTGACCAGCCATCTTGGGACAAAAAACAGCGCCCACGGCAGCGCCATCACGATCCCCACCCACGCGCCCACGTGCCCCACCACGCTCCACAGGCGGTCCCACTGCTCGGGATGCTTGTAAAACCAGATGATCCCGGCCGCGCTCGTCACCACGAGCACCGCTGTCAGCACCTTCCCGCCGACGTATTCACCGATCGCTTTGAGCATGACGTTCGCCCATCCGCGCAGGCCGCCCGCGCAGGTCGCCCGCCGGCGCGCTCCCGCGAGATCCCCTTGATACTTGTACCGTCTTCGACCCCCGGCGGCGATTAGAAAGGCCGTCGTGTTCTGTAATTCGGGCGCGGAGCCGGATTATGCGGAGGCGAGGGCACATGGAGGGGCAGGCGATCCACGGCGGAATGCGAAGCTTGCGACTGCCGCGCGGGCAGGAAGCCAATCTCATGCGCAGCAAGCCGGGTAGTTCGCCACTCCGTGGCGAGCGTTCGTCGCGGAGCGACGAACTACCCTTCTCGTCGCGGAGCGACGAACTACCCCCGCCATTCCGGCGCAGACGAGGACGCGGGTGGACGGGCGGACGCGGGTGGGCGGACGCGCGCCGGGCCGACGGGACCGGCGGTGGGCGGTGGATCGACGTTCTACGCCTGCTGCAACGACGCAACGCAGGGCGTGGCGGAGACGCAGTTCTTGCCGTCCCGCTTGGCGGCGTACAAGGCCTGGTCGGCGGCGTGGAGCAGCCGGGGCGACTCGCGCGGCTCCAATCCGGCGGTGTCCGTCAGTCCGATGCTCAGCGTCGTCGGCTCAACGACTTCCGCCTTGGCCTGAACTTCGGCAAACTCGATGGCGATGCGACGCGCGAGCGTGCGTGCCTGCTCCCGGTCGGTGTGCGGCAGCAGGATGACGAATTCGTCGCCGCCGAACCGCGCGCCGACGTCGCTGACGCGCATCTGCCTGCGCAGCACGCCCGCCAGCATCGTCAGCCGGCGGTCGCCCTCGGCGTGTCCGAAACGGTCGTTGACGGCCTTGAAGTCGTCCACGTCGATCATCATGCACCCCAGCATGTGCCCGTAGCGCTCCGCCTCCGAGAAGCGGCGCTTGAGCATCTCGTCGAAGTAGCGGCGGTTGTACAGCCCGGTCAGCGAGTCGCGCGTCGCCAAGTGTCGCAGCAACCGCGTCCGGCGCGCCACGCGTTTCTCCAGCTCGTTGTTGAGCTTCAGCAGGCTTTCGTGCGCCCGCTGATGCTGATCGGCCATCAGGTTGAACGTGCCCGCGAGCTTGCCGATCTCGTCGCGGCGCTCGACGCGACTGCGCACGTCGAGGTATCCGCTGGAGAACGCGGACATGGCCTCGCAGAGTTCGTTGATCGGACGGACCATGCGCCGCACGACGAGGAAGCTCAGCGGAATGCCCAGCAGCAGGACGATGATGCCCACGCCGGTCAGGAAGTTCAGCGTCCGCGCGGACCACAGGTGCCAGGATTCAACGGAGGTGGACAGGTGCAGATAGCCCAGGACACCCGGGCGATCCGACGCACCCGCGCCCCCGACCACGCCGGCAAGATCCCGCACCGGGTACACGACGCCGGTGAACGCGGCGTGATCGCGCTGCGCCGGGTAGTATTGCGAAACTCCCATCGGCAGATCGCCCGCGCCGAGCTGCCACGCCGTGGAGACGTCGGGCAGCCACTCCCCCGTCCGGTTGTGGCTGACCAGCGCCTCGCCGTCGCGCCCGAAGAAACGCACGCACAGCACGGGATCGCGCGTCGTCAATTCGCGCGCCAGCTCCTTGAGGTTTGCACGGTCGTCGTTGTGCATCAGCGGGGCGGCCGCCAGCGCCGCGGTCTCCGCGAGGCGCAGCGTCTCTTCCGCATGTTGGGATTCAAAGAGGTTCGTCGAGGCGCTGAACAGGAACAGCGACGCGCCGAGCGAGACCGTCAGCGCCACCGCGACCACGAAGACCGTGGCCCGGCACTGCAAGCCGAGAATGACCTGCCGCGAGCGCGAGACCGCCGCCGCGCCGTCGCCCTGCCGGGTTTCAACCTGCTCAGCCATCGCAGGTCTATCGGAACTTCGCCCGATGGAATGGAGCAGATTTTGCAGTATGCGGACGCCGGACGCGATGCCGCCTCCTGCCCGTGCTGCCCCGAGGCGTGGCGCCTCGATCCACACGGATTCCAGAGGCCATGCGCCGCGCAGGAATCGCGCTGCGGTCTTCCGGGTGACGTTGGGTGGGTCGATGCTCTCGTAGGGCGGGCTACGCCCGCCGACCCGGCGCCCCACCGCCGGCCTGCGAGGCGGGCATAGCCCGCCCTACGGGGGGGGCGTCGGGCGACGGAACCCCACGGTCGAGCCTCGCGGACTTTACGGAACCACAACGTAGCGCGTCCTCCAGCACCGCAAGGACGTCCTTCATTCTGCGCCCGTAGGTGTGCTCGCTAAGTGTGCGCTTCTGCCCCGCAGCGGCCATCCGCGAGCGCCGATCCTCACACTGAAGCAATCCGGCGATCACCTCCAAACATTCATCAGCGCCGCGATACGTCGCCACTTCGACGCCTGCCTCGAACAGCGCGCCGAGGTTTTCCTTATGATCCGTGACCAGCGCCGTCGCCACGCCCGTGGCCTCGAACAGGCGGCAGTTGTTCGCGTAGCGCAGCGGATCGTGCCCCTCGACCTCGATCGCGCCATGGCAGTTGACCGCCACCTTCGCGGCGGCGAGCGCGCGGTACATCTCCATGCCCCAACGCTCCCCACCGTGGCACGCGCGAATGGCCGATCCCGCGGGCAGCGTCTCCGCGCCGTAGCCGAAGACCCGCATGGGAACCGCCCGGCACAACGCCTCCAACAGGCGCATCCGCTCTTGATGCACCGGTGAGAGCCCGCCGACGAATACGACGTCGTCGCGGCGCGGCATCTCCCCCAGCGCCGGCAGCACCGCGCGATCGAACGCCAGCGGCACGTATGCCGCCGCCTTTCCCATCCCGCGGAAGCAGCTCACGATCGGCGGCCAGGATGACAGGATCAAGTCGTGATGCTCAAACGTCCGCCTCGCGGGCAGGGAGCAGGCAATCTGCCCTACGAGCAGCCGCGTGTGCTCCTTCACCTGCCGCCACACGTCGTCGCGCGCGATGGAAAGCTCCTGCACGTACACCACGTCGGGCCGAAATTGCCGGACCTGCTCGAGGAAGATCGACGGCGACCACCGGGGCTTTCGGGCTGGGGATTCGGAGGGGGCGACGGTCGCTGACGCGTATCCGCCACGCCTGGCGCCGGGGGTGTGGACATGCCCCAAGTCCGCTCCTTCGTCGGGATCGCAATCGTGTTCCAGCGCCCACGCGCGCTGAAGCGAGGCCGCGTTGAGAACGACCGTCCGCGCCTCGCAGCCCAGGGCCCGCAGCCCGGCGGCCGGCGCGTCGCCGGTTCCGAAGTGCTGCGCCATGAGGTGCGCGTGCTGCTCCTCATATCCGCGGCGCGCCAAGTCCGGGTGACGACGCGCGTAGTCGTCGAGGAATGCACCGTAGTACGTGTCAGCGATGAGAATGCGCAAGGATCGTCCATCCTCTCGAAGAAGCCCGAAAAGCCGCCCTTTTGTACATCGGTTACATGGCCCATCCATTTGCAGCCGAACTGCGCAAGCCCCCCGCCAGAAGCCCAAACCCAATGCCCGTTTCGAGATTCGACGCACACGCGGAGCCGCACCGACGGGCGCATGCGCCAAGGCGTGGAAGACAAACATGACTGGACGGCGGCTGTTCCTCCTGGCAGTCGGGCGCCCAACGCGGTCTGTGTCCCCGCCGGGACGGGCTTGCACATGATGCACTGCCTCGCCACCTCGCCGCCCACCCGCCACGCGCCCGGACACGCAGCCGGCTCCCACCCGGCCGCCCACCCGCCACGCACCCGGTCACGCGCCCGGCGACCCACCCGACGCCCCGACCATGAGCCGCCTTCACCACGGGCTGCTCGTCGCGCGCCAGTTGGTCAGGGTCGATTCGCCGTGGTAGAAGACACGCTCGATCGAAGGGCACGGCGGCTCGTGGGTTGCTGCCATGGCCGCCCGGTTGGCTTTTGGGAGTCGAGCATGAATCTGTCGCGTATTTCATGTCGTGGCATCGCCTCTGCCTTGTGTCTCGTCGGACTCACCCTGCTTGCCGGTTGCGCCGCACCGAAGAAGGGTCTGACCTACCCGCAGGCGCAGCGCGTCGAGCAGATCGACGACTATCACGGGGTCAAGGTGGCGGACCCGTATCGCTGGCTGGAGAACCCGGATGCGCCGGAGTCACGCGCCTGGATCGACGCGGAAAACAAGATCACCTTCGGCTTCCTCGAAAGCGTGCCGCAGCGCGAGGGCATCCGCAAGCGCCTCACCGAGCTGTGGGACTTCGAGAAGTTCGACGCGCCATCCATGCTGGCGGGGCGGTACTTCTACTCGCACAACGACGGCCTGCAGAACCAGAACGTGATCTTCGTTCAGGACGGGCCAAAGGGCGAGCCGCGCGTGCTGCTGGACCCCAACACGCTGTCGAAGGACGGGACGGTCGCGCTGTCCGGGCTGGCGATCAGCGACAATGCCAAGCTGCTGGCGTACGGGCTGGCGGCGGCGGGGTCGGACTGGCAGGAGTGGAAGGTTCGCGACATCGACACGGGGCAGGATCTGCCGGACCATCTGCAATGGGTGAAGTTCTCCGGCGCGAGCTGGACGCTGGACAACGCGGGCTTCTACTACAGCCGTTACGACGAGCCGAAGGACGGCAACAAGCTGCAGGCCGTCAACAAGTTTCAGAAGCTGTATTACCACAAGATCGGCGCGCCGCAGTCCGACGACCTCCTCGTCTATGAGCGCAAGGACCAGCCGGACTGGGGCTTCGGCGGCGCCGTTACGGAAGACGGCAAGTATCTGGTCATCGCCGTCTCGCAGGGCACGGACCCGCGCAACCTCCTCTTCTACAAGGATCTCGCCCAGCCCGGCGCGCCCGTCGTCGAACTCATCAACACGTTCGAGGCGGACTACGAGGTCGTCGGCAACGAGGGCACGACGTTCTGGGTCAAGACGGATTACAACGCGCCGCGCAAGCGCATCGTCGCCATCGACCTCACCCAGCCTGCCAGGGAGAACTGGAAGGAACTCATCCCCGAGGACAAGGCCACGCTCCAGGGCGTCAGCGTGGTGAACGACCAGTTCGTCTGCAGCTACCTCAAGGACGCGTACAGCCAGGTGAAGATTTACGGGTTGACCGGGCAGTTCGTGCGCGAGGTGGCGTTTCCGGGGTTGGGCACCGTCGGCGGATTCGGCGGCAAGCGCAAGTACACGGAGACGTTTTACTCGTTCACGAGTTTCAACACGCCCGCGACGATCTTCCGCTACGACCTGACGGCCGGGAAGAGCGAGCTGTTCAAGGAGCCGAAGGTCAGTTTTTACGCGGCGGACTACGAGACGCGGCAGGTGTTCTACCCCAGCAAGGACGGCACGCGCATCCCCATGTTCATCACGTCCAAGAAGGGTCTGAAGCTCAACGGGAAGAACCCGACCGTGCTGTACGGTTACGGCGGCTTCAACATCCCCGTGACGCCGACGTTCTCGGTGGCCAATCTGGTGTGGATGGAGATGGGCGGCGTGTATGCGTCGGCCAACCTTCGGGGCGGGGGCGAATACGGCAAGGGATGGCACGACGCCGGGCGACTGGCCAACAAGCAGAACGTCTTCGACGATTTCATCGCCGCGGCGGAGTGGCTGATCAAGAACAAGTACACCTCGCGCGACAAGCTGGCGATTCTGGGCGGGAGCAACGGCGGGCTGCTGGTGGGCGCCTGCACGGTCCAGCGTCCCGATCTGTTCGGCGCGTGCCTGCCCGCGGTGGGGGTGATGGACATGCTGCGCTTCCACAAGTTCACCATCGGGTGGGCGTGGACCAGCGACTTCGGCTCGCCGGACGACCCGAAGGCGTTCGAGTGGTTGCGCAAGTACTCGCCGTATCACACGATCAAGCCGGGCACGGCCTATCCGGCGACGTTGATCACCACCGCCGATCATGACGATCGCGTCGTCCCGGCGCACAGCTTCAAGTACGCGGCGGCGCTGCAGGCCGCGCAGGGCGGTGCGGACCCGATCCTGATCCGCATCGAGACGCAGGCGGGGCACGGCGCGGGCAAGCCGACGTCGAAGCGCATCGAGGAGGCGGCCGACCGCTGGGCGTTCCTCGTGAAAACCCTGGATATGAGCGTGAAGATGGATTGACCGGCGAGGTCGCGTGGGCTCCAGATCGGCGACGGTCCGGCGACGGTGTGGCGTCAAGGTAGCGGCTGGGTGGCACGGTCTGGCGTACTCGACAGGCCGTGGTTGGTCCGGGAAGCGCGGCTTCGTTGCACGAGACCGTGTCGCGCCCGGCTTCGGCGGCGGCAGGGACGATCGCCTGTGATGATGGTCCAGGATCACGGGCTTCTCAGCACGCCAACTCCGCGGAAAACCCGGGAGGCGATCGACTGAGGGGTCGGCACCTCCTGCCAAGAAGTGCCTTCGTGACAGGCGGATTGTTGTGACGATGGCGCAGCGCTGGGCGGTTGATGCGCCCGCCAAACTCAACCTGACGCTGCACGTGGCCGGTCGCCGCGGCGACGGGTATCACGAGCTGCGCTCGCTCGTCTGCGGGGTGACGCTGACGGACCGGCTCGTCGCTTCGCCCTCGGCCTTGAACACCACGACCGTTGCTTGCAACGACGCGAGCATTCCGCTTGAAACCAATCTCGCCTATCTGGCGGTGCAGCGGCTCCGCGCGCAGACGAGCTGCCGCGAAGGCGTTCACCTCGAACTGACAAAGCGGATCCCGCTCGGCAGCGGCATGGGCGGGGGCAGTAGCGACGCCGCAGCCGCCCTCCTGCTTGCTGACAAGATCTTCAACCTGAACCTCACGCGCGAGCAGTTGGCGGCGGTCGGAGCGGAGGTCGGTTCGGACGTGCCGCTGTTTTTCTCCATGCCGTCGGCGGTGATTCGCGGACGGGGGGAGATTGTCCAGTCCGTACGGACGAGCTGGACCGGCTGCTTCGTGCTGGTTCACGGCGGAGTGAACGTTTCCACCGCGGAGGTGTATCGACGCTGGTCGCAGTCGGGGGGGCGACTTTCCGAGGCGGATCGCACGGACAGCGCGATTCGCGCGACCTCGGCGAGCGAGCTGTCCGCGTGTTTGCACAACGACCTGACGGAGGCGGTGTTCGCGGTCGCCCCGGACGTGCAGCGCCTGCACGAGGCGCTGAGCAGCGCGACAGCCGCGCGGTTTCACCTGACCGGTGCCGGCTCGACGTTCTTCGCCCCGCTGGACACGGAGCCGGAAGCGGGGGAATTGGCACGTCGCATTGGGGACGCTAAGCTTAAAGCACGAGTGGAGGTCGTCCGGTTTTTGCCCTCCGCTTTGGTGGTTGAACCGCAAACCTAGCATTCAGGAGCAGCGACATGGAGATCACCGAAGTCGGCGTCCGCATCGTGGAACGATCGGAGGACCGCCTCAAGGCCGTCTGCACGATGACCATCGACGATTGTTTCGTCGTCCGGGACATCAAGGTGGTGGAAGGCCAGCACGGGCTTTTCGTGGCCATGCCTTCGCGGAAGCGGACCAGCCGCTGTGCTCAATGCGGGCATAAGAACGAGATTCGCGCCCGGTTCTGCGGCGAGTGCAGCGCCAAGCAGCCCCCGCCGCCGCCCAGCCGGCCTCAGAACGGCGAAAAGACCACCTCGCACACCGACATCGCCCACCCGATCAACACCGAATGCCGCGAGATGATCCAGGAGGTCATCCTGGAGGCGTATCAGGAAGAGCTGGCCGAGTATTTGGCCGAGCAGGGTCAGGCCGCGGCGGCGGGAGGCGCGGAGGCCCAAGAGGCGGCCTGCGCGGGGGCATGCGCGTGCAGCGGGCATGAGAACGAATTCGGCTTCGAGGCGGAGGCGGACGATCGGATGGAGGCGCCCATCATGGAGATGGAAGCGCCGGCGGCGCAGTTCAAGGCGGCGCGGAGTGAGCCTGCCAAGCCCCGTCAGGACGACCGTCCGCAGCGCCGGGATTCGGAGCCTCGCCGGGACTCTGAGCCGCGGAGGGAGTCGGAGCCGAGACGGGACTCGGAGCCGCGCCGAGATTCGGAGCCGCGCCGCGAGCGGTCGAGGGAGAGCGTGCCCCAGGGCCGCGAGCCTTCGACGGGAGAACAGCGGCAGGATTCGCGCCCGCCGCGCAACGAGCCGGCGCCGCAGAAGCCCGCCCCGCCGGCAAGGCCGGAGCGTGCACCTGCGCCCGTTCGCACGCCGGAGCCTGTGCCGGTGGCGGAGACGTCAGATGAAGGCTTCGGCGCGGGAATTCTGTGAGGCGAGGGGTGGCTTCGCTTCCAAGCGGAAATCCGGCCACGGTGCAGGGAAAACCCGCGAGTGCGGAACTGGCGTTCCCTGCGAGTCTTGAGCGGGATTTCCCCGCGGTCGCGCGGCGCGTGCTGATTGTCGGTCTGGACGGCGCGACCTTTGACGTGCTCTCCCCGCTGATGGCGGACGGGCACATGCCGCGGCTGAAAGCGGCGGTGGACGGCGGCGCCTCCGGACCGCTGACCTCGACCACACCGCCGATCACCCCCTCCGCATGGACCACATTCCTGACGGGCAAGCATCCGGGCCTGCACCGCATCCTCGACTTCGAGGGCTACGACGTTGAAACCGGGCTGCTGCGTTTCAACAGCGCGCGGTCGATCCGCGATACGCGCAACCTCTGGAGCATCCTCGGCGAGCGCGGGTTTCGCGTCGGCAGCATCAACGTACCGCTTTCCTATCCGCCGCAGCCCGTCAACGGCTTCATGATCTCGGGCTTCGACGCGCCGGGTCCGCGGTCGCCGTTCGCGTCACCGCCTTCGCTGCGCGAGCCGATCCTGCAGCGCTGGTCCGACCCGACGTGCGGCAAGAACTGGCGACGCAGGCTGCTGGGCGGCATGACGCTGTTCCGCGAGAACGTGGACTACATGGTGCGCAGCTTCCGTCAGGGCGCGGAGATGACGCGCTGGTGCGGGGACGAGTTCGGCTGGGACGTGCTGATGGTCGTGCTCAAGCTGGTGGACAACCTCCAGCACAAGACGTGGAAGCACATCGACCCGCGCTGGCGGGACCGCGACCCGGCGCGGCGCGACGTCGTCGTGCAGGCCTTCGCGGAGCTGGACCGGGCGATCGGCGACCTGCTCGACTATGCCCGCCAGCATGACGCGGCCGTGGTGATGGTCAGCGATCACGGGCACGGCAGCCTGGAAGGCAAGGTCTATCCGAACCGGCTTTTGGCCGACTGGGGTTACTTGAAGCTGCGCGGTCCGCTGCACCGGGCGGCGCGGGAAGCGCGAAGGAAGCTCGGGCTTGGGGGGAACTCGACGTCCGGTGGACAGGGGCAGGTCGAGCGTCATCTGCCGGTGGACCTGTCGAAGTCGCGGGCGTGCGTGATGCACGCGGGGATGGCGGGTTTTCTCTACATCAATCTGAAGGGTCGTCAGCCGGGCGGCATCGTCGATCCGGGCGAGTACGAGTCCCTCCGCACCGAGCTGCGCGAGCGCCTGCTTGCGGTGCGAATGACCGATCCTCTGGGCCGTGAGTTTCAGCTTTTTCCTGCCGTGCACCGCCCCGAGGATTTGTACGGGTGCACGCGGGAGTCGGAGCCGTGGCTGCCGGACCTGATGTTGATTCAACACGATTCGCTGTCGGTGGCGCGCCGGCTGCGCGGGCGGAAGGTGGTGGACTGGCTTCCGTACCGCAGGGTTGAAGGGACGCACCGCTTCAACGGAATCTTCATCGCGTGCGGTCCGGGGATCGCGCGTGGGCGGCGGGTGTCGGCGCATATTGTGGACTGCGCGCCGACGATCCTGGCGCTGTGCGGGTTGAAAATCCCGCAGGACATGCAGGGTCGCGTCATCCTCGACGCCTTCGAGCAGCCGCCGCGCGTGGAGTTGGCGTCCGTTGCTGCGTCCGGCAGCGCCGTCACGGCGGATCTCGCGTCCGCCCAGGATCACGGCTACGACGAGCGCGAGCTGGCGCTCATCACGGATCGGCTGTCAAACCTGGGGTATCTGGAGTAGGCGCGGCCGTCTCGTCGCTCGCCTCCAGCAGCTTCTTGACCGCCTCGGGCGGATCCTTCTTCAGCGCGTCATACCAGTAGTAGCGCGCGATCACCCGCCAGAAGTTCGGATTCTTCACGTCGAAGTAGTTGTGCAGCAGCTTGTACTGCCCGGTCGAGCTTTCCATGTACACGGCCGGCGTCTGATGCACGCCCAGTCGCTTGGCTTCCTTGATGTCCTCCTGCACGCGTTTGGCGACGTCTTCGGAGTTCATCTCGCCCAGGAGCAGATCCTCGTCGAGCTTGAGGCGCCGGGCGAACTGCCGGGCGCCCTGCTCGCTTCCAAGCCCCGAGAGCTTGCCCTGATTGGCGAACATCCAGTCGTGGGCTTCCCAGAACTTCTCCGCGCCTTGCAGCCGCGCCGCCTCCGCCGCGTAGGCCGCGTCGCAGGCGTTGGGGTGCGCGTTGGTGGTCACCTGGTTGCACTTGGTGCAGAGTGGGTAGTGCTTGAAGGTGAGCTGGACGTAGCCGTCGAAGAGCGGCTCGACGATGTTCGTGACGGCCTGCGCCGCCTGCGCGCACTGCGGACATTCGAAGTCGCTGAAGACGACGAGCCGCACGGGCTTCTGGCCCGCCTTGGTGCGCTGCGGGTCGTCCGGTCGGGTGTTGATGGCGACGCCTTCGCGCCGGAACCAGTTGTCCATCGCGGCCTTGCCGTCGTTGCGGTAGGTTTCCGCGATCTTGCGGTACTCGTCGCGCTCGCGTTCGAGGCGCTTGTAGTTCACCAGCAGCGCCGGGTGGATCATGGAGCCGCTCTGGAAGGCGTACACCAGCAGCATGGCCGCCAGCGTGATCGCGAGGACGCGCCAGGAAGGATGGGGCGGCTCGGCGGCGATCGCAGGTTCGGCAGGGCCGTTCGCCTGCGCCGTCGCAGGCGTTGGCCGGGGCCACATCCACAGCAGCGCGACAAACAGCAGCACGTTGAGGACGTGGGTGGCGAGGCATTGGGTGCACCAGGCGTCGATCTGGGTCGCCATGATGTAGATGAAGAACGCGGACGCGCATAAGCCCAGTCCGTTGAGCAGCAGCGCGGGCAGGTGCAACCAGCGGCGCGAACGCGACGGTCTGCCCACGCCGATCAGCCACACGGCGAGCATCGAGTAGTACGCCCATCCCAGCATGGACACGGGGAGGCGCTTGGCGTTGGGCGGGTCGCCGTCTTTGGCGAACGGCCAGACGGCCCAGCGGCTCTGCGTGACTTTGCGGCAGTCCAAGGCGCTCTGCTCGTTATCCGCGGAGCAGCCGAGGCTCAGGAAGCCGACCGGGGCTTTGCCGGTCATGTGCTCGGAGTAGAGGTTGAAGCTGATGAGCGCGGCCACCAGGGCGAAGGCGACGGCGGCGATCTGGAGGAAGGTCCATTTCATGCTGAGGAACTCGGGTCTTGGATGATGAGGGTATTTTTAATGAATCGTTGATCGTTGTCTGTCAGACGCCGGCTCGGAGAGCCGGCGGACCGGTGGCAGCTCAGAGAGCTGCCCCACCTTGCAGAGCTGCCCCACCTTGCAAAGCTGCCCCACCTTGCAGAGCTGCCCCACGGGTCCACCTTGCTGGCCCACTTTGGCAGTTCATTCGCTGCGGCATTGTTCACGAATCCGGCGCGCGCGGCAATGCTCTTTTTCTTGCCTTGTGTGTCGCGGCTTTGTAACTTGGGGGCCATGTCGCGTGAGCCTGTTCGGGACCCTGCCATGCCGACGGGAGCCGCGCGCGTGCTTCTGGTGGACGATGACGCCGCCGTGCATCAGGTGCTGCGCGACGGTCTCAATGCGCGCGAGTTCGAGCTGCACCGGGCCTCCACGCTCGCCGAAGCGCGACGCATGCTGAACCAGACGGCGTGGGACCTTTTCGTGCTCGATATCCGCCTCCCCGACGGCAGCGGGCTTTCGCTGGCGCGGGAGATGCGCCAGGCCGGCAGCACGCTGCCCATCCTCATGCTCACCGTCGCCAGCGGTCTGGAGGATCGTGTCGAGGGTCTGGACCTCGGAGCGGACGATTACCTCGGCAAGCCGTTCGCGGTGGAGGAGCTGGCCGCCCGGCTGCACGCGCTGCTGCGCCGATCGCGCGGCTCGCATCCGCACGTGCTGCGGTTCCTCGACATCGAGCTGGACCTGGTGAAGCGCGTGCTGCGGCGCGGCAAGCTCAGCGCGGAGCTGTCCAGCCGCGAGGCCGAGCTGATGGCGTACCTGATGCGTCATCCGCGCGAAGTGCTCGACCGGCGGCGCATCGTCGCGGACGTCTGGAACGACCCGACCGAAGAGGGCAGCAACGTCTTGAACGTGTATATCAACTACCTGCGCAACAAGGTGGAGGGGGGGCTGTACCCGCGCGTGATTCACACGCTTCGCGGCGTGGGATACGTCCTCTCGGACCGCGCTCCGGACGGCACGGAGTGAACCCGTGGTGGGGCAGCTCTCTGAGCTGCCACCGGTCTGCCGGCTCTCCGAGCCGGCAAATGCCGATGAATGAAAGTCAGGAAGGTCGGGCCAACCTGTGCCACCCCGGGCGCAAGGCTATTTGAAAATCCGCTCTCGCAACGGAAATCGTTCCTTGAACAGCGCAGCAGACATGACCCACCTGAAACCGCCAGACCGTCTGGACCGTTCTTCATGGCTCGCCACGGGACTCGCTTTGGGAATCGTGCTGGCGGGCGGGATCGGCTACCGCGTGGCGGCGTCGCGCATGGGTCGCATGTTGTCCAGCGCGCCGATGTCCAAGGGCACGCTCGCCGGGCTGCCGATGGACCTCGACGGCTGGAGCGGCCAGGAGCTTGTCCTTGATGAGAAGCTGATCCGTGCGACGGACACCGACGACCACGTCTGCCGACAGCTCACGTCGCGGCAGGGTCTGCCGAGCGCGGTGCTGTTCGTGGGGTACGGCATCAACCTCCGCGATCTGACGCCGCATCGCCCGGAAGTCTGCTACGTCGGGCAGGGATGGACGCAGATCGGCGCTGACACGCTCACGCTGCCGCTTCCGGAAGGCGGAAAGCTGCCCTGCCGGCTGTTTCGCTTCCGCAAGGGCGAGCTGAGCCCGCGCGTGACCGTGGTGCTGCACTATTACATCGCCGACGGCCAGCGCGGCGCGGACGTGGACTGGCTTCTCGACGCGGCGCTGCGCGGATCGAGCCGGGCGCATTACGCGGCGCGCGTCCAGATCGAGTGCCATGCGCCTGACACTTCTGACGGCGTCGAGCGGGCGATGCAAACGGTGCAGCGCCTCGCGCTGGCGTCGGCTGGCGACATCCTGGCCCTCATGCCGCGACTGGATCAAGCCGGCGTCACGGAATCGCAGGCCGCAGGAGGGAACACGCCATGAGCACCCCTCACCCCGCACCCGCGCCAACAGGCAACGCGGACTGCACCGCGGATCGCACGGCCACGGATCCCAGCCGCCAGGCTCCCGCAGGTTCCGCGGTCGAGCGCGCCTCGACGAGCGAGGATGCGCGCTTGCCGGGTTGCGGAGGACCGCAGTCGCATCGCGCCGGCCGGCAGCTCGCGTGGGTTCTCGCCGCCGTGCTGGCGATGCTCGTCTGGTCCTACTGGCCCGTGCTTGAGGAATTGGCGCGCGACTGGGCCTCGAACGAGGACTACTCGGCGGGCATGTTCGTGCCGGCCGTGGCCGCGTACCTGATCTGGGAGAAGCGAAAGCAGTGTTCCGATGTCCGCGCCGCGCCGTTCTGGGGGGCCGTGGCGCTGATTCTGGCGGCGGAGGCGGCGCGGTACTGGGGGCTTAACCACCTGCGTCAATCCGTGGAGCGCTACGCCCTCGTGGTGGAGACGATCGGCGTGGTGCTGCTGATCGGCGGGCTGCCGGTCTTTCGCCGCATCGGGTGGATCCTCGTGTTCCTGTTTCTGATGGCGCCGCTTCCGGGCAGCGTGCACAACGAGATTTCCGGCCCGATGCAGAACCAAGCCACGTCCGCCGCGAACTTCGTGCTCGAGCTGATGGGCATCGCCGTGCGCCGCGAGGGGAACATCCTAACGCTCAACGATCGCGTGCAGGTCGGCGTGGTCGAGGCGTGCAGCGGGCTGCGGATGATGACCACCTTTGTGATCGTGGCGTCGTTCCTGGCGCTGTCGATCCGGCGTCCGCGGTGGCAGCGGGCGGCGCTGGTGATTTCGAGCGTGCCCGTGGCCATCGCCTGCAACGTCGTCCGCGTCGTGTCCACGGCCTGGCTGCTGCTGGCGACGGACGGCAGCAAGGCGGTCGAGACGTTTTTCCACGACTTCGCGGGTTACGCCATGATGCCCATCGCCGTGGTGCTGCTGGTGGCGGAGTTGTGGCTGATGTCGAAGCTGGTGATTGAGGATCGTCCGGCCCGGGCGACCGCGTGAAGCGCGCCGGGGTCGAAGCGGGCTGAGGCGCTCGGCGTGCGAGGAACGGCGAGCCGACCTGCGCGCGGGGACGGCGCGACCTTGCGCCATGGGTGCGGCGTTCCCGCCTGTGGGCTACCCACTTGTGCGGCACGCTCTAAAATCCCGCCATGTCGGCACAGGCGTCCGCGACCATCGATTATCGCAGCGACGAGTCTTTTGCGCGCGAGCTGGACCTCGCGGATCCGCTGGCGCGGTGGCGCGACGGCTTTCACCTCCCCCTGCGCAGCGACGGGTCGCCGGCGATCTACTTCTGCGGGAACTCGCTGGGGTTGCAGCCCAGGACCGTGCGCGCGGCGATCGAGCAGGAGCTGGAGGACTGGGCGCGGCTGGCGGTGGACGCGCACTTCGACGGGCGCACGCCGTGGTATTCGTATCACGAAGTCCTGCGCGAGGGCGGCGCGAGGCTCGTCGGGGCGCTGCCGAGCGAAGTCGTGCACATGAACGGCCTGACCGTCAACCTGCACCTGATGATGGTCAGCTTCTACCGCCCGACGCCGCAGCGGTTCAAGATCCTCATGGAGGACGCCTCGTTCCCTTCCGACACGTATGCCGTGCGCACCCAGATGCGATTTCACGGACTGGACCCGGATGCGGCGCTGCTGATCGCCCGGCCGCGCGAGGGGGAGCACACGCTGCGCACGGAGGATGTCGAAGCGCTGATCGAGCGCGAGGGGGAGCGGATCGCGCTGGTGCTGCTGGGCGCGGTGAATTACTTCAGCGGGCAGGTGTTCGACCTGGAGCGGCTCGCGCGGGCGGCGCGGGCGAGGGGGTGCGTCGTTGGGCTGGACCTGGCGCATGCCGCAGGCAACGTGCCGCTGCGGCTGCACGACTGGGACGTGGATTTCGCGGCCTGGTGCACGTACAAGTATCTCAACTGCGGGCCCGGCTCGGTGGCGGGGTGCTTCGTGCACGAGCGACATCACCGCGACACGTCGCTGCCGCGGCTGGGCGGCTGGTGGGGCAACGACCCTGCGACGCGCTTCCGCATGCACCTCAATAGCGAGTTCGTCCCCGTCGCCTCGGCGGACGCCTGGCAGCTCTCCAATCCGCCGATCCTGTCGATGGCCGCGCTGAAGGCGTCGCTGGCGATCTTCGACGAAGTGGGCATGACGGCGCTGCGCGAGAAGTCGGTGAAGCTGACGGGGTATTTACAATACCTCATCGACCATGCTGGCGCGTCGGGTCGCATGGAGAACCCCCCTCCCTCCCAGGGAGGGGTCGGGGGAGGGTTCTTCAACTCCCCTCCCTCCCAGGGAGGGGCC
>CAZGJA010000025.1:0-43719 GCA_964526695.1 uncultured Phycisphaeraceae bacterium
AAGCAGGCGCAGTGAAGGTGAAGTGTTTGTCGAGCTGAAACCGGTGGACGTGACGACCTTGAGGACGACCCCGACCCGTGCCATGACGGCGATCCCATTATCGACCGTCGCCAGGGTGAATGGCGGCGTCCTTCATATGTCTTTTTCATGGCGACGCCCGCATCGACGTTCCAGGCCCGGCCTGCGTCGACGGGCGATCCCGAATAGATGGTTGAGCGCATCACGCCACGTCGGCCCAAGCTCGAAGATCCGTGGAGGGCACGCGCCGCAGCGAGGGGGAGACCCCCCGCCGCAGCGCGATCGCCCTCCGCCTCGGGCTCAAGAGAATGTGCGGCGGAAGGCACGACCGGACTTGCCCGCGACGGCTGAAATGGGCAGATCAACCGACGCCGACGGCGAGAGGGAACGTGCGCGGACTTCCGTCAAAAATTCCTTGCACCGGCGGCTTGACAAACACTGCTTCATAGATGGCACGGGTTCGCAGCAGCGGACCCGTGTTGGGGCGACGCGAGGATCGTTCAACGATCTCCACGGCCTGGCGAGTACGCCAGACCGTGCCACCCGACCGCGCGAGCTTGCGTACGCGCCCGCGGCTGTGCACCCGTCCGTGCATGCATCCGTTACTGCTTCTCGCCGGGCGGTGGCGGGCGAGAAGTACCCATGATCGCGTTGCCCATGCTGCGCATCTGCTGCTTGACGCGCTTCAACAGCCACCGCGCCCAGACGAACTCCGTCGCCAGCACCGCGAGGCCGGCCGGAATGACGATGATCGCCGGGCCCGGCAGCACGATCATGGCGATGCCCAGCAGCACCAGCGTCCCGCCGACGACGAGAATGACGACGCGCTTGGCATGTCGCCACCCCTTCCGGACCAGTCCATTGAACAAACCCGGCGGCGGCAGCGGTTCCTCTGGGCGATTCCCCGGCGATACGCTCACGGTTCGGATCCCGATTCCGCCGGCGCCGCGCCCTTGGATCGCCGATCCGCCGCCATCGACGCGACCACGCCGATCAGCAACATGCCGCCGATCATCCCCAGCGAGAAGAGCGTCGGAATGTCGAAATGATGCGAGAGAATCATCTTGATGCCCACGAAGCCCAGCACGAAGACCAGGCTCATCTTCAGGTAACGGAACTTGTCCATGATGCCCGCCAGCGCGAAATACAGCGAGCGCAGGTTCAGGATCGCGAACACGTTCGACGTGAAGACGAGGAACGGATCCTTCGTGATGGCGAACACCGCCGGAATGGAATCCACCGCGAAGAGCACGTCGGTGCTTTCAATGACCAGCAGCACGAGAAACAGCGGCGTAATGGCCCGCCGCCCGTCGATGTGCGTGAAGAACTTCTCGCCCTCGAAGTAAGTCGTGACCGGGAAGATCCGCCGCGCCAGGCGCACCAGCGGGTTGCGTTCCGGCTCCACGCTGCTTTCCCTGGTGAGCAGCATCTTCACGGCCGTCAGGAGCAGCAGCCCGCCGAAGACATAGATCACCCAGTTGAAGCGGTGGATCAGCGCGGCGCCGAGGGCGATCATGATGCCGCGCATGACCAGCGCGCCCATGATGCCCCAGAACAGGACGCGATGCTGGTACTGCCCCGGCACGCCGAAATACGCCAGGATCACGGCGATGATGAAGATGTTGTCGAGGCTCAGTGATTGCTCGATGACCCAGCCGGTGAAGAACATGACGGCCGCCTCGTGGCCGTTGTGCGGCAGGAGCGGGTCGCCGTGCTCGTGGAGCGCCGCGCCCGCGCGCTGCAGCGTCAACAGCGCCGAGCCGGCGCGCTGAAACTCCTCCGTGCCGATGCCGAACCAGTGCTGCTCGTACATGAAGTACACCAGCACGCTGAACGCCATCGCCAGCCCCGCGCAGAACGCGGACCAGATCAGCGCGTCCTTCGTGCGGATGACCCTCGCCTTGCGGTTGAGCACGCCCAGGTCCAGCGCCAGCATGGCGAGGATGAAAGCGATAAACCCGATCCACATCCAGATCATGCGTTCTTTGATCCCTTTCCCGTCCGAAAACCGCGCAGCCTGTTTCAGTCGGCGCGTCATTCCCGCGGTAGCATGCTGCCTGTCATTCCCGCGCAGGCGGCAATCCAGTATCCGTTTGTCGGTCTCAGTCCTCTGGATTCCCGCTTTCGCGGGAATGACGGGCTCCGCCGGCTCTCCGCGCACCTGCTGGACCGCATCTTCTGATGCGACCCTACAACCACTTCTTCCAGCGGAAATACCCCAGCATCGACGCGCCCACCAACCCCATGAACACCAGCACCCCCCAGAAACCGAGGGGATGGTCCACGTGAGGCCACGTCTGCAGATTCATGCCGTAAACCCCCGCGATCACGGACATGGGCAGCAGGATGGCCGCGTACACCGTCAGCACGCGCATCACCTCGCTGGTGCGCGTCGCCAGCGCGGAGTGGTAGTTGTCGCGCACGCCGTCGAGGCGCTCGCGCAGCGTGCCGATGGTCTCGATCACCTGTACCAGATGATCTTTCAAATGGCTGAACCGCTGCCCCAGCGTCTCGGAGATATGATCATACTCGCCCCGCGCCACCGGCGTGACCAGGTCGCGCTTGCCCGTGGCCGCCCGGCGCAGTTCCAGCAACTCGCGGTGCATCTTGGACACCATCTGGACGATGCCGGCGTCGATCTCCTCGTCCAGCGATTCCTCCTCGAGGTGCTCGACCAGCCGCTCGAAGTGCTCCGTGACCTCGATGTAACGATCGACCATCATGTCGATGATGTCGCAGAGCAGGAAGTCCGGCCCGCGTGCGAGGAGCTGGTGCCCCACGCGGCTGCACCGGTCGCGCATGGTGGTGATGCTGCGCAGCGGCTCCTGATGGACGGTGACCAGGAAGCGCGATCCGCAGAACGCGGCGAGCTTCCGCGGCTGGAACTCGGTCCCCTCGTGCGGCGCGAACGCTCCGTACATGACAATGAACAGATAGTTCTCGAACTCCTCGATTCGCGGTCGCTGATCCTCCCGCAGGCACGCCTCCAGCGACGCGCCGTCCAGCGCGCTGATGGCGTGAATCTGCTCAACCTCGTGCGGCGTCGGCGCTTCCAGGTCCACCCAGAGCGTCACGCCGTCCTTCGCCCACGCTGGACCGAGCACCTCCAGCGAAGCCACCTGCTCGGCCGTGCCGTCGGGAAATCGTGCGAACGCGGTGAACATAACGCGAGTGAACCCTCTGTGCCTGTCGGCGCCGCCAACGATGGGGGCGCCCTGTCACGAAACCGGCTACGCGATCAGCGCCTCAACCGCGGACCATGCCCCGGATGCCCGCAGATGCGTCTCAAGATGATTCACGATCCGCGGGTCATCCCAAATCCGCTCCAGAAAATCCGTGCATCCGTGCTCCGCGTACCAGCCGGCCATGTACGACCACATATGCGATTTGGCCTCGGAGGATGACCCGCCAGGTCGCCCGTCGAGCCAACGTTGAACCGCGGGTCCACGATCAGGATATGCCGCGACGATGGCACAACTGACAAGACGTTCCAGCGTCTGAGCGAGCGGCACGCCTTCGGCGGCGCACTCGGTCGCCGACCAGCGGACGACGGTGATGGCGATCTGACCGGTGTTACAGGTCACGCGGTCGTCGCCGGAGGGTGCGGCGTCGGAGAATATGCGTCTTGCGATGTCTACGATGTTGGTTGCTTGAATCGGCGGGTTCGCCATTCCGTCGGCGGCAACTTGCGGGGAATCGACATTAACGATGATTCGGTCGCGAAGTTGCGTCTTGCTGTCTTGAAGCCGCTCCCTCAGCTTGGTCAACACTCGGTTTCCCAGACAAGGCTGTATTCGGATGGATCGTCCGGATGGCGCTTTGAAGCCAAACTCGCCCCCTTTGACCGGCTCGCCAAATGGATCGAGGAATCGCTGGGGACGACCGGATACTGCATCGCTTTGTGGACCGGCGCAACGCAACAGCGTGAGCCATCCCTTCCAGAAGGCGCGGTCGTGATAGCCCTCGCATAGGATCAGTGATTCACGCGGTAATTCAGTCATCGCAGATCGTTGACCACCTGCTCTCGCGCAAAGGCCACGTCTTCGCCGCCATGTCGGCTATGGACCAGGCTTCCGTCGTCCAGCCGAAACCGGAATAAACTCAGGTTGGGCAAATCCTCGTTCGTGCATTCGCTGATAATGCCGTCAATGAACTCGATGCTATGAGTCGAAAACACCACCTGGATTCCGCGGCGCACGGCTGCAACGATAATCCCTGCCGCCTGCCACACCGCTGCGGGATGCAAATGCACCTCCGGCTCCTCGATTACCACGAGACCGCCTTTCCGTGTGCTGAGCTCGAAACACATTCGCAACAGCGAATGTACTCCTTCACCGCTCACTGATGCCGGGACCGTCTTGTCGCCGTAGTCCAAGTGAATAGTCGGGACGCCGGCCTCTGTCTGAAGCTCGACGTTATCGAGGCTTGGAACGACCTTTCTCAGAATTTCGACTGCCTGCTTCCGTGTCCCTTGTTGGCTTGCCAGGGAGAACAACTCAACGAGCGAGACGGCCTGAACCGTCGCCCCGGCGTCAATAATATGACACTCCGGTATCCAAGCTCCCTCGACCCATTTCTGAAGGATCGCTGGCCGCGCCGCCGTCGCCCCGCCATCCACCTCGGTTCCCCCATCAGTCCTCACAGCCACATGGACGTGCGTTGGGTCTAACACATCGATCGTGGCTGATTTTCGGGGGCTTCTCTTTCGTCCGAGCGCAATTGCCGCCTTGGTGCCTGTGACGCCACGCCAGAGAATCCACCGCGCCGCGTCCGCCAGGAACTTGTTCCGCCACAGGACATAAGAGAGATTCGCCCCATGATCCGGTCCCGCTCCGATCGCCAGTGCATCCAGCACCGTGCTCTTCCCGCAGCCGTTGGGTCCGACGAGGATGGTCAGCGGCGTCAGGCCGTCGAGGCGGCCTTTGAGGATGCCGCGGAAGCGCTCGATTTCGATCCATGTGATCATTGGTCCACTCAGCCGATCTGCTTCTGCCCCGCCCCTGCGAATGCCGCACGCGGCATCTCTGCGTCCTGCTCAACGGAACCGCACGCAGCGCGCCGCATCCTAACCCGCCCCCGTTGCGCCGCCAACCGCCTGCCCGTTGCCCGACGCTCGATTCACCCGTAAACTCGGCCTTTTCCGCCGCGTCCAACGGAAACGAGGAAGTGAACTTTGATACCGGAACCGGCAAGACCCGAGACCCGGCGCGATCGCGCCGGCCTGTACGATCCCGCCGTCATCGAGCCGAAGTGGCAGGAGCGGTGGGAGCGGCAGGGGACGTATCGCGTCCCCAATCCCGGCGAGCCGGGCTTCGACCCGGCGCGCCCCAAGTTCTTCGTTCTCGACATGTTCCCCTATCCCAGCGGCTCCGGTCTGCACGTCGGACACCCGGAAGGTTATACCGCCACCGACATCGTGGCCCGTTATAAAACGATGCGCGGTTTCAACGTGCTGCACCCGATGGGCTGGGATGCCTTCGGGCTGCCTGCCGAGCAGTACGCCATCGCCACCGGCGTACACCCGGCCATCACCACCCGCCGGGCGATCGACACCTTCCGCCGGCAGCTCAAGCGCTTCGGCTTCTGCTACGACTGGTCGCGCGAGTTCGCCACCATCGACCCGGACTACTACCGCTGGACGCAGTGGATCTTCCTTGAAATCTACAACGCCTGGTACGACGTGGAGCAGAGCAAGGCCAGGCCCATCGACGAGCTGATCCGCGAGTTCGAGGGCGGGCAGAGGCGCCCGCGCATCAACCCGGATGCGGCCGAGCATTCCTCGACCGACAAGGCGCGCGAATTCGGTGCGTGGCAGACGCTCGATCGCGCCGCGCGGCGGTGCATCATCGACAGCTACCGCCTGGCGTACCTCGCGGAGCAGACGGTCAACTGGTGCCCGAAACTCGGCACGGCGCTGGCGAACGAAGAGGTCACGGCGGACGGCCTGTCGGATCGCGGGCATTTCCCCGTGTTTCGCAAGCCGCTGAAGCAGTGGATGTTCCGCATCACCGCCTACGCGGACCGCCTGCTCGACGGACTGAACGTCGTCGATTGGCCCGAGAGCACGCGCGCGCAGCAGATCGACTGGATCGGGCGCAGCGAGGGGGCGGAGATTGATTTCCCGCTGGCTGCCACGGGTAGTTCGCCGCTCCGCAGCGAGACGGGTAGTTCGTCGAAGGGCGACGCCCAGGGTAGTTCGTCGCTCCGCGACGAGATGGGTACTTCGCCACTCCGTGGCGAAGCGAGCCGCCCGGCACCCTGCGAAAAGGCGGCGCATGGGCCCGGGGACCATCCCGGCGCCGATCTCAAGGAGGTTCTTCGCCGGACCACCTCCACGCGTGATCCGCTCGACCCGCCGGATTTCGTGGGCCGCGATCCCTATCCACCGGATCTGCGCGGCGCCGTGCCGGACCTGATTCGCAAAGACAGGATTCTGCCTCATCTGCGATTGCCTGGCGCAACCTATTTTCTCACCTGGCGCACGCAAGATGGCGTTGATCTTTCCGAGCGGGAGCGAACCGAGGTTCTCTCGGCCTTGCTGCACTTCGACAGCCAGCGCTGTCGCACATATGCGGCCGTGGTGATGTCGAATCACGTTCATTGGATTGTGAGACCGTATGACGGCGTCGATCTGGATGGACTCCTGGAGAGCGTGAAGAGGTTTTCCGCGACAAAGATCAATGAACAGCGCGGCGTTCGCGGGCACCTCTGGCACGCCAAGGGCTTCGACCACATTATTCGAAATCTGGACTACTTTAATGAGTTTGTGCATTACCTGGTCCAGAATCCCGTCGAGGCGGGGATCGTGGCGGATGTGGCGCTGTATCAGTGGACCTTTGTGCATCCGACGATGATGCGAGGTGCACATAGCTCGTCGCGGAGCGACGAATCACCCGTCTCGTCACGGAGTGACGAACTACCCGTCTCGTCACGGAGTGACGAACTACCCGTGAGGAGTGACGAACTACCCGTGCTGCGCGTTTTCACGACGCGCCCCGATACCATTTTCGGCGCCACGTACATGGTCGTGGCGCCGGAGCATCCGCTGGTGGCGCAGGTTCTGGCGCATCCGGCGCCGGAGACTGACGCGCCTACGCTGCGGCAGTATGTGGAATCGGCGCGCAATCGCGGCGACGTGGAGCGCATGGCCGGCGCGGACAAGGTCAAGACCGGCGTGTTTACCGGGTTGTATTGCACCAATCCGGCGACCCACAAGGCTATTCCCGTCTGGACGGCCGATTATGTGTTGATGGGTTATGGCACCGGCGCGATCATGGCCGTGCCGGGGCAGGACCAGCGCGACTGGGACTTTGCCCGTGCGTTCAATCTGCCGGTCATTCGCACGGTCCAGCCGCCGGAGGGTTTCGAAGGCGAGGCGTTTCTGGAAGACGGACCGGCGATCAACAGCGAGTTTCTCAACGGTCTGAGGATCGACGAGGGCAAGGCGCGCATCATTGAATGGCTGGAGCGGGAGGGCTTGGGGAAGCGTCGCGTGCAATACAAGCTGCGCGACTGGCTCTTCTCCCGGCAGCGATACTGGGGAGAGCCGTTCCCCATTGTTTTCGACGAGGAGGGTAACCACTACCCCGTGGAGCCTTCGCATTTGCCGGTGGTCCTGCCGGAGATGGCCGATTACCAGCCGGTCGAAAGCGATCGGCCTCAACCGCTGCTCGCCAAGGCGACGCAGTGGATCCACACCACGGCGGCGGAGGCAGGCGTGCGCGAGGCGAGCGGCGCGGACGATCTTCTGGGTCTGCCTGCTTCGACGCGGATTCACCGTGAAACCAACACCATGCCGGGCTGGGCGGGATCATGCTGGTACTACCTGCGCTATGGTGATCCGAAGAACTCGCAGCGATTTGCGTCGCGCGAGTCCGAAGACTATTGGATGGGCAAGAGCGGCGTCGATCTGTACATCGGCGGCGCCGAGCACGCCGTGCTCCACCTCTTGTACGCCCGCTTCTGGCACAAAGTGTTGTTTGACCTGGGCCACGTGGGCACGCTGGAGCCGTTCCGCAAGCTCTTTCACCAGGGTTTGATCACGTCCTACGCCTACCAGCGAGCCGACAAGTCGCTGGTGCCGGTGGACGAGGTGGAGGAATCTGAGGAAGGCAAGTTCATCGAAAAGGCCACGGGCAAGCCCATTGCGCAGGTCGTCGCCAAGATGAGCAAGTCGCTCAAGAACGTGGTCAACCCGGACGACATCATCGCGGAATACGGCGCGGACACGTTCCGACTTTATGAGATGTTCATGGGCCCGCTGGAATCGTCCAAGCCGTGGAACACGCGCGACGTCGGGGGATTGTACAAGCTGTGCAATCGCATATGGCGGCTTTTCGTTGACGCGGACAGCGGCGAAATGTCGAGCGCTCTGGTGGCGGATGATCCGACGCGGGAGCAACTGCGGATCCTGCACAAGACGATCAAGCATGTCACGGAAGACGTTGAGAATCTCAAGTTCAACACGGCCATTGCGAGGTTGTTTGATTTCGTGAACGCGCTGACGCCGATGGAGCGCCGCCCGGCTGCCGTGTTGGAACCGTTCCTACGCATTCTCGCGCCGTTTGCCCCGCACCTTGCTGAGGAATTGCACCAGCGCCTGCGCCATGCGGGTCTCGCGTTGGAAGCCCATGCCGCACTCGGAGATTCGGTGGGCTGTAGGGCGGGCTATGCCCGCCATGTTGCCGACTCCGCTGTCGAGGAAATGTCCGCACTCGAGACCAGCATCGCGCGCTTGCCGTGGCCGGCGTATGATGAGGCTTTGGCGCGCGACGACGAAGTCGAGATCGCCGTGCAGATTCTCGGCAAGGTCAAGGCCAAAATCATGGTTTCCGCCGACGCCGACGAGGCGATGCTGGAGCAGGTCGCCCTGGCGGACCCCAAAGTGCGCGAGCAACTTGTGGGAAAGACCGTGCGCAAGATCATTGCCGTCAAGGGACGGCTGGTGAATATCGTGGCGAATTGACGTGCGGGAATCACGCCGTTCCCCTGACAGTCCGTGGCAAGAAGGACTTCTGCTTGGGGGACCGGCTTTCCAGCCGGTCATCTGCCGGGAATTCTGATGTGGTTCGGGGGTGAAACGTCAGACCCGCAGACTTCTACCGCGGACTGCCAAGCGGAAGGTTCGCCCATTTGAGCCTCGTCCCGGAATCCGAGAGACCCCGCCGGCTCCACCACGGCCTGGCGAGTACGCCAGACCGTGCCACCCGCTCGCATAGGAAGGGCCACGCGGACTTAAGTCCGCGGCTCGCTGCATGCGGTTACGGGCGGCCTCGGCGCTCGCGTTTGCGACCAATGCGCTTCAGCAAAGCGGCGGGCGCCAGCGTATTGAGAATCTCCGCCTTCCTCGCGGCCGCGCGCCGCGCGGTCAGCACGCCATAGCGCATCTGCCGCAGGTCGCCGGTGGAATGGGCGTCGGTGTTGATGGAGAGCATCACGCCGGCCGCGATCGCCTGCCGCGCGTGTTCCGCCTTCAAATCCAGCCGCTGCCACGCGGCATTGATTTCCAGCATCGTGTGCGAATCCGCCGCGGCCTTCACGATCGCGGCCATATCCATCTCCATCGGCTCACGGCGACTGATCAGCCGCCCCGTCGGATGTCCGATGCACGACACGTAGGGGTTCTCGATCGCCGCCAGCGTGCGCTGCGTGGGGCTGAGCTTTCCCGAGCCGCCCTTGCCCTGCGCGATGTGGATGCTGGCGACGACCCAGTCGCACTCGGCCAGCAGCTCATCCGGGTAATCGAGCGAGCCGTCGGGGAGGATGTCGCATTCGCAGCCGGCGAGAATGCGGATGCCCGCCGTCTTTTCGCCGGCCTTGCGAATCGCCTTGATGTGTGCCTTCATTCGCTCGACCGTCAGTCCGTTGGCGATCACGCTGCTTTTCGAGTGGTCGCAAATGGCGATGGTGTGATACCCCAGCGCCTTGGCCGCTTCCGCCATTTCCTCGATGGAGTTGCGCCCGTCGCTGGCGGTCGTGTGCATGTGCAGGTCGCAGCGGATGTCCTCCAGCGCCACCAGCGACTCGAAATCGAACTCGCCGCTCAGCTCGTCGCGCGCCTGCCGAAGCTCCGGCGGGATCCATGGCAGCTTGAACGCCCGGTAGATCCCGGCCTCGTCCTCGCCGGCCAGTCGTTTCTCGCTCGCATCGAGCAGCCCATACTCGTTGAGCTTCCACTTCTTCTTCACCGCCCGCTCGCGCAGCTCGACGTTGTGCGCCTTGGAGCCGGTGAAGTACTGCAGCGCGGCGCCGAACGATTCCCTCGGCACGACGCGCACGTCCACCTGAAGCTCGCGGTCATCCGACAGGCCGACCGTGACCGACCCCTTCGTCGCCCCCGACGCCAGCACGCGCCGCACCTGCGGAAACGAGGTGAACGCCTTCACCACGGCCTCGCCGTTGTCGGCCTCGCAGAGCAGGTCCACGTCGCCGACGGTCTCCTCTCCGCGCCGGGCCGACCCGGCGATCTCCACGCGGCGCACGCCCTCGACGCTCAGGAGCCGGTCGCGCAGCGCTTCCGCCAGCGGCAACGCAATCCCCAGCGGCGTGCGCTTCCCGCTGGTCTCCAGAAACGCAATGCCCTCGCCGATCTTCTTGACGCTCGTCTCGCCGAAGCCCTCAAGCTGCGCCAGCCGCCCGTCGGCGATGACCTTCTTGAGGTCATCAAGCCCGTTGACGCTCAGCGCCTCGTGAACTTTCGCCACCTTCTTAGGCCCAAGCCCCGGAATCTCCAGCAGCTTCGGCAATCCGGGCGGGAGTCTCTTCTGCAAGTCGTCGAGGACGTCGATCGTGCCGTGCGCGATGAAATAATGCACGTGCTCGGCCAGACCCTTGCCGATGCCCTTGACGGTTTGAAGGCGGTTCTCAGCCGCAAGCGCGGCGAGGTCTTCGGTGAGGGCGTCCACGGAGCGCGCGCCCTGGCGATAGGAGTTGACGCGGAAGCGATTCTCGCCCGTCAGCTCCAGCAGGTCAGCGATGCGTTCAAAGAGGCGGGCAACCTCGGCGTTGATCATGGCGGTGTTGCACCGAAAACCGGAGGGCGATGCACTGACCCCAAGGGGACTCGAACCCCTGTTACCGGCATGAAAAGCCGGTGTCCTAGGCCACTAGACGATGGGGCCCAATCCGGATCCCGAACAGCCCACACGGACGGCCCCGCGACGTTAAGTCCGTAAGCAACTCCGCCGCCCGTCAGGGCATGGAACGGTAGCGACCCTCTCGACCGCGGTCAAGCAGCGCGGGCGGCGGCCCGCGTCAACGGGTGCGTGACAAGATTGGCGGCCCTGAAGGGGCCAAGGGTTGTAGCCACGGGTGGAGCGACGACCGTCAGGTCGCAGCGCAACCCGTGGGGATGGTGCGCATCTGAATGCGACCCCGCGAGGGGTCGAGGACATCGCCGCGAGAGTCTTGTGCAACGGCTCGTTTCCTCCGCCCCTCGCGGGGCGGCATTTCGCACGACTGCCTGGCGCCACGGGTTTCGGTCGCTATGGCGACCTGCACCCGTGGCTACATTCCGCCGCCCCTGCCGGGGCGAAAACCAGCCCGCCAAAACTGTCACGGACCCTGGGGGCCCCGCGCAGCGCAGGGGAGTTTGGCTCAGCCGCTGCGGCGCGCTATGCTGCGCGACATGCTGGGGTTCAATCCCGTCTTTCATCTTCGCATCGTGCGCATGGCCATTGGGAGCCTGCGGGCGAATTTTCTGCGCTCGCTGCTGGCGACACTGGGCGTCATCATCGGCGTGTCGGCGGTGATCTCGGCCGTGTCGATCCTTGAAGGTCTGCAGCGCGACGTGCTCAAGCAGTTCGAGTCGCTCGGCGCGGACCAGGTCTTCGTCATGAACGGGACGGCGGACCGCTCGCGGCGGCGCACGGCCGTGGCGCCGTCGTTGACGCTGGACGACGCGGACTTCATCCGGCGCAAGCTGGCGGATCAGGTGCGCGGCGTGGCGCCGAACGCCTCCCGGCTCTCGCAGGTGAAGCGCGTCTCGCGCGTGCTCTCGCTGAACGTTCTCGGCACCAGCGCGGACTTCGCGGAGATGAACAGCTATCACGCCGTGGACGGACGGTTCCTCAACCGTCAGGACGACGAGGGCGAAGGCGCGTTCGTCTGCGCGCTGGGGCACAAGGCGAAGGAAGACCTCTTCGGCGCGCTGCCCGCGGTGGGCAACCAGGTTCGCGTGGACACGCGGAACTACACGGTGGTCGGCGTGATGGAGGAGCGCGGCATCCTCGGGCTGTTCGAGGTGGACAACATGGTCTTCGTCCCCATCGCCGCGCTGCAGCGCGCCACGGGCATGCGCTTCCTGGAAACGCTCTCCGTGCGGGCCAGCGACACGCGGCACGTGCAGTCGTGCATCGACGCCGTGACGCGGGCGCTGCGCGAGTCGCACGGGCTGCGGGCGGGGCAGCCCTCCGACTTCCAGATTTTCACGCAGGAGCAGGTCAAGAGCAGCTTCGGCGACGTGGCGCGCCTGTTCGCCATCGTGCTGTACAGCATCGCCGGCATCTCGCTGGTCGTCGGCGGCATCGGCATCATGAACATCATGATGGTGTCGGTCACGGAGCGCACGCGCGAGATCGGCGTGCGCATCGCCGTCGGCGCGCGACCCTTCGACATTGGGTTTCAATTCCTCATTGAGGCCGGCGTCATCAGCCTGCTGGGCGGCGCGCTCGGCGTGCTGGTGGGCTTTGCCTTCACCGACCTGCTCTCGCAGATCACGCAGGTTCTGCACACCTACACGCCGCCGTCCAGCATCGTCTGGGCGCTGGTCATGGCCACCTTCGTCGGCGTCGTCAGCGGGCTGTACCCGGCGATCCGCGCGGCCAACCTCGACCCGGTGGACGCGCTGCGGTTTGAATGAATCGCCACGGCGTGGAGACCCGCCCAATCCCCCAAAGCCGGAAACCGAACCCGTAGCGCCAGCGAGGGCGGGGCGCAATAGCGAATGGCGAATAGCGAATAGCGAATAGCGAATGGCGAATAGCGAATAGCGAATGCCAGAATCGCAGCCCGTCGCGCCAGCGAGGGCGGTTCGGACAATTATCGACGCAATGGAGGCACGCACCGCCCTGCGCGCCAGCCCGCAGGAGTCGACTCGCCGGCACAGGACCGCACTCCACAGGTCCGCTGCTTCGGGCGGATGGCACGGTCTGGCGTACTCCGTCATTCCCGCGCAGGCGGGAACAGGCCGTGGAGGATTGGATGCGGGAGTTTGCCCGGAGGCAACACGCGTCCGCTTCCGCGGACCCGCGCCGCCCGAACGGGTGTGCCACCCGCGGCACCGTGGCTCCCGCTCGAAGATGCCAGGCGAACGCGCGGAATCTGCGCGGAAGCCGCTTTCTTGATGCCCCGGCAATTGAATGCTACGATTCCAGTGGATCGGCTGATCGGACATTGCGGTCACCTCGGGCGTCACTTGGCGCGGGCCGATGCCGATTCAGATTAGGCCGGCGGCGGCGGGGGATCGCGGTCCTTGCGTTGAGACCGCGCGCGTCCCCGCCCGCCCATGCCGACCAGGAGTGGGTGTCGTTATGTTTGAACGTTTCACGGATCGCGCCCGCAAGGTCATGGCGCTCGCCAATCAGGAGGCGCAGCGCTTCAACCACGAATACATCGGGACCGAGCACATTCTGCTCGGTCTGGTCAAGGAAGGCTCCGGCGTCGGCGCCAACGTGCTTAAGAACCTCGACGTGGACCTGCGCAAGGTGCGCCTCGAAGTCGAGAAGCTGGTCAAGAGCGGCCCGGAAATGGTCACCATGGGCAAGCTCCCGCAGACGCCGCGCGCCAAGAAAGTCATCGAGTACGCCATCGAGGAAGCGCGCAACCTCAACCACAACTACGTCGGCACCGAGCACCTGCTGCTGGGCCTGCTCCGCGAGCAGGAAGGCGTCGCGGCCCAGGTGCTGATGAACCTCAACCTCAAGCTCGAGGACGTGCGCGAAGAGGTGCTCAATCTTCTGGGCGCCAGCAATCAGGAAAGCGAAGAGGGCGAAGGCGCCGGCGCGCCCGCGCCCAGCGAGGGCAAGAAGAGCCGCAGCAAGACCCCGGCGCTGGACTCCTTCGGCCGCGACCTCACCGAGATGGCCCGTCACGGCAAGCTCGACCCGGTGATCGGGCGCTCCAACGAGATCGAGCGCGTCATTCAGGTGCTCTGCCGCCGGCAGAAGAACAACCCCGTGCTGCTCGGCGAGGCGGGCGTGGGCAAGACGGCCATCGTCGAAGGTCTCGCGCAGAAGATCGTCAGCGGCGACATTCCGGAGCTGCTGGCGGATCGGCGCATCGTCGTGCTGGACCTCGCCATGATGGTGGCGGGCACGAAGTATCGCGGGCAGTTCGAGGAGCGCATTAAGGCGGTGATGAACGAAGTCCGCCGCGCGGGCAACGTCATCCTGTTCATCGACGAGCTGCACACCCTGGTCGGCGCGGGCGGAGCGGAGGGGGCGATCGACGCCTCCAACGTGCTCAAGCCGGCGCTGTCGCGCGGCGAGATTCAGTGCATCGGCGCCACCACGCTCGACGAGTATCGCAAGTACATCGAGAAGGACAGCGCGCTGGAGCGCCGCTTCCAGCAGATCATCGTCGAACCGCCCAACGGCAAAGACACCATCCTCATTCTCAAGGGCTTGCGCGACCGCTACGAGGCCCACCATCGCGTGCAGATCACCGACGAGGCGCTCGACCAGGCCGTCGAGCTGTCCAACCGCTACATCTCCGGGCGCGTCCAGCCGGATAAGGCCATCGACGTGATCGACGAGGCCGGCGCCCGCGTGCACCTGCGCAGCATGACCAAGCCGCCGGATCTGGCGGAAGTCGAGCGTGAGATCGAGCGGCTCACCGTCGAGAAGGACGAGTCCGTGCGCAACGCGGACTATGAGCGCGCGGCGCAGCTCCGCGACTCCATCGAGTCGTGCAAGATGAAGAAGAAGGACGTGCAGCGCGAATGGCGCGAGCGAGCCAAGGAAGTGGACGGCGTCGTGGACGGCGAGGTCATCGCCGAGGTCGTCAGCAAGATCACCGGCATCCCCATGACCCGCCTGGAGAAGGACGAGGCCGAGCGCCTGCTGGGGCTGGAGCGCGAGCTGCACAAGCGCGTCATCAGCCAGAGCGAGGCCGTCAGCGCCGTGGCGCGGGCGGTGCGCCGCTCACGCAGCGGGCTGAAAGACCCGAAGCGCCCGATGGGCAGCTTCATCTTCGTCGGTCCGTCGGGCGTGGGTAAGACGTATCTCGCCAAGTGCCTGGCGGAGTTCATGTTCGGCGACCCGGACGCGCTGCTCGTGCTCGACATGTCGGAGTACATGGAGAAGCACAACGTCTCGCGTCTCATCGGCGCGCCGCCGGGCTACGTCGGCTATGAGGAAGGCGGCCAGCTCACCGAGCGCATCCGCCGCCGGCCTTACTCCGTCGTGCTGTTTGACGAGATCGAGAAGTCGCACCCCGACGTGTTCAACATGCTGCTGCAGATCATGGAGGAGGGTCGGCTGACGGACTCCTTCGGCCGGCACGTGGACTTCCGCAACACGATCATCATCATGACCAGCAACGTCGGCGCGCACCGCATCACGCATCAGGAGAGCTTCGGCTTCCAGCGCCGCGACGAGCAGGTGTCCTACGACAAGATGAAGGAAGTGCTCAAGAGCGAGATGGAGGGCTACTTCCGCCCCGAGTTCCTCAACCGCGTGGACGAGGTCGTCGTGTTCCGCAAGCTCAACCATGAGGATCTGACCATGATCGTCGATCTCGAGGTGAACAAGCTCGCCAGCCGCCTCAGCGAGAAGGGCCTGGAGCTGGAGCTGACGCAGGAAGCGAAGAACTTCCTCATCGACAAGGGCACGGACGAGAAGTTCGGCGCGCGTCCGCTGCGCCGCGCCATCGAGCACTTCCTGGAAGACTCGCTGTCCGAATCCATCCTCCGCGGCGAGTACAAGGAAAAGAACCGCGTCGTCGTCAGCGTGCAGACCAACGAAGACGGGGTGAAGAACCTGTACTTCGAAGGCCAGCGCGCCGCCGTCCGCAAGGAAGAACCCGACCGCGAGCCGGTCACCGCCGGAGACACCAGCGAGGCGACCTGATCCGCCGAGCGGCCACGACTCAGTGCAGCGGTGCAGGCTGATCAGCATTGGCTGGGCGGGTATCGCCCTGCGCGCACGCCGCCGTGAGTGCTATACGCGCCCGCACCTTCGCCGGAGAACGGTCAGAAGGTCTCTTGGCGTGCGCCGCAGTCTCCGCCGTAGCCTGAATCAGGGGTCGGCTGAAGCCGACCCAAACACCGGCGCTATGGGTTGGAAGCCCATGAACGCACGGTGTTCGCCCGGAGGGCGTGCGGTGGTTGCCAGGGACTTCAGTCCCTGTAGGAATGCCCCCCTCTCTTGCCCCTCGCCCGGAGGGCGGACGGAGACGGGCCGTGCCCGGCGCGTCCACACGGAACTTCTACCATGCCGTGCTCAGCACGAGGCACCGAGGCTAGCCGATGCACGCGACCCTTACGACAACCCCACCGCGAGGTGCGTTGCCGGATTCCCTGGGACCGTCCGTTGCCCTCCCCGGCTCATCCGGGGAAATCCTCGGGCCGTCCGCAGACCTCCCCGAGCGGCCCGTAGATGCCACCGCGCCACTCGTGCCGGTCCCCGCCTCACTCGTGCTGTTCCCCGACCGGGCTGGACATTGCCCCGGCCCGCTCGGATAATCCCCCGCATCCGTGGGAGCGGCCCCCGCTCGGGCTGTGGACCCTTGACACGGCGTCGTTTCGCGAAGCGAAACACGTCGCGACGCGACGGCGGGCGTCGCCCGCAGCGGCGAGTCAAGAGTGGAGCCACGGTGTGGCCCAGCGGACCATCCGTGCGCCCATGGCGCGAGAATGGTTGCTTGCGGCGCCCATCAACGTCGCGATAGAATACTCAAAGCGTGATCGGCGAGGAGTCCGGATATGCAAACGGCCAAGTTCGTGTACTGGGAGGAAAACGGGGTCTGGATCGGTTATTTCAATGAATTCCCGGATTACTGGACGCAAGGGGAGAGTTTGGACGACCTCAAGGAGCACCTGAAAGACCTCTACGCGGACCTCACCGGAGGCCAGTTGCCCGGTATTCGCAAGGTCGATGAGTTGATTGTTGCATGAAGCGGATCGACCTGATTCGCACCATTGAGGGTTTTGGGTGCGCGCTGGTTCGGCACGGCGGCAGGCACGATTGGTATCGTAACCCGCAGACGGGCGTGTCGCAGCCGATTCCAGGGCATCGGGAGGTCAACGATGGGCTGGCCCGGCACATTATCAAGATGCTGCGCAACCCAGCCGAGTGAGCGCCGCGTGCAAGCGTCGCCCAGCGTGGACGGCACCGAGCGGGCGGCGCTCGGGATCACCGTGCCCGACAAGGAGCCGACGTGTGGCACCGGTTTCCAACCGGTGAGCGGCCCGGCGACCATTCACCGGCTGGAAGCCGGTGCCACAGGGGTCGCGACGGTTGACGCCTCGCAGCGCTTGCGGCATACCACCGACTTTACCGACGAATCTACGCCGACGCGACGGGCCAAGCCGGCCGGCGTGATCGGCGCGGAACTGATCAGAGCCGCGACCGTGAGGGAGCGGTTTCCACACGTGGACGGCCCGCCGCCGGTCGATCCCGGCGAACTGACGTTTCTCGCCGTCGAGACGCGCGCTCCGTACGCGCGCGATTACGACGGCCCGCAGGGCGGCAAGGCCGCGCACTACATGCTGCGCTGGATCAACTCGCGCGCCGAGACCGGCCCGTGGAGCGCGACGGTAACGGCGACGATGGGGGCGTGACAAGAGAGATTTATGCTCCCGTGACCGGGAGCAGGAGGTAAAACATGGAGATCGCTCAAGTTCAAGAAGTCCTGAAGAACATCGAGATTGCCCAATTTCAAGAAATCCTGAAGAACATGTCAGGCGTTGAATTAGCGCAGGCCCAGAATGCAATCGTCATGTCCCCTGAACTCGAAGCGGGTGAACGCTCGGCAACGCTCACGCTGATTTCGCACGAGCTTGCGATTCGGCAGAATGAACCGGTCCTCAGAACGGGCGAGCGGTTCTTGAATCGCCACGGCAAGCGCGTCGGCAAGCGCGTCGGACTGATTGCCTTGAGCGCGATTCTCGGCATCAATCTCAGTGAATAGGCACGCGCTGCAACTGAAGCGACCCAGCGCGTGCCGCTCCCCGATTGGGCTGGACGTTCCCCCGCCCAGCTGGAGCAGGGGGCAACAACCGGTCGGCTGAAGCCGACCCAGGAACCAGCGCTGTGAGTTGGAAGCCCATGAATGCACGGTGTTCGCCCGGAGGGCGCGCGGTACTTGCCAGGGACTTCAGTCCCTGCAAAATGACCCCCTCTCTTGCCCCCGCCCGGAGGGCGGACGGAGACAAGCCGTGCCCAGCGCGTACACTCAGAACTTCTATCATGCCGTGTTCAGCACCAAGCTCTGTGCGAGCCTCGTCACGCTGGAACTGGAAGCGCGCCTCTACCCGTTCATCGGCGGCATCGTGCGCGACTTGCGCTGCGCGATCCTGGCGGTCAACGGCATGCCGGACCCTGTGCATCGGCTCATCCGATACCGCGCGGACTCGTCGCACACGGATATGCTGCGGCAGATCAAGGGCAGATCATCAAAGCGGATCAATGAAACGTCTCCGCGGCTGGGCCGTTCTTCCTGGCAGGAGGGTTACGGCGGGTTCACGGTCAGCAAGTCCGTTGTTCCCAGGGTCGAAGCCTACAACGCCGGACAGAAAGCACACCACAAGCGTCAGGACTTCAAGTCGGAGTTCATCCAACTGCTCCGCAAGCACGGGATCGAGTTCGACGAGCAATCGGTATTCGAGTGAATCTTGTCCGCTCTCCGGGCGGAAGAGAGCACATGGCGCTTCACGTCCAGGGGCTTGAAGCCCCTGGCAACCCACGGGCGCCCCGCGGGCGAAGTGCAGTCCGGCAGGCGATGTCCGTGCCTTCGACGCGCTTTTCCGTGCGTTTCCCCGGCTCCGCGCGACTTGAATCCCCCGCCGTTGCCCGGCATCATGGTGCGCAGGCGTTTCACTGAAATCCCGTTCCCCATGGAGCCAAGCCCATGAAAGCCTTGATCATTCTGGTCCTGCTCTTCGCCGCAGGCGTTTTCGCCGTGTATCACTTCGGCGGGTACGGCAAGCTGGATCCTTCGCAGCAGGGGCGAAACGCGCGGGCGGCGATCACCGCGGGGATGACGTGGACGCAGGTGGTCACGGCGGCCGGGGCGCCGCGGCACTACGTCCTCCTCATCGAGGCCGGCAAGCACCCCACGACGGGCGAGCCGCTGATCAAGGACGGTCCGAAGATGAACTACAGCGCCGACGCCATCGCCGCGCGGGTCAAAGACGGCACGGCCCCGCACGGGTTCTTCTTCCCGTACACGTTCAGCCACAGCGAGGCGTTCAAGGTGGAGTTCGACGCGGCCGGCACGGTGGTGTACGTGGACGACCTGCAGACATTGAACAAGCTGCTGGACATGCCGAAGAAGTAGCGGGAAGAGGCAACGAGGCAACGAGGCAGCGAGGCAGCGAGGCAACGAGACAACAAGGCAACAAGGCAGCGAGGTGACAAGGCGGCGAGGCAACGGGGCAGCGAGTCGGCAGGTCGTGGCCGAATTCTGGACCGGCATTCTCATCGTCACCCCCGCGCAGGCGGGGGTCCAGGGCGCGCCGTCGAGTCGCTGGGTTCCCGCCTGCGCGGGAATGACGTGTTGGTTTCCCGTCTGCATAACCGAGCCATGAAGCACATTCACATCATCGCATTCGCCCTCGTCGCGGCCATCGCGGCCTTTGCCGGCGGCCTGATCGCAACCGGCAGCAGCGCATTGGCCTGTTCGCAGGCGCCCCCATCGCCGACGCCCGCACCCAAGCCGCCTCCGCCCTCGCAGCTCGACGCGCCCGGATCACCGCAGAAGAAACCGGATCGCGCGAACTACGCGGACCACGTCGTCATTGACTGGCGATTTCCGCTCGTCGAGCTGGAGGCCCGCGTCGTTTTGCGGGCCGGTCCGCTGGAGCTTTTGGCGTGCAGCCCGGGCACGCGCGAGCACGAGAGCATTCTGCAAATCCCGGCGAAGCCCCTGCGCGTGTTCGAGGCGCTGGGGCTGATCGGTCTGACGCCCGGCTCGCCCGTGCGCTACGACGCGGCCAAGGACCAGTGGATCGCGCCCACCGGCGATCGGCTCCTGCTGCGCGTGCTGGCGGAGTTCCCGTTCGGCAAGGCCACCGCTCCCGTCGAGGCGTGGCTGCTGGATCTCAAGGATCGCTCGCGCAAGATCGGAGCGATCCCGTGGGTGTTCGCCGGATCGGACCGGCTGGAGGACGGCGCGTTCGGCGCGGACGTGGATGGGACGATCGTCTGCGTGGTGGACTTCAGCTCCGCGCTGATGACCGTCGGCGAGGCGCACAGCGCGGATGACGAGGTGCTCTGGCTCGGCGCGGATCCGGCTTTCGTGCCGCGCGAGGGAACGCGCTGCAGCCTGCTCATCAGCGCGCCGCCGCGCGACACGCGAGCGGTCGAGGTCACGACGGACGGCAAGTTGCTGCTTAACGGAAAAGAGGTCAGCGTCGATCAGATTGTCGTCGATTGGAAATCGCCCGCGGCCGCGCCGCAAAGTCCAGAGGGAGATCGCGGACAAGCGGCCGCTGCGGGCGGGGATGCTCGACCGGATGCGAAGGGCGCTCCGGGCGGCGCTGCGGATTCGCGCCTCCGCCTCATTGAGCTGTCCCCGGCGGGCAAGGTGAAGCGCGACATCTTGCGCCCGCACGTCGAAGCGCTGCTCGCCGCAGGCGTTCCGGCGTCGGCGGTCTTGATTGACCCGCGGCGGTTTGAGTAACGGCTGCCAC
This sequence comes from uncultured Phycisphaeraceae bacterium, assembly GCA_964526695.1. Taxonomy (GTDB): domain Bacteria; phylum Planctomycetota; class Phycisphaerae; order UBA1845; family UBA1845; genus JABWBH01. The sequence goes on from CAZGJA010000025.1 coordinate 20,870, forward strand.
GGAAGCCTCGGCCCGGTACGCTGCTGGGCGACGCAAGCCCCACGGCCTGGCGAGTACGCCAGACCGTGCCACCCAGCCGCGCCACCCGAAGGGCAGACCCACCTGCGAGCTCGAGGGCTGCACCCACCTGCGCGACAGCTTCGTCATGCCACGCGGACGTTTGGCTCCCGACGTTGCTTAGGATAGAATCCACAAGCCTCGGTAGGGTCTAGCCTTCGGGGATAGGGTGCCTCCCGCGTCAGGCACGAGGCCGCCACGGACGGAGCGGGGATTGACGGGCAACAACGCTCGCGTTCGCCGTCGCTGCCGGCGTCGGAATCGTACAAGGCACAGGGCGTGCCCCGAGTGGAACGGCGGTCGAACACTAGGCGTATCAAACCGGGATTATTCGTGCCATGAAGTCCTCTTCAAACGGTCCTCCCGCTCAACCGGTGCACGGCGACGCTCCCTCGCCAGCGGCTCACGGGGCTGTCCCTTCGTCGTGGGGAATCCCGAGTGAAGCGTCGGACTCGCCGCCCTCCCTGCCGGGCGCGGCTACCCACTCCGGCGCGTGGCACGCCTCTCGCGCGCCGCGGCCTCATCCGGTCTTCTGGGTAATCGCCACCGCGCTGTCGATCATCGCGGTGGCGCTGTTGGCGCGCGGGGGCGGCGGATCGTCCGCGCCGGCGTGGGCGCAGCCGCTGACCGGCGGCGGCTCGCGCGGGGTGTTCGCCTTCAGCGGGCAGCTTGCCTCCGGCGCGTTCGGCGTGTACATGGTCGATGTCGACAGCATGACCATCTGGTGCTATGAATACCAGAAGGAACGCGGGTGCATGAGGCTGGCCGCGGCGCGATCGTGGAAGTACGATCGATACCTTGAGCAGTTCAACGTCTGCGACATTACGCCTGCGGACGTGGAGCGGCTGATCGAGGATCAGCGCGCGTACAAGCAATCAGACGGCGACGCGGACAAGTAGCCGCGGGCAGCGGGGGGCAGCGGACCGATGGCCAAGATGTTTTACACGGCGGAAGAAGCGGCCAAGCTTCTGAAGATCAGCGCGGACGAGCTGACGCAGATGGCGCGTCAGGGAAAAATCCGCGAGTTCCGCGACGCGGGCAAGGTGAATTACAAGACGGAGGAGATCGACAAGCTCGCGTCGGCCAAGGCGCCGGCGGACACGGGCGAGCTGGTGCTCGAACCGGCGGAAGCGGACTCCGGGCTGGAGCTGATGCTCGACTCCGGCAGCGATGTGCTCAGCATCGCGGACAGCTCCAAGGCCAAGGACAAGACCTCCGCCGGCACGCGCGCCGGCGCCAAGAAAGATAAGGAAGGCACGGTGGTTCCGTCCGTTGGAATCAGCGTGTTCGATGACGACGAGCTGGACGAGATGGTCGATCCGCTGGCGCAGACGCACGTCAGCGAGGCGGGCGTCGGCTTCGAAGGCATCGGCAGCGGCTCGGGCATTCTGGATCTGACGCGCGAGAGCGACGACACCTCGCTCGGCGCGGAGCTGCTCGACGAGATCGTTCCCGCGGAGGAAGCGACGCTCGAGATGGGCGACGCGACGCGCGCGGGATTGGAAGACGCGATATCCGAGGGAACCACCGACGACGAACAGGCCGTGGCGCCGATGGGCCCGAAGCGCGCCGCCGGCGGCGCCCGCGTGGTCACCTCGACGCGGGTGGAGTTTGGTCCGGACGCGGTGTCCAAGGCGCTGACCGCGGCGATGGGCGTGGGCATCGTCGTGATGCTGATCGCGGGGCTGGCGGTGGTGGGCATGGTGCGCGGCGTGCATCCCAACCCGCTGCCGTTCCTGTACGAGCGAATGGCGTTCTTCACGGCGGGCGCGGCGCTGGTGGCGGGGCTGGCGGGCACGGTGGCGTACTTCCTGGCGCGGCGGGCGTAGTTCGACTTCTGGATACCCGGCGCGGGGATAGTCGTAGGTTTGGCGCGGGCCTTTGAGACACGACCCCGGAGCGGTGGCGACAGCGCAGCGGCCGCAGATCTGTGACCACGGGGTTGTGGCTACAGGCCGCGACCGTAAGGGAGCGAAGGAGTTGCGGCTCGGAGGGAGAATCGCTTCCTGACGGGCGCGGCTCCGTTCGGATCGCGAGGCGTCGGCTTCGAGCCTCATCAGCAGTTGCATCATGCGATATCAAGCCGTCGTCGGCGCGGCGGCACGGAAGCTCACTTCGGAGGGATCAACACATGACGCGGCGGGTGCTTGGGATGGCGACCCTGGGGGTCGGTGCGACGATCTGGTTTTCAACAGGCTGTGCGAGTCTCGACGACTTGCGCGCAACGCAGCGGGCCAACAACAACCTCACGGCCCAGAACGAGAAGATCGAGGAGGAGCTGCAGGACTGCCGCAACAGCATGGACCTGCTCAACGCCCGCCTCGACGCGGCGCAGCAGGAGCTGGCGGCCAAGGACGAGCGCATCGCCAGCCTGCAGGCGACCAACGACGTGCTGGCCGACAAGATGCGCATGGCCGAGCGACTGCTCGATGAGATGGGCAAGTCCGTCCCGGGCAACATCACCGTCGAGACGCCCAAGCTTCCCGCGCCGCTCGATTCGGCGCTGAAGCAGTTCGCGGCGGCGCATCCGGATGTCGTGGAGTTCGACTCGAAGCGCGGCTTCCTGAAGTGGAAGGCGGACCTCGTCTTCGACCTGGGCAGCGACGTGGTGAAGGACTCGGCCAAGGACGCGATCCGCGGCTTCGTGGACATTCTCAACTCGCAGGCGGCGGCAGGCTTCGAGGTCGCCATCGTCGGGCACACCTGCACGACGCCGATCAAGCGCGCGGAGACGGTCGCACGGCACCCGACCAACTGGCACCTGTCGGCGCACCGCTCGATCGCCGTGGCGGACGTGATCATGCAGTACGGCTACGCGGCGCAGAAAGTCGGCGTGATGGGCTACGGCGAATACCGTCCGATCGCGGACAACGCCGGCGACGCGGGCAAGGCGCAGAACCGCCGCGTGGAAATCTACCTCGTCGAGCAGGGGCAGCTTTTCGCCATGGGCGGGCTGTTCAACTTCACCCTGCCCAGCGGCGCCCGCTTCGCCGACCTGACGAAACCGTAAGCGGCGGACGTGGTGTACGCTGCCTCATCAGGCCTTGGGTGCACAACATCCTCAGGCCTTGCGTATAAAGTAATCTTGGCGAGCCGCGCCGCTTGTTTCCCACACGATGGGTCCAGGCGACGCGGCTCGCGTCTTCTCCGGAGGCCGCAGTCAATCGCCGCGTGTGGGCAGCAGGAGGCCGCAGTCACGCTCGGGCCGTGGGTGGCACGGTCTGGCGTACTCGCCAGGCCGTGGCGGATGTGCGTCTGGCTCTCCCGGCAGGCTGCGGCCGAATGCCGAACTGCGCAATCCCATCGTCACCCCCGCGCAGGCGGGGGTCCAGGACGCGCCGACAAGCCGCTGGATTCCCGCCTGCGCGGGAATGACGGAGGGTAGTTCGTCGCTCCGCGACGAGACCGGCTTGCCGCCTGCGCGGGAACAACGAGGTTCGCCTTTCGCCACGGACGGCTAGGATACGCCTCGCATGAAAGAGGATCGCGGACCCGTCGCCTACGCTCAATATCTGGCGTTCCGATTCGTTTCGGCGCTGCTGCATCTTGCGCCGATCGACCAGAACCTGCGCGTCGCGCGATCGCTGGCGCGCGGGTGGCAGCGCGTCATGCCGCGCCACCATGACCGCGCCGTCGCACACCTGCGCAGCGCGTACGGCGCCGAACTCTCCGAGGCCCAGCTTCACGACATCGCGCGCCGCTGCCTGGAGCACTGGACCATGTTCGCCGTCGAGTTGATCCGCGCGCCGGAACTGATCCGCCGCGCCACGTGGCATCGCTATCTCGTTCCCGTCAACCTCGATGAGACGCTGCGTCACCTGCTGGCCGGCAAGGGGGCGATCCTGCTCGCCGGGCACTTTGGAAACTGGGAGTTGCTCGGGCATCTGCTGGCCTGCTTCGGCTTCCGCGTCTCGGCCGTCATGCGCCCGCTCGACAACGTCTATCTCAACCGGCATCTGGTGCGCACGCGCGCCACGCACGGACTGGAGCTGCTGGACAAGGAAGGCGCCACCGCCGTGGCCGAGGAGCTGCTGCTGCGCGGGCGCCCCGTCGCGTTCATCGCCGATCAGGACGCCGGGCGCAAGGGGCTGTTCGTGGATTTCTTCGGCCGGCCGGCCTCGACGTACAAGTCGATCGGGCTGCTGGCGATGCACGCGCGCGTGCCGGTCATCGTGGGCTACGCGCGACGGCTCGGCGACCGCTTCCGGTACGAGGTCGCCGTCGAGCGCTTCATCCGCCCGGAGGAATGGGAGGCGCAGCCGGATCCGCTCCGCTGGATCACGCAGACCTACACCTCGGCCATCGAGAGCGCGGCGCGGCGAGACCCCGCCCAATACCTGTGGATCCACCGCCGCTGGAAGTCGCAGCCGAAACGCAGCGCGAACAACTCGTGAGTGCCCCGCAGGCGTCGGCCTAATCCCTGCAGGGGATCAGCGTGAATAGTCCAATCGGGGAGCGGTCCGGTCGGCGCACCCATGAATGCCACTCATCGCCTCAAGTGTGCTCGCCGCTTCTCCGCGTCGGCCTCACGACGAACCACGATCCCCATGTGCCTGCGGAAGATAACGTGCGGTGGAAGCTGCGCGTCGCGGTAGATGCCCGGCGGCGCTTCATAGCCCACGGCGATCACGCTTTCGCCGTCGAGATACGCCTCGGCCACGACGTGCATCTGGTCCTCGACGACAAAAGCGGCCAGCACTCGCTCGTTGGAAACCCGCGCCGCCGGCGCCACGCGGCGAAGAAACTCGGTGAACCACTCGAATGCAGCGTCGGGAACCTGCTCCGCCAGCGCCTGCGCGACCTCCATCACGAGCATGAAGCGGGTCCCGACGTGGACGCTGTACATCTCGTCGGCGCTGAGGCCCCAGTCGGGGTAGTAGTTCGGCTCGGTCACCCCGGCCGCCGCCCAGAACCGCTGCGGCGATCCGCCGTCCGGCGCGGCGTCGAATCGGAACAGGCTCGTCGGCCCTTCCCCTTCCAAGGGTTCTTCGTGCACGGTCAGCGCGTGCTCCAGCCGGCTCGGAGCACACGGGCCGAGCTGGTCCCGAAGGAACGCCAGCGCCATGGATTCATGATCTACCATCCGGCGAGCATCGTATCCCGGAGCCGCCGCTGCGGCTCGCCGTGGGACGCCGCAACTCCACGCCGCCGCCTGCCACCCCGCCTCAATCGTACGCGTCATGGCATGACGCGCAGGTGTCGCTGATCTGCTTTCGCAGACCCTTCAGTTCGTCCTCGGAAGCGCCGGCCTTCTTGTCCGCCTCGGCGGCGAGTTTCGAGGAGAGGTCGCGGACCTGTCCCGCCCACGTCTTGTAGTCGGCTTTGTCCTTGTTAAAGGTGTTGACGTTGGCCAGCTCCGCGAGGATGTCGGCGTGCATGGCGATCTTCTTGAGACGGTCCTTGGCGGCCGTGTCCTTGAGCAGCTCGTCGATGGCCTTGAAATGCAACTCCTGCCCTTCCATCAGGTGTTCCAGTTCGCTGACGGGCTTGAACAGCACGGCAGCGGGCGCAGGAGGGGCTTGCGACGGTGCGGCGTAGGATGGCGCGCCCTGCGGCAGGCTTGCGGCACGCTGCACCCAGACAAGGCCCGCCAGCATCGTTGCGATTCCGCCGATCAGAACGGCTTTCTTCATCTTGCATCTCTCCAGAGAGTTGAATCTCCCCAAAAAAAAAACGAAAGTCCTCCCGGCTTCGGGCGCAACGCAATCGCCCGCCCGTCATTGCCGTCGAGTTTTCAGAACGTGCGCGTTTCTGTCAACACGCGTCGTGCTTTGGAACCGCCGCGGGCGCGTCCACGGCGGGTAACATGCTCTCGCGGCGGGTGGCATGCTCTCGTGATGGGTGGCATGCTCTCGTGGCGGGTGGCATGCTCTCGCGGTACTCCGCGTGAGCATGTGCCCTGAGTGGCACAGTCCAGGCGCCCTTCGCGCCGCATACGAGCCCATCCACGCAAACTCGCTGCGGGCCTGATCGGGCGATCCGCCTCATTCGCAGCGTCGGTCAGCGCACGTTTCTTCCAAGACGCCGCCCCATCAGTCCGCGTCATGCTCACGCGGAGTACCGCGAGAGCATGCCACCCATCACGAGAACACGCTTCCCATCCCGAAACATGCTCCGTATCACCAGAACATGCCACCCGTGAGCGAAGCCTCAGCAGCCAAGCCGCAGCGGATCGTCCCCGGAGTGTTCGCAATGCTCCGTTAGAAGCAACACGTAGGACTTCGCCTCGTGCAGAAGGCCGCCCAGCCCGAGCCGTTGCTGCAGCGCCTGTACGTCAGAAACGTCGGGGCCTTCGATTTCGACGTAGGTTCCCAAATGTGGGAGGGTGTCCAGTTCCACGCGGCAACCATGCAGACTGAAGCTCTCCCGCCGCTTCTGGTAGCGCAGCGTTGGGATGTAGCCGAGAAGGCGCAGCGCCAGGTCCGCCGTTTCCCCGTCCGCAATCCGCAGTTCCGCTTCCTCACGCGATTTCAACGGTCCGTGTTTGGCCGGTCCTTTCACCGTCAGCGTGATTTCGCCCGACGGGTCCGCGGCGCCGCGCGAAGCCCGGATCCTCAGTCCGATATCACGTCGTCGCAGCGAGCCATCCGCCAGGTCGTACAGGCAGTTGGTTTCAAGATGCTCGCCGAGGGACACGGCCTGATGAGCGCGCAGCGCGGCCCGCACGGCATCGTGCGAATCCACTTTGAGCTTGGCTTCGATTTCCAGCGCCATCAGCCCCTCCTGCTTGAACAGACCCGGTTCGGTCAGACAAACTCAGTTCGCGTGGACAGACTCGGTTCGAGTGGACAGGCTCGGTTCGAGTGGACAGGCTCGGTTCGGGTGGCACGGTCTGGCATACTCGCCAGGCCGTGGGGAATGGACCAGCCCATGCACATGCGCCCCGACACACGGGTCCGCTGCTGCGAACCCGCGCCACCCGCCACGATTCCGCGGACCCGTGCCACTTGTCCGCCACGGCCTAGCGAGTACGCCAGACCGTGCCACCCTGCGACTTTCGCTTGCCCAGTCTCTGCAGCCGCCTTAGAATCCCATGCAACAGCGTGGAGTTCAACGGTCCGCGTTGCGGACCTCGACCACGGGGAGGATGTCTTCGCAGAGGGGATCGCAATCAGCCTGCAACCGGCTTCCGCTCTCGACGGCAGCGTGCTGATGCTCAACGCGCACTATCTGGCGTTGCGCATCATCAGCGTGCGTCGGGCGCTGTCCCTGCTTTTCAAGCGACTGGCGGACGAGCGCCCCGCCGCGGAAATCATCCACGTCGAGGATGGGAAGTACGTCTCGTATGACTTCGCCGACTGGGCGGAGCTGAGCACCTTTCGCGCGCAGTTCGAACTGGAGCGGTACGACTGGATCCGCACCGTGCGCACCCCCATCGCCGCGCCGAAGATCATCCGCGTGCTCTCCTATGCGCGCATGCCGCGGCACCAGATCAAGTTCAACCGCCGCAACCTCTTCGCGCGCGACGAGAACACCTGTCAATACTGCGGGCGCAAGTTCCACACCAAGGACCTCAGCCTCGATCACGTCGTCCCGCGCTCGCGCGGCGGCTCGAACACGTGGGAGAACATCGTCTGCGCCTGCCTGCGGTGCAACGTCCACAAGGGCGGACGCACGCCGGACGAGGCGCACATGCACCTGGTCCGTCGTCCGGCCAAGCCTTCGCGCCATCCGATGCTGCACATCAAGCTCTCGGACACGCGGTACGCGTCGTGGAAGCACTTCGTCAACGCCGCGTACTGGGACGTGGAGCTGACGTAAGCCCCACGGCGGGAGCGCCGCATCTAAGTAGATGCCGCAGAAGGGCTGCCCCGTTTCCATGCGTGGGGTCCGAATCCGCGACGGCGCCATAGGAGGCGCTATGAGTATGGATCAGCGTATGAGCCGGGACTGGATCGGCTTCAGCCGACCGGCGTTTGCCACCCGCTTCAGCGGGTGGGGTGCGAGGCGAAGTCATGAAGCGAGCCGGCTTCAGCCGGGCTTGCCTTGTGCGGAGTGCAAGCCGGCTGAAGCCCGGCTCGCGGCTCGCTGCTGGGATGCGCCCACCGCCTGAAGGCGGTGGCAAGAGCCGTCCGGCTGAAGCCGGCCCATGGCGGCCCGCGACACTCGGTGACGAACACGCTTCCGTGCCCGATCGATGACAATCCGAAGCATCCGTCAGTCGGCGCAGACGGAACAGGGCGAAATATTCTGCGGTTCTACTTAGCCGCAAGGGGCCGGCTCGGCACGTTTCCGGTTTGACGTGCGTTGCTCCAGAGCGGTTGGCGAGGCGGGCTCCCTTTGCACTCTGCCACGACCTGGCGGGTACGCCAGACCGTGCCCCCCTCCAGTTGCAGCCTCTCGTGCGGCCCCGGAATATCCTCCCGAAGACCCTAGATTCGGGAACCCGGAGGCGCTGTATAATCCCTGTACGGATCGGATCGGGGCGAGCGTCCTGTATCGGATGAGGAGTGCATCACCATGCGCCGTCGATTGTTCGCATTCGTCTGGGGGGCCGTGTTCTTCGCCGCGGGGCAGGCTCCGGCGCAGCAGCGCATCGAGCTGGCCGACCTCAAGCAGTTGCAGCAGGCATTCTGCGCCATGGCCGAGGAGCATCGCCCCAGCGTCGTCGCCGTCCGCACCTACGACCTGGTCACGAAAGGTCCGCGCAACAAGGACGAGCCGAAGGTTCTCAAGAAACGCGACAGCCACGGCACGGGCTTCATCTTCAGCTCGGACGGACTGATCCTCACGAACCACCACGTCGTGCGCGGCGCGGGCCACATCCTCGTCATCCTGCACGACGGACGCGAGTTCGACGCCGTCATCCGCGGCGCCGACATGCGCAGCGACCTCGCCGTGCTGAAGATCGAAGCGGAGCATCTCAAAGCCGTCCGCTTCGGCGATGCGGATCAGGTCAAGGTCGGCCAGTGGTCGGTGGTGATCGGCAGTCCCTTCGGGCTTGCGGCCGTGACGGGTGAAAACTCCGTGACGTTCGGCACGGTCAGCGCGCTGGGGCGCGATCTGACGGGCGACTTGACGGACGGTCGCACGGCAAACGTGTCCTACTACGGCGGACTGCTCGAGACGTCGGCGGCGGTGAACCCCGGCAACAGCGGTGGGCCGCTCTTCACGCTGGACGGCGAAGTGATCGGCGTCGTCACGGCCATCGCGTCGCGCAGCGGCGTCAGCGAGGGTCTGGGCTTTGCGGTTCCGCTCGATCGGTTCACCAAGCGGCTGGTCCATGAAATCAAGGAGGGGCGGGAGTTTCATTACGGATATCTGGGCATCCAGCCGACGGATGATCTGCGCGCCTGGCCCGGTTCGCGCCCCGTGGAGAATCCGCGACGTCTGGGCGGCGCCTTGATCGGATACGTCGAACCGGGCCAACCCGCCGCGATGGCCAACCTGCGCGAGAACGATCGCATCCTGTCGTTCAACGGCGAGCCGGTGCGCAACTCCGATCACCTGGTTCGGCTCGTCGGTTTCACGCCCCCCGGCACGAAGGCGCCCGTGCGCTTTCTGCGCGATGGAGAAACGCAAAACACGCTGGTCGAAGTCGCTGACCGCGAAGCCAGCACCAGGAAGATCGCCGAGAGGCAGGAGTAGCGGCGACCGCCCTGACCAGCGCCGATCGTCACGGGCAGCGCCTATCGCCCTCAGCAGCGCTGTCGCCTCGTCACCCCCGCGCAGGCGGGGGTTCAGGGCGCATCGCCGAACCGCTGGATTCCCGCCCGCGCGGGAATGACAATCGGATTCCCATCCGCGCGGGAATGCGGATCTTCGCCTCATGAGTCTCCATCTGACTCTGGTGCGCAGCGGGTTGATTCTCCTGCGGTTCCGACACGGCGCGCCTTTGTGCCCCGGAGGGGCATCCGAGGATAGCCCAGGCATTCATGCTTAGGGTTACCCACATCTCGCGCGCTCCACGGCCAGCACTCCGAGAACCATGCTTTCGAGTTTGGTCCATCCTCGCCACAGCACCAGCCAGCCCGGTGGGTGATCGTGCTTGCGGTTCTGGTGACCGCCGAGGCGGGCCACGGCCATGTAGAATTCGTGAACCGTTAGATCGCGCGACGCCCCATAGCGCCAGGCGGACACCACCTCCACGTAGGTCTTCGGCACATACTCCGACGCCGGTTGCGTGCGGGTCTGCGGCGATCGGGCTGCGTATCGCATGCGCAGTAACTCCACCGCGACGACCGAGAGCAGCGCGATCACCGGCTCGAGACGTTTGCACGTCGTGAACTGCGGTCATTCGATGGAGCAGCCCGTCTTCTGAGCTTTGTGCAACTCTTCGATGATCCAACGATGCGCATACCATTCAACGCGCTCCCGAGCCTGGGCCGTCGTTTCGGCGGGGATGTTGGTGAGCAGCACCCACTCCACAGGATCGACGCCTTCGGGCGGGTCGTTCTCGCCCACATAGACCCCCCACACGGTCAGCGGCGCGTCGCCGTGTTGACCGCGCGGGTCGCGCGGCGCGAGCCCATTCACGCGACCGGCCGTGATGCGCACGTTCGCCGTCCGAGCCGGACGTCGATCACGCGCCGGAACCTCGACCGTGGTTTCGCCCCAGGCCGGCAAGGCGCGCACGAAGTCGTGCAAGCGCGCCGGGCGCGGACCGTCCAACGTGTCGATCTGACATCGGCGATCGTGCCGGCTGCGCACCACGTACCGCCGGTTCTGCACCTGCTCGTACTCCAGAAACTCGAACACGTCGGCTCCCCGGTCGGCGATGTCGATCACGGTTTCCGGGGAACCGCTGGACGCGCGGGGCGGCGCGCCGCAGACCTCGCAGCCCTCCCGCCAGAGCCGCGACTCGCGATCCGGCTTGTCACGACGCTGCCGGCGCGTCTCGTGCGGCGACGCGGCCGGTCGGCGGTGCAGAATCTGACTGACGAGTCCCAACACCTCACGCGTGCCCGCGACCACGGCCAGCGAATGGTGACAGATATACCCCCGCTGCCGGTGACCCTTGCCGACATAGCCCAGGTCGATCAGCGTGGTTTTTCCCGTGTAATCCAGCTCCGTGCTGTCATGCAGCAACAAAACCTCGCCGCAACAGGCTTGCATTCGTTGCCGCACCCGCTCACGATGCGGCGCCAGAACGGAGGCATGAGTCACCTGATCCTCATCGACCAGGCGGTAGAGTCCTTTCAGCTCGGCCGGCTCGTGCCGCTTGTCCGGCTCGTGCAGCTTGTCCGGCGAGGTTCCCTGCGGATGCCGCATCATCCGATCCGCCGCCCGCATGAGCCGTCGCGTCCGACGAGCATCCCCCAGCCGGGCCCAGCCAAAATTCAATTCACCACACCCCACGCCGCCCCCATCCGTCCGAGCATCCATGCTCATCTCCCCCAGAAAAACTCAAAAAGAGCCAGTCCCGCCGGAGGAAGTATGTCCTAATGAATGTGGGTAAACCTGAGGATAAATCGCTGGGCTATTGTCGGATGCCCCTCCGGGGCACAAAGGCACGCTGCGGCGCAACCTCAAGAGAATCCGCGCGTCGAGAACGGAAGGTCTGATCGCGGCGCGAGAGACAGCGGAAGCGAGTGTCGGTTGCCTTTGATCTCAGGCTTTGGCGTTGCTTAAGACCGCCCGCCTGCTGTTGAGGCAATCGTCTTCACTGGGTCGCGTTTAAGCTCGTCGGGCGAATCCGGTTTGACGCCCGACCGCTGCGCGACGTGATCCATGATCGAGCGTGGGATACCGCGCAGGCTCTCGTAGTGCGCCGGGTACTCGATGCTGAGGTACGCCACGGAGGCGCTGCCCAGCAGAATGAACAGGCCGATGGCGATCGCCGTGGGCGCCAGCACGAGCCTTCGAACAAGATTGCGACGGCGGTCGGCGGTGGTCACGATGACGTCAATCGTCTCCAGAATCGACAGCCCGATGGATCGCGCGACCTGGTGCGAATTGCGGAACACATGGTCGATGACTTCGGCCATCACGACGCCGACCACGCCCGCGGCGGCGCCGATCAGCAGGGCGATGATCATGACGGTCTTGGTCTCCGGGGCGACCGGCTTGGATGAGCCTCGCGCCGGCTGGTCTTCCGTGAAGGTGACGGCGCGACCCTGCTCGTTGGCGGTGAGGATCGGCTCGATGCGCCCGAGCACGTCGCGGTAGCCGCCGCATTCCGCCGCGGCGAGGTCCACTTCGCTGGTGCACCGGGCGAAGGCTTCCTGCTTTTCGAGCATGTTGCTTTTCGCGTGCCGCAGCCCTTCGATCTTGGCGTCCGTGGAGTCGCAGCGCGTCTGGATTTCCTCGAGCTGCTGGTGATAGGAGTCGATCTGGATCTTGACGCGGTCGTTCTCCTGTCGCCACTGGACCAGCGTGGGGTCGTTGTCCTCCGACAGCGCCGCGGGGACCGAATCGACCGCCTCATTGGTCGCCGCTTCCTGGTCGAGGAGTCGCTGGGTCTGGAGTTTTTCCTCAAGGCGTGCGCGCTCCGAGTTGAGTTGCACGATCTGCGGATGCTCCTCGCGCATGCCGCGGTCGGTTTTCAGCTTGTCCACTTCCTCGACGATGCGCTTGATCTCGTTGGCGATGCGCACGGCCTCGACGCTGAGCAGAACACCGGAGGTCAGGGAGGCGCCGCGATTGGCCGAGCCGACGCCGATGCGGATGCGCATCTCCGTGGAGCGCAGCAGTTGCTCCTGCGCGCTTAAGTCGATTTCGAGCGTGCGCTTGGCCAGCTCGAATTCGCGGCGTTCCCGCGTCAGATCCTCGAGACGCTCGTTCAGCGATCCGGGGTTGCGCGGATCGATGTACGGGTTCTCCATCTGCATGATGGAGAGGTCCTTCTGCGCTTGCGTCAATCGCTGCGTGGCTTCCGACATCCGCGTGACGTACCAGGTCTTCTTGTTTTCCAGCAGGGCGCGGATGCGCTTCTGGGTGCGTTCGATGTACGTGCTTTTCACCTGGTCCACGAGGCGGGCGCCGACCTTGGGATCCGGTCCGGTGTAGCGCACTTCGATGAGGTCCAGGTGGGGCGTGCGTTCCTTGCTGGAGACGCTGATCGTTCCCGCCATCGCCCGCCCCATGGCTTCCAGCCGGGCCTGCGAGTCGGGCGTCGGCGCGCCGTTCTCATCCCGCGTGACGTCGGGCAGCAGCCCCAGCTTGTCCACGACCTCGGCCATCGCGTCGGCGGCGACGATGTCGCGCTCCAGCGTCTGCCGGAAGTATGAAAACGAGCCGGTTCCCTCGGTGGTCGGGAGGTCCATCAAGACCGGGTCGTCGCGGCGCTCGAACCGCGTGCTGGCCGTGTACACGCGCGGGTAGTTGAGGCTGATGAGGAACACGCCCGCCGTGGCGATGCAGAAGGGGAAGAAGCACACCCAGCGGCGCAGCGAGAGGATCGCCAGCCCGTTGTGCATGAGCTTACGCAGCTCGTGGAACGGGCGGTCCGGCGTGTCCGCAAGCGGGACGTTACGCCCGTGCGGTTCCGCGTACACATGATTGGCGGAGCTCGACTTCTTCTTCACGGAGTCGGCAATCCCTGCGCAGGCCGGGTTCGTCGTCTGGGTCCGGTCATCAGGTGTGTTTTCGGACAGGGGGGCGGGCGTCTTAAGGTGGCGGCAGGCTCGCACCCTCCAGTCCGCCATGTTGCTAAATGCGGGGCATCGCAGAAGGGTCCAACAACATCTCGTGGCGCTTATCGGACGAGTTCGCCTTCTCTTCGGCCAAGGGGCCGGGCGGCATGAGTCTGCGCTAGGCTGCACGAGTCGACGGGGGTGGGAATGGAAAAAGTCCGAGCGGCGTGGGTCCGTAGCAGCGGACCCGTGTGTTGCGTGGAGCGGCGTAGGTTTCGTCGCCACCACGGCCTGGCGAGTACGCCAGACCGGGCCACCCGTCGCGTGGAAATCCGCCGAAGGCCGCCGGCTTAAGGCGAGCGGGGAGATTCAGCGACGCTGCCTCGGACGCGATTGCCGGCGTCGAACGGCAGCCGATGGACCGCCCGGCTGGTGCTCCGTAAAATCGCGCCAAACATGGAGGATCGCATAAGCATGAGCGCACCACTCGACCACGATCGCGGACTTTCACCAGCACCTTCGCATCTCCTTTGTCGAAGCTCGGCAGGACTTTGGCTCGGCACGCTCGCATGGCTCGTTGGAATGGCGCTGACGGGCGGTTGCACGCCGACGCCGGGGCCGAGCGCTGATGCACTGGCCGTTGAGGTCGAGGGCGGCGCGCAGCAGATCGCCGGCGAGGGGGACGTGGTCACGCTTGCGGCGGCGGCCTCGGGCGGCGTCGCGCCTTACCTGTACCGCTGGTCGCAGGAGAGCGGCGTGGATGCGCTCGCCGATGATGCAAGCCTCACCGCGGCGACGCTGACGACGCAGGCGCTGGTCGAGCAGGGGGAGTATGCCTTTCGAATCGTCGTAACGGACGCCGCAGGCACGCGCGAGGAGGAGTGGGTGCTGATCCGCGTGGGGCCGCCGGACGCGTGCGACTCGGACTTCTGCGTGGTGATTGACGGGCCGGAAAGCGTCGATTTCGGCGATGAGGCGGACTTTTCCGCGTTTGTTTCCACGTTTGATGACGCCACGATCACGTGGTCCGTTCTTTCGGGGTCGGCCGATCTCTCCAGCGCGACCGGTGAGGTCACGTCGTTCGGGGCGGATGCACTCGATCGGATCGTGCTTCAAGCAGAAGCCGTCTCACCAGACGGAGAAGTGGCCACCGACACGCATTCGATCGACATCGTGCCGGCGCTGACCGTCGAGGAGCTTCACCTGTCGAGAACGGGTCAGCCGGTGAGCATCTTCGTTTCCGCCGAGCCGCAGAGTGCGGGCGTTGCCTTTGAGTGGTCGGTGGTGTCGGGCGAGGCCGAGCTGTCCGGCGAGGCAACGGACGAGGTGACGGTCACGCCGCAGCAGCCTGGCACCATCGCGCTTCGTATTGCCGCGACCGCAGCGGTGGAGGGTTCCGTGGAGCCGGTGACGGGGACGCGCACGGTGTCCGTTGTAGCGGTTACCGACTTGTCGCCTCAAGTCGTGATCACCACCGCTATCGGTGCCATCACGCTTGAGCTGGATGCGGAGAAGGCGCCGCTGACGACCGCCAACTTCCTGCGCTACGCGGACGAAGGGTTCTACGACGGCGTGACGATCCACCGATACAGTTGCGAACTGGACTTCCAGACGCTGGAGTGCCGCGAGCCCTTCGTGATTCAGGGGGGGGGGTACGAGATCACCGAGTCCGGTCTGACCCTCAAGGATCCCACGCATGACGCCGTGCAGGGTGAGCAAGACAACGGGCTGAGCAACACGCTGAACACGCTGGCGATGGCGCTGGCGGCGAACGACCCCGACTCGGCCACGACGCAGTTTTTCTTCAATCTCAACGAGGACAACACGCGCCTCGACGGCGACTTCACCGTGTTCGGCAGGGTCGTGACGGGAACGGAAGTGCTCGACGCGATCATGGCGATGGAAACGCGAGAGGATCCGATCACGGCCGGTCGCCCCGAGCTTCTGGTTGAGCCGGTGGTGATGACGAGCGTGCGTCGCGCTGAGGGGAGCTGAGAGGCGCTTCTTGCTGGGGAAGGGCCCTCGCGTACTCATTTGGGGTGGCACGCTCTAACTTACTCGCCGAGCCGCTCAGGGTGGCATGCGCTCGCCGTAAGCTTCTGAGGGTGGCATGCTCTCGCCGTACTCGGCGTGAGCATGTGATCGCCTCGGCGTGAGCATATCATGGGCGCGGCGTGAGCATGGGATGGCCTTGGCGCGGCACGGCATGGCTACCCGCTGCGCGTGAAGCCTTGCCACCCAACCGCGGCTGCGAACTCATGCCACGCGCGAGCTTTCCGTCGCGGAAGCGATCGTTACTTCAGCGAGCCGCTGCTGACGACGCGACCCGACGATCAGGCGTAAAGGCTTTCCTTACAGGCGGTTAGGAGTAGCCATTCACGTGGAGCAACTTGCGGTTCAGGCCATTTCAAAAAAAAAGATTGTCGGTCCCTTGACGCGTCGGCGGGGGGGCTTAGTATTGCCGATCCACCTGCGGGATGACGGCGAGTGAAAAACGCCGCCGGACCGCGGGTGGAGAGGTTCTTTGACAATTGAAGATGCGACACGCGAAAGCCTGTCCGATCGACGGACGCCGGGCAACCGGAAAACGTTGATGGGAACAGGCGCATGGTTTGAAGGCGCCGAATGAGGCGCGCGATTTGTCCGGTCGGTCGGGGCGAAAGCACCGGGCGGTTGGAGCAGGTCGCGGCCAACGAAAGATCGAGACTCAAAGGTGGTTTGGCGATTGATGGCGGGGATGCTCCCGTAAGGGACAGCCTCTCATTAATGTGGTCAAGCTACTAAGGGTGTATGGGGGATGCCTTGGCGTCGAGAGGCGATGAAGGACGTGGTAGGCTGCGATAAGCTCCGGGGAGCTGTCAAACGAGCTGTGATCCGGAGATGTCCGAATGGGGAAACCCGTCGGCAGCGGGCAACCGTCTGCCGTCATCGGCGGATGAATGTATAGTCCGTCGAAGCGAACGCAGGGAACTGAAACATCTCAGTACCTGCAGGAGAAGAAATCAACCGAGACTCCGTCAGTAGCGGCGAGCGAACGCGGATCAGCCCAAACCAGGGTGCTTGCACCCTGGGGTTGCGGACCCTCGAGGGGTTACAAAAGTCGTGCTAGCCGAACGATCTGGAAAGGTCGGGCATAGAAGGTGACACACCTGTAGGCGAAAGCATCGACTCCCCGTTGAGAGGGTATCCAGAGTAGCATCGGGCTCGTGGAACCTGGTGTGAATCCGGGGGGACCACCCTCCAAGGCTAAGTACTCCTCGACGACCGATAGTGCACAAGTAGGGTGACTGAAAGGTGAAAAGAACCGTTACAAACGGAGTTCAAAGAACCTGAAACCATACACTTACAAGCAGTGGGAGCACGATGCCGCTCTGCGGCGCGTGTGACCGCGTGCCTTTTGCATAATGAACCGGCGAGTCAAGGTATGCAGCAAGGTTAACCCGTTCCGCGGGGGAGCCGCAGCGAAAGCGAGTCTGAATAGGGCGACACAGTTGCATGCTTTGCACGCGAAACCAGTTGATCTACCCATGGCCAGACTGAAGTGCCTTTAACCGGGCACGGAGGGTCGAACTCATTAACGTTGAAAAGTTATGGGATGAGCTGTGGGGGGGAGTAAAAGTCTAATCAAAACTGGAGATATCTCGTTCTCCCCGAAATCGCTTTTGGGCTAGCCTCGGGCCACTACATCACGGGGGTAGAGCTACTGAATGAGACGAGGGGGCCACCAGCCTACCTCCCTCAACCAAACTCCGAATACCGTGATGACTATCCCGGGAGTCAGACTACGAGGGATAACCTTCGTGGTCAAAAGGGAAACAACCCAGATCGTCGGCTAAGGTCCCGAATCCGTGCTAAGTGCGTAAGGAAGTCCTTTCTCTGAGACAGCGGGGATGTTAGCTTAGAAGCAGCTACCATTTAAAAAGTGCGTAATAGCTTACCCGTCGAGAGATTGGGCGCCGATAATGAACGGGACTAAGCACGGTACCGAAGCCACGGGATTAGAAACTAGAAACTAGACACTGGAGACTAGAAAGGCAGCGAATGCCTTTTCACAACCTCGATGTGTATCGCAAGGCATACGATTTATCCCTTGCGGTGCACAGGCGCACACTATCCTTCCCGAAGTTTGAGCAATACGAGCTGGCGTCGCAGTTGCGACGTTCCAGCAAGAGCATCTGCTCCAACATCGGCGAGGGCATGGGCAGACAGGCATCACCGCAAGACGTCGTTCGCTATCTGAGAATGGCTCTTGGGTCGTGCGATGAAACGCGCATCTGGCTCGAATACGCCCGCGATCTGGGCTATCTCGAACCGGAGGCGTTTGATCGCTGGCACGACGGTTATTGCGAGGTCGGCCGCATGATCAACGGGCTGATTGCCCGCTGGTCATCCAACTCGGCGCGACGACCTCGGGAATGAGCGTCGCCGCGAAGCCCGCGAAGTGTGTGGAGGCCGTGAATTTTCTAGTTTCCAGTCTCCAGTTTCTAGTTTCTAATCGGTAGGGGAGCGTTGATAGGCAGACACAGGCCATACCGTAAGGAGTGGTGGCGGGCCTATCAAGTGATTATGCCGGTTTGAGTAACGATAAACAGGGTGAAAATCCCTGTCGCCGTAAGCCCAAGGGTTCCTGGGGAAGGGAAATCCGCCCAGGGTTAGTCGGATCCTAAGGCGAGGCCGAAAGGCGTAGTCGATGGACAGCAGGTTAATATTCCTGCACTCCGTTGTGCGATCAAACCGTCGTGCGTCTTCTCTAAACGCAGCCCACGACATGACGTGAGGGTGCCCGCAAGGGCGAGGCCGATTTGTTGCCGAAGTGCGAGGCGAGGGGACCAAGAAAAGCGACGGGGGCAAACAGCGGATCCGTACCAAAACTGACACAGGTGGGCGAGGCGAGTAGCCTCAGGCGCTCGAGAGAACGGTCCTTAAGGAACTAGGCAATTTGACCCCGTAACTTCGGGAAAAGGGGTCCCTACCCCGCAAGGGGAGGGCACAGAGAATCGGCTCTGGCGACTGTTTATCAAAAACACAGGTCTCTGCTAACACGTATAGTGGACGTATAGAGACTGACGCCTGCTCGGTGTGGGAATGTTAAGGAAGCCGGTCAGCCGCAAGGTGAAGCTGGCGACCGAAGCACCCATAAACGGCGGCCCTAACTATGAGGGTCCTAAGGTAGAAACTAGAGACTGGAAACCAGAGACTGGAAGCGGCGCAAGCGGTTTCAAGTCCCTGGCAGGTTCGAGGAATACCTGAGTCTTTAGGCTGCCCGGCATGGTGGCAACATCATGCCTGTATCCGGCTGTATGCTGGGACATCCGTGAATCCGGCGGTAGTCGTCGCAAGGCGACTGACAACCCGTCCGGTGCGGACAATCAGCAGGAAACTTCTGGAGACTGGAGACTGCAAACCGGAAACTGGAAGGCTCCTCAGAGACTATACGCCGGAGAACCACCTCGGTGGTTCAAGATATAGTCCGAGCTGCATGGCGACATGCAGAGTGTGGCAGAAATGACCACACCCGCCTGGTTCGTAACGACGCAACTAGTGAAGGAGGTCAGAAACTAGTTTTCTGGTTTCCAGTCTCCAGTCTCTAGTTTCTGTTGTTGCGAGCGCAGCGAGTAACAACCTGAGCGAAATTCCTTGTCGGGTAAGTTCCGACGCGCATGAATGGCGTAACGACTGGAGCACTGTCTCAAGGACCGACTCGGTGAAATAGTAGTCGTGGTGAAGATACCACGTACCCGCAGCAAGACGGAAAGACCCCGTGAACCTTTACTGTAACCTGGTATTGGCCGCAGGCACCAAATGCGTAGGATAGGTGGGAGGCGATGATCCGGCGGTTCCGGCCGCTGGGAAGCCAACGTTGAAATACCACCCTTTTGTTGTTTGCTTCCTCACTTCGTCCCGTGAATCCGGGCGGAGGACAGTGCTAGGCGGGCAGTTTGACTGGGGCGGTCTCCTCCCAAAGAGTAACGGAGGAGTACAAAGGTCGGCTCAGCACGGTTGGCAATCGTGCGACGAGTGCAAAGGCATAAGCCGGCTTAACTGCAAGATATACCGATCGAGCAGATACGAAAGTAGGTCTTAGTGATCCGGTAGTCCTGTGTGGAAGGGCTATCGCTCATCGGATAAAAGGTACTCCGGGGATAACAGGCTAATGACTCCCGAGCGTTCATAGCGGCGGAGTCGTTTGGCACCTCGATGTCGGCCCATCACATCCAGGGGCTGAAGGCGGTCCCAAGGGTTCGGCTGTTCGCCGATTAAAGTGGTACGCGAGCTGGGTTCAGACCGGCGCGAGCCAGGTCGGTCCCTATCTGCTGTGGGCGCATGAGACTTGAGAGTATGTCTCTTTAGTACGAGAGGATTAAGAGGCACGTGCCTCTAGTGTACCAGCTGTCCCGCTCGGGGCATCGCTGGGTAGCTACGCACGGAAAGGATAACCGCTGAATGCATCTAAGTGGGAAGCCCCACTCAAGATCAGGTCTCGGCGAGCTTCGGCTCGGAAGGCTCCTGGAAGACCACCAGGTCGATAGGCGGGAGGTGTAAGCGTAGAGATACGTTAAGCTGACCCGTACTAATAGCCTATTGCTTGACCACATTAATGAGCGGCTGTCAATGCCGCCACCGAAACGTCTCGATCACGTTCGACGCCTTGCAACTTCGCGTGAACCATCTTCTGAACTTGTCGGGCCCGCTCGTGCTTGCACGGGCGGGCCTTTTTTTTCTCAGGCATGTCGTGACTGTTGGAGGTGCAAGTCCCTGCGGGCCGTGATGACTGGAACCGCAAGGCCGGGTCTGGATTCCCAAGCCGGAGGGCAAGCCGCGTCCCCTGGGCATCCCCACGATCCGCGATCGCGTGGTGCAGACGGCGGCGTTGCGGATCCTCGAGCCGATCTTCGAGGCCGACAGGCAGCTTGCCGCTCTGCAACGCAAGGGCGTGGTCCACGCGGCAGCCATCGGAGCGGTCGAGCCTCGCGGGTCGCACACCCTGCGCCTGACCTGAGCCGCAGCGCTTCTCATTCTGGGTGGCATGCTCTCGCTGTACTCAGCGTGAGCACGCGATGGCCCAGGCGCCGGTCGAGGAAACCGACGCACGCGGGCGGAAAGCGCGAACGACTTGCAATCGGGACGAACATCGAGGCACGCCGCAAGGCGCTGCGATCTTGCCGCTGCCGGCCAACTTGGACAGGCGCCGATTCGTGCTGGGCTGGAAGGTGATGGGATACGCGCGACGACTCCAGGCGCACATCGTCAACTACGCCGACGACTTCGTGATCGGCTGTCGCGGGACCGCCGCGCAGGCGATGACCGTGATGCAGACCCTGAGGGACCGGCTCAAACTGACGGTGAATACGGCCAAAACACGGCCGTGCCCGCTGCCGCGGGAGACGTTCGACTTTCTGGGGTGCACGTTCGGGCGGCGCGTCTCGACGCGCACGCACCGGGCGTATCTGACGATGCGGCCGGCGCGGAAACGGTTGCGTCGCGTCTGCGACGAGATCAACCGGCTGACCCGCCGGACACCGCGTCACCGCAGCCACGCGGAACGGATCGGGCTTCTGAACCGGATGTTGCGGGGCTGGACGGGATACTTCCGTCTCGGCGCCGTGCGTCCGGCGTACCGGGCGGTGAATCAGCACGTGCTGCTGCGGATGCGTCAAGGGCTGCGAGGCCAGCACAAGCTCGGGCGCGGGGCGGTTTGCCAGCGCTACCCCGTGGAGCGACTCCTTGCGCGGGGACTGCTCGACCTGGAGCGGCTGACCGGCGGCGGGCCGTATGCGAAAGTCTGAAGCCTTGTCCGAGAGCCGGATGCGGCAAATCCGCCTGTCCGGTTCGATGCGCGGGACGTGGAAACGGCGCCCGGATGGGCTATTCAGGCGCCGACAACCGAAAGGGCCGGAAACACGCTACCGCCCACCCTAAACCCCGGCGCCACGTCTCGACTCTACCGCGCCGCCGCACCTGGGGATTCGCAGGCTGACGCCGAGTACGGCGAGAGCATGCCACCCAAGCGGCGCCGCGTCACCCCGCCGCCACGGCCTGGCGAGTACGCCAGACCGTGCCACCCAACCGACTCGGCCCCACCGTCATGGCCAGGCGAGTACGCCAGATCATGCCACCCAACTGCCCTGATTCGAAGTCATCAGCATTCGAAGCCAGCATGCGGTTGCCCAGGGCCCGAAATACTGGCGGGGCCGGCCCGAATACCTGTCCGCTCGCCCACCGCTGCGGCGGCGAGCCGAAAGCCCCGCGATGTGCGAAGGGTCAACCATCCGCGGACGCCGTGTGCGCAGGGGGTGCGCGCCGAGGCGGCGCGGAGTTTCAGCGAGGAATCCTGACATGGTCACGCAACAGAGAATGTCGCCGTTCACCGCGTTGTTTCTGGCGATCGGGTTTGTCGCCGTCTCCGCTATCGGCGCCGGCACGGTCATCACGCTCGTGGGGCTGAAGGTGGCTGACGACAAGGCCACGAGCCTGCTGGCGCTGTCGGAGGATGCAGTCACCAACCTGCCGGAGTTCATCGACAAGCTGCCGCCAGCGATCGCCGACATGCTGCACGACCGCCGCGCGCCGGAATATGTCTCGAACATTGTGACGAAGGTGCGGCTTGCCGAAGACGAGGGCACCGGGCTGTTGATTCCCTCGGTGGAAATCGTCAACAACGGCACGGAAATCGTCTCCATGCTGGGCGTGCGCGTCACGCTGCTCAATCAGGACGGCGCGGCGCTGCACGAGTGGAACCAGCTCGCCGCTGCGCCGATTACGTTCGAAGAGCTTCGCGGTCCCTTGCTTCCCGGAACCAAGCGATACGTCGTGCTTCCCGGCAGGCGAAGCCTGACCAAGGATTTGCGCGGCCAACTCACCGGCGCGGTCGAGATCAGCGAGGTCCGCGTGTGGGCGCCACAGACCCGCACGACCGAGGCTGCGGAAGCGAAAGCGGAGCATCGGACCTTCGCGCAGGTTCCGTGAGCGTGCATGGAGGCCAGCGCACAGTAGCAATGTAGCCCCAAAGGGGCGCCTCAGCCCAAGCCCAGGGCAACGCCCTGGGGAGGCGCGGCCAGCATTGCCCTGCAAGCCCTGAAAGGGCGCTTCAACCCTCGACCGCCCTCTCAGGGCTTGTTGATTCAACGGCGCCAAGCCCCCTAGCAGCCCGTGGTAAAAGTCCTCTTGACACATGAAGTATAATGATCGGAGAAGGGCGTGTCGAAGGCGGGTCATGGAGGACGGCGATGGCGATGGGGCGTCGAGAGTTGGAAGCGCAGGGCGATTTGTGGATTGTGG
>CAZGJA010000026.1:0-25542 GCA_964526695.1 uncultured Phycisphaeraceae bacterium
AGAAGACTATCAGCCTGTGCGTCATGGGCCAAGACCGCCAGGTGCTGGAGCGTGTGCGACAGCGGCAAGAGCGATGAAGCGAACGTGCCGCGGCAATGACGATGCGACGACGATGTTGAGACGACGACGTTGCGACGACGATGTTTAAGCAGGCGCAGTGAAGGTGAAGTGTTTGTCGAGCTGAAACCGGTGGACGTGACGACCTTGAGGACGACCCCGAATAGATGGTTGAGCGCATCACGCCACGTCGGCCCAAGCTCGAAGATCCGTGGAGGGCACGCGCCGCAGCGAGGGGGAGACCCCCCGCCCGATGGACGGGGAGACCCCTCGCCCGATGGACGGGGAGACTCCTCGCCACATGGACGGGGAGACCCCTCGCCACATGGACGGGGAAACTCCTCGCCACACGGACGGGGAAACTCCTCGCCGCTTGGACGGGGTGACTCGCTGCACCGCGATCGCCCTCCGCCTGGGGCTCAAGAGAATGTGCGGCGGAAGGCACGACCGGACTGGCGGGCGACGGCTGAGATGGGCAGATCAACCGACGTCGACGGCGAGAGGGAACGTGCGCGGACTTCCGCCATAAATTCCTTGCACCGGCGGCTTGACAAACACTGCTTCATAGGTGCCACGGGTCCGCAGCAGCGGACCCGTGGCGCTCGCGAGCGTGGACTTGCGGGGCGCCCGCCACGGCCTGGCGAGTACGCCAGACCGTGCCACCCGCCGGAGCGTACCACCCGCCGGAGCGTGCGACCCGCCGGACTGTGGTACCGTTGTCCGAGGTTCGAATGCGGCTGCCTCGGTTCCGGACTGCTTTCTTGCGGCCCTGCGTTTGACCTTGCTGCCGCGAACGACTACTTTTCGGTGCTGCGGAATCGGCCGCAACAAGCGGATTCCGGCGGAATTGCGGCACAGGTGCCGGCAGCCGGGTGCGGAACGAGCGGCGACGTGACGACTTGATTCTGCGGGGAACTTCGCGGCCAGCCGGCGGGGTCGCGGCCCGGAGGCCTGGGGTGCGGCACGGGCAGGCGTTGCGGTCCAGCGGGAGAGGCTGCGGAGCGGAGGCGAACGTTGAGCGGGGGACGACACATGCGGAACCACTGTCGCGCGTGCAGCTTGGCATTGGCTTTGATGGGCGCGGCGCTTGGCGGCATCTCCTGTCGCGATGAAGCGCCGCCGATGACATTTCCCGAGAACCTGGGGGACGAAGGCCGGTCGCTCGGTCCGCTTCCCGCGGCGACTTACGCCCTGCCTGAGAAGCTGGCCAGCGGACGAGCGGAGTTGAAGCCTCTCGACTTCGACCGGCCCGCAGGCGCCGCGGGGCCTGACGCTGCGGCTGGCGAGGCGACTGGTGACGGTGCGCCGGTCAAAAGCCGTGGCGCGGCATCCGACGTCGGTAGCGCGCCGGGCGAGGGCGGTGGCGCGGCGGCGGCGGCTGGAGGGGCGGCGTCGGAGCCTGCGGAGTTTCCGCCGTTGCCGACGGCGACCACGACGGACTTTCCGGAAGCCGCCAAAGCGGTCGGCGAGCTTATCACGGCGTACAACACAGCCGCGGCGGCGGGCGACATCCACAAGCTCGTTGCGTTCTACGTGGAGGACCAGCGCCCGGACATGGCGACGGCGCTGAAGCTGTCGGTGAAAGCAGTGGAACGCTTGGAGGGCTTGATCGCTGGGCTTGAGAAGGCCAAGCCCGGCGCGTCGGCGTCGATCAAGGCGATGCTCCCCTTTCAGGGTCGTCGAGACCAGATGTTCATGATGCGCGTGGACACGCTGACGCCGAAGAGCGAGACGCAGGCGGTCGGGAAGCTGGGGGCGATGTACGGCGGCGAGGAGGTTCGCTTCCGCAAGCTGGACGATGCGTGGCAGATTGATCCGAATGCGGCGAAGATCCTCGCGGAAGCGCAGCAGGCCGAGAAGATGCTGGGCGGTCTGGACGAGGTGATCGAGGGGTTGAACAAGGGGACGATGGACCTGCCCACCGCGCAGCAGAAGATGATGCAGTGGATGGCGAAGATGGGCGGCGGACAGGGCGCGGCGAAACCGGGCGCACCAGGTGGAGCGGAACCCAAGCCTGGCGAGGCGGAGCCGAAACCGGGTGAGTCGCAGCCGAAACCGGGGGAGACCGAGCCGAAGCCGGGAGGTGGACCGCCGTAGTGATCAGCCGCTCCCGGAGCAGGGCGTAGGGCGGGCTGTGCCCGCCTCTTATGCTTGGTGCGCGATCGATGCGCGATCGCCTCGGGATCTGCGAGCGTACTCAGTTTTCACCTCGTGCGCCATCGGCGGGCATAGCCCGCCCTACGGGGATGCGGTATTCCAGCCCACTCGCCGTGCATGCGACGTTGCCGCACCGCCCCTGCACTCCGTCATCCTCGCACGCGGGGTGCTGGTCGCGTTACCTACCGGAGCGTTCATGACTCGACTTCTCGGCATAGACCACGGATCCAGGCGCGTCGGGGTGGCGCTGAGCGATGTGGAGCGACGGATTGCTTCGCCGCTGACCACGATTGACGTGACCCGGGACGCGCAGCGCGTTCTGCGGCAGATCGCCGACCTAGCCGGCGAGTGGGGCGCGGCGGAGCTGGTCGTCGGGTTGCCGCTGAACATGGACGGATCCGAAGGTCCGCAGGCCAAGGCTGCTCGTGCTTTCGGTCACTCACTCGGTCGCGTATCCGGGCTGCCCGTGCAGTTCTGGGATGAGCGGCTCACCTCGCATTCCGCGGAGGAGGCGATGGGCGAGGCGGACCTGACGCGAGGCCAGATGAAAGGCCGCGTGGACCGGGTGGCCGCGGCGATCATGCTCCAATCCTACCTTGATGCGCGTGCAGCGGCGGCGGAGGCCACAGCTCCTTCGGAGACGGGGAACCCTGATGCGCCTCGGGGCGGATGCGACTGAACCGCCGAGGGCGGATGTGACTGACCCAGCGTGACGGCGATACGATGCCCGGCATGAGCGCTGACGAACCGCTGCGACTGGCGATGTGGTCGGGACCGCGCAACATCTCCACGGCGATGATGCGCGCGTGGGGCAACCGCGCGGACACGTTCGTGTGCGACGAGCCGCTGTACGCGCATTACCTTCAGGCGACGGGCCTGCCGCACCCCGGACGCGAGGAGGTCATCGCCCGTCACGAGCCGGATTGGCGCAAAGTCGCGGAATGCCTGACGGGTCCGGTGCCCGGTGGACGGCGCGTGTTTTTTCAGAAGCACATGTCGCATCACCTTCTGCCTGGGATCGACCGCGCCTGGCTCGCGCGGCTGACGCACGCCTTCCTCATCCGCGATCCGCGCGAGATGCTGACCTCGCTGATCAAGGTGACGCCGAGCATCACGCTTTCCGACACGGGTCTGCCGCAGCAGGTCGAGCTGATCCGCTTTGTCGAGGACCGCGAGGGCAGGACGCCGCCGATCCTCGATGCGCGCGACGTGCTGGAGGATCCGCGCGGGATGCTGACGGCGCTGTGCCAACGGGTTGGCATCGAGTTTTCGGAGGCGATGCTCTCCTGGCCCGCCGGACCGCGCGCCACGGACGGCGTCTGGGCGAAGCACTGGTACGCGGCGGTTGAGAAGTCCACGGGTTTTGAGCCGTATCGTCCGAAGCAGGAGGCGGTTCCGCCGGAGTATGATCACGTCCTGGCGCAGTCCGTCGAGCTGTACGAGAGGATGCACCGCGTGAGAATGAGGGCGTCGGGAGCGGCGGCTTCTCGCGATTGAAAGGAACGGTTGACGTTGCGCATCGCGTTGGTTTCAGAATGGCTGGACGCCTGGCGGGGGGGGGCGGAGACCTCGACGCTTCAGTTCCTTCACCATCTGCTCGACGCGGGGCTGGAGGTGGACGTGTACACGCGCAGCCGGTTGTCGCCCGCGCCGGGGCTGGGCGTGGTGACGATCAGCGGCGCGGCCGCGACGCGCACTCGGCGCAGCTCGACGTTCGCGCAGCGCGTGGACCGGCGCGTGCGTGACGTGGGATACGACGTGGTTCACGCGATTTCGCCCTGCCGCAGCGCGACGGTCTATCAACCGCGCGGGGGAACGGTCGCGGAGAGCATCGAGCGAAACCTGGCGCTGCTGCGACGCCCGTCGATGCGCTCGCTGAAGCGCCTGGCCAATCGCCTCAACCTCAAGCAGCGGTACCTGCTTTCGATGGAGCGCCGGCTGTTCGATCCGCGCCGGGGGCCGACTGTGGTGGCCATCTCGCAGTACGTCGCCCGGCAGCTCCGCGAGCATTATGCGCTGCCGGAATCGCGCATCCGTGTGATCTACAACGCCGTCGATCCCGACGTGGCGTCGCCATCGCAGCGGATCGAGGACCGCCGGACGATTCGGCAGGAATACGGCGTGGGCGACGGCGAGTTGCTGGTCATCCTGGTGGCGCATAACTATCGGCTGAAGGGGGTGGCCTGCTGGCTGGAGGCGCTGTCCCTGCTGGTGCGCGAGGGGGCGACGCCGATTCGATCGCTGGTCATCGGGAAAAACCACTCAGCGCGATGGGACAACGCCGCCCGCCGCCTGGGTGTGCAGGATCGCGTCCGTTTCGTCGGGCCGAGCAGTCGCGTTGCGGCCTTCATGCACGCTGCGGATGCGCTCGTTCATCCGACGTATTACGACCCGTGCAGCCGCGTGGTGCTGGAGGGCATGGTCAGCGGGCTGGCATGCGTGACGACGCGATGGGACGGGGCATCGGAGGTGATCCGCGACGGGGTCAGCGGGTTGATTCTTGACGAACCGGGCGACGCGGGCGCGCTGGCGGCGCGGGTACGGACGTTGAATGACCCCGATGTTCGGCGAAACCTCGCCGCCCATGCGGCACAGGTGGCGCCAGCGGTGAGCATGGCGCGACACGCGCGGGAGATGATCGAGCTGTATCAGGCGCTTGTGCCACACGTCAGTGATCGGCGGTCAGAGCACCGGGCGCAAGCCCGGTGACATGCTCCCACAACCGGGTCCGTGGGCTTGCGCCCACGGCTCTCAGGCGAGCCGTGCTGATCGCCGAATCCGCACCCGACCTTGCCGAGCATCCTGCCCGATCGTGGTTGAAGCGCGCCGCGCCCGGACCTACCATGCGAGCCGCGAAGAACCGGATCGTACCACTTGCACGCGAGGGTCACATGGGCGCGGTGGGGATGACGTTGGTGCTGCTTGCGGGGTGGGGGGCGTTCGCGTACTCGGCGTCGCGCCGGTGGCGTCTGCTGATGACCGGGGCGGCGCAGCCTCGCTGGGACCGGATCGACGAGCGGCTGCGGCGCACCTGGCGTTACGCGATTGCCCAGCTCCGCATGAGGCGCTACCCGGTGGCGGGATTGGCGCACATGTTCATCTTCACGGGTTTCATCGCGCTGCTGCTGCGCACGCTGATTCTCTGGGGGCGCGGCTTCGATGAGGGCTTCAACCTCTGGCTCTTCGGCGCGGACCAGCCGCTCGGCAAGGTGTACGGGCCGGTGAAGGACGTCTTCGCGGTGCTCGTGCTGCTGGGGGCGTGCGTGTTCGTGTATTACCGCGTCGTGCGGCGGCTGCCGCGCATGACGCTCAGCCGCGAGGGGCTGGCGATTCTGGGCATCATCATCGCCATGATGCTCGCGGACATCACCTACGACGCGGCGCGCATCGCCCGAGAGCTGCCGGGGACGGCTCTGGCGGCCGGCGAAGATCCCACGGACAGTCCAGAAGCCCACGCGCCGTGGTTCACGGAGCCTGCGGGGTCGATGGCGGCGATGGCGCTGGTCGGACTGCCGGACGGGGCGCTGCGGTTCCTCGCGCACGCGGGGTTCTGGACGCATTCGATTCTCGTGCTGCTGTTCCTGAACCTGCTGCCGTACTCGAAGCATTTCCACGTCATCACGGCCATTCCCAACGTGTTCTTTCAGTCGCTCGATCCGCCCGGTCGCCTGCCGCCGATTGAGGATCTGGAGGGCAAGCTCGAACGCGAGGAGACGCTCGGCGTGCGGCGCATCGACCAATTCAGTTGGAAGGCGATGCTCGACTTTTACACGTGTACGGAGTGCGGGCGGTGCAGCGACCACTGCCCGGCCACGATTACGGGCAAGAAGCTCTCGCCCAAGCAGTTCACCATCGACCTGCGCAACTTTCTTTACACGCATGACAGGGGGCTGATCTCGGCGAAGGCTGCGTCCGGCAACGGCGCGGCGGCCGTCGAGGAGGGCGGCGCCTCGTCCGGCAACGGCGGGGGCGCGAAACCGGGCAACGGCGAAGCCGCGCCGGCGTGGCGCACGGACCTTGTGGGCGAAGGGGGCGTGATCGATCCGGCGGTGGTCTGGGCTTGCACGAGCTGCCGCGCCTGCGAGCAGGAGTGCCCGGTGTTCATCACTTACGTGGACAAGTTCGTGGACCTGCGACGCCACCTCGTGCAGGAGCGCGGGGAGTTTCCGGCTCAGTTGCAGGCGGCGTTTCGCGGGCTGGAGTCCAGCGCCAACCCGTGGGGTTTCCCCGCGGAGGACCGGGCGAAATGGGCGGAGGATCTCGGCATTCCCACGCTGGCGGAGAAGCCGGATGCGGCGGTGCTGTTCTGGGTGGGCTGTGCGCCGTCGTTCGATGAGCGTGCCAAGAAGGTGACCCGCGCGACGGCGAAGCTGATGCAGCGCGCGGGCGTGGACTTCGCCATTCTCGGCGGGGAGGAGCAGTGCACGGGCGACCCGGCGCGCCGCGCGGGAAACGAGTTTCTGTTCCAGATGTTCGCGCAGAACAACGTGCAGACGCTCACGGGATACGGCTGCGAGAAAAAGACGATCGTGACCACCTGCCCGCACTGCTTCAACACGCTGCTCAACGAATACCCGGATTTCGGCGGAAAATTCAACGTCGTGCACCACACGAGCTTCCTCGCCGAGCTGGTGCGGCAGCGGAAGCTCACGCCGATCCAGCGGCTGGACCGGAAGGTGGCGTACCACGACTCCTGCTACCTCGGGCGGTACAATGACGTCTACGACGCGCCGCGCGAGCTGCTGCGGTCCATCCCCGGCCTGACGGTACTCGAACCGGAGGCGACGCGCGACCGGGGCCTGTGCTGCGGCGCGGGAGGGGCGCAGATGTTCAAGGAGGAGGAGCACGGCACGCAGCGCGTCAGCGAGCGCCGCACGGAGCAGCTCCTCGCCACGCGACCGGATGCGATCAGCTCGGCCTGCCCGTTCTGCATGAGGATGCTCACCGACGGGCTGGCCGCGCATGGGCGCGAGGAGTTGCCGCAGGTGGACGTGGCGGAGATGCTGCTGGAGGCCGTGGGGTAAGCGAGTTCGAGGAACGTCATGAGCGATTTCGGCGAAAACCTGTGGCCCAACGGCGAGTCGCGTCTTGACGATGGAGCGACTCCACCCGTGAATGCGGCCCGCGCTGCGTCCGTGCCGTCATTGAACGAAGCTGCGCTCGGCGACGCGGAGAGCGCCAGAGATCCCAACGCCGGCTCGGATTCCGCACGGGCTTCCGAATTCGAGGGGACGTTGGAGGCCGATGCTGCTAATCGTGAGTTGGATGCCTCCGGTAATCGCCTTGTCGATGACGGGATTGAACCGTTTCACGCGGGTGAGTTGACCGCGCTTCCGCCGGCCGTGGAGGAGGCGAGCGGCGGCGAGGAGCCGGGGAGCGGACCGTCGTCGGAAACGACCGACCTCGATACGGCGCCGCAGGAAGTTGCTGCGGCGGGCGCTGCGGGGTACGAGCCGTGGGAACCCAACGATCAGGCCAGGCAGGTCGCGGTCGAGCTGCGGCGCGTGGAGATGGAAATCCGCGAATTGCTGGAGAACTGCGACAACAAGCGCAAGCGCAAGTACGAGGGCACGCGCCGCTGGCTGGAGTTGATGGAGGATCTTGTCGCCATGCGGTACACCGGACCGGCCGATGAAGCCACCATCGCCAAAGTCTCGGCGCTGGTCGCGCGGCGCATGTATCTGTTCAACATGCTCAACTTCATCGTTGCCACGCGGCACCGCTGGAACACCTGAGATGCGCAGGCTGAAACGGCGCGGACGGAGGCCGGGTTGTCCTCTTTCCTGCTCGAGCCGTCTGCGCGACGGTCGACCCGTGTCCGACGTTTCCGCATCGACGTGGTTTGGGCATCGGCGAAGATTGCCGATGTGGAGTCGGCCGCGCCCTTGAAACCCGACCGAGCCATCGACCGATAAGCCCCTTGGGTTTTTCCTTCTAGAACCTGAGGGGCAGCGTCGCGTGAACAGAATCCCTCCCTTGTCCGGCACAACATTCCGTCCGATCGGCTGCGAGGCTCGCGCTCGCGCGGCGCAGTTTCTGCACCTGCTGCTTACCCTGACGGCGCGGGATCTGAAAGTGCGCTACAAGCAATCTCTGCTCGGCGTGCTGTGGGCGGTGCTGGTGCCGCTGTCGATGATGCTGGTCTTTGCGGCGATTCTGTCGCGCGGAGGAGTGGCGGTTCGCGATGACCTGGGCATGCCCTATCCGGTTTATGCCTACGTCGGGCTGACCGCATGGGGCTTCTTCTCGTCGAGCCTTTCCGCGTGCGCCACGAGCCTCACTGCCAACCGGACGCTGGTCACCAAAGTGTATTTTCCAAGGGAGGCGTTTCCGCTTTCCGCGGTGCTCGGACCGCTTGTGGATTGGTGCATCGCGGTCGCCGTCGGATTCCTGCTGATCGCGTTCACCGATCGGGCAACGCCGTGGAACTACCGGCCCGGCGCGGGGTTGCTGCTGCTGCCGGTGGTGATTGGCTCGCTGGCGGCGCTGACCGCCGGACTGGGCATGATCGTGGCCATGGGGCAGTTGTTCTATCGCGATGTCAAACCCGTGCTGAGCGTCGTGCTGCAGCTTGGGCTCTTCGTCAGCGGCGTCGTGTTTCCTGTTCCGCTGGACGACTCATGGATCGCGCGGCTGATGCGCGCCAATCCGCTGACGGTGCTGGTCGAGGCTCACCGAAGCTGCATGGTGGAGGGTCGAATTGCAGCGCCGTCGGCATTCGTTGTGGTATCCGCATTCTCCGCAGGCGCCTTGCTGATGGGCTGGCTGGCATTTCGCAAGGCGGCTCATCGTTTCGCGGAGTGCATCTGATGGACGCCCCCGTCGTGCAATTCGAGCAGGTATCCAAGCGGTTCCGCCGTGGACAAGCGCACGATTCCCTGGGCGGAGCGATGGCCGGGCTGTGGCGACGCTTGCTGCGCCGCGGCCGAGCCGCGTGCGAGCCCACGCGTTTCGATGCACTCAGCGACGTCAGCTTTCAGGTGCGGCGCGGCGAAGCGCTGGGCATCATCGGACCCAATGGAGCCGGCAAAAGCACCGCGCTCAAGCTGCTGGCGGGAATCCTCCGACCTGATGAGGGGCGCGTCAGTGTCCGCGGGCGCGTGGCCGCCCTCATTGAAGTGGGCGCCGGGTTCCACGGTGAGCTGACCGGCCGCGAGAATGTGTACTTGCACGGCGCGATCCTCGGCATGAGCCGCCGCGAGGTGCGGTCAAGATTCGACGCGATTGTGGCGTTTGCGGGCATCGAGGATTTCATCGACACGCCCGTCAAGCGATACAGCTCCGGCATGTACGCCCGGCTCGGTTTTTCGGTCGCGGCGCACGTGGAGCCGGAGGTGCTTCTGGTGGACGAAGTCCTCTCCGTTGGCGATGCGGCGTTTCGGCTGCGCTGTTTGCAGCGGATGCGCGAGCTGGTGGACGGCGGCGTGGCGCTCGTCTTCGTGACGCACCAGTTGGATCAGATGCAGTCCATTTGCTCCTCCGCGCTGGTGCTCGAACACGGGCGCGCCCTGGCGCTGACGGGTTCGCGCAGCGCAGTAGCCCTCTATCATCAGGCCGTCCAGCGGGGCACCCTGCTTCGCTCGCCGGATGTTCGCACGATAGGGGCGACGCAAACGCCATCGATCCGCGTGGACTCCGTCGTATTCAAAGACGCTCAAAATCGAGCAACCCATAAGATTTCCCATAACGTGCCCCATACAGCGGTGATCTCGCTTTCAGCAAATAAACCCCTTCAAAATGCCATCGTGGAACTGAATCTCAGCAACAATGGGCATGACGTGCTGGTGAGCTTCAATTCTGGAAGGGATGGGATCGCACTCAGCATCGGTGCGCATCATCAGGAATTGCAATTGTCCATTGCATCCCTGCCGCTGGCCGGAGGCGAATACGTCTGCAATGTCCGGATCTGGAATGCGGATACGCTTGCCATTGAAGTGGATACGCCTTTCCTCGCAGGTTTTGTGATCGACCCGCCGGACCGGCCCACCGGGATGGTGCAGGTCGAGCATGACTGGAGCCTTCAGCCGGACAAAAAACGGGCGTTGCAATCCTGTCTGTCGCAGCGAGGCCACGGCCTGCTTTACGATTGCGCGAGGCCGGCGATCGATAATCCCCTGGCTGTTGAGGTGAGCGCCCCATGAGAGTGTGCGTTCTCGGCGACGCCCGCAGCATTCACCTCCAGCGCAATCTGGCAGGGTTGGCGCAGCATGGACTTGACATCACGCTGTTGACCCACAATCCAGCGCCCATACCGGGCGTGCGCGTGGAGCGATTCACAATTCCGCCGTTGTCATGGAGCTATTCCGGGCGTTGGCGCCAACGCTGGCGAAAGTATCTGGTCGAATGCCTTGAGCATTTTGACGTTGTCAATGTCCAATTTCTGCACGATTGGGGTTTCACCGAGGACATCCTCGAACGCGGCTGCCTTGTCGCTACGCCCTGGGGTTCCGACATTGACGCGCCGCCTGGCGAGGATGCTCCGACGGACGCTTTGCTCGAAGCCCGCATTCAGTTATTGCAACATGCCAGTCTAGTCACCGCATGGGGGCCGACCTTTGCGCGGCACATTGCCGAATTCGCCGGCATCGCGCAGGAGTCAATCGAGATTATCCCACTGGGTGTGGACACGGAGCTGTTCGATCCCGGTCGATACGCGGCTCCACGCGCAGGCGGCCGCGCACGCTCGTCGGATCCGACCTCGTCTTCATCTGCGGCCCAGGCGAGTGACGCCGCATCCGCCTGTTACCGTGTAGGTTTCTTTAAGGGCTTTCGAAGGGTCTATGGCCCAATTGACGTCGTTCGCGCAGTAGCCCAGGTTCTAAACACTCTGCCTGCTGTGCGATTTACCATGATCGGCGATGGACCTGACCTTCCGGCGTGCAGACAACTGGCGACAGACTTGCGAATTGACCATGCCATGGAATGGCTCCCCCCTCAAGCACATTCAAGCTTGCCGTCCATGATGGCACCGTGGGATCTTTCGATCATGGCATCCGTGTGTGAAAGCTTCGGAGTGGCTGCCTTGGAGTCGTCCGCCATGCACGTGCCGGTCGTCGCCACGGATGTCGGAGGGGTGCGAGACGCCATTATTCACAACGAAACAGGACTGCTTGTCGGTCCGCCGAACCGACCGGACGCCCTGGCCGCCGGCATTGTCGCACTGCTCAGCGACGAGCAACATCGCCGCACAATGGGTTTTAGGGGGCGCGAACGTGTCATTCAAAAGTTCCAACAAAGCCGCGTGTTGCACCTCTGGACAACGGCGTACTTCCTGGCAGCGGAAAGGCGGTCAATCATGGTTTGATGCTTCGCCGGCGCGCTTGGAGTGTACGGGTCCAGTGTCGCAGACCTGATAAAGGGAATTGCGCCGGCGGATATGAACCACCTCATGCCGTCAAGACACGACACAGCATGCGTACCCTGCTCGCGGGCGTCACGTCGGGCCTTAATGATCGCCTGCGCATTCCCTCCCTCCGGCGGATCGGGAGTGCAGCGCCCGGCAAAATTCGCCAAGTACCTGGCACGTCTCGGCTGGAACGTGGACGTTTGGTCGGGGCACAACCTTCCCGGTCTTCCCCGCGATGCGAGTCTTCTCGCCGATCTTCCGGCGGGAGTGACGCGGCTCGGTGTGGATGTCTGGAATCTCCACGCGCCCGATCAAGTGTCGCTGCCTCGTCGACTGGCATGCAAAGTCCTGCGCCTGTTGTCATATCCTGACGAGCGGCTTGAGTGGGTCTTGCGCAGTTTGCCTCAGCTTTACAGGAGGCTTTGTCGCTCTCCAGTTGATGTCATCGTGGCCACGTACAGTCCGCCGTCGAATCTCCTGCTGGCGTGGTGCATCAGCCGTCTGACCGGAACTCCGTGGATTGCCGACTTCCGCGATTTGTGGACCGATGACTGCACTTATGCTCCATGCAGTCGCTTGCGCCGCTGGGCGGATGTCAGAATGGAGAATCGTGTTCTCCGCTCAGCGGACGCCGTTGTGGCAGTGAGCACGAGCCAGGCCCGGATTTTGGCGTCGCATCTTCCGCTTCAGCCTGGGAAGTTTCATACCATAACCAACGGTGTCGATCTTCAAGATTTTAGTGAATGGCACTCGCCACCGACCTCGACTGCAAACTGTGCTGGGGTGACTGCGCAATGCAGTTTCGGGATGATGGGCCCGCCGGCTCTTGAGAAACAGGGTGTTCTGCAAGAGAGCGGCAGTCCCAAGCAGCGGCTTGTTTTGACGCATGTGGGTCGGCTGGAGCGGCAACGGTTGGGTGAATCCATTCTTGAAGGATTCAGGCAGTTTGCCGCTACCCATGTCGAAGAAGCACGGAGGCTCCAATTGCTTCTTGTCGGGCCCGTCAATCCCGGCTTGCTGGATCAACTTCGAAAATGCGGCGTTGAGGTCGTGGCAACGGGTGCACTTGAACATGCCGCAGCGATCAGGCAAATGATGGCCTCGGATTGGCTGCTGCTTCCAACGGCCCAAGGGCACAACGCTGATAGTCTTATTCCTGGGAAGACATTTGAGTACCTTGCCAGCGGGCGGCCTCTCTGGGTTCTCGGGCATTCGACCACGGAAGTATGGCGGCGCGTGAGTGAATTGCACGCCGGCAGGCTATGCGATCCCGCTCCCGACTCCGTCGCGGCGGGACTTAAGGAGCTGGTCGCGGAATGGCAAGCCGGCCAAACCCCGCCCGGGTGTGCCCGTGAAGCTGTCTCATGGTACGGTCGAGACGTACTGGCGGCTCGCCTTTCACAATTGATGGAAGGCGTCATCGCAGAGCACAAGCAACGGCATGGCGCGAAACGGCGTTTTAAGGTTGCCGCGGACTGTGAGGAGGCAGAGGTCGGTGATTTGCGGTCGGGCCTGCGTGAATCGTTCTGATGCCGCCGCAACACGCGCGGCAGGCCCGCAACGCGCGCGGCGTTTGCAGCCTGCTCAGCATTCTGAAGGAGCCGGCAGATGTCCATTGGCAAGTTCGTGGGACCGCGCACCCCAGACGTGCGGGATCCTAATATTATGCAACGAGCAGAGCGGCACAGCCGCGAAGGCATGACGGCATCGCATCTGGGTCATGCCGTGATCGCTATGTGCGTCATAACCGCGTCGATTGACGTAGCTCTCAGTGGGCTGCTGTACTCTTCTGGAACTCCGTTGAGTGCAATGGCGTTGTGCTTTGCGGCTACGGCGGCAACGTTGGGCGCTGTTTTGGCGCCGATATGCTGGATAGTCTGGAGAATCACGGCGCGACGCATTCAGGGTCCGGCGGCCGTCGTGCATCGGCTGGCGATGGCGTGCGTTCTTGTGCCGTGTCTGCCGGCGCTTCGGGAGGCCATGCGCTTGGTGCTCTTGGGCGGGCTCCAACCCAGGTCCGCGCTGGTTCTCGTGGCGGCGCTCGGACTGCCGCTCGCGGCATCAGCGGCGTGGCGGCGTTGGCAGCGAGCTGACTTCGCTCCGGCATGGGCAAACAACGCCACATGCGCCACAATCGCGATGTGTGCTATGACGTACGTTGCCATGCATTCAGGTGCGATGGTGATGGCCGCGATTACCGGTGTGCTGATTACCGTTGCAGTTGCCGCATGGCGACTGCATGCTATGAGGGAAATCGTGCGGCGCCACATTGTGGGGCGTCCGGCGGTTTGTGTGCTTGCCGTGCTGGTGTTGATGGCGCCGCTGATGAGCGGGGAGTTGTTCGTTCCACGGCGATCAGCGGCCTCTATGGGACCGCGACTTCCCGTGAAGGCTGTCATTCTTATCACGGTGGATACGCTGCGCTGGGATGCGACCGGATACGACAACTTGTCGCCCATGGAGGAAGGCTCATCCGCGAATGTCGGATCCGGTACACCCCGGTCCAGCACGTTGACGCCGCACATTGATGCGCTGGCCGAGTCATCCATTGTATTTGAGCAGGCGCGGGCATGCGCACCATGGACCTTGCCTTCCTGTGCGTCGCTTCTGACCGGCGTTTCTCCCGACGTTCACGGCGCCATGCGCCCGGAATCGCGCGTTCCGTCCGCATTGACGACGCTGGCTGAGCACCTGCGCAGCACCGGTTACCGCACGGCGGCTTTTGGCGACAACCCCTTCCTGCGGCCGCAATCGAATCTGAATCAGGGGTTCGACCGATATGAGTTTTACCCCCGCCCCTCGATTTCCCTTGTCGGCGGCGAGCTTCTCAGCCGTGCACTTGGAGAGTTCAAAACGGATGTTATTGCACGCGATTTGACCGAACTGGCCTGCCGATGGTTGGCTGAGAATGCCGGCGAGCCTGTCTTCTTGTGGGTGCACTATTTTGACCCCCATGCACCGTATGCTCCGCCGATGGACCTTCGGCCCTCTCCCCCACCCGGTTCGTCTATCGATCCGTCGCTGGAGTACGCTGACGACATTCGTTCCGGCCGCTTTATGCCGAATGCGGATGAGCGGCGCTATCTGCGCAAACTCTACGAAGGCGAGGTGCGGGCTATCGATCAGGAGGTAGGTCGGCTCGTCTCGCGGCTGCGGGAGATGAATCTGGATCGCGAGTGTTTGTGGGTCTTTACCAGCGATCACGGGGAGGAGCTCTGGGATCACGAGAGCTTCGAGCATGGGCATTCCTTGTATGACGAGCTTTTGCACGTTCCTCTTTTCTTCAAACTTCCCAAATCCGGGACGGCAATGGGTAATGCAATTGCAAGGCGGATGGGTTCCCCCGTCGGCCTGGATTCCGTTGTTCCGACCATCCTTGATGTGTGCGGCGTCGCTGCGCCTGCTGGGCATTTTACGGGAGCGACGCTCAAGCCATTGTGGAGCGATGTCCAGGGCGGGCCGTTGCAGACCCCTGCTTATGGCTCAGGGCTTCTTTATTACGAAAACCGGTCCATGGTCGTTTTTGACGGGTGCAAGTACATTTGCGGCGCAACGGGTCGCCGGGAGCAGGTGTTTAATCTGGCGGTGGATCCGCTGGAGCGCACGGACTTGAGCTTCAGCAGACCCGATCTGATCGAGCGCGGTCGCGGGTTGCTGAATGTTTACGCTGAACGCACTGCAGAACTCAAGGACACGCTGCACGTTGGCGAGGGCGAGACGGTTGCCCTCGACGACGCCACGCGTCGGCGGCTTAAATCCCTCGGCTATATCGACTGAGGTGACCCGATCGGCAAGACCGCGCGCCCAGGGCTGCTCGCGCGCGGCGAAGCCTAGATCTCCTCGAAGCGCGCGGTGAAATGTCGAAGCATGGGCGGTTCCTGGACAATGCGCAATCCGCGCAGGCTCTGTCGGCGGGAATGCAGTGTGGCAATGGCCTCGACGACATAGTCAATGTGACTTTGGGTGTACACGCGCCGGGGAATCGCAAGCCGCACCAATTCCAGCCGCTTCGGCGCCGGTTCTCCCGGCTTGTCGTGGCCTCCAAACATGACGGAGCCGATCTCCACGGCGCGAATGCCGCCAATGCGGTACAGGCCGCAGACGACGGCCTGACCGGGGAATTCATGCGCCGGGACGTGGGGGCATAGCGCGGCGGCATCGATGTAAACGGCATGGCCTCCCGGCGGCTCGATGATAGGAACGCCCATGGCCACGAGTTTCTCGCCAAGATATTCCACACTGCGGATGCGATAGGTCAGGTAATCCTCGTGCACGACTTCCTCAAAGCCCTGGGCCATGGCCTCAAGGTCGCGCCCGGCCAGACCTCCATAGGTGACAAATCCCTCGGTGAGTATCAGGAGACTGCTGGCCTGCTGAAAGAGCGCTTCATTGCGCAACAACAGCAAACCGCCGATGTTCACCAGACCGTCCTTCTTGGCGCTGATCGTGGCGCCGTCGGCAAGGCTGAACATGTCGCGGACGATTTGCGGCACGGAGCGGTCCTGCTGCCCCGGCTCACGCCGCTTGATAAAGAACGCGTTTTCGGCAAAGCGGCAAGCATCGAGAAAGAACGGCAGCTTGTATTGGTCGCACACCGCGCGCACTTCGCGCAAATTGGCGAGGCTGACCGGTTGTCCTCCGCCGCTGTTGTTGGTGATGGTCACCATGACCAGAGGAATGCGCTCGGCGCCCACGCGCTGAATGAGGCGCTCGAGATCGCCGACGTTCATGTTGCCTTTGAACGGGTGGCGGTTGCGGGGATCGCGCGCTTCCGGAATGGGCAGATCAACGGCCTCGGCGCCGGAATGCTCGACGTTGGCGCGCGTGGTGTCGAAATGGGCGTTGTTGGGAACCACCTTGCCTTTGCCGCCGACCAGCTCAAAGAGAATCCGCTCGCTGGCCCGGCCTTGGTGTGTGGGGAGGACGTGGTCGAAGCCGGTCAATGAGCGAACGCAATCTTGAAAGCGGTAGAAGCTGCGAGCGCCGGCGTAGGATTCATCGCCGCGCATCATGCCCGCCCACTGCTCGGACGACATCGCGCCCGTCCCGCTGTCGGTGAGCAGATCAATGAGCACGTCGTCCGCCTTGAGGAGGAAGACGTTGAAGCCGGCTTCGCGCAGGAGATGCTTGCGTTCCTGCGGCGTCGTCATCCGAATGGGTTCGACGACCTTGATCCTGAAGGGTTCTATGATTGTGTTCATCAGGGTCTCACCAGGCGGATGGAGGTCATTCACTTAAGACAAACTTCCGCGGAGGGTTTCGGGTTCCAAAGAATCTCGGGAGTGTTGGATGATCCCGCGATTCCTACTACAGCGCTGCTCCG
The DNA here is from genome assembly GCA_964526695.1 of uncultured Phycisphaeraceae bacterium. Taxonomy (GTDB): domain Bacteria; phylum Planctomycetota; class Phycisphaerae; order UBA1845; family UBA1845; genus JABWBH01. Next base: position 16,884 of record CAZGJA010000026.1, read on the forward strand.
TATTCCCTGCGGAACGGGATGATCCGCAGAGAACGCAGAGGGCGCAGAGGAAGACGATTGCAGTGGATGGACAGAATGCTGTTGCTGAACGCACTGACTGACGGGCTGGACGGCTGCAATGCTCCGCCGGCAGATCTTGAATACGGATGTGAAATGCAACTCTCAGCAAGGTGATTCAATCTCCGCACAGGTTGGAAACGTGTGCTGCACTCCACCGGTTGGAAACCGGTGCCACACGAACCGCTCGCAAACCAATGCCTCACGGGTTTCTACAATAACCGCTTACTTGCGCAACACCCGATCTCCCTCGACCGGCGCAAACCGCGCCTGGAAGAAACGCAGGTACTTCGGCTCGTGCGTGAACTTCAGTCCGACGATTTGCTTCCTGTCTTCATAAAGGTTCACGCAGGACTCGGCCGTCACATCCATGTGGGCCTGGGTGTACACGCGGCGCGGAATCGTCAGCCGGACCAGCTCAAGGCTCGGGTAAACGTTCTTGCCGGTCTCATGGTCGCGCCCGGCGGACACGGCCCCGCGCTCCATCGCGCGCACGCCGGAATCCACATAAAGCGCGGCGGAGAGCGCCTGCGCCTGGAGCTGCTCGCGCGGCAGGTGTGAAAGAAACTTCGACGCATTGAGAAAAATGCCGTGCCCGCCGATCGGCTTGACGACCGGCACGCCGCCCTCGATGAGCTTGTGCCCGAGGTATTCCACCTGCCCGACGCGCGCGTGCATGTGATCGAGCTGCACGGATTCCTCGATGCCGATGGCCATCGCCTCCATGTCCCGCCCGGCCATGCCTCCGTAGGTGTGCAGTCCCTCATAAATCACGACCATGTTTCGCGCCTGCTCGGCGAGTTCATCGTCGTTGATCGCCAGGAAGCCGCCGATGTTGACGAGCGAGTCCTTCTTCGCCGACATGGTGCATCCGTCGGTGTACGAGCACGTCTCGCGCAGGATCTCCTCCAGCGTCATCGCGGCGTATCCCGGCTCGCGGTGCTTGACGAAGTAGGCGTTCTCCACGGCGCGCGTCGCGTCGAGGAAGATGCGGATGCCATGCTCCTGGCACCGCTCGCGCACAGCGCGGAGGTTGGACAGGCTGATGGGCTGCCCGCCGGCCATGTTCACCGTGGCGGCGATGGACAGGTAGGCGATGCGATCGGCGCCGTGTTCCTTGATGACGCGGTCCAGCTTGGCGAGGTCGCAGTTGCCCTTGAACGGATGCTCGCTGTCGGGGTCGTGGGCCTCGTCGATGATGATGTCCACAAAGCGACCGCCGGCCAGCTCCTGATGCACCTTGGTGGTGGTGAAGTACATGTTGCCGGGGACGATCTGCCCCGGCTTGATGCACAGTTGACTGAGGATGTGCTCCGCGCCGCGACCCTGGTGCGTGGGGATCAGGTGGACATAGCCATAGGTGCGGCGCACGGCCGTTTCGAGGTGATAGAAATTCTCCGAGCCGGCGTAGGCCTCGTCGCCGAGCATCATGCCCGCCCACTGCCGGTCGCTCATGGCCGACGTGCCGGAGTCGGTGAGGAGGTCGATGTACACCATGCGGCTGGGCAGCAGAAACGTGTTGAAGCCCGCGGCGGCGATGGCCTGCTCCCGCTCCACGTCCGTGGTCATGCGGAGATGCTCGACCATCTTGACCTTCCACGGCTCGGCCCACGAACGACGTTGAGCAGGCATGATCTGAAACTCCTTCCCCAGTGAACCCAAATCCCCGACGCCAGCGAGAGCCGCCCTCTTCGCCGCACGCCGCGACCTTGCGGACGTGCCGACGCGCACCGCAGCGCAGCGGTGAGCAGTTTCGCGCAGCCCCGACCCGGCGCTCGCCGGACTGCCAGGTGAATCCGACAGGCTCCTGACGATCTTGGCAAGCCGGATGCCGCCGGGTGATCCGACGCGGGGCCGGGCTTGGGGGGCGGGCGTCCTCGCCCGCCGGCGGGCCAGAGGCCCGCACGCCGCACGCGCTCCCGCCCGCGGGGACGGAAGAGGGAAGACAGGATTCACATGATGGACAGGATGCGGGCTTGTCAATCTTGTTCATCCTGTCCATTCCCTCCGCTGGGACAGGCGAAGTCGGCTTGAGAGTCTCGGGTCCGAGGGGCGCTAGGCTCAACGCGCAGCGCGGCTACACTGCCCACCGTCATGCGCATCCCGCGCTCGAAATCCTTTGACGAGCTGGCCTACGTCGAGTGGCTGCGGCGAACCGGGTCCACGCGAAGCCCGGTGCGGCTGGGCATCGGCGACGACATGGCGCGCCTTCAGATCGGCGGCGAATCCGTGCTCGTCGCCTCGGACATGCTCCTCGACGGCGTACACTTCGACACGGCCACGCAGCCTCTGCGACTCATCGGGCGCAAGGCGATGGCGTGCAACCTCAGCGATTGCGCGGCGATGGCGGTCCAACCGATCGCCGCGACCGTTTCACTCGCCCTGCCGAAGACGTTCACACTGCGCGACGCCCGCGCGCTGCATCGCGGGATGGCGGACATGGCCGGGCGCTTCGGAGCCAGCGTGGTGGGGGGGGACACGACCTGCTGGGCGCACCCGCTGGCGATTGACGTGGCGATCCTTGCCAGGCCGTACAAGGGGCTTCGTCCGGTGCTGCGCAGCGGCGGAAGGCCCGGCGATCGACTCTACGTTACGGGCCGGCTGGGCGGCAGCATCCTCGGCCGGCATCTGCGTTTCATGCCGCGCATCGCCGAGGCTGCGCGGCTGTCGCGCGCGCTCGGCTTGCGACTGCATGCGATGATGGATATCAGCGACGGGCTGCTGCTGGATCTGCATCGCCTCTGTCGCGCGTCGGGCGTCGGCGCGGCGCTGGTGGAAGCGGAGCTTGAGGGGATCATCAGTCCGGCCGCGCGGGAGTCGGCGCGCCAGACCGGAAGGGCGGCGCTGGACCACGCGTGCGGCGACGGGGAGGATTTCGAGCTGCTGCTCGCGGTGCGAGGAGAGGTGGCGCCGAACGACGTGCCCGGCGTGGCGCTGCTTCCCATCGGCACGCTGACGAAACGCGGCTTCGTGTTGAAGGACCGCGGGGGGCGGGTGTCGTCGCTTCAGCCCATGGGTTACGTGCATTAATGGATTCCGCGAGCCACATCACCGTCACGCACTCGGTCGATGAAACTCTGGTGCTGGGCCGCGCGCTGGGCGAATCCCTGCTGGGCGGGTTGGCGATCGCGCTGGTTGGTCCGCTGGGCGCGGGCAAGACGCATCTGGTCAAAGGGATCGCCGTGGGCAACGGCCTGGCGGATCCGGACCGGGTGACCAGCCCGACGTTCGTGCTGGCTAGCGAGTACCCCGGTCATTTTCGCCTGCATCACCTCGACCTCTACCGCCTCCGACACGCGGCCGAGGTGGAAGCCTTGGGCTTGGAGGAGATGACGGGGAAGGACTGCGTGGCCGTGATCGAGTGGGCGGATCGATTTCCCGGCGCACTGCCCGCGGACGCGCTCTGGATTCGCATCTGTCCTGGCGAAGCGGAAGCCGATCGCGAGTTCCTGCTGGAAGCTCGCGGCAGTTTGGGAATCGAGGTTGTTGCCCGGCTGTTAAACAGGGGCGACTCTCGCGACAATTCGGGAATCTCCGCATGAAAATCGAATTGTCGGGCCGATAACGGTTGCGGATGATTCACACGTTGCTAGCATAGGATCATCGCCCTATGTAGTTCTGTAGTGTTCTAGGCCGGGGAATATCATGGACGTTCTAAGCCTGACGAGTCACCATGCGCTCAAAGCGCTGATCTATCTGGCACAGCGAGAGAAGGATCTGCCCCTCACCGGCGCGCAGATCGCGGAGGCGACGGGGATTCCGCCGAAGTACCTCTCGAAGATCCTGGGCGACCTGGTGCGCTCCGGCGTGCTCGACTCGGCCAAGGGCAAGCGCGGGGGGTTCAGCTTCTCCAAGCCGACGGCGGAGACCAACCTGATGGAGGTGTTGGCGCCGTTCGAGCACATGGTGCAGAAGCGGTGCCCCTTCGCTAATCAGGAGTGCAGCGACGCCGACCCGTGCGGCGCGCACGCGCAGTGGAAGAGCGTGCTCAACAACTTCAGGGACTTTCTGCAGAAGACCAGCGTGTACGAGGTCTCCCTCAAGCAGAGCCAGTTGGGGCGCTCGCTTCCCGTCAAGCCGATGGCCGGCACGCGCGGGCGCAAACGCAAGTCCGCCAAGGCGGGGTCATAGAAGCCCGTTGAAAGTGTGGGAGGACGGTCTTTTGAGCCCGACTGACCGGCTGGAAAGCCGGTCCCCCAGACCTGATACAGACTTCTTCACCAGGCTGATAGGGAAGGAGGCAGCCCTGCGCGGCGATGATCGCATGCGCGAGAATCACCGTCGTAATCGAGCGCGGGCACCGCTGTTGGCCCCAATCGCGGGAATCGCCGTCAGCGCGTCACCTGGATGCCCTTGTTGTCCGTCTCGTTCTTGCCCTGCATCGAGTAGTTGTCCGTCTGCCGCTGGTGGTTGACCTTGAGCTTCTGCAGGTAGAGGTCGTACACGTCCTTGGCCGACAGACCCACGCACTGCGCCAGGCTGATCCAGAAGAACAGCAGATCGATCACCTCGACGCGCGCGTTCTGCAGGTCGTGCAGCTCGAACCGCCGCCCGTCCCGCGCCTCCTTGCACCAGTGCTTCCAGAAGGTGCAGTCGCGCAGCTCCTCCACCTCGTTGGACAGCGCCATGAGGTAGTCGTTGAGCCACTTGCCGGCCTGGAGCGGATCGAAGCGGTCGTGCAGCGCCTGGGTGTCGTTGCCGATGCGGCGGTTGAGTTCCGCCTGAAACGCGAACATTTCCTCGAGCATGGCGAATCTCCCAGCGGTGCATGAAGCACGGAGCCGCGCCCGTCAGGTCGGAGACTCGCCGTGGCGGGAAGCGGTCATCGAAAGCCGCATGGCTCGCGAAAGCAGGTCAACGTCACGGCCCGGACGGAACGAAGAGGATTCTCGAAGCGATCGGGTTCGCTGTCAAAACCGAGGACGGCGCCGGCTCCTGCCGGGTGTCCCCATTCTTCCGGGAGAACCGAAAGAACCCCCCGGGGATCCCCCCTTGCGCCATCAGAAGGGCCGGTCGCGCGGGTGTCACGCATGCGTTGCCCGGATTTCCATGCACGCCCGACGGGACATTGACCTCGCGGGACGAGAGAACCCTCCTGTCCCGCCTTTCTTGGAGAGGGGCCGCGTTTCCCGTTTTTTCCGCCGCCCGCCCCTTGACAGGATCCGTGGCGATTCGGTATGCTGACAGGAGCGTCCCGCGCGAGGCAGGCGGACCCCGATGGGAGAGGCAGACCGCGAGGCGGCGGGCCGGCGGGGCTTGGTATCCCCCGGTCGACCTCCGGCCCTGTGACCCAGCGAAGCCGGTGCCGTGGACCCTTCCGGCGTTCGGAGGGGCGCTCCCGGCCCTGAGCTTCTTGCCAAGGAGTCCTGGCATGAGTTCTGCCACACACACACACACACACACACAGTTGCAGTTGCTTCGCACCGGATGATCGCGCTTGCAGGACAAGAAGGCGCCCGCCGCCGGGGCGTTGGATCCTCGCAGGCGCGACCGGCGTCATGATTATGGCAGCGCTGCTTCCGACGACAGGCCGAGGCGCCGAGGTCGGGATCGTCCCTATCCGTGTCGGTCCCGGCGCCGACGTGGAACCCGCCGTCGCCACGAACCCTGCTAACCCGAATCAGGCCGTCATGGTCTGGCAGATCTCGATGGCTGGCGGCATCTACTACGCCTCAACGGTCGATGGGTGGGCGACGAAGCATGTGGCCACCATGCCGGGCTTGCTTTCTTCCTCGGGCGATGGGTCGGTGGTTTACGATCCGATTCGCTCGGTGTTCGTCGCCTGTTTTCTCGCGGCTGGCGTGAGCTCGTATGAGGTCCGCTATGCGGAAAGCAGCATTTCTATTGACGGACAGATCGTATTCAAGAGCACGAACCTGTGCAACGTGGGGAACGTCACGGGGGACAAGCCTTGGATCGCCGTCGGTCCGCGTCCGGGAGTGTCCGAAAGATCCAACCTCTACGTGGCCTACAGCACGGGGGCCATTGGCCGGGATATGCGCCTGATTCGCTCGATCTCTGACGGCTTGGATTGCAACGATCGCGCGTGGACGAGCCCCACCGCTCTGGCACCGACAGGAACCGGGGCATTCCCCCTGATCTCTCCCAATGACGCCGAAACACTCTACATTCCCTACTGGGTGGACAACCCCAGCGAGTCGCAGAACGACGACCAGCGCATCGAGATCGTCAAGAGCGCCAACGCGCACCAGAGCAACATCGACATCGTCTTTGGATCAGAGCTCCTTGTGGCCAACTTGGATGACACCGATGCCAACGACCTGCGCGACTTTATTCCGGGCAACTTCACGCGCGTAGCGAAGTTCCCCTGGATGGCCATACGCAACGGCCTGGTGAATAGCAAGGACCGGATCTATCTCGTCTGGAGCGATGTCGGCGACGGGACCGATTGCGGCGTATGCCCGATTGAAGCCGGCGGCACCCCGAACACCGACGTGGATATCTGGTTTGCCGCACTGTCAAGCGACCCCAACGACGACGACGACTGGACGTTCGTGACCAACCCCACGGTAATCTCGCCCGATTCCGGCGCGGAGTTCCCCTGCCCGGACCAGTGGTTTCCCTCGATCTGCGTCGATCCCGACAACACCCTGCACGTGTTCTATTTCGACAACCGGTTGACGCCGTCCGCCGAAAGCGTCGACTGCGCCGGCGCCGCGACGTTTGATTTGTATTACACCAGCTCGACCAACGAGGGGCAGTCATGGTCCGCCCCGGCGCGCGTGGGGAACCTGTCCTCGGTCGTGCCGTCGAGCGGAACGTTCATCGGCGACTACCGCGGCGCCGCCGCCGGGAAGATCGACTCGACGATCAAGGTGTACGGCGCGTATCCGCGCAGCGAGACGGTGTTCATCGGCTATGACTTCAACATGTACTTGGGGAAAGTGACCTTACCGTGACGCATTGAGGGCGGCAATCGCAGCCTCTCCTGCCGCGTGCGCCATGCATAGAAAACCGATCTTCAAATCAAGGAGGGATTCAATATGAGATCTCTGCTGTGCTCGCTTCCCCTGCTGGGTTTCGTTCTCAGCGCCTACGCCTCGGATAAACCTGTGATGATGGTGCATCCACCCGGCGTTCTTGGTCCATCACCGGCGATCATTCCCTGGTCCCACCCTACCGGGCCGGAAAATATCCTATGCGGCGAATTGAATTGCGACGGCGGCAACGCTCTGACTGCACAGCGTTGGGATTCGATCGGCTTGCAGTCCTGGGTTCTGGCCCATTGCGACATTGAGGATCAGGTCGAGATCCAAGGCTTCAACTGGTTGACACTTGACTACGACGACGGGGACTGGTCGGGCTTAGCCGACTTTGCGATCTGGGACGTGGCCACCGTCGAGAACGGCTGCGCGGACGACAGCAACACGATCGCCTCGGGCCGCAACCTTTCGAACACGCGCGAAGTGGGGATTGACTGCACTTTCAGCTACGACGAGTGGAAGTACCAGGTGATCCTGCTCGACCGCCCGGTGCTCGAACCGGGTCAGTACTACTTCGGGGTCCGGATTGTGGCCGAGGGCCAGAGCTTCATCTTTACCACGCCGTGCAACGGGCGTAAGCCGATTTACTTCCACAGCGAGTATTTTGGTTATCCGTGCGCAGTCCCTGGCATGGAGGTGTTCGGCGTGGACTACTGCGCTGCCATCGAAGTCCTCGGCGCGCCGCCCTTCCCGTGCGAGAACGACGGCTGCGGGACGTTCAAGAAACTGGCGTGCAAGGGCTCCCCCACGTTCAACGTTGTGGCCAAAGGCAGGGGAACCCCCGGCGGGGAGATCACCGTGAATCTCGACGGCGAAGACAACTGCGTCACGGTGAACTCGCGCGGCAAATGGAAACTCGCCCGGCTGAACGCGCCCGGCTCGCACACGGCGAGGGCGTGCGGATCAACCAGGACGTGCGCCCATTAGCCTCAAATCCAGCGTGAGGGAATGGCCATGTTGCGAGTCGCGGCCGCCGCGGACGGGGTCTGTCTGCGGAGCGGCCGGACGCGCACGCGACGGGTGTGCCCATGCTTCTGGGCGACCCAAGGAAGCCAAAGGGGGATCCCCCCTCGCGCCGCGAGAAGCGCCGGTCGCGCACCTGTCATGCCTGCGCTGCCCGGGTTTCCGGGCACACCCGTCCTGCCCGAGAGCATGCCCTCCGGAAGCGGCGGGGGGCTGAGTCAACGAAGAAGAAGAGGCTCGCGCAGAGCCGCAGAGATCGCAGAGGGAAGAGCAGAAGGAACGAGCCTTGCGATGGCTCGCCACGGGGGGCGAATCGCTTGCGCCACACACTTTGACGATGTAGGCGGACCTTGCGTAGCAACGCAATCGCCCCGCGCCGCCCCGCGTTCCTCTGCGAACTCCGAGGCTCTGCGCGAGACCGATTCCCCTGGAAGGGGAGCGGAGGCCGGCCCCCGATCCGACGCGCACCGCAGCCGTGAAGAACGTCCGCTAGCAGCCCGTGGTAAAAGTCCTCTTGACACATGAAGTATAATGATCGGAGAAGGGCGTGTCGAAGGCGGGTCATGGAGGACGGCGATGGCGATGGGGCGTCGAGAGTTGGAAGCGCAGGGCGATTTGTGGATTGTGGCGTCCGA
>CAZGJA010000027.1:0-75622 GCA_964526695.1 uncultured Phycisphaeraceae bacterium
GCGGGAGCGATCCTGCCGCGTTTCGGATTGCAAAAGACGATGCAAAACTGGAGAGCCATCGCACGGGGCCTGTGCGACGCCCCGAGGAAACGAAAAAGACAGTCGTTAAGTTAACGCTTATGGGGCATAGCCCGCCCTACGGAAATCCGGTCGATGTTGCGGTGCGTTGTGATCGTAAACAAGGATTCTGGCTAACAGCCAGCAGCTAACAGCTAGCAGCTTTTCATGGCTTTTGTGTTCAAACATGGTGATCGCCCGCTTGAGGGCTACACGATCCAGCGCGGCGTCGGTCGCGGCGGGTTTGGCGAGGTCTATTACGCCGTCAGCGACGGCGGCAAGGACGTCGCGCTGAAATACCTGCGCGACAATCCGGAAGTCGAGCTGCGCGGCGTCGAGGCCTGCATCAATCTCAAGAACCCCCACCTCGTCTCCGTGTACGACGTGAGAAAGAACGACGCCGGCGAGTATTTCATCATCATGGAATACATCTCCGGTCCCTCGCTGCGCGACCTGCTCGTGGCCGAGCCGCACGGACTGGGCGTGCAGAAAGCCGCGTTCCTCTTCAAGGGCATCGGCGAGGGCTTGTCCTATCTGCACGATCGCGGCATCGTCCACCGCGATCTGAAGCCCGGAAACATTTTTTATGATGACGGCTATGTGAAGATCGGCGACTATGGGCTTTCCAAGTTCATCTCGCTGTCTCGGCACAGTGCGCACACCTCCAGCGTCGGCACGGTGCACTACATGGCGCCGGAAGTGGGCAGCGGGCACTACACCAAAGGCATCGACATTTATGCCGTGGGCGTGATGCTCTATGAGATGCTGGTGGGCAAGCTGCCGTTCGAGGGATCGAGCATGGGCGAAGTGCTCATGAAGCATCTCACGCAGCGCCCGGAGCTGGACGGTTTGCAGGAGCCGTTCGCGCATGTGATTCGCAAGGCGTTGGAGAAGAACCCGGCGGACCGGTTCCAGACGATGGAGGACATGCTCGCGGCCGTGTTCGGCACGACCGGCGGGCGCGACAGCCTGGCGGGTTTCAACCCGGAACTCAGCCTCTCCGGCGCGGCCGCGAGGGGCACCGCGGACGCGCACCCGTCGCCGATGCCGTCGCCGCATCGGGCGCCGGCCGGCGCCTACGGGCCGCCGCCGCCGCCACCACCGCCGCCGCCTCGAGGCGTTGTCGCGCAGCCTCCGCCGCGAGGGGTCGCCGCGCCGCTGTACGCCGCCATTCCGCAGGCGAAGCAACTCGCGCCGGAAGTGGCCTCGGGGCGCGTCAGGTACGCGGGGTTCTGGATTCGATTCGGGGCGGCGCTCATAGATTTGATTGTCTTATCGATCCCCATGGGCATTGCGTGGGGCATAGCGCCTTACGTTGGACCGACGGCGCTTGGGATTGTCTACGACACGCTCCTGCTCTCACGCTGGCAGGGGCAAACGATCGGCAAGCGCGTCTGCGGCATTCGCGTCATCAACGCCGACGGCACGCTGTGCGATCTTAACGACGCATTCCGGCGCTCGGTTTCCTCCGTCGTGACGGATTTGACGCTCGGTATCGGCTACGTGATGGCGGCATTTGATGAGCGCAAGCGAGCGCTGCACGACCGCATCGCAGGAACGCTGCACATCTACGCGGATGACCCGGCGCCGCCGGTGGGACGGTATGCGGCGTGAGGAGGGCTGTCGGCTACTAGCTGATAGCTCTTGGCCAGACAACGATTCTGATGCCGGGCGGGGCGATCCAGAAAACGGTGGGGCCCGCGGTGGGGAGAGATTGCCGAACAGACCTTCTGGCGAATAGCCAGCAGCGGACAGCCAGGAGCTTCTTTCATGGCCTTTACATTCAAACATGGCGATCGACCGCTCGACGGCTACACGATCCAGCGCGGCGTGGGGCGCGGCGGGTTCGGGGAGGTGTATTACGCGCTGAGCGACGGCGGCAAGGAAGTCGCGCTCAAGTATCTGCGCGACAATCCCGGCATCGAGCTGCGCGGCGTCGCGCAGTGCCTGAACCTGAAGAGTCCGCACCTCGTCTCGATCTTCGATGTGAAGCAGAATCCCGCCGGCGATGACTTCATCGTCATGGAATACGTCGCGGGCCCGAGCCTGCGCGACTTGCTCATCGAGGAACCCGAGGGGCTGGGCCTGCAAAAGGCGCTGTACTTCCTGCGCGAGATCGGCCAGGGCTTAAGCTACCTGCACGAGCGCGGCATCGTGCACCGCGACCTCAAGCCCGGCAACATCCTCTGCGACGAAGGCCGGGTGAAGATCGGCGATTACGGACTGAGCAAGTTCATCACGCTCTCGCGGCACAGCGCCCAGACCGCCAGCGTCGGCACGGTGCACTACATGGCGCCGGAAGTCGGCAGCGGCAGCTACTCGCGCGGCGTGGACATTTACGCACTCGGCGTGATTCTCTACGAAATGTTGCTGGGCAAGGTGCCGTACGACGGCGCCAGCATGGGCGAAGTGGTCGTCAAGCACCTCACGGCGCAGCCCGAAGTGGACGCGCTCCCCACGCCATTCCCGAGTGTCATCCGAAAGGCACTGGCGAAGGATCCGAAAGAGCGGTTCGCCACGGTCTCCGAGATGCTGCAGGCCGTCTTTTGCGAGCCGAACCTGGAGCAGTCGCTCAGCGGTTTCGAGCCGATGAGCCTGACGCATGCCGCCGCCCGGCATCATGTGAAGATGCCCGTTGCGGCCGGAGTTCCGTCGGCTGCCGTGTCGAGCGAGGCCACCGGGCTGACTCCGTTTTCGCGCGGCAGCGGACCGCAGGGCGAAGGGGATACGTCGGATGCGACGGGATCTTCGGACCGATCGATGGCGCGGCGCCGGCGCCTGATGGTCGGATTGCTCATCGCGGGGGGCGTCATGCTGGCGTTCGCGCCGGTCAGCACGGTGATGAACGCCATCGACGACCGCGTGCGGGGCGTGGACATCGCCATCACGTGCGTGTTCGGGGCGCTGGCGATCCAGGCGTTTGTTTTCAGCGGCATACTCTATTCCCGCTTGAGTCCCAAGCGCGATCGATTCGACCTGCCGTTGCAACATGCTTTCGACATTTCCCGGCGTGCCGATTTTGAGGATATGACCACGCGCTTCCTCGGCCTGTTGGGATATCGACTCGCCGATCATCAAGGGCTGCTCTGGCGATTCAAACGCGGCAACAAGTCCGGCGAGTGGGCGAACGACATCCGCAAGTACAAGACGACGCTGGCGCTCGCCCTGTTCGAGACCTCGAACGGGTATCGGGTGAACTGCTCGGTCGATGTGGACGCGGGGTGGAGCTGCTGGGTGACGCAAAAGGAAATGCGCTTCCTGGCCGGCGAGTTGCGCGCCTTGCAGGACATGTTGCAAAACGAGCCGGCGTCGAAAGACCGCCGGCCCGCGCCGGGTGGAATTGTGAGCGAGCCGGCGTTCGCCGCGGCGGGGGAGAATAGCTGTTAGCTCTTAGCTATTGGCTATTAGCCAGAGGGCGCGAATCAGGGAAAGCACGACAAATGGCTTCCGAAGTATGAGTTGGCCACGGCGAAGAAAGGCGGGCATAGCCCGCCCTACGGAAATCCGGTCGATGTTGCGGTGCGTTGTGATCGTAAACGAGGATTCTGGCTAACAGCCGGCAGCGGACAGCGAAGAGCTTCTTTAATGGCCTTCACCTTTAAACACGGCGACCGGGTTCTTGACCACTACACGATCCAGCGCGGCGTCGGTCGCGGGGGTTTTGGCGAGGTGTATTACGCCGTCAGCGACGGCGGGCGCGAGGTGGCCATCAAGTACCTGCGCGACAACCCGCACGTCGAGCTGCGCGGCGTCAACCACTGCATCAACCTGAAAAGCCCGCACCTCGTCTCCATCTTCGACGTGCGCAAGAGCGAGGCCGGCGAGTACTTCATCATCCTGGAGTACATCTCCGGTCCGTCCCTGCGCGACCTGCTGGTGGCCGAGCCGAACGGGCTGGGCGTGCAGAAGGCCGCGTTCTTCCTGCGCGAGATCGGCAAGGGGCTGGCGTACCTGCACGACCGCGGCATCGTTCATCGCGACCTGAAACCCGGCAACATCTTCTTCGATGACAGCTATGTGAAGATCGGCGATTACGGCCTGAGCAAGTTCATCTCCGTCTCGCGCCACAGCGCGCAGACCGCCAGCGTCGGCACGGTGCACTACATGGCGCCGGAGGTCGGCAGCGGGCAGTACAGCAAGAGCATCGACGTGTACGCCCTCGGCGTGATGCTCTACGAAATGCTGCTGGGTCGCGTGCCGTTCGAGGGATCGAGCATGGGGGAGGTGCTGATGAAACACCTCACCGCCCAGCCGGAGGTGGACGCGCTGCCCGCGCCCTTCGCGGACGTCATCCGCAAGGCGCTCGCCAAGGATCCAAAGGACCGTTACCAGACGGTGCACGAGATGCTGCAGGACGTGTTCAATGAGGAAACGGTGCAGCAGAGCATGGCCGGCTTCAACCCGGAGCTGAGCCTCAGCGGCGCGGCGCGGGCGGTCTTTGCCGATGGTTCGAACTTCCCGCAGCCTTCGCCGAATCCCCCGCCGCGCGCGTGGAACGCCATGCCCGATGCACCCGCCGGGGCAGGAACCCAGGTCGCCGGTGCGCCGGCCGGCCCCCCGATCATCCCGCGGCGCGAGCGGTTTCAACGCATGTTGCTCAGCGGCTTCATGGCCGTGGGCATGAGCGTGGTTGCCGGTTTGATCGCGGGGATGATGACCGAGTTCCGCAGCGAGGAGATGGCCGCGTCCGTGGGGTTGATGACCTTCGCCGGCTCGGGCGGACTGCTGATCGGGCGGCGCGTGCTGGGCTGGCTCGGCGCGGCCGCGTATCCCGTGTGGGCGAAGCGGATCGTGCTGCTGGCGTGCGCGGGGCTGCCGCTTTTGATCGGGGCGGCGCCGATGCTGTCTGACGGGCGCTGGGACCAGTCCGGCGGCGCGATGCTCATCAGCCTCCTGATCGCCGTGATGTTCTTCGACTGGCAGAGCACGCTCCGCTACGGCGCCGGCGGGGCGCTGAACCTCTCGGATGCGCTGCGGAAGGGCTTTGGCACGTTCGCGCTGGCCGCCCCGATCACCGGCATGTTCAACGGCGAAGCGCCGGTCATGTTCGCATCGGGCTTCATTTCCCTGTCCATCTCACTCATCCTGCAGGCCGCGGGCTGGTGGCTCCAGTCGCGCGTGCCTGTTCCGCCACCGTTTCCCGGGACCGCTGAGGAGCGACCGTCGCCCGCGCCGCAAATGCGCGTCACGCCGGCTTTTGGACGGCGGATCGGATTGCGACTGTCCTCGGCAGCCTGCCGCTTCGAATCGTGTATGGAAACCATGGCGCAGCGCATTCAAGCCCGCGCAGGCGCCGCGCCTCGATCACCGGAAGTTACGGCCGCCCACACCCCGCCCGCGGGCGCCATCCCCTTCGCCGTTCCGCTCGATGTGCCTTCGCCCGACGCTGGCGCCGCGGCCTCGGCCGTTCCGGTGCCGGCGCTGCGCAGCGGGTTTGCCCGCGCGTTCTGGAGCATCCTGGCGTTCGCCATGCTGGTCGGGGCGTTCGTCAACATCGTGGTGATGGCCAGCATGGGGGATCGGATCAAGACTCCGCAGGTGACCGTCATCGGGCTGGTCGGTTGTGTGTTGTGGGCGCTGTTCGCGCTGAGCAAGACGACCGCGCGCCGCCGCGTGGGGTTCTGGCGCGAGACGCTGCGGCCTTTCATCCTTGCGGCGGCGGCCACGGGCATCGGCACGTCGATCACGTTCATCGCCAAGCCACCGGCCCGAGCCTTCACCGTGAATCGCACCGTGGGCGTTGGCCCCGCCATGCACACGGAGAGCATCGTGCAGTACTACCGCGACATGAGCGTGCGCAATGCCATGATCCCGACGCTTGTCCTCGCGTCGCTGTGCTTCGTCACGGTGGGTCTGGCGAGAGGCCGCCGCACGTCCGCCCGCCCGTTTCTTATCAGCGACTCGTCCTCCGGCGGCGCGGCGAAGCCCTGAGGGGGCGAGATGGGCCCCGGACCTCGGCTCCGGCACTGTCACCCCCGCGCAGGCGGGGGTCCAGGGCGCACCGCCAGTCCGCTGGATTCCCGCCTGCGCGGGAATGACGAGGATAGTTCGTCACTCCGTGACGAGTGGGGTAGTTCGTCGCCCCGCGACGAGAGGGGTAGTTCGTCGCCCCGTGACGAGAGGGGTAGTTCGTCGCCCCGCGACGAGAGGGGTAGTTCGTCGCCCCGCGACGAGAGGGGTAGTTCGTCGCTCCGCGACGAGACTCAACTCGTGCGCTTTCGGGAATGACGGGCATCGCCTCTCGGCATGAACCCTCAAGCTGAGGCGGCGGGCGTGAAGCGCATCAGCAGGAGCATCGGCCAGCCGACGTACTTGACCGCGCGCGGGCATCGTTGTGCCAGCTCTTCATCCGCGGCGTGCTCGCTGATGTGGTCAAGCACCAGACCCGCGCCCCCCGCCGCCATCACGAAGTCGCTGATCTGGTGCGGCAGGCTGCGCGGACGCACCTCCGCCCCCGTTGTCGGATCCGTAAACCGCGCGGAGATGCCGCGCAGCAGCATGGCCGGGTGCATCGCGGAGAACACCACGCTCCCCCCGCGCCGGCAGAGGCGCCGGCATTCGGCAAAGAAAGGCGCGAGCGGATCGACGTGCTCGAGCACGAGGCAACTGACCACGCGATCGAACGCGCCGTCCGCTGCCGAAACCGGGCGGTGCACATCATGCAGCAGGAACCGAACGCCCGCGGCATCCGGTCGCTGTCGCGCTCTGGCCAACATGCCCTCGGAGAAATCAACCGCCGTGACGCTCGCGGCCGCCCGCGCCAGTCGCACGGATTGCCGCCCCGTCCCGCAGCCCAGGTCGATCACCTCCAGCCCTCGCACCTCGCCCAGAACCGCCGGCAGGTGTCGCTCCTCGAGCGCGATCAGAGGATTTTGTTCGTCATCATAGACCGCTGCCCAGCGGTCATAACCTTCACGCGCCGACAAGCGCTCAATGAGAGGTGAGTCCATGTTCACTGCCGCGCCCTGCTGATTCAAGGCAGATTATCCGCCGATTACGTAAATCATTGCTCTTAGCTGAGCCTCTTCTGACTCCGGTGCGCAGCGCATTGCCGGTCAGAAGGTTGCAGAACGTCCTGCATTCGTCGCCCGGAGGGTAAGCCGGAAGCAGCCCGACCATTCATGCCTATCAGCCTGTGGCAAGAGTCCCTCTTGAGGCGTTTGATATACGCTCCGTCGTCATCGTCAAGGGTCTGTCATGGAGGGTTCTCACAGCGATGGGCAGGTGAAAGCCGCGGGAGCGGTCTTCATTTTGGATTGCGATGGCCGGCTTGCCGAAATCCGGCGGGCATCCGTTTTGTGAGCAGGTGCACCGCGTTCTCCATGCCGAGGTGTTCGATCGGCACGTTGAAAGGATGGGGCTGCGCATCCGGCCCACAAGGCCGAGCACGCGGCGGATCGGGAGACCGGCGCCGTGGCGGCGGTGACGTGTCAGCCGGCGGATGGCGGCGACACCGCGAGTCTCGAACAGATGGCGGCGTGGCATGTTTCGCGGTACGTCGCGTGAGCATGTGTCGTGGTGGAGCGGGCAGCGCCCGGCGTCGCCGATCAGGTAGGAGGGACTTGCGGAATGAAGTCGTCGGCTCCCCGGGAGACCAGATTCGCGCGGGCTAAAGCCCGCGGCTCGGGTTAGGCGGTCGGGAATCGCGGAGCCGCTTGCTTACGCGCGCGGTTTCCATTGCTGACTCGTAAAATGAGCTTGCTTACTCGCGCGGTGCCGATCGCTGACTCGTGAAATGCGCTTGCTTACGCGCGCGGCTCTGAACGGCAGTTCGGAGATCTGCCCCACCTTTCCGGATGACAGCTCAGAGAGCTGCCCCACCTGTCCAGATGGCAGCTCGGAGAGCTGCCCCACCTCTACAGCACTTCCCCGTTCATCGCCACTTCCTTCGCAATCCGGTTCCCCTCGATAAGCGTCTTGTACCAGCCCACGGTAATCGTGCGCGGGTCGGCGGGCTTGAGCTGGCCGCTCTTGATCTGGTCGGCGATCTGGCGGGCGCCCTTGGCGGCGTCGAAGTCGGGCTGCCAGTCGAGCGTGCTCGACAGCTTGTTGAAGCTCACTTGATACGAACGATGGTCCGGCGCGCCGTACCACTCGAACTCGAACGGCATGTTCAGCCCGCGCGCCACTTCCTCCGCCAGCGGCTTGATCTGGTAGTTCTGCGCGTTGCAGCCGACGTTGAAGATCTGACCGTTGACCTTCTCCGCCGGCGCGGTGAGCAGCATGACCTGGCACTTCGACGTGTCGGCCACGTGGACCATCGGGCGCCACTGCGTGCCGTCGCGGAGGATCGGAATCTTCCCCTTCTCCAGGAAGCCCTTGACCATGCCGTTCACCGCAAGATCGAAGCGCATGCGCGGCGACGCACCGTACACGGTGGCCTGACGGATCACCACGACGGTGAAGTTCTTGTCCGCCAGCGGCAGCACGTCGCGCTCGGCCGCTCCGTTGGCTTCGGCGTAGGTCGTCAGCGGGTTAATCTTGGCGGTCTCATCGAGCACGCCCTCCTGGAATCCGTAGATGCTGCACGACGACGGCAGGATGTAGCGCTGCACGCCGGCTTCCTTGGCGAGCTTGCAGATGCGGGCGCGGCCGCGATGGTTGATCTGCCACGTCTTCTCCTGATCCAGCTCGCCGGCGGGGTCGTTGGAGACGGCGGCCAGGTCGATGACCGCGTCCATGCCCTTCAGCACGGAGGCGTTGCAGGTGCGGATGTCGTCCTTGAGGACGCGGAGGTTGGCGCTGTCCGCCGGCAGCGTGTCGCGCCCGAAGAACAGGCGGTCGAGCACGGTGACCTTGTAGCCCTTGTCCATCAGCAGAGGAACCAGAACTGAACCGATGTATCCCGCGCCGCCGGTGACGAATACGTTCTTAATCATTGCTTGCCGCCTCTGTCCTTCGCACCTATTGCCTTTGCACAAATCTTGATTCTGGGGGGACGATTCTGGGGGGACGATTCTGGGGGGACCGGCTTTCCAGCCGGTCATTGAATTGCCTTGCCCACACCGAACTCGACCGGCTGGAAAGCCGGTCCCCCAAGTCACTACTGCTTCCCCTCGTACACAAAGTTAATGTCCGCCGCTTCCTTCAGTTTCGGGGCCTTGGCGTCCTTGTCCGACAGCAGCGGCTCGCCCTTGATGGGCCACTGCACGTTGATCTCGGGATCGTTCCAGATGATCGAACGCTCGGTGGCCGGCGCCCACTCGTCCGTCACCTGGTACAGCACGTCGGCCGCGTCGGACAGCACCTGGAACCCGTGGGCAAACCCCTCCGGAACCCACAGCATCCGCCTGTTCTCGCCGGAAAGCACCTCGCCGACGTACTGGCCATACCACGGCGAGCCTTTGCGGATGTCGATCGCCACGTCGTAAATCTCGCCGCGCTGGCACCACATCAACTTGCCCTGCGCGTGCGGGTTGATCTGGAAGTGCATCCCGCGAATGACGCCGCGCGCCGTCGAATGGCTGTAGTTGCCCTGCACGAAGCGCTTGGGGATCCACTTCTCGAAGTCGGAGCGCTTGAACGTCTCCATGAAAAACCCGCGCGGGTCATTGAAGGCCTTCGCCTGAATGAGCAGCACGTCGGGAATGTGGCAGGGTGTAAAGCTAAACGGCATAGAAACTCCTCGCTTGATGCGGTGCTCTCATGATCTCCAAATTGCAAATGGCAAATTGCAAATAGCAAATGCGTTTAACGCAGCATCGCCTCTTCCATTTGCTATTTGCCTTTTGCTATTCGCCATTTCCTCACGCTCTCGCCCCTTGCAGCCGCGCCCAGTGCCGCTGCAAGTCCTCGCCACCCGGCTGGAACGTCGGGTGCTTCCAGATGCCCCAGCGGTGCGTCACGAATCGGAACAGGTACCACATCGTCAAAATCGCGTACTCGCTCGCGCGCTTGTAGTTGATGCTGCTCATCTCGTCGAAGTAGCGCACGGGCACCGGAATGTCGCCGAGCTTGAACCCGAAGTGCACGGTCTGCATGAGAAACTGGGAGTCGAAGACGAAGTCGTCGCTGTTGCGCTCGAACGGGATCGTCTCCAGCACCTTCCGCGTGTACGCGCGGAAGCCGCTGTGCAGCTCGCCGGCGTTTTGGCCCATGACGACGTTCTCCATAAACGTCAGACCGCGGTTGGCCAGGTACTTGGCGATCGGCATCCCGCCGTCCAGCGCCTCGCGCCGCGTGCGGATGCGGTTGCCCAGAAGCACGTCGCAGATGCCGTGCCGCATGATGTCCACGGCCGCGGGGATCACCCGCGCGTCGTACTGATAATCCGGGTGGAGCATGATGACGTAATCCGCCCCGCGCTCCATGGCCGCCCGGTAGCACGTCTTCTGATTGCCGCCGTAGCCCTTGTTGCGGTCGTGCTTGATGACGGTGATGCCGAGCTTGGCGGCGACTTCGCAGGTTTTGTCCTTGCTGCAGTCGTCCACCAGGATGCACTCGGCGTAGCTGCCCTTGGGAATGTCCTTGTAGATGCGCTCGACCGTCCGCTCGGCGTTGTAGGCCGGCATGACGACGATGGTCTTATGGTCCATGATCCGCTCCTTTCCCGCTTCAGTCTCCGCATCACCCTTGCCCGCCCGCCGCGTCGTTCTCGGTTCCTTCATTCTGGCATTCAGGCGCGCGAAGACACCCATTATGGCGCGCATCGGGCGAGGTTCAATACCCGCGGGGGGGTTACTCGGACGGCTCGGGTACAGAACCGGCGGAACCTGCCCGATCGCCGGCTCAGTCGTCCGATTAAGCCCTGAAAGGGCGCTTCAGCCCCAGCCCAGGGCAACGCCCTGGGAGCCTAGGCGATTCCGGGGAGGAAAGCCCTGAAAAGGTGGCCTAGTCCCACACGTACCGCTCGTCGAATGCTACCCGGTGGCGATGAAGGAAATCGCGGTACTCATCTTCAAACGTCCGACGCTGGTGGTGTTCCTGCTGACGCGCGATGTACTCGCGCACGGCGGATACGTTCGATTCCGAGACGGAAAACGCCCCGTACCCGGCTTGCCATGAGAAGCGAGCGAACTGAGGACCTTGGCTCTTGATCCATCGAGAGGAGGATTTTTTCACGTCCTCGACGGCCTCGCTCAGCGACACCGTGCGGGCGAGCTCGAACAGGATAAGCACGTGATCCTGCACGGAATTGACGAGATCAGCCGGGCATCCGAGGTTCTGCAGGACTGTGGCCATGTAGCGGTGGAGCGCATCGCGGACGGTCTCGTGAATGATTGGCTCGCGGTTCTTCGTGCTGAAGACAAGGTGGATGTGCAGGCGGGCGAGTGATTGCGGCATGGTTGGGTCGCCCCTTCAGGGCTCCTTGACGAATCGGCGCACCATTCCCCAGGGCGTTGCCCTGGGCTTGGGCTGGTTCGCCCTTTCAGGGCTACGGACGACCCGGCGACCTCATCGCTCAATCCACCGGGTGATTCGCTCCCGTTTGCGACACCCGGAGGCAGCTTTGCAGGTAGAAGTCGATGTTCTCGCCCGCGTCCGCCCACCAGCCCTCCACCTTGTCGAAGGCCATCCTCCCCGCCTTGATGAAATAGTTGTTGACGTCCGTGATTTCCAGCTCCCCGCGGGCCGAGGGCGTCAACTTCCGAACGTAGTCGAACACCGTGTTGTCGTAGAAGTAGATGCCGATCACCGCCCAGTTCGTCTTGGGGTTCTTCGGCTTCTCGATGATGTTCACGACCCGGTCGCCCTCGATCTCCGCCACGCCGTAGGCCTGCGGGTTCTGGACCTGGGCCAGCAGGATGCGCGCCCCGGCCGGCTTCATCTTGTAGGCCTCGACGCTGTGCTTGATGACGTACTCGAGGATGTTGTCGCCGAGAACCAGGCAGATCGGCCCGCCGTCGGCGAAGTCCTCCGCCAGCGACAACGCCCCGGCGATGCCCGTGGCGGCCTCCTGATAGGTGTAGTGCAGGTTCTTGACGCCCAGCTCCTTCCCGTTGCCCAGAAGGCGCAGGTAGTCGCCGGCGTTCTCGCCGCCGGTCACGAGGAGAATCTCGTCGATGCCCGACTTCACCAGGCACTCGATCGGGTAGTAGATCATGGGCCGGTTGTAAACCGGAAGGAGGTGCTTGTTGGTGACCTTGGTCAGCGGGTGCAACCGAGAACCCGTGCCTCCGCCGAGAATGACGCCCTTCATGCTGAGTCCGCCTGTCAACCAGAATTGTTTTTATCCACCCTCGCTTGCAAAGCAGAAGGTCTCAACCGCCCGAAGCGGCGAGTCCGGCTAGTCTAGGGGTTTTCTGTGACGGACTCAACGGGTCAACAAGAGATTCACAGGTTGCCCCACGGGGCCGCTGCTGCGGACGCGTTTCTGGAAGGAATGGGCTTTCTGCTCCCGTAGCATGGCCAGGCGAGTACACCAGGCCATGCCACCCTGATTCCCGGCCAGAATGCGGCTGCCTTGCTGGGGAGGGGCGATTTGGCCGCTTTGCACCCATTGCAGCCGGCGCGTTGCGGCGTATACTGCCCGGCTCGCGCTTTGGGTGGCGCGGGCGAAAGGGAAAGGGACGGGCCATGCCGAAGATGAAGACGCACAAGGGTCTCAAGAAGCGCATCAAGATCACCGCCAACGGCAAGGTCAAGCACAAGCGTCCCAACGCCAGCCACCTGATGAGCGGCAAGAGCGGCTCGCGCGTGCGGCGCCTCAAGAAGGACGGCGTGCTGAACAACGTGATCAGCAAGAACATGAAGATTAACATGGGTGAAGCGTAGGATCGCGCCGGGGGCGGCGTCACCCAGAGTGTGTAACGGGTCGGCTCATCGAGAAGGGGTCTGAGCCTCGTTGGCCTTGCAGGTCGCGGGGAATCCGGCACGAAGCGGAGATACGGTCATGCCAAGAGCAAGAATGGGCGCGGCGAAGCATCGTCGCAAACGTCGGGTTTTGACCGATGCCAAGGGGTATCGGTCGCAGCGCAGCTCCAGCTTCCGGCTGGCGAAGGAGGCGGTCATCCGCGCCGGCGTGTACGCCTTCCGCGATCGTCGGCGGCGCAAGCGGGATTTTCGTTCGCTATGGGTCACGCGACTCACGGCCGCGTGCGAGATGCGGGGCATCCGTTACAGTTGGTTCATTCACGGGCTGCAGGGCGCGGGCATCGAGCTGAATCGCAAGATGCTCAGCGAGATCGCGATCCACGCGCCGCAGGATTTCGACGCCATCGTCGAGCTGGCCAAGAAGCACCCGCCCAAGGGCGCCGTGGCGGCCTGATCGCCGGGCGGAAGAGGACATTCAACGAGCCGGGGACTTCAGTCCGCGTGGACTGAAGTCCCCGGCTCGCGTTGTTTGAAGCCCGGCCCTCTCGCGCCGCGGATTACTCGATGTCCTTGATCCCGTTGAGATCCCAGTCCTGCGCGAGGCGTTCACGGAGCTTGCGGTCGGACTCGGCGTGGAAGTCGGGGAAGAGGTAGTTCGCCCCTCCATAGTGGCGGTCGGAGATGCGGTTGCCGTTGCGCCCCGTGCTGCCGGCGATGTTCGCTTCGGCGGCGTCGATGTAGCTGCAATCATCGCTGCCGATGCCGTCGCCGCGCTCGGAGAACTCGTTGGCGTCGGTGATGATGGGCAACACCATGCGCACGCGCTCGATGACCGAGCTGTAGCGCGGCTCGGCGCGCGTGTCGTACCCGTAGCGGCCGTCTTTCTCGAGGTCATACGAGCCGCTCGCCCAGGCCGGCAGGTACACGCGGAAGTGCCCGCTGCTTTGCCCTTCCCCGGCCGCGCGGCATTCGAAGTAGTTCTGCCAGATGTCGCCGCGGACGCTGCGCTGCGAGGGGAAGTGCTCGGCCACTTTGACCGCATCGCTGTACACGTAGGTCCAGACGATCTCGCACCAGCCGAAGTCCACGTCGGTTTCGCGTTCGAGGCTCTTGCGGTCGGGGTTCCACAAGGCGGGCGGAAGCTGGCCGCCGAAGTTGTTCATGTACGCGGCCAGCGCGTTACCCATCTCCTTGAGGCGGGCGAGGCAGTGGACGCTCTTGGCCTGCTCCCGCGCGCGGCTCAGCGAGGGCAGGAGGATGGAGATCAGCAGGCTGATGATCGCGATCACCGTCAGCAACTCAATCAGCGTAAACGCCTTCAGGCGGCGGAGCGGCTTGTGGAAAATGGAACCGTGCGGGAGTGGAGGCCGACCTGACGCTGCCGCGCTGACGGATGCACTGGAGATCAACGGACGGACTCCGGGTGGCCACTGGTTGCAGATGATTCTACAACTCAGGAGGGCGAAGTCCACCGGTCACCCGGCGCCGCATGCTTCGCGGAAGGGTCCCAGAAAGGCCTGACAACCCGCATACGAGCAGGCTCGCCGTGAGGAAAGGCCCTGGAAAGCACCTCGGAGGTCGTCGAAAACGTCTCCAATCCACGAGGCATTCACGCCGGTCCGCAGGCGAGTCGTGCGGAAAGAGCGGATGTGACTCTTCACCCTCCCGTTCGCTCGCACGACGATCCCCGGCGAGCGGCCGGACTCGAACCCGTGAACGCAGCATCCAGGGCGTGGCGTTTTTGTCTTCTCCCTTCATGCAGGCGAGCCTTGGAGTTGTCACTCCGAGGCGGCGTTTGCGGTCTCGATTTGCGGTCCTTGCGACCCTTGACGCCGCCGATCGAAGCGACTAGAAAACGGGCGTTGCAGCTTCCGGGGAGACGGCTTGGCGACGCCGAAACGGGTGGCTCCTTATCCACGGACAGCGTGCCTGCGGAATGCAGGGGCCGTAGCTCAATTGGTTAGAGTACCGGACTGTCAATCCGGTGGTTGCGGGTTCGACTCCCGTCGGCCTCGATTCGTAAAGCGTGGAGCCGCATGAGGTTATCCTCATGCGGTTTTTTTGTGCGCATTGCGGCCGTGCCGAACCGCCTGCGCCGAGACCACGGCCTGCGGCGAGAGATCGAAAGACCGCATCCCTCAACCTCTGGATGCGGCGACTCGGGGCGCCCCGCTCGCTGACGGGAGTGGATGGGAATCTGCTAAGAGGAAATCGTAACCGCTTACCATTTCAGGAGTTAGGACGTAAGTCTTTCTGGCCCCTTGAGTTACGTTTGCATCCACGATCACCCTCGAAAACGCTCCATCAGCGACGTTGACCGGTTTTCGGGGCCGAGTTTACACAGAGTTTTCACAAGATGACGGTTTCCCCAAGGCCGCAGGCACGTTCTTGGGGTCGAGCGCCGATGGTCGGGCACGCGCAAGAACTGACCTACGGACCATGCGCCAAATCACCCCGCTTTCAAGATCACTGAGGTACCTGCGAAATCGGAAGTCCCGGCACGGATCCGCCCACCCCTCCGTGACCGCAACCTCAGGGTCGCATTCAGACGTTCTCCGCATGGGTGCACGAGGTTGATCGGTGAACCTCTCGATCGCCCTGTGCGGAACAACCTGCGGAAGAGCTCGCTTTCGGATTGGGCTGCGTAGTGCTATGAGGGCGGCGCGTGCAACGGGCCTATGGGCGGGGCGGACGAACTTGCCCGTGAATGGCACTGTCGTTCATTCGGCGCTCAAGCCGGCCGTCATGACTTGTGACTTCCGAATTCCGTTTGCAGGCTGTGGTAGAACTCGAAGTGTGGCCTTGGGACCGTCACCCCCGCGAAGGCGGGGGTCCAGTTCGCCCTGCCAAACGGCTGGATTCTTGCCTCCTTGCAAACCGTAGACTTGATTCCCGCTCGCGCGGGAATGACGAGCGTCGCCTATCGCCGCAGGGTGAAAAAGCCGGGCAGCGAGAGCGTTAACCCAGCAGGGGTGTTCCGGGATTGGCGCGGTGAGGGACGAGCGGGACGATTTTCAACGCCTGGTTGACGCGCACTATCAGCCCGTATTCAGGCTGGCGTACGTCCTGCTGCGCAATCGATCGCTGGCGGAGGAGGCCTGCCAGGACGTGTTCATGAGAGCCTGGGTGCATCGGCGGACGTTGAACAGCGACAACGGAGCGGCTTCGTGGCTCTTTACGACGGCGCGCCGGGCGGCCGTGGATCAACTGCGGCGCGGGAAGCGATGGAAGGTGTGGCTTGAACGCACGGCCGTTTCACAGGCGTCCACCGCGACGGGCGACGATCATCAGCCCCACGACGACAGCGCCCTGCTTCAAGACCTGATTCAGCTTCCAGAGGAAGAGCGGCTGGTGGTGCTGCTGCGAATCCTCGAGGGGCTGGCGGGCCACGAAGTTGCCCGTCGCCTGGGGATCTCGCAGGCGACCGTTTCGCGCCGTCTCCACGACGGGCTGGGCGAGCTTTCCGAACGCCTTCAACGACGTGCCGCCTCGGAGGAGAAACATGACCCGCGGTGACCACACAAGACGCCCGACAACCGGCGATCAGGACGCGGAGGCCGGGATCGAGGCCGAGGTTCGCTCATGGGGCGATGCCTCCCAGGATGCGGAGCTTCTGTTCTCCTGCAGCCGCCGCGTCGAAGCGCTACGCGATCACATGCAACCGGCAGTCGGCTGGGATGCCCTACACGAACGCCTTCGTGACGTGCCGCTGGCGGCCATGCGGCGGACGAACCGGTGGCTGCGGCGCATGGTCGTGGCGGCGGCGTCCCTCGGATTTCTTCTGGGCGCCGGCACGTTTCGGTGGATCATGCCCGCGCAAACCCGAGAGCGAGCGATCGAGGCCGACATGAGAGGATCGGCGTCCCCGCTGTCGGCGGAGCTTGCAGCGCCGATGGCCCGATCCCTCGAAGTGTTCTCCCATCTTGCGTCGTTCTACGAGGGACGAACGGCGTGGGTGTTGCGCGTGGATGACCGCATGGACGTCGGCCTGGACGAACCCGCGTCCGCACCGTTGGCGGCGCCGCGGACGGCGCGTGGGGTCGAGGTGCGGGTCTTCAACGACGCGAACCAGACGCTTTCCTCCGTGAATGTGACGGGACTTCCACCGTGCTCGATCGAGGTCGAATCCGTCATGAGTGACGGGCGCCCTGTCCGTTATGAACTGACCCTCAGCGCGGCGGACGACACGACCGTCCATGTGCAAGCGGAGATCTCCGTGGAATCAAGTGATTCTCGTGAGTCGAGATGCCGCGTGCGGGGGCAGGTGAATCTCCGATCGAACGAGCGGCAGTTGCTTGGCGTCGTCAACGTGGACGGTGAACTGCTTCACGTGGAGTTGTCGGGACTATGGGGTTCGGTTGGGGCAACCGCTGTGCGCACATGATCGGCGCAGGCTGTTTCGGCATGGTCGCGCTGTGCGACTCCGGGCGCGACTGCGGGCAGCTTGCGACGGCGCGACCGAGCCTGCCGCCGCCGGTGCAGCGGGGGCAACCGCACGGACACGGAAGCGCCATCGGCGAGGCGACGATCAGCCTGGTTATCGCGTCCGAGCCTGGTTCATCAGGATTCAGCCAGCCCGTCGTGTGGAGCGGCGAGACGGCCCGGCTCGACATGGGTTCTTCTAAAACGGATGCGCAAATGCGCGCGGCGTGGATCTTGAGTACGGAGGAGGGCGTCGTGCTGAACGCTTCGCAGCCTTCCGGCTCGCCTGTCTTCATCGGGTTCCCGGAAGTGGACCGCACATGCACCGTGGTGCTGACGGTAACGATTGAAGATCATGGCGTTACGCAGGTCGCCGCGGCCGCGGTCTTCGTCGTTCCGCATGAGTTGGACGAGTTCCTGGCTTCGCGCCTCAAGCGGCTCGCCGTGGGAGTGTGTGACAGGCGGTGCGTGCTTCAGGCAGCGCTCGATGAAGCCGGCGTGGGGTTCGCGGACGTGACGCAACGGTTTGCACTCGACTGGTTTGAGGGGGATCTCCTCCTGATCACGTGGCCCGGCGACGCCGTGGCGGGGGCTGAGCTCCGGGCCAGCCTGGCGGATCGCGTCAAAAATGGCACGCGCGTGCTGCGGCTCGTGCCCGGTGCGCGTGGGCCGCAGCGATCACCAAGTTCAACCGCTGAATCCAACGAGGCGGATCCGCGCGGTGATGTCTGCCGGGCGATCGACGCGCATACCCTGGAACTGGCGATTCCGGAGGACGAGAACTGGACTCGAAGCCCCGCGGCCTTTCTTGCTTTTTCCCGCTGTCTGGGTCGAATCGCAGACGAACTGGAATCCAACACCGAAAGGGATGACCCATGAATGCGCATACGCTGCTTGCCACGATGGCATGGGCGTCCGCAGGGCTGCACGCCGCGCCCCAGTCGCCGGCGCCGACGGCGCGACCCGTGACGATCGCCCTGATGGACTTTGAGTCGAAGGCGCCGGGCAACGCCGACTTCGGGCGGCAGATTGCGGAAGTGCTCACGATCCGCCTCAGCCTGCTGGACGGCATCACGGTCGTCGAGCGCCAGAAGCTCAAAGACCTGCTGGCGGAACAGAAGCTGCGGCTGTCCCGTCTGTCCGCCACGGATCAAGCCACGCAGGTCGGCAAGCTGCTCGGGGCGGAGATCGTCATCTTCGGCCAGTCATTCCCGGTCGGCGATGAGCTGTATGTGCCCATGAAACTCGTCGCGGTCGAGACCGGAGTGCTCAAGGGCGTGATCGTCCGCGCGCCGATGACGGAGGAGCTGGCCAACGTGCTCGATCGCGCCGGCGAGGAGCTGGCCAAGGCGCTCCAGCAGCATCTGCCCGCGCTGGTGCCGCGCCCCGCCGCGGAGCTTGACCCGATCGAGGCGTGGCGCGCGCGGCTGGGCGATCGCCGGCGCCCCACCGTTGCGGTGATCGTGCCGGAGACGCACGTGCAGCAGGCGATTCCTGATCCCGCGGCCGAAACGGAGATCAAGCGGCTGCTGCTGCGCCTCGGGTGCGAAGTTCGCGCCATCAAGGATGAGGCGACGCAGAAGTGGGCGCGGAACATGAAGGGATCGAAGGACAACTGGCCCGACACGCTTGCGGACGTGGACCTCGTCGTCGTGGGGGAGGCGTTCAGCGAACGCGCGGCGGCGTTTGACGGGCTGGTGTCCTGCACGGCGCGGCTCGAAGTGAGCTTGGTCGAGCGGCTCTCCGGCAAGTTGCTGGAGGCGGATCGCACGACCGAGCGCGCGGTGGACCTTTCCGAGCAGATCGCGGCGAAGTCGGCCCTGCAGAAATGCGGGCACGTCGTGGGGCAGCGTCTCGCGGACGTGATCGGGCGGCGCGTACTGGAGCAGAACCCTTGAAGCTGCGGTTCACGGTCATTTCCGCGGTGGTGGGAATCCAGACCTCGATACGCCCTCCGCCGCTCCCCAACGCAGCCTCGCGGCAAAAAAGAACTTGAAAAAATCTTCGGAATTTATTTGCCTCAAGCTATAGCGTGGTGTATTATAGGATTAGAGTCAGAGGGGTTCCCATGCCACGCTCGTCCCGGAGGCATCCCGAAGTGACCGGCAGGATCCGCGATCCACGATCCACGATCCACGATCCACGATCCACGATCCACGATCCACGATCCACGATCCACGATCCACGATCCACGATCCACGATCCACGATCCACGATCCACGATCCACAGCCTCGCCTCGCCTCGCCTCGCTAAGCGGTTTCCCTGCGCGCACAAAGTCCTGCCCCTGCGGCGCTTGCGCGCTTGCTTTTCCCTTGTTTTTCTGGAGGAAAACCACATGAGCAAATTGACTTCGCGCCCATGCCGGCTTCTCGCCTGCGGCTGCGTCACGGTCGTGGCCGGGCTGGGCTGGGCGGCGACGTACAATTGGGCCGGCCTCGGCATAAACAACAACTGGACCGCGATGGGGAACTGGGGCGGGTCCGCCTATTATCCGGGATCCTCGGACGAGGCGATTATCAACGACCCGTCCCCAAAGAACACGGCGTACGTCGATTCCGCTGATCGAACGGTGCGCAACCTGTTCATCGGGGACGGCATGTTCCTCAAGCTTGACAACAACCTGACCGCCGTGGCTGCTCCTTCCCTTTTGCCGACGGGGCGATTTGAGGGCGAAGGGGTGGTCGGGCTGCTCGGGCCCGCTTCAGGCTCGAAAACTCTGGGGGCCGAATGGCACGTCGTCTTCTCGCGCCAGAAGTCCACGGAAGTCACGACCGACGGCACGGCGCGGGTTCTCGTCGAATAGCCATGCGGGGGCCGGGTCATGAATGTGAACAAAAACTCTGGGTGCGCGTAAGAAAACGATTTCAGCAGGGACAACCATGATGGCGGGGCGGCAAACGGCCTGTTCCCGCTTTCAGGAAGGGGGGTGCGATGTTCGCAAGACAGATAACGCTCGCGGGGGCCGTGTTGGCGATGATGTCGCCGGCGGCTTTCGCTGACAGCTTTACGTGGACGGCAGGGGATCAGCAGCAGCCCCGTTCATGGACGGATCCGGACAATTGGTCCTCGAATCCAGACGGCTATCCCGACAGCGCGGATGACACAGCCGTCATTCCTTCCAATTACAACGGCGCCAACTACCCGCTGTTCGACGACTCGACGGCGCGAACGATCAAGAGCTTCAAGGTGCTCAACGTGAACGCCTCCGACGGCTACACGGTTCTGGAAATCCAGGCGGCGGATTCCAGCCGGGTGTTGAAAATCGAGGAACTTGATGGCCTCGATCCAGGCGAGGGCGCCATCGAACTGAACCGCAACAGCCAGCTCTGGCTGAAGGGGGGCGGTGTGCTTCCGCTGGCCGGCGAACTGAAGTTCGACAGCGAAAACTGCGGAACTTCCGCCGAACGCCCGCAGTTGGTTCTCGGCGACGGCACGGTGCTGTTCATCCAGAAGGGGGAGGACGGGATCGTCACCTCCGCACAGGAAAAGGGCGGGTTGATTCGCGGCGAGATCACGTCTCCCGACAAGGACGAGACGCTCATTCTGGAACCGAACCTGACCGGCGCCTTCGCCATCGACACCGCCTTCGTAAATATCGGCACCATGACCACGTTCGTTGGTGGAGAAGGCGATTTCAATCATGCGCTGCGCCTATCGTGCCTGCCCAAGGCGGGCTACGGGGGGATCGACGTGGAGCAGCCGGGAACGAGCCACACGGCGACGCTGATCATCGACGCGCCTTATATGACGCTTGGTTTGATCAACGTGAACACTTTCGGCGTGCTCAAAGTGAATCGCCATCTCGTCGCCGTCACGGGAACCAACATCTACACCGGCGGCAAGGCGGAGATCAGGAAGAAGATCCTGTTCGAGACGGGCACGGAGCCTTCCGTTTGTATTGAAGAAACGCAACCTTGATCTGGAGAACCGACATGTCAAGAGAGCATCCAACACCCATGATAATCTGCGCGTGCGCTGCCGGGGTCGTCGCCATGATGGGTGCGGCGTTCACCGCCCCGGCGCTGCCGGACGACTTCCGCTGGACCGGCAGCAGTCAGCCGACCAACGACAACTGGGATGACGCCAACAACTGGGAAAACCTGTCCTCAGGCGAGCGTGACTGGCCCTCGCAGGACGGGGAGGATGAGCCATGGGACAGTGCCGCCATCGACGACACCAACCCCCAGGCGACGGTGGAGCAGAACGTCTCCGCCTTCACGCCCAACCTGTTCAACCTGACGATCGGCGACGACCACACGTTGAACCTGACCCGACCGATATGGGTGCGCGGCGTCCTCCAGTGCGACGGCGAGGTGACGCTGACCGGCGCGAACAACCTGACGGTGTACGGCGAAGGGGTGATGCGCATCTACGCGGAGGAAGACACGACTATTCAGTTCACAAGCGGCGGAGGGGCGCTGCTGGCAGGGTAGCGGCAGCCTCCGGTCATCTCCGATCAGCCGGGAACTCTTGTGCCGCGCGACCTGCGCGGGGAGGAATGCTCATGTTGAGGATGCGAATGAACCCGCGCGGCGCGCGCGCAAGCTGGGGCGCGGTGGTTATCTTGCTGGCACTGGCCGCCAAAGGAAGCGCGGCACAGGACTGCCCGCACCGGGAGTACGCGTGGACGAATACGGTGGGGGGGGTCTATTTCGAAGATGCTCAAGGCCGGGTCGTTGTCGACGGAATGGGCCGGGTTTTCATCGGTGGAGAGTTCGCCGACAAGGTTGATTTTGATCCCACGGACGGAAAGGACAACCGTCGTTCGCGGGGAAAGAGCGACGCATACGTAACATGCTACGAAGCGAGTGGCGCTTACGTTGCGACGCGCACCATAGGTTCAGCGGAGTTTGAGGGGGTCAACGCGCTGGCCCTGCGACCCCAAGGTGGCGTGCTGCTTGGCGGGAACTTTCACGCAAGGTTGGATTTCGACCCTTCCAAGGAAGGAAGAGATCGCCGCAACCCGATCGGCACTTCGGACGCCTATGTCAGTTCCTATGACATGGATCTCAACTACTTGTGGACATGGAGGTCAGCGATGGTTGCGAGTGAAAACCTCTATGGGCTTACGACAGACCAAGATAACAACGTCATCATGGCTGGCGCGATATCCCCGAATGGATACAACGATGTACTGGTCGCGAAGCTCTCGGCGTCGGGCGAGGAAATCTGGACAAGAACATTTGGGGGCGATGGCGCGGATGACGCGTCTTCCGTGGCAGCCGATCACGAAGGCAACATCGTCGTCGCAGGTCGTTTTGCAGCCGTGGTGGATTTCGACCCAGGCATTGGCGAGACTTACAGGACGTCAAATGGAGGGTACGATGCGTTCATAAGCAAGTTCACCCCGGAGGGGGAGTTGATCTGGGTCAAGACGATCGGGGCCGAAAGAGAGGACGGGGCTCGGGTTGTCAAGGTTTCCCCTGTCGGTGAAATCTACTTGGGTGGGCTTTTCCAAGGGCGTGTCGATTTTGATCCCGAAGGCTCCGGCGACGTGCAAGGTTCAGGAACCGCCGGTTATCGCTCATTCGTCACACGCTATGGTCCGAACG
This sequence comes from uncultured Phycisphaeraceae bacterium, assembly GCA_964526695.1. Lineage (GTDB taxonomy): Bacteria > Planctomycetota > Phycisphaerae > UBA1845 > UBA1845 > JABWBH01. Next base: position 22,786 of record CAZGJA010000027.1, read on the forward strand.
GTGAGTACCGATGGACGAGAAGCTTTGGCGGGATTGATGGGTATAGCTACGCGTGGGATCTCGCCTTGAGCGATTCCGGACGGCTTGCGGTCGCGGGCGGGTTCGGTGGGCTCATTGATTTCGATCCCGGTGAGAGCGTGGATGAGAAGATGGGGTTTGGGGATCGCTCCTGCTACGTCAGCTACTGGAGCCAGGATGGCGACTACAGAATGACGGACGTCTTTGGAGGAACCCGGTTTGACCGCGTGATGGGGCTAACCTTTGCCGCGAATGGGGATCTTTACGTGGCCGGAGATTTTGACTCTCCCGTCGTGGACTTCGACCCGTCGTCCGGCACGGAAGAGCGCAGCGCCGCCGGTTATGCAGACATGTTTGTGACCAAGTTCTATTGTGGAGAATGCGCATTCATTGACCGCCATGACGTTACGAAGGACGGGTTCGAGGTCACGTCGACGGTTTACTCGACGGCGGTCGGAGGACGAGTGACTGTGGTGCTGTCGAACGGTCTGTCGAAGTTCAAGGCGAAGCGGCGGATTGGCTCGGAGGGCGGAGCACAGGTGCATTTTGGTGTTGTGCCGCAAGGTGAGTACATTTGCAGCATAAGACGAGTTGAAGACCGAAATGACGCCCCATTATGCGTGGGCGGCATCGCGAAGCGCAGTATCGTGATACCTTGATCTGATACTGCCGTACCAATGTCGATTTGTTCATTTATGAGGAGCGGAGCAATGAGAGTATTTCTTGTGGTTCTACTCGGGGTTGGAGCAATTCCAGTCGGTGCGATCGCACAGTGCACTGCCCCACCTGAGTTTACGTGGAATGGAAGTGAAGGACCGGAGTGGGACGTGGCGGACAATTGGACCCCGAATGCTCGCGTCCCCGGGTCCGGTGACCGCGCGTATATTCCCAGCGTGGCTGATAACTATCCCGTCATCAACGGCAACCATGTCACAGTTTGCGAGCTTGAGTTGGAAAAGACGGGAAACTCAAATCCGACCCTGACCATCGCGGAGCACGCCAGCACGTCCAACGCGATTGTCGTGACGGGCCGCAATGGGCTTTCGGTCGGCGCGGAGTGTGAAATCCACATCGCCAAGGCCGGCATCCTTTCGCTGGGCGCCCCCGGGACCGTGCTGCTCGACGGTAACATCGTCTTCGTGGATAGCAACGGACCGATCGGGCCGCCGTCATTTCTCCTGCCCACGGGCGCGACCATGCTGACGGGGGACGGGTACATTCTCGGCGCCGACGACGCGAACAATTACGCGTTCATCGGCGGAGGCAACAATCACGACAATTGGCTTGTGGTCGGCCCCAACAACGCGCTGTACGGGTCGCTCTGGATCGCTGCCGGCGTGGTGAACAACGGGCTGATTGACCCGAATGGTCAGGACTCGCCGACCTACGGACGCACCCTGTACCTCACCTGCACGCCGAAAATCGGCTCGGGGCGCTGGGAGGTCACCGGAGGCGCTTTGGTCGAAGAACAGCCCAGGCTCAACACACTGCTGATCGATGTTCCCGTCGCAACCTCGGGTAGCGTGAAGATCGGAAGCTACGGCGTCCTCGATATTCGCAATCACTTCACCGTGATGGGCAAGTTCGAGATGGACGGCAACGGGAAGTACTCGGTGGCACAGAACATCCTGTTCGACGCGCACCGGTTTGCCAAGGCGTGCGACTATACAGGATCGTGAAGGGTCGCGCTCGCTGGCGCTTCGCGTTCCGAAAAGGCGGCGGGTCGCGCTCGCTGGCGCTTCGCGTTCGGAACGCGGCGCGCGATTGCTCCTAACCTGCGTGCAAAGCACCCGCATCACGCCGCGACCCGGCGCTTATCACGCCGACTCGCGGCGGCGCTTGCGGGTGACGCCGCCGTCGGGGCCGCGCAGGCCGGAAGGCTCCTCAAGGCGGACGCGATCATCCTCAGCACGCTCGCGCAGAATGGCGATCAGCTCTGCCTCATCGCGCAGGTCGTGGAGGTGAACGGCGCTCGAATCTCGGCAAGCGTCCAGGAAGACGCGCCGACCGGGCGATTGCTCGACGCCGTACAGCGCGCGGCGATGCGGCTGGCGGCGGCGCTCAACATGACCGTCGATGCCCCGGACGAGAAGGAACTGGATCTCGCCCCGGGCATCAGCCTGCGGCTCATGCGCGGCGCCGCGTTCTTCAACGACGGACACCCGCTGCGCGCGGCGGTCGAGTACATGCGCGTGCTGGCGGTGGATCCGCTGCACGAAGAGTCGCGCATCCGGCTCGCGGAATCGCTGCTCGCCGGCGGGAAGCCCGGGCAGGCCGCCCGTGTGTGCGACGATTTTCTCAAGCAATCGCCGGGGTCGCCGCAGGCGGACCGCGTGCGCGACCTGCGCGCACGTTGCGACGCGCCGTCCGTGAAGGATGACGATGGGGCCGAGGTTGGGGAATTGGGTCAATGACCGCCGTCAAGCCTGCTGCAAGTTCGCCGGTGCGACGCCGCATTCGAAACGCGGCGCTGCTCGCATGCGCCTGGATGCTCTCGTTCAGTGGCATCTGGTGGATCGTTCGCGCCCCGGCGGTGGAGGCCGGCAGACTCCTCGAACGCCTGGCCGGGCAGATCGATGTGTTTGAGCCGGACCTCGCGCGGCTCGAAGCCGAGGTGCTGGAGGCGCGCAACCGGCTCCACGAAAGCACCGGCGATCCGCTCGATCCGTGGGCCTCGGTTCGAACCGGCCTGTTCTTCGACGACGTTCGAGCCTTGCTGGGAGAAAGCTCCTCCGTGAGCTACCGGCGGACGCAGCGCGTGTGGACCTATGCCCGCCCTGAGTACAAGACGCCCGGCGAGATCACGTTCGATGCACGAGGGCGCGTCGTTCAATGGACGATGCCGCAGGAGCTGTGACATGATCAAAACCGTCGCATGGGGCGCGGGGTTCATCTTGTGGATCGCCTCGATGGGCGTGGCGGCCTATCTTGGAAGGCAATCCGGCGAGGAGGCCAGGGGCCGCGCTCAACAACTGGAAGGTCAGCTCAACCGTCAAGTGGCGCGGCTCCACGCCGTCGAGAAAAAGCTCGCGGCCTACGAGGAAACCGCGACGAAACTTGCGGGATCCAAGGCGGCCCCCTGGGATCAGCTCAAGGTGGGCATGTCGCGAAGCGAGGTGGAACGGCTGCTGGGCCGACCCACGGACGAAGCTCAATCCGCGACCACCACGTGGAGCTACGAATACCCGGCGGATGGAAAACGCGGAACGGTGGAGTTCAGCCGCCGCATGACGGTGGTCTCGTGGCAGGCGCCGTAATCCTGACTCATGGAGTGATTCCAGAGCGTGGTCGAGCTTCAGGCGCTCGCGCGCGTCGATCCGGCGAGCGAGATCGCCGAAGGGTTTTCGCATCGTCCGGCTCGACGAGCCACCGTCTCGTCTGCGAAGGTGCGTCCACCATGCCCCGTGCTCCGCCGATTCAGTTGGCGACCCAGCGCGCCGCGCCCCCGTCGGTGACTGTCATACACTGCGGCTTGATGTTCGACCGGCTTGTCCGTCCAGTGTTGCCCGTGTTCCGATTGCCGCTTCGCAGTGCTGGTGCGCCGCGTCGCGACCTTCCGACCCTCCCGGCGGTGTGCGCCCCAATCACATGGAGACTCAGCCCGTCGAGTTACGAAGTCACGAAGAGGATTCCCGTGCCGCCACACTGGAGGGCGATCAATCCCGGAGGACGTCGAAGAGAGGCGCATCCTGCTGATCCTCAACAGGCAACATACAGCCCTCAATCGGTCCTTGTTGCCGCCTCTCCACGTCGAGGTTCTAAAAACGCCGCCGCGTTGTAATTGACAGGGGTGCCGCCCAGGTGAAGATACAAGGATAAAGCAAGGGTGCATTGACCGCAGAGGACGAGGGTCTTGGTGAAGGTCGATTCGCGGAAAGGCAGGTCGCAGGCATGATCTTCGCGAAGTTCTGGCGCTCGTTGAAGGGTCAGTTGAACAAGCTGGCGAACGCGTTCTGGACTGCTGATCCGATTGCGCAAATGCAGTACGAGTATGATCTGGCCGTCAACCAGCTCAAGGAGGGGCGCGAAGGCCTGGAGCAGTATCGAGCGCTGGTGGAACGCGTGTCGCGTCAGGTCGGCAACGCGCTTAAGCACGTCGCCAACCTCGAGGCGAAGATCAAGGCGTATCTTCAGGCGGGCGATCGCGCAACCGCCGCCCGGTTCGCGCTGGAACTCCAGAAGGCCAAAGTCGAGCTCGCGGAAAACCAGGAGCAGTTGCGCCTGCATGAGGCCTCGTACAACAACAACCTGACGAAGATCCGTCACGCCGGCGACAAGCTCACCAAGGTTCGGGAGAAGATCCAGCGGTATGACGCGGAACTGAAGATGAGCCGGGCCGAAGCCGAGATGGCCAAGCTGGCGCAGAGCTTCAACTTCGACGTCACGACGGACTTCGGGCAGATCGAGCAGGTGATTCACGACAAGATCAGTCTCAACCGGGCGAAGGTGCGCGTCGCCTCCGATCTTTCGACGGATGGCATCGTCGATATTCAGCGCGAGCAGGCGGTCGAGCGGGCGCTGGGCGACCAGGCGCTGCGCGAGTTTGAAGTGCAGTTGGGGCTGGCAACACCGGAGACGGCCAACGTGCCTGAAGCGGAGAAGCAACTGGGCCCGGCGGTGCAAAAGACGGAGCACGCTCAAAGGTGAGATCGCTGTTCGCGTGCGCCTCGAATCTTGCCGTTGGGTTTGGAAGCTCGTTGAATCCGACCCTCGGAGTCGGATCGCGACCCTGACCCGATCGAGCGACCCGCTCCAACATTCAGGATCGGTCGATGATGCAGCCTATCCCATTGCCCGACGGGTACCCTTCGTGGGCGAATGAACTCGCCGAGCGTTATTTCGCGGGCACGGCGGCGCTTTTCATTCTGCATGGGAACGTCCACGATCTGGTGTGCATCCGGTCCGGAGCCGGATCGAGCTACGGTCGTCTGGCGGATTTCCTCGCCACGAAGATCTTCGGCGAGTGGGACATCGTGGTGCACTATGACTTGGCCAACGGGCTTCGGCCAAGGTGCGGAAACGATTCGCAGCGCCTGCACGGAATGATGCAACACCTGGCGGGTCGCCTGGGCGAGGTCAGCGCCTGGCCGCGCGATCCCGAGGGGGCCACGCTGGCGCTCGACCGGCTGATCGAGCGCAATTTGCTCGCCGAGGATCCCGCGGCACGCAAGAGCATCGCGATCATTCTGGACTACGCCCAGCACCTGGTGCCGGCCGGCGAGTTGGCGACGCAATCGCGAAACACCGGCACCCACCTGGTTCGCCTGCTGGGGTGGGCGCAGAACCCGTACATGAAGCGGATCAACACCGCGGTGTGCCTGATCGCGGACAAGCTGGCGGAATTGAACACGAGGCTTGTGCAGAGTCCTCACGTGGCCGCGGTGGAAGTGCCCATGCCCGGCGCCGGTGAGCGAGCGGAATACATCCGATGGGCCACGTCCTCCGAGAACTCCCTGCGCGCGGACATGCGTGGCGAGGCCGCCGCACCTCCGTCGGTGGAAGGGAATGCGGGCCCAGGCAAGCCGCGGGACGATGCGGTGTTGGCGCCGGAGGCGCTCGTCGCCTTGTCCACCGGTCTGACGCTGGTGAGCCTGAACATCGTCCTCGCCCAGGCCCGGAGGAGCGGCGCCGGGGTCGATCCCACGCGGTTCGCCCGCTTGAAGAAGTCGATGATTGAGCGCCAGTGTCAGGGCTTGTTGGAGTTCGTGGAACCCGCGCACACCCTGGACATGGTCGTGGGCCACACCGCGGCCGTGCGACGCCTGCGGCAGGATGCGGCGCTGATTGCCCGGGGTCTTCTGGATGCGGCGCCGATGGGTTACCTTATCACCGGACCCATCGGCACCGGTAAGACGTTTCTGGCCGAGTGTTATGCGGGGTCGATCGGCATCCCCTGTGTCAAGTTGCGGAACTTTCGCTCCAAGTACGTGGGGGAAACGGAGGGCAATCTGGAGCACCTCCTGACGACCCTGCGGTCGCTGGGTCCGGTGGTGGTGATCATTGACGAGGCGGACGCGGCTCTCGGGACGCGATCGGCTGAGGGGGATTCGGGCACGTCGAGCCGCGTGTTCGCGATGATCGCGGGCCAGATGGGGGATACCGCCTTTCGAGGAAGGATCGTCTGGATGCTGCTGACGAGCCGGCCGGATCTTCTGCCCATTGACCTGAAACGACAGGGGCGGGCCGAGGTGCATATTCCGCTATTCTACCCCCAGGATGAAGACGAGGCCCGGCAGATGTTCGTGACCATGGGTCGCAAGAACAAGGTGAAGGTTCCGATCGAACTCGTGCCAGGCGGCGCGGTGGAACGGTCTTTGAGCGGCGCCGACATCGAGAGCGTTGTTCTGGCGGCGAAGCGGAGCATGATCTCTGAGGGTCGGAAGGAGCTGTCCGCGGCGGACTTGTCCGGCGCGATGACGGATTTTATCCCTGCCGCGCAAGGTCTGGAAAAGGAACTCCAGTCGCTGGCTTCCGTTTTGGAATGCACACAATTGACGTTGCTGCCGCCGGAGTGGAGAGAACGCGTCGCCGCGACGAACGGCCGCACCGAGCTCGCAGAGCGAGCCGCGAGGATTCGCAACCTGATCGAGGAGTGAGCACCCATGCCAAAGGCAAAGAAGACGAAGAAGTCCAGCCGGAAGGCTTCGACCCGGAAACCGGCGACGACCGCTCGACCGGGACGAGGCCAAGCGGCAAAGAAGGCGCCGCAAACGCGTGGACCTTCCCGAAAATCAGGGGCCGCGCGGATCAGTTGGCTCAACGAACGCACGCAGTTGCCGCAGATTGAAACGCGAGCCCGTCAACTCAAGTCGTTCATGGCTGCGCTGGCGGACAGGATCGTGGATGAGCGTGAGCTTCACGACCAGCAGCGGCGGCTGGTGACGTTGATGAAAGAGATCGAACCGCAACTCAATGACGCGCTGCATGCCCGGGTATCGGAACTTCTCTGCGAAATGACCGCGTATGACCTGATGCAAGTTCTGCATTCGCTGCACCAGTCGCGTCCGACGAGCCGATTCCGCGGTTGAGCGCGACGGCGGACGCGAGGAACCCAAGAGGCGACCATGACGACCCTCAGACAAAACCAGGTTGCGCGGACGTGCGGAATGGGGATTATGCTCGCCCTCGCGCTGGCGCTCTCCGCGTGCGACGAGGGATCGTCGAGATCCCCCGACGGAGGAGGGAATCCCAAAGGAACGGCGGCCGGAGCGGATCGCGTCAAAGACCAAGCCGTGGCGGAGCGGATCGCCCTGCCCCACGTGGATCAGCGATTGTGCACGGCGGTGGCGATTCTCGTGGACACCTCGGGCAGCATGGCCCAGCCCGTGCGCGACGCCGCGGGCAGGGAGCGACCTAAACACCAGATCGCGCGCGATGCCCTGCGACGCATTGTGGACTACAGCGCGGACTGGCTGCCGAAGCATCCGGATCGCGTTCTGCAGCTCGGGCTGTACAACTTCAGCAGTTCGTCGTCGCCGGTTCTGGCGATGGACGTCTTCGATGCTCCCAAGGCGGGCCAGGCGATCGACCGCCTCCCCGCTCCGGCGGGCGGGACGGCGATCGGCACGGCGCTCCAATCCGGGTTCGAGGCTCTGTACGCCAGCGGCTGCGTGCGCAAGTACGTGATCTGCATCACCGACGGCGAAAACACATCGGGAGAGCCGCCGGATCGCATGGCGCGGCGCCTCTTTGAGCAGACAGGCGGAGAAGTGGAGATTCACTTCATTGCCTTTGACGTTGCGGCGGAACAGTTCGCCTTCTTGAAAAAGGTGAATGGGTTCGTGGCGGGCGCCGCCGACGGCGCGCAACTTCAAGATCGCCTGGCCGACATTTACGAAAAGCGGATTCTGGCGGAGGCGATGGCCGAGGGGCCCTGATCGGGCCGGCGTGAGTGTGACGATTGCTGCACGGCGGCGCGCATCTTCGCATCGCGTTGTGCACTCGGAAGCTTCAGTGACGACCGGAGAACCGGTCTCGGAGGTCAACATGGCGGCGGGACAACCCAAGGCGGCGTTCTACGTGGTTTTGGCGCTGGTGGTCGTCGGGCTCATCGGCTTCGCGGCATACCGGGCGGACATCTTTGCACCGAAAGGCGGACCCCAGGCTCCTGAGCCCGATGGAACCGCGAAGTCCGCTTCGACGCAGAATCCGCCCGGCAAGGAACTCGGCGGGACTGAGAGCGGAGCGGAGGCCGCCGACGCCGGAAGCGTGACGACGGTGAAGGAATACAAGTTCCGCCCCGCCGAGCGGCTTCCCGAGGTGAAAGGCATCTCCGCCTACAAACCTCTCCAGGACCAGACGGTGCGATTTGCGCTCAACGTCTGGGCCGGCTGGGGACCGATCATCCTGGCGAACAACGGCTTCAAGGCCGGGCAGATCTGGAGGACGCCCGACGGGGAGGATTTCAAAGTCGAGCTGGTGCTGATCGACAACCCCGTGGCGATGCGCGACGCCTATGCTTCCGGCGACCTCCACATCGGCTGGGCGACGCTGGACATGGTGCCGCTTTTCCTGGAGGGCTTCGTCGATGCGGCGGGCAAACCCCGAGACAGCCGCGTGATGCCGCGGATCTTCCAGCAGGTGGACTGGTCGTGCGGCGGCGACGGCGTGGTGGTGCGCGAGGGAATCAAGACCGTCGCTGATCTGCGCGGCAAGAAGATCGCGCTGGCGCAGAATTCGCCTTCTCATTATTTCGCGCTCAACATGTTGATCGCGGGAGGCGTGCAACCTTCCGAGGTGCAGATGGTGTTCACCGAGGACGCCTTCCAGGCGGCGGCGGCGTTCAATGCCCAGAAGGACATCGCGGCGGCGGTGACGTGGGCCCCGGACATCTATAACCTTGAGAAGGTGAAGGGGAACCGGATGCTGGTCACGACGGCGACCGCCAACAAGCTCATCGCCGACGTGTGGTTTGCCCGTGCCGACTTCGCCAAGGACCATCCGGGCATCATCGAGGCCCTGGTGCGCGGGATCCTCGACGCGACCGAGAGCCTCAAGGACGAGAACCGGCGGAAGACCTGCGCCGAATTGATGTCGGCGGGATTCAACATCCCCGCCAGCGAGACGCTCGCGATGTTCGGCGATGCGCACAACACCAACTGGGCCGAGAACTACCAGTTCTTCCAGAACCAGAACAACCCGGCGAATTTCGAGCGCGTCTGGAACCAGTCGTACTACCTGTATCGGCGCATCGCGGCCATCACGCACCCCCCCGTGCCCTTCGATCAGGTGATGGACTTCTCGGTGATCGAGAAGCTGGGGAAGGACTCGAAGTACAGCTCGCAAAAAGACGAGTACCAGATGCAGTTCGCGCCTGCCACGGTGAGCGAAATCCGCGGGGAGTCGGAGATCCTGACCAACACGGTGTTCATCCACTTCTTTCCCAACAGTTGGGATCTTCAAAAGAAAATCACGCGGCAGAAAGACGGCAAGGACGCGGAAGAGTTGTACGATCCGAGCGTCGATTTCGTGCTCGAGGACATTGCCAAGCTCGTGGGCCAATTCGGCGCCGCACGGATTATCATTGAAGGGCACACCGACAGCTCCATGAAGCAGCAGGTCACGCCCAGCCTCGTCAAGGAGCTGTCGTTGAACCGCGCCAACGCGGTCAAGGAAGCCCTGGTGAGGAAGTACGGCCTGAATCCGAACCAGTTCGCCGTCGAGGGACTTGGCTGGGACCGCCCCGCCGACTCGGCGGACCCCCTCAATCACACCAAGAACCGCCGCGTCGAGGTGAAAGTTTATCCGGCGGAACAGTCGCCGTGACTCTGAAACGTCGCACGGAAGGGGCGTGAAGGTGTTTCCACGACACGTCGCAACCAGGAGGATCGCGCTTGCCATCGCCTGATGCCGGCTTCCAATTGAATCCGCAGACGCCGGCGACCGTCGATTCAGGCGGCGGTGGAGTTCCCGCTCCTTCGGACGCGACAAGGGCGCCGACGCGCGAGAACGGCGGGGCGACTCTTCCGGGCGACGCGGTTCCGCCTTCGGCGCTGCGCGGGGTCCGCCGCCGAGTCCGCAACGGCGGATGGTGGGTTCTGCGCGCCCCTGCCCCGAAGAGTCACGTCATAACGCTGGCGATGCTGTGCGTGGGCGTATGCCTGGGTCTGTGGTGGTGGGTCACGCGCGGCGCTGCGGAGGAGCGTGTTCTCGGGCCCACGGTGCTGCCCAGCCCCGCGGAGACGATGGGAACCTTCCACAGCCTTTGGTTCGACCGGGCCCTGACGCGCAACACGCTGGTCACGCTGCGTCGCGTGTCCGTCGGGTTTGGTCTGGCCGCAATGGTTGGCGTGCCGCTGGGCATCTTGTGCGGATGTTTCAGCCGTATCGCCGCATTCTGTCTGCCTTTGACGATCTTCGGTCGCAATATCCCCGTCGCCGCGTTGATCCCGCTGACGTTCTCGCTCTTCGGCATCGGCGAGCTTCAAAAGGCGATGTTCATTTTCATCGCCTGCGTGGCGTTCGTGGTATCGGACACGGCCTGTGCGATCGGCGAAATCGGCAGCCAGTACATCGACACCGCGTACACCCTGGGCGCGAAGCGCCGGCAAATCGTGCTCAGAATCCTCGTGCCGCTCGCGATGCCCGGCGTGTTCAACTCGCTTCGCGTGCTCTTTGGTCTCGCCTTCGGCTACATCATGCTCGCCGAGGTCGTGAAGTTCGCCGGGGAGGCCGGCGGGCTTGGAGACATCATCATCACTTCACAGCGTCGCAACCAGCGCGAGCACGTGCTTCTCGTGTTGTTGATCATCCCGCTCGTGGCCTTGGCCATTGACCGGATTCTCTTCTTCGTCCAGCGGCAGTTCTTCCCGCACCGCTACGGGGGTTCCGGGTGGCTTCGCCGCGGCCTACGATTCTTCCTGAACGCCTGCGAAGACGGGAAACGACTCATCTGGCGACCGGCTGCGGCGCCGGAACGCATCTCGCGCCACGCCGGGGCGGATACGAGGAGCAGGGCATGAGCGGCACACCCGCCGCATCCGCCTGCGGCGCCTCGACCGAACCGGTGGGCATGGGCCATGTGCTCGAACGGGTTCGCGCGCCGCAGGAAATCGCCCCGCCGAAAATCGTCGAGTTTCGCGGCGTCACCAAGACGTACAACCCGGGACGCCGCGACGAGTACACGGCCATCAAGGACGTTACGTTTGTGGTCGCCGATCTTCCCGCGCGGGGCGAGTTCGTCTGCGTACTCGGACCCAGCGGCTGTGGGAAGAGCACTATCCTCCGGATGATCGCCGGGCTGGCGCCGCAGCATCCGGCCACCCGCGGCGAGGTTCTGGTGGGCGGCGAGCCGGTGGAACGGCCGGGCGCCGACCGCGGGATGGTGTTTCAAGATTACACGAGCTTTGATCATCGCACCGTGCTTGACAACATCGTGTTCGGCCTGGAATGCATGGGCGTCTCTCGCGCGGAGCGCTATCAGCTCGGGCGGGAGTGGATTCGGCGGGTGGGGCTGCGTGAGGCTGACGAAAGCAAGTATCCGCATGAGCTTTCCGGCGGCATGAGGCAGCGTGTGGCGATCGCGCGGACGCTCGTGCTGCGGCCGCGCATCCTCTTGATGGACGAACCGTTCGGCGCGCTGGATCCGCAGACGCGACTGAACATGCAGGACTTGCTGGTGGCCTTGTGGCGCGAGGTTGAAGCCACCGTGTTCTTCGTGACCCACTCCCTGGAGGAGGCGGTGTTTCTGGGCGACCGGGTGTACATCATGAGCAACGCGCCGGGGACGATCACCCGCGAATTGGAGATCGAACCGGCGGACCGGCCTGCCCGGGCGATGCAGCGTGAAGCGCGGTTTCAGGAAACGGTGGCCTACATCCGCGACCTGATCAGCCCGATGGGAGAAGGGAAGTGAATCCTCGAATCCGGATGATCGCCCTCGGGAAACCCGGATGACGGCGCGGTCGGAGGCGGATGCCGGATATCCGCGGAGCCGTTCGGATTGACCTTGACCGGCGCACGCGGGAATCTTGCATGACATGTTGAAACATCGAGGCGTGTCTCAAACCCATTCCAATCCGTTGGCCGGGTACTTGAAAGCAGCCTTCACCTATCGGTGGAATCTCCTGGCGTTCTTCGGCGCGTTGGGCTTTGCCGTGCCCAGCGGGCACGGCGATGTGTGGATCCCGCTCGCCCTGGCGGCGGAGCTGGCGTATCTGGGCGCGCTGACGTCTCATCCGAGGTTTCGTGCGGCGGTTGACGCGCGGCGCGCGCTGGAGGTCCGTGCTCCCGACGCCGCGGACAGCGGCGAGATGTTGAATCGCATCCTGGCCGGTCTCCCTCCCGCGTCATTGCGGCGCTTCGAGGCGCTGCGTGACCGGTGCCTTGAACTGCGTCAAATCGCCTTCGAACTTCGCGATCCGGCCCAGGGCGGCGGGGGGCTGCCGCTCGAGGAGCTTCAGCTCACGGGACTGGACCGTCTGTTGTGGATCTTCCTGCGGCTCCTGTTCACCGAGCATTCGCTGGCGCGCTTCCTCGACCGGACCAGCCCCGATCAGATCCAAAGCGACATCGTGGAGCTGGAGAATCGGCTGCGCAAAACGCAGGACACGCCGGACAGCGACCAGCGGCAGAGGATCCATCGCGCGTTGGAGGACAGCCTTCAAACGAGCCGCGACCGCCTCGCCAACTACGAAAAGGCTCGCGCCAATTTCGAGCTGATGCAGCTCGAGATCGAGCGGCTGGAAAACAAGATTCGCGCGCTGAGTGAAATCGCCGTGAACCGCCATGAACCGGATTTCATTTCGTCGCAGGTGGACCAGACGGCGACGAGCATGGTGCAAACGGAACGCACCATTAACGAGCTGCAGTTTGCAACCGGTCTGGAAGCCGTCGACGACGTCGTGCCGGAACTGCTCCGCCGAAAAGCGCTGACCGGCAGGCCTTGAGGCGCTGCCTCCGCCGGAACGGACCCTCAAGGCCGCATCCATTCGTGAACCCAGGCGGCCGATTCCGATCCGCTCATCGCGGGACGTCCGTCGCCCTCCGAACGTCAGCCGCGACGACTGGAGCGTGGCCGCGCAGCTCGCGTTGACCTGCGGCAAACTCGACGTCAATCGGTTCACCTCCGACTCGATTCACGAGCGTTGCATCATCGAGTTGCTCAAACCCGGGAGACGGATTCCGCGGACCTTGGCTGAATGGCAGCGGATGCGGATCACCCGAGAGATTCCTTCCCCGAGGCGGGTCATGATGTTCCTGCTCTCGGGAGGCGAAGTCGCGCGCCGGCACAGCGTCTTGGACCCTATCCTGACGCTGGCCTCTCCGGCCGGGCAGTTGAGCTGGAAAGCCGCCGACGCCCTGCGCGCGAATTTCGCGGATTGTCCTCTGGACGAAGAAACCTGCCGGGACATCGCGCTGCGGGTCGTCGAGTGTGCCCGCACCGTGCAAAATACGGCGGCAACCCCACCGGTCGGGCCGGCGCCCGCAGACTCGGCCGACGCGCTGTTTTCCCTCCAAGCCGGTATCGCACCGAAACCAGGGGTGACTGCCCGTGATTCACAGTGCAGAACTCTTGCTGTCGGGTGCTGCTCAATCCGACCTTCACGGCAATGCGCAGGCGCGCCTGCAGCAGCAATTCCCGACCGGCATGCGCGCCCAGGTCACGGCCGCACTGGAGCGAAGCGCAAAGCGCCAGTTGAGCCGGAGCGACTGCAATCTGCTGGCCCGAAATCTCCTGGACGCCGCCCGCGAGATGCAGCGCCGGGGCGAAGCCGGTGAGATACCGGGCCGGCCGATACACCCGTTGCATCAAAGTGCCAGATGGGCGGAAGCGCCAGCAGGTATTGTGAATTCGAATGGAGAGTGTGTTCAGCCATGCCTCGATCCTCCACGTCCGACCTTCTTGACCTTCAGGTCGCGCGTGTTCCCGCGGGATGTACGGCCGGCATGGCCACGCACGGCTGCAGTTTTGGGCATGCGATACCCCCCGCAGCCCGCCAGAATCTTCCACGGATTCTTTCACAAACGGACACAAGGAAGTTATCGCCGATCCATCAGCAATGCCAAATAAGCAGGTTACGAATCGAGCCATGCTTGCACGGGAGTGGATGGGAATCTGCTGAGAGGAAATCGTAACCGCTTACCATTTCAGGGGTTAGGACGTAAGTCTTTCTGGCCCTTTGAGTTACGTTTGCATCCACGATCACCCTCGAAAACGCTCAATCAGCGACGTTGACCGGTTTTCGGGGCCGAGTTTACACAGAGTTTTCACAAAAGGTCGTGAGGCAACCTGGTGCAGGGCAAGCGCTTTCAGGCAGCCCCTCGCGTTTTGCGCTGGTTTTGCTCCGAGTCTCAAGCCCGCTGAATCGCCGGCGGCGGAAAACACGTCGACGATCCCATTCGGCAAGACCCAGCATTCGCACGAATGATCGGCATTCTACACTAGCCTGCCCCCGCAGGCCAATCAGTCCGCCCCTCCGGGCCACAGACCCGATGTTCGACGCCCCACAGCGAAATGAAGCCCCCGAGTTGCCATTGGCGTAGGCAAGCACACATCAAGATTCCGTGCGCGGAATCGTCCAACGCACCACACGCCGTCGAAGGCGCGGTGCCGGGGCTTGGCGCCGGTTGCCTGCCGGGCAGCGCATGTCCAGAATGTCAGAGGCTGTTGACGACCCCAATCCCGACGGTCGTTGATCGGGCGATCTTCCATTGAGGCTTTCTTGACGCGAGGGATACCCACGCCATGCGACCCGTCATTGCTCTGCTGGCCCCAGTCCTGTTCTGCGGATCACTGGCCTGGCACGCCGCGCTCGGGGCCGAGCCGCTGACGCTGCACGTGGCGGTCACCGGCGCGGACTCCAACACGGGCCTGACGCCCGACACCGCCCTGGCCTCTCCGGCCGGCGCGCGGGACAGGATTCGCCTGCTGCGCGCTCAGAAGAAAATCGACGGTCCGGTGCACGTCGTGTTTCACGAGGGAACCTACGAGCTGCCTGAATCGTTCGTGCTCGAGCCGCGTGACTCGGGGACCGCCGGATCACCCATCCTATACTCGGCCGCGGAAGGCGCGCGCGTGGTGTGGAGCGGCGGGAGCCGTCTGGCGCAGTGGGCGAAAAACGGCACAGACGGCTGGAGCTGCGCGCTTCCGGAGTGGGCCGTCGCGAGTCCGGCGACGGCGTTCCGGTCCCTGTGGATCGGCGCGGAGCGAGCGGTCTGGGCTTGCGAGCCCGCGCCCGGCAGGTTCCTGAAAATCGAGGCGATCCCCGAGGGCGAGCCGCGCGGAGACTGGGCGAAGGGACAGCGTGCCTTCGTGTACAGCGCGGCGGACGCGCCGACCTGGGAACACGTCAAGCCCGGCGCCGAGGTGGTGACCTTCACGCGCTGGGTCGATACGCATCTGCGCATCGAGTCGATCGATCGGGCGGCGCGGACGGTGCGGTTCTCCAGCCCGAACATGTTCGAGCTGGCGCCCGGAGATTTGTACCGGATCGAGGGCGCGCCGGGACTGCTGGACGCGCGCGGCGAGTGGTGCGTTCTTACGGGCCGACGGCTGCGCCTCTTCAGCGAGCACGAGCCGCGCGACGTCGTCATCCCGCGGTTGGCGACGCTGGTGCGTCTTGCGGGAACGCCGGAGTCCGGGGCGTTCGTCGAGCACGTCGAGTTCCGCGGGATGGCCTTCTCGCACGCGCGGTGGTGGTTTGACGCGTCGTCCGCCATCACCTGGCCCTCCAAAGAGGTCGTCGGATTGGGAGTCATGCTCAGCGGGGACTGGTCGGGCGGTTTCGTCAGCCGCTCGAACGTGTTCTGGAGCCTCGACGGCAACGTGGTCTTTCCCGAGGGAAAAACCCTGGCGGACTGGACGCGCGACGTGGAGGACCAAGGTTCGATCGTGGCCGATCCGCGCGTCCTGCCCGATTCGCCGACGCCGTGGAAGCTGGGGCAGGAGTCCCCCGCGATCGCCTTGGGGTTCGTCCTCTTCGACCTGTCCAGCGTCGGCCCGCGACGCTGAGGAGGTCGGACTCGATCCCGTTTTCTCCCGGGCGGTTGCGGCAGTACGAAGCAACATCAGAATCGGGCACGGCTGACAGCGCCGCGGGCTCGATACCCGAGGCTCCACTGAGGCCACGACCGCGAGGGCGTGGAATCAACGGCACCGAATACCTGTGATTCTGGATCGAGCCGTTTCAATGGTGCAGATCGGCGGCACACGAGGGAGCTTGGCGGCCCAAGGGGCTTTCGGTGATCGGGCGCAGGGCTACTCCCGGCCCAAGCCGCCAGTTCGGCCAGAGCATCTCCAGATAGGCCGCCAGCGCCCACGAAAGCGCGTCGGGGTACGCCGCGAAAAGGGTGACGAACTTGAGGAAACAGGCCCGGTACGTGGCCCCCAGTCTATCACACCAGCGCCATCCAAATCACGCTCGCGCCCCCTGACGGCCTCCACGGCACGTTTCGGCGGCGGCACGCCATGTTCCGCCCACTCCATGCGGCGACCTTCATCACGACGGCGCTCGAAAACGGCGCGAGCCTAGAGCAGGTCCAAAAGGCCGTCGGCCACCGCGACCCTTCCACGACCAAGCTCTATGACCGCCGGGGCTACAACCCCGAGAAATCCGCCGCGTTCTTTGCCAGCTACTGACGGCGCGCCATAATGCCCGCGCGGATTCCAGGTACCGCCATGACCACGCTGGCTCAGAAGCTCCATCCCGACCGGTTCACGGAGATGTCGCCGTTCATGGCGGCCATCGTCGGCTACGTGCTCGGTGAGTCGTTGACCGACCCGGCCATCGCCGAGATCACGGTCAGCGAGACCGAGGACCTCGTGTACGTCCGCAAGGCCGGCGGCGTCGGCTTCGACGGCGTTCAGAGCCTTACCGACCTGCGGAATAACTGGAACCGCTTGCTCGATGCCGCGGGCCTGACACCCGAAGAGCGCCGCGAGGCCATGCAGCTATTCACGGCACGGGTGTCAATTGTGCCAGGAACCAACGTCTGAACGTCGTCGTGATCTTGGCCGGGGGGTGGTAGTTACTGAATCCACGCATCCCGCCTCCGACCGGGACGATTCTGGTACGCCCGACGCCTACGGCATAGAATCACAGCCGTTTCCGGCAGTTCCGGCGCGTTTCGCTCACTTTCCGGTAAGGGCGGTCGGAGCATCCGGGAGCAGCGCGGTCGTCACCGCGCACCGGACATTGTCCGTAACCGCAGGGACCGATGGCCAGACTGGAGGAGTTAACCCGTGGAGCGGTCGTTCGCGGCATCCTTGCCCAGGGGGCCGCCACGATCGTGGACGTCAAGTGGTTCGGGTCGGCTTGCGCCGAGGTGACGTACAAGGATTCGACGGGACGGCTAGGAAACGAGCTGGTCTATCGCGATCGGGAGCCCACCCTGGAGATCGTCGAGTCCGGGGCGCCCTGGAGCTTTGACGGCGACGGAGGGCTCCTACGGCTCGTATCGGAAGCGTACCGGATTCGACTCGCCTATCTGTTCGACCCCATCCTTGCCGTCCACACGTCGAACGTGGACCCGCTCCCGCACCAGATCACGGCTGTTTATGGCGAAATGCTGGTCCGCCAGCCGCTCCGTTTCATGCTCGCGGACGACCCCGGTGCCGGCAAGACCATCATGACCGGCCTGTTCATCAAAGAATTAATCGCCCGAGGGGATCTGCACCGCTGCCTGATCTGCTGTCCAGGCAACCTCGTCGAGCAGTGGCAGGATGAGCTTAACCAGCGCTTCCACCTGCCCTTCGATATGATCACGCGCGAGCGCATCGAAACATCCCGCACCGGAAACCCATTCGCAGAGCTGAACCACGTCATTGCCCGGCTCGACCACATGGCTCGGAACGACGACATCCAAGCCAAGCTGGAGCAAACCGACTGGGACCTAATTGTCTGCGATGAGGCGCACAAGCTCTCAGCCAGCTACTACGGCAACGAGATCAAATACACGAAGCGCTATCACCTTGGGCAACGGCTCGCCCGACTGACACGGCATTTCTTGCTACTCACTGCCACACCGCACAACGGAAAGGAGGAAGACTTCCAGCTCTTCCTTGCGTTACTCGACGCGGACCGCTTTGAGGGGCGATACCGTGAGGGCATCCACACGGGCGACGCATCGGACCTGATGCGCCGGCTCGTCAAGGAGCAGCTCGTCAAGTTCGACGGGACGCCGCTCTTCCCGGAAAGACGCGCTTACACGGTCAACTACACGCTTTCGGACGGCGAGGCTCAACTCTACAAGGAAGTCACCGAGTATGTCCGCGAAGAGTTCAACCGCGCGGATGCACTCGACAGTGAAGGCCGAAAGGGCACGGTCGGATTCGCCCTGACCATTCTTCAACGTCGCCTGGCCTCATCGCCCGAGGCGATCTATCAGTCGCTCCGACGACGACGCGAACGCATTGAAAGCCGCCTTCGGGAGGAGCAACTTCTCAAGCGCGGCGCTCAGGCACCGGTGGACACGCTGGCAGGTTTGCCGCAGGTCTCTGAGGATGACCTTGAGGACCTGGACGACGCTCCGACGTCAGAAACCGAGCAGATCGAGGAGCAAGTCGTCGATCAGGCGTCCGCGGCCCGCAGCATCGCCGAGTTGGAGGCCGAACTCGCGACGTTGCGGCGCCTTGAAGCCCTCGCGCTTCAAGTTCACCGCAGCGGGCAGGATACGAAGTGGCGCGAACTCTCGAATCTTCTCCAGGACAATGCCGAGATGTTCGACGCCCACGGCCACCGCCGCAAGCTCGTTATCTTCACCGAGCACCGCGACACGCTGAACTATTTGACTGACCGCATCCGCGCGCTGCTCGGCCAACCGGACACCGTCACGACGATTCACGGCGGGATGCCGCGCGACGTGCGACGCCGTGCGCAAGAAGGCTTCATGCACGACAAGGATGTGTGCATCCTCGTTGCCACCGACGCAGCCGGCGAGGGCATCAATCTCCAGCGTGCCCACCTAATGGTCAATTACGACCTGCCGTGGAATCCCAACCGCTTGGAGCAACGATTCGGCCGCATCCACCGCATCGGCCAGACCGAAGTTTGCCACCTTTGGAATCTCGTCGCCGACGAAACCCGCGAAGGCGACGTGTTTCACCGGCTACTCGAAAAGCTCGAAGTTGAACGGAAGGCGCTCGGCGGCGGCGTGTTCGACGTGCTCGGAAAGGTATTCCAGGGAAAAGACCTGCGCCAGCTTCTGATCGAGGCCATCCGTTACGGCGAACAGCCGGAAGTGCGCTCGCGGCTCACGCAGGTGATTGACGAGCGCCTTGACCGCCAACACCTCCGCGACTTGCTCGAAGAACGCTCGCTGACGCGAGACACCTTGGATACGACGCGCGTACAGCAGATTCGCGAAGAAATGGAGCGAGCCGAGGCCCGCCGGCTCCAGCCGCATTTCATTTCCGCTTTCTTCATGGAAGCCTTCAAACTGCTTGGCGGCACAATCCGCGAACGTGAGCCGCATCGCTTTGAAGTCACTCACGTCCCGGCGGCAATCCGCAATCGCGACCGCATCATCGGCACCGGCGAAGCGGTCCTGGCGCGGTACGAGCGCGTCACGTTTGAAAAGGACTTGATCAACGTTGCAGGTAAACCGTTGGCCGCATTCGCGTGCCCCGGCCACCCGTTGCTGGAGGCGACGACTGACCTGATCCTGGAGCGGTATCGCGAGCTACTGAAGCGCGGCGCCGTGCTCGTGGACCCGATCAGGACCGACGAAAGCGTCCGGGTGCTATTCTATCTCGAACACTCCATCCAGGACGCTCGGCTGGACCGTTCCGGCCAGCGCCGCGTTGTCTCGCGGCAAATGCAGTTCGTCGAGATCGACGAATCAGGCCGCACGCGCACCGCCGGATACGCGCCCTATCTCGACTACAGCCCGATCACCGACGAAGAGCGCTCGCTTGTCGCCCCGGTTCTTGAGGCTGTTTGGCTCAAGCGAAACCTTGAGGAAGTCGCCCTTCAGCACGCCATTACGGAGCTGGTCCCGCGCCACTTCGACGAGATTAAGCGTCGCAAGCACGAACTCCTCCGCAAGACTCAGGTCGCCGTCAAAGACCGCCTGACCAAGGAGATCAATTTCTGGGATCTGCGCGCCCAGCAGCTCAAGGCCGAGGAGCAAGCCGGCAGGCAGCCCAAGATGAACTGGCAGCGCGCCCAGCAGCGGGCCGACGAGCTCCAGACCCGCCTGCAACGACGGATGCAGGAACTCGACCAGGAGGGCAAGCTCGCCCCTGCCCCGCCCATCGTGGTCGGCGGCGCGCTAATCATCCCGCAGGCACTCTTGAACCGGCTCAAAGGCCAGCAACCGGTGGAGGCTAACAACATCGCCCGCGAAACTGCCCATTCCGAACGACTGGCGATGCTCGCCGTGATGGAGGCCGAGCGCGGGCTCGGATTCGAGCCGCGCGACGTGAGCGGCGAGAATTGCGGTTACGACATCGAGTCGCGGGTTCCCGGCGCCGGCCGACTACGGTTCATCGAGGTCAAGGGGCGCCGCGTGGAGGCGCGGACCGTGACCATCACGAAGAACGAGATTCTCACCGGACTGAACAAGCCGGATGACTTTATTCTTGCCCTTGTCGAAGTTGACGGCGACGTTGCGGCCGAGCCGCGCTACGTCCGACGGCCCTTCCAGCGCGAGCCCGACTTTGGCGTAACCAGCGTGAACTACGACATAGGTGAATTGCTTGAACGGGCGGGCAATGC
Organism: uncultured Phycisphaeraceae bacterium; assembly: GCA_964526695.1. Lineage (GTDB taxonomy): Bacteria > Planctomycetota > Phycisphaerae > UBA1845 > UBA1845 > JABWBH01. The sequence continues at coordinate 43,461 of CAZGJA010000027.1, forward strand.
TCTATGAACGACCGCTTAGATGACAGTCCAGTTGCCGTATCCACTCGCATCAGACGCATTCTTGACGAGATGCGGAGCCGTCTCGACGACCACGACGACCTAGAACTGCGCAATGCTTGGCGGAGCAAATGGGCACCGAGCCTTCTGAAGATCGTCAAAGAGCGTGAACATCGGCCGCGCGTGGAGATTGCTTTGGTCGGCGGCACAGGGGCCGGCAAGAGCACCCTCGTCAACGCGCTGTTGGATGCGCGCATTCTTCCGGTCAGCAACATGCGGGCCTGCACGGCTGCGATCTCCGAAATCGCATACTTCGCTGGGCCCGAGTACCGGGCTTCCGTTGAGTTCTTGACCAGGGAAGAGTGGCACAAGGAAATTCGCTTGCTGATCGCCGATATCAGCGACGCGGAAGGGGCATCAACGCAAGACGGGGATGGGGACGCAGTAGGGATTCCGAAAGCTGCCAAGGACAAATTGATCGCCGTTTATGGTGCCTGGGAATCGCTTCCACGCCCGCTCTCAGTCGAGCGACTCCCTGAGCCACCCGAGATTCGTGACGCCTTCGGGCGCGGCACGATTGATATCGCCGAAACTTCGCTTGATTCTTTCAGGGCGCGAATTCGCGAGTTTCTGGACAGCAAATGTCGCTACTGGCCTATCGTGAAGACCGTGCAGGTCTCAGGGCCGTTTCCGTCGCTGGAATGCGGGGCGACGCTCGTCGACTTGCCAGGGATAAACGACCCGAGCGAGGCCCGCGAAAACGTCACCAAGGCGTACCTGAAGCAGTCCCAGTTTGTCTGGATCGTGTTCAACATCAAACGGGCCTTAACGCGAGATGTCAGCAACCTCATGCAATCGGATGACTTCGTTCGGCAGATCGTCATGGACGGTCGAGCGAACTCCCTGACGTTTGTCGGAACGGCCTCCGATGACATCGACGTTGATTCCGCCGCTGAGGAGTTCGGCCTCTTCGACGAGTCCTCAGTCGCGACCATTGCTCGTGCCCGGAACGGTGCTGTTCGGAAGGAGATTGAAGCCCAGGTTGCTGACATTGCTGGTCGGCTTGCGCGAAGCGCCGAGTCCCCTGACAGGGCAACGCTTCTCCGAGAGTCTTTTCTCTCATCCCGCGTCTTTACCGTCTCTGCCCGCGATTACCTCGCACTAGCGGGTCTCGCGAAGAACGAGCCAAGATTGGGAGGAATCGACGACACAGAGGTCCGCCAGCTCCGCGACCACATGATCGAAACGTGCCGCGCCTATGGCGTCGAGGCTCAGGCCAGAGAGCATCACGCGAGGATCAACCAGGTCATTCATGAGATTACGGCTGCCGTGGCAGCTCGAACGTCGGCGATTGAGCAGCAGTACGAGCTTTCCGCTAGCAAACGAAAGGAGTTGGGTGAGGCGCTTGGTCGCCTCTCCACGTTTCTGGACCGCGATCTGGCAGACCATTGTGAACGTTTTTCGCAGGAGTTGAATTCCGGCTCAGAAGTACTTGGCGAACGAATGAAACGTGCTACCGAGCGCGGCCATCATGCGCTTGAGCATGTGAAGTTGGGTTGGAGCCGGATGCACTGGGCCACTCTTCGCGCAGTCGCTCGTCGCGGCGGTCGGTACACGAGTCCGACTTCCGGGGAGCACGATTTTGCGACGGACGTGAGCAAGCCGATCCTCGACGGGATCACGTTTGCATGGACCGATTTCTTCGGCGACAGGCTCACTGCCGCTCTCGACAAGTGGTCAACAAAGCTTATCAGTGTGAGTGAGCGCTTCGGATTCGACGTTCTCAAGCAACTCGCGGCACTGAAGCTGGACGCCTGTTCCAAGGCCGAAGCCGAGTTCAAGGCCGTGATAGGAACCACCGAACGGGTTATCGCCGAACAGGTTGGGCTAATTCGAAGCTCAATGGAACAGCGAATCGGCGAGGTCCGCCGCACGCTTTATGAACGCATCCCCGAACAAGTGACGCACAACATGACGCCTGCGTTCTTGCAAGCGGCCGATGAGAAGGGCGCCGGCATGAAGCAGCGGATGCTTGACCTCATCTTTATGCACGCGTCGCGGGTTGCACGCGACATGTTTCAGGACATGGAGGAGCAGATTGGCCAGGGCGTTCGAGAGCTGAACGCTTGGCTAGCCACGAAATTCGACGAGATGTGCCGGACGATACACCGGCACAGCGCGACGCCCCTTACCAACCTCATGACGACGGAGGACATGTCCGCGGAAGAGGTTCAACGCCGACGAGCCGCATTGAGCGAACTTGCTGAGGCGATCAAGGCAATCCCGCTGAGGCCCCTGACCACGCTTCGGGCGAAGATGCACCCCCAGACTGAATCGACGGTTGTTGTAACTTCGAGAGACTGATACATGGCAAGAGAACAAATTGGCGAAGCACTCTTGTATGCTCCCGTCGAGCCCGGGCCCGCTGTGCCTGGAGAAGCTGCGCCGCCTGCACCGTGGTCCCTGCTTGAAAACGCTAGCTTCCTAATTGCCAATGATGATCGGTTCGCCCCATTACATGAGAGGTTCCCGGCCGAACCGGATGATGAAGAACAGAAACGCCGCCTGGCCACGAGTTGGGATGAAGCTCTTCGCGATATCCGGGTGAGGGTCGGCACGCTCCTGAAGTCCGAGACTTTTTCGCTCTTGCTTGGCGCCGGCGCGTCGAAAGAAGCTGGCGGGATCCTCATTGGTTCCATCCCAGCAGAGATTGAAAGGGCCTTGCTCGCCAACGGCATCACAGGGGGCGCCGTTCAAACCTGGCTCCAGGTGTTCTACGACGCTCTGCGATTCATCAACCCCGACGATGCGAGGATTCCCCGGGATCATCCAGCGATCCAGAATCGGCTGCAAACTATCGATGAGGGGAAGATCGAGGTTAATCTGGAGTCGCTCCTCGCGATTCTCTATCGCTGGAGAACCTCGCTCCCACCAGATGGCGGACGTCTCACCATTGATGGCGACCGGTCTGTGACTGCAAGCGCCCACGATCTCGACCGATGCATCGTCGAGACAAAACGCGCGCTTGCTCAGTCGTGCTCACTACCACGGGAAGGCGCTGCCAACGCGCTCGACGCGTACAAGGATCTGATCAAGAAGCTCCTCACTCGGCCGTTGAACCTGAAACGTGTCAATATCTTCACCCTCAATTACGACACGCTTGTTGAGCAGGCGGCGGATGCAACCGGTGTAGTCGTACTCGATGGCTTCGTTGGCACGATTCGTCGCTTCTTTCGCCCGGAGTCTTACGAGCACGACATCTACTTCCCGGCCGAAACGACTGAGGGGCGCGTTCATCGCCTTGATCGCGTCATCCATCTGTACAAGCTCCACGGCTCTCTGACTTGGGTGGCAGAAACCCCGTCGGCGGAGAATCCCTACGGTGTAGCCGCTGGACCCGCAGCGCCCGCTGATCTCGCTTCGACCTTGGTCTACCCAACACCCGCCAAATACGGCGAGACCCTAGGAATGCCATACGCCGACCTTTTTCGGCGGTTTGCCAGCGCGGTCGTCCGACCTCAGGCAACGCTGATCGCAATGGGCTACGGCTTTGGCGACGACCACGTCAACGCCATCATTCGCCAGGCCCTTGCCGTCCCGAGCTTCACACTCGCAATCGTCGATCCCTATCCAACGAGCGACTTCGTACGCCGCCTGGAAGGTCAGAGCGACCAGCGTGTCTGGATCTTCAAGGGCGAGACGTTGGGCTGCTTCTCGGCCTTCGTCAATCGCGGCCTGCCGGACCTGCGCGACGAAGACATACTCCGCAAGGTAGTCGAGACGCATAAAGCGCTCGCACCTGATGCGGCGGGCAGGACCCCGGGAGGCGACGGCCATGCCTAATGATTTTGAGATCGGCCGTGTCGTCGCAGTCGATACCGCCCAGGTGACCATTCAGCTAAACGCCGACCTGAAAGGGCTGACCCGCACGACCTACGAGGGTCCGCAGGAGATCGGGAGAATTAATTCATACGTGATTCTCCCCGTCGGGGGCCACCGGCTCGTCGCGATGGTAAACCGCGTCGTGCTCACAGAGGAAGCCGAGATCTCACCTTCCCGCACAATGGTGACGCTTCCGTCCGCGAAGCGAATCGTGAAGGCGACGTTGATAGGCACGATTGACGGGGATAACTTTGCTCAGGGCGTTTCTCTTTTTCCTGTCCTTGACAACTCCGTCCACCTTGTGAGCGCGTCAGATTTGGCGGCGATCTTCGGTCACGAAAAGCGGGAGAACGCTCCACCGATTAACACCGAGGAGCCTGGATTCTGCATTGAAATTGGCCGTTCCGCGGTGTTTGAGCGCTTACCGATCAAGATTGACCCAGACACCACGTTCGGCAAACACCTCGCTGTTCTTGGGAGCACCGGTTCAGGGAAGTCATGCACCATTGCGTCAATCATTCAGGCAATTCTCACACAGGAGGGTGTCCGTCAGACGCGTTTTATCATCCTCGACACCAACGGAGAGTACCGTTCTGCGTTCCAGCGCCAACTCACCGAGCAAGAATGGGAGGACTTGAACGACTGGAAACTGCTCTACGTCCCATCTGACGCGGCCGCAACGGCCTGTCGATTGGTGATCCCGTACTGGTTTATGAACGCCGACGATTTCGTTCGACTCTTCAGGGCATCCCAAGGCGTTCAGCGGCCGGTGCTATTGGAAGCTCTGCGACAGTCGCGGAATGAAGCGTCGGAGCGCGGTGTGGCGGCACTACTGCGGGAGGAGCTGAGTCACGAGCTTAATCGACTTTGGACGCTATCCGGAAAAGACGAGAAGACTTCCAAGGATGTCCGAGACCTGGCCAACGGTCTCAGAAACCGCGTGGACCAACAGGATCTCGTTCCGGCATGGTCTGAGATCACCGAGCAAGACGCCGAGCTGACCAAGGATAGTGTCCAGCAAGCGGTTGAAGCGATTCGCGACGAAGCGGCGAGGCACATTGACAACAACACTTACCCGAAAGTGCTACCTGCGGACGCCCGCAAAGCGATTCGCGACAAGATCGACCCGCTGCTCACGCGGCTAACCGGCTCCCCGCTCGGGCAGCGTGCGGCTGCGTCCGGGGTGTCTGCCGACAACCCTTCGTTCTTTGACAAGCGTCGATTTCGAACGCGGCACATCGAACAGGTGCTCCGGGGCGACGAGTCAGGCGGCGCACGGGCACGCGACTACTCCGGAACAATGCTACTGAGAATCGATCGGCTGTTCGACGATAAACGATTCGAGTTTCTGCTCGGCCCGACCGACGGTCAGTTTCCGAACCCAGTTCACGTCCTGGCATCCTTTTTGCGCGACGTGCTCGGGATGGAGCACCGTGATAACCCGCAACCGGCATATAGCAACGCGGCCGACGTGCCAGACGAGAGCCTTCCGTTCTACGCACGACAACGCGCCGGATGTTCCGGTCACGACGTCGTAATACTTGACCTGAGCCTGCTTGCCTCCGAGGTGCTCGAAAACGTCACGGCGCTCATCGGGCGCTTGATCCTCGAGTTCCTTCAGCGCCTTGGCGAACACGGCGGCGAAGAGGCACGCGGGTCCCTACCCATCGTGCTGGTCCTGGAGGAAGCGCAGAACTACATCCGTGAGCAGCGGTTTGGCGACGAAGAGTCGATTTCCCGCAGCGTTTTTGAACGGATCGCGCGCGAGGGCCGCAAGTACGGCTTGGGACTTGTCGTCGCGTCCCAGCGTCCGAGCGAGCTTTCCAAGACCGTCCTTTCGCAGTGCAACAGCTTCATCGTTCACCGGCTCCAGAACCCGGAGGACCTCCGGTACTTCAAAGAGATCGTACCAGGAATCTATGGTCCGCTGTTGGACCAGCTTCCCGCGCTTGCCCCACAGACGGCGTTGATCCTGGGGGCGTGCGTCCGCGCGCCAGCCCTTGTCCGCATCCGCGACTGTCAGCCCGTGCCGCGAAGCCGCGATCCGAAGTTCTACAAGCATTGGGTGGACGCCAACCCGCCGGTTGTCCCAGTGGAAGAAGTCTGCGCAAAGTGGGAAGGAAGGCAGGGCGAGGCATGAGCAAGAAACCTGAGTGGACGCAATTCCCAGTCGGTGAGCCTTCCACGCGCAAAAACTGGGTCAACCCAGACTGTACGCCACTCACGGAGGTCTTTCACATCGCCCACGTAACTGACGCCCTGCGGATATTCGAGGACCGCATCATCCGGTCATCGCTCGTGTGGGATGAGAGCCGCCTTCGCACGAAGCGCACGTGCGTTTCTTGGGTCTCCCCGAACGACTGGTGGCAAGGCTCCCTCTACGGCAATGTGCGATTTTCCTTTGATTGGAGGAAGCTGGTCAAGGGAAAGAGCATCTACTGGGTTGAGACGCTCACCACGATGCGACAGCGCGTCGTTCGCTTTCTCATCACGTCGGGCGAGTTTGTGGACGAGCCGCTGGAGGAGTACGACCCGACGAGCGACAAGGGTCCTCTGTGGCACGACACCGATTCCGATGCTTGGTACTGCAATCTCGACGGCGTCACAAACGAGTACATGCTCGTTGGACACCTGTCGGCCGCATCGTGGGAGGGCGTCACGTTTGTCTCACACCATCCGCAGTACTGTGCCAAGAGCGGGCCGAAGTGTACTCAACTAGGTCACAGCTTCAGCAGAGCTGGGGCAATCGTAATGGCGCGGCTCTTGGCTGCGGACGAGCGTGACCTAAACATCCTATTGTTGGATTCAGAAGGGGGGGAGATCGCCGACTTCCACGTAAAATCGGCGCTGCGCTCCCTGCGGAAACAGGTGGTCGCGCTTTGTGAACGGAAGTTCGGCAAGACCCTGCTGCCGGCGCAACGCAAGGCAACCATTCAAGCGATCCTCATGGCCATAAGCTGCGGTTACCTGGAGCAGGCGGGGGCGCTGGCAGGTTACTTTCCGAATGCAGAGGCGATTGGGAGGGCCTTCGACACGCGTGTGAAGAAGTACTTTGACGGCGCCAAGGTGAAACTACTGTGACGCATCGCAAGAAACTCATCGAAGTCGCCCTGCCGCTGGAGGCCATCAACAAGGCTGCGGCACGGGAGAAGGGGAACCCGTTCATTAAGGGGCATCCCAGAAACATGCACCAATGGTGGGCTCGGCGACCCCTAACGACATGCCGTGCTGTGATTTTCAGTTCACTGGTGGACGACCCGTCGAGCGATCCTGCCTATCGCCGCCCCGATGGGAGTGTCGATGAGGACGCGGCCGGGATGAAACGCGCTCAGCTTTTCAACCTGATTGAAGAGCTGGTCCAATGGGAGAACTCTAACAACGAGACGGTCATCAACGCCGCTCGAGCAGAGATCGCCCGCTGCGTTGCCAACCGCAAGTTGGAGACCGGCGACCTGAAGAAGACCGACAAGCTCGCTGGCGGCGAGACCGTCTGGGACCTGGTCGTCAAAGGCCACGGCGATCTGGACGCCATCCGCTCTGGCCGCTGGCGGCTACCCAGGCCCGAGGCGGTCAACGCCTTCCTGGCGGAGCATGCGCCGCCGGTTCTCGATCCGTTCTGCGGCGGCGGTTCGATCCCGCTTGAGGCGCAGCGGCTGGGTCTGCGAACGTACGCCAGTGACCTGAATCCCGTAGCAGTCCTTACGACAAAGGCCCAGATCGAAATCCCGCCAAAGTTTGCCGGCCGTCCCCCGGTTAATCCCGAATCGAGGGGGCAGGCCTCAGGGAACCGAGGCCAAAGCCGTTTAATGCAGAAGCAGTGGACTGGAGCAAAAGGTCTCGCCGAGGACGTGCGCTACTACGGAAAGTGGATGCGAGACGAGGCCGAGAAGCGCATCGGCCACCTCTATCCGAAGGTCAAGATCACAAAAGTGATGGCCAAGGGCCGGCCAGACCTGGAGCCATACGTCGGGCAGGAGTTGACCGTTATCGCGTGGCTCTGGGCCCGGACTTGCCCGAGTCCCGACCCCGCACTGAGTGGTGCCCATGTCCCGCTTGTTCGGTCGTTTGTCCTGAGCAACAAGAAGGGAAAAGAGATCTGGATCAAACCGATTGTCGATCGACCCCGCGCAGAATACCGATTCGAGGTCCGTATCGGTCCTCCGCCGGACGGTGAACTTGCAATTCGAGGCACAATGACAGCAGGAGGTGCTACGTGCCTCCTCAGCGGGTCACCGCTTCCATTCGACTACATCAGGAAAAAAGGGCAAACCGACGAACTTAGCGCTCGGCTGCTTGCCATATATGTCAGAGCTGGATCGCAGCGTATCTTCGTGAGCCCTTGTGAAGCACATGAAACGATAGCAACAGAGGTCGAGACAGCAGGTGCACCTGATACGGCAATACCTGAAGCTGCGCTTGGCTTTCGCGTCCAACTCTACGGACTCGACGAACATCGCAAGCTGTTTACTAAGCGTCAGTTGACAGCCTTGTCAACTTTCGTAGGCTTGCTTTCGTCTCTCAGACAAACCCTCGTTGCCGACAATGGCTGCAACGATCCCGAATACGCGAACGCGCTCGTCACCTACATTGCCCTAGCCGTAAGTCAGCTCTCACGATACTCATCAACTCTTTGCAAGTGGAACGCAACTAACCAGAACATCGGCCAGGTCTTTGGAATGCAGACCCTCTCGATGACATGGGATTATCCTGAAACTAACATTCTCGACAGCATCGTTGATATCACTGTTGCCGCAGAATGGATCGCGGCGGTGCTGGATGAACTTCCCACAGGTGCCCTTGCGAACGTAGTGCAACGAGACGCTCGCGAACCTTTTCTGGTGGACACGGCGGTCATCGCCACTGACCCACCATACTATGACAACGTCGGATACGCCGACTTAAGCGATTACTTCTACGTGTGGCTGCGCAAGGGTCTCGCCGATGTTTTTCCGAGTCTTTTCAGCACGGTACTTACGCCGAAGGAGGGCGAGCTCATTGCCGCACCGCACCGTTTCGATGGCGATGCTGCCACCGCTCGCGATTTCTTCGAGCATGGATTGCGTGACTCGTTTTGCAGAATGAGGCAGTCGGCGGCGCCGGATTGGCCGCTGACCGTTTTCTACGCATTCAAGCAGAGTGAGGGCAATGAAAGCGATGAAGAAGCCACGCATCAAGGGCTCGCATCGACCGGATGGGAAACGATGCTCGAGGGACTCCTTGCAGCCGGCTTTCAGATCGTCGGCACATGGCCGATGCGCACGGAGCGACCGGGGCGGCTCCGCGAGACAGGAAGCAACGCCTTGGCCTCGTCTATTCTCCTCGCTTGTCGTCCGCGCCTGTCCATAGCGACGATTACCACGCGCAAGGACTTTCTCGTTGCCATGAAACGCGAGCTTCCCGGATCGCTACGGAATCTGCAGCTCAGCAACATTGCCCCCGTAGACCTCGCCCAGGCCGCCATCGGCCCCGGCATGGCCGTGTTCAGCCGCTACAGCAAGGTGCTGGAGACCGACGGCTCGCCGATGCGCGTGCGCACGGCGTTGGCACTGATCAACCAGGCGCTCGACGAAGTGCTGACCGAGCAGGAGGCCGAATTCGACGTCGATACTCGGTGGGCGCTGGCCTGGTTTGAGCAACACGCCCACGACGAGGGCCTCTATGGCGACGCCGAGACGCTCAGCAAGGCCAAGAACGTGTCCGTACGGGGCCTGGAGGAAGCTGGTTTTCTCTCGGCTCGGGGCGGCAAGGTCCGGCTCCTCCGCCGTGAAGAGCTCGACGCCGACTGGGAGCCGGCCACGGACGCGCGGATGACGATCTGGGAGGTCACGCAGCACCTAATCCGCCGGTTGGACCAGGCCGGCGAGTCCGGGGCGGCTGACCTGCTCCGTAAGCTGGGCGGCGTCGGGGAAGTGGCCCGCGACTTGGCCTACCGCTTGTACACAACGTGCGAACGGAAAAAATGGGCGCAGGAGGCGCTGGCGTACAACAGCCTGGTCGTCGCTTGGCCGGAAGTCTCGCGCCTGTCACGGCACGCGGCGCAGACGCAGTCGCAGGCCAACTTGTTTGAAAGGTAGGGATGAATGGCCCTCAGCAATCGGGACCGCGTAGGCAAAGCCCTGGAACTCCTCAACAAAGGCATTCAGCCGTTTATTGAACGGGAACTGAAGGCCGCGCTCGGATCTTCGTGGGAAACGACCGTTCGCAACGCACTTCGTAATATCCCATCCGGCAAAGGCCCCAAGACGCAGGCGATCAATTGGGATACGCAAGCGCTGCTGACCGTCATGGAGGACCAATGGCAGCCGGTGTTCACGCGGACTCTGGGCAAGAACGAGCGTACGCTGACGTTCGAGCTGCGCGACGTGCGCAACAAGTGGGCGCACCAGGAGGCCTTCACGCTTGATGACGCGTATCGGGCGATGGACAGCATGCAACGGTTGCTGACTGCCGTATCAGCGGGCGACGAGGCGGCTGAAGTCGAGAAGCAAAAGCAGGAAATCCTGCGCCTTCGCTTCGAGGAGCAGACCAAACGCGAGGCCCGCAAAGCCTCCGTCGCCCCCATCGAAGGACAGCCATCGGGCGGGTTGAAACCGTGGCGCGAGATCGTCACGCCGCACCCCGACGTGGCGTCCGGCCGCTACATCCAGGCCGAGTTCGCGGCCGACCTGTGGCAGGTTTTTCAGGGTGAAGGCTCGTCGGAATACCATGACCCGAAGGAGTTCTTCCGCCGCACGTATCTGACCGAGGGACTCAAGACCCTTCTCGGCAACGCCATTCGACGGCTCAGCGGCAGCGGTAGTAATCCCGTCATTGAGCTTCAGACCAACTTCGGCGGCGGCAAAACGCACTCACTCATCGCATCGTGGCACATGTTCTCTGGCGCGCCGGCGGGCGATCTGGCCGGGGCCGACGAGGTGCTCAAGCAGGCCGAGGCGACCAAACTGCCGAAAGCGAATCGTGCCGTGTTTGTCGGGACGCGCGTGTCACCGGGCATGATGCACAAGAAGGACGACGGTACGGTTGTTCGCACGCTTTGGGGCGAAATTGCGTGGCAACTCGGCGAATCCAGCAAGAAGGGCGGCGGAAAGGGGGCATATGAGATTGTTCGAGCTGCCGACGAATCCGGCACCAACCCCGGCGACGCGCTCGCCAAACTGTTCAAGCAATTCAGCCCGTGCCTCATCCTGATCGACGAATGGGTCGCGTACGCGCGGCAGCTCTACAACAAGCAAGACCTCCCGGCAGGCAGCTTCGACACGCAATTTACGTTCGCCCAAGCGCTTTGCGAGGCCGCGACGGCGGCACCGGCGACGCTGCTCGTCGTGAGCATTCCCGTGTCGGACATTGAGATCGGCGGCGAGGGCGGCCATGACGCGCTGACAAAGCTCCGCAACGTCGTCAATCGCCACGGGGCACCGTGGCGACCGGCAGGGCAGGACGAGAGCTTCGAGATCGTTCGGCGGCGACTGTTCGAGCCGATTCGTGACCCGGCCCTGTTTACGGCACGCGACGCCGTCGCGCGGGCGTTCGTGGACATGTACCGGGCGCAATCGCAGGAGTTCCCGTCCGGATGCCGCGAGGCGGAATACGAGCGGCGCATCCAGGCCGCTTATCCAATTCATCCAGAATTGTTCGACCGGCTCTATGAGGATTGGGCCGCGCTGGAGCGCTTCCAACGCACGCGCGGCGTGCTGAAACTCATGGCGGCTGTCATCCATGAGTTGTGGGAGCGGCAGGATTCTAACGTGCTGATCATGCCGGCAACAGTTCCGATAGATGCGGCGCCGGTTCGCGACAACCTCACCGAGTATCTGGAGGAAAACTGGTCGCCCGTCATCGAAAAGGACATCGACGGGCCGTATTCGCTGCCACTCCGACTTGACCGTGAGAATCCCAATCTGGGTCGGTACTCCGCGGCGCGCCGCGTTGCGCGCGCCCTGTTTCTCGGCTCGGCCGCGACCAGCAAGGCTGCTCATCGGGGCCTTGAAGACACGCGGATCAAGCTCGGTTGCGTTCAGCCGGGAGAAAGCGTGGCCACATTCGGCGATGGGCTGCGGCGTCTGACTGATTCGGCAACGCACCTGTACCAGGACGGCCGTCGATACTGGTACTCAACACAGCCGTCCGTGACGACGCTTGCCCGCGACCGAGCAGGGCAGCAGGACGAGCACGCTGTTCTTGAGGAGTTAAAGAAGCGACTTCGCGCCGAGGCGCGCACGCCCGGTGACTTTGTAAAGGTTCACCCCTGTCTCTCCGGCGGCGATGTTCCTGACGAACCAGAGGCCCGACTTGTCATTCTCGGGCCGGAATTCCCCCACACGGCTAAGACAGATGACAGCCCGGCGCGTAAGGAGGTTGCCGCGATTCTGGAGAACCGCGGTTCCAGCCCGCGAAACTATCGCAATGCGCTCGTGTTCCTTGCGCCCGACCGTGCAAGACTAGCTGACTTGGAGCAGGCAGTCCGCCAGTTTCTCGCGTGGAAGTCGATTGAGGCGGACCATGAGACGCTGAATCTGGACGCTTTCTCGCGCCGCTTGGCTGAGACAAAGCGTCAGCAGACGGACGAGACGGCGGACCAGCGGATTCCGGAGACCTACTGTTGGGTTCTCCTGCCTGTGCAACAGAACCCGAAGGGATCGATCGAGTGGCGCGAGATTCGTGTTCAGGGTGACGAGCGTCTCGCAGTTCGCGCGTCCCGGAAGCTGAAGAACGAGGCCCTGCTCGTCACACAGTACGCCGCGACGTTACTCCGGAAGGACTTGGACGAGATACCGCTATGGCGAGGCCAACACGTGGCGGTGAAGCAGCTCGTCGATGATTACGCGAAGTACGTTTACCTGTCCCGATTGAAAGCACCGGGCGTTCTCGCCCAAGGAATCAGCGAGGGCTTGGGCCTTGTGACGTGGGCTCAGGAGACGTTTGCCTACGCGGAGGGCTGGGATGAAACGCGAAAGCGTTACCGGGGCCTGCGAGGCGGGTTGATCGTCACCGTCTCCCCAGACGGCGACGGATTGGTCGTTCATCCCGACGCCGCCGCAAAACAACTCGGAGAGGAATCATCCAAGTCGGATCGCGTCGCGAACGGCCGCGCAAACAGCGGATCCACGGCCCCAACGGCTGCGGAAGGATCAACGGAACCCCACTCGGCCGACGCTCCCCCTGTAGTTCTTCGCAGGTTCCACGGCTCCGTTCACCTCGACCCCGCGCGCATCGGACGCGACGCAGGTCGCGTGGCGGAGGAGGTCGTGCAGCATTTGAGCACTCTGCTCGGTGCGGAGGTGAAAGTTTCGCTGGAAGTGCAGGTTACCATCGCGGAAGGCGTTCCGGAGCAGATCGTCCGGGTGGTGAACGAGAATTGTCGAACACTGCGCTTCGACACGCACGGCTTCGAGTCAACTTGAGGTCCGCGCCACCGGACTTACGACCTGCGCATCGAAAGCGCGGGTTGTTTTGGCACAACCCGGCAAAGCCTTGTTCACCTCCCTTCATTCGAGCTTGAACCCTCGCCACGAACCGGGCCGCAAAAGATCAGCAATTCCTGAAGCTCCTGCTCGGACGGCTCGCGGTCGAAATCCTCGCGCGAAGCGACATCGACAAGCGTGAGGGGTTTCGCGTCACCGCGCCCCTGCGAACGCTGCTCGACGTGGCCACCACCGTAGCCCAGGAACAACTTGCGAAGGCAGTGATGGACCCCTCGCGCGCGGACTTGTCCGGTGGCGGCCCCTTGTGGCAGGGTTTGAGAACGCGGGCCAGCGGAATCGTTCGGCTGGGGTATTGAAGTCGCTCGATCAACGCACGTGACCGGCAGAGACCACGATGCACCGTGGACCTCGCGCGTTGACCATCGCCGGCCGTCGCTAGCGGCTCGAACCGTTCTCGATGATTTTGCGACCTGTCCATGACCCTTGTGATGACGATGTCGTCATCGCTCAAGGCGGTGCTTCGTGCGGCAACAAGCTCACCCAGCTCACGGCTGCAGGAGGTCTCGACGCGCGACGGATGTTCGGCTTGCATCGAGCTTAATTCCAGCCCATTTTCGCGTATAATAGCGTGAACAGCATTAGCTGCCGCCGGCCGCGCGGAGCAAGTGCTCTTGCATCGCGCCCTCGTGTTGTCGTTGGCCGCCTCGGCCTGTGCGCCGCATGCGGCGGGCTCACACGTTCGCGTTCGCCTTCCAGCCCCGCCTCAGTTCTCTACGACCGCATCGGCGCACACCCTTCCCCGAGCGGCCCGACTTTGACCCCTGCATCCCTCCCATCCCACTTCTGGAGATCGTTCATGCGCAACGAGAGTTTTCGAACCGAGCTGGCGGACTACATCCTGTCCGGCCATGCGTTCCTGCACGCTCGCACGACGGAGAAGGCGCGCTTCCTCGGCGAGCTGCGGCAGGTCTGCGAGACGCTGGGCGGCGAGGGCCGGCGCGTCGTCGTCTGGTCCCAGGCCGTCGGCTGGCGCGACGCGGACGGCCAGCCGATCACGCTCACTTCCGGTCCGGCGCCGTCCGGTCCGCCCGATCCCCAGAAGGTCGCCCAGGAGATTCTCGACCTGCCCGAGGAATGCGTGTTCGTGCTCCTGGACTTCGGGTTCTACCTGGAGCACCGCACCTACGCCTACGCCGACGTGGTCATCGCGTGGCTGTGCGAGATCCGCGACGTGCTGGCCGCCACGGCGCGGACGGTGATCTTCCTCGGCGCCGAACTTCCCGTCCCGGCCGCGCTGGCCAACGACGTCACCGCGCTGGACTTCCCCCTGCCCGACGACGGCGCCATCGAGCACAGCGTGCGCTTCGTGCTTGAGGACCGGCCCCTCGATGAAGCACAGTTGCCCAGCCTCATCTCCGCGTGCCGCGGCATGACCCGGCAGCAGATCGAAGACCGCACGGCGCTGGCCCTGCGGAAGTTCAAGACGCTCGGCGCCGACGCGGCCAAGCTCATCCTGCGCGAGAAAGCCGAGATCCTGCGCCGCACCGGACTCCTGCGCTACCAGGAGCCCCCCGACGGCGGCCTGGGGCTCATCGGCGGGTGCGACGCGGTCAAGGAGCACATCCGCCGCGACCGCGCGTGCTTCACGCAGGAAGCCCGCGCATTCGGCCTAGATCCCCCGCGCGGCCTGATGCTCACCGGCATCTCCGGGTGCGGCAAGACGGCCATCAGCCTCAGCGCCGCCTCGGAGCTGGGCATCCCCCTTTTGCAGTTCGACGTCGGCTGCCTGATGAGCAAGTGGGTGGGCGAGTCGGAGGCCAACGCGCGTAACGCCTTACAACAGGTGGAGGCCATGGCGCCCTGCGTGCTGCAGCTCGACGAAGTGGAGAAGGGCTTCGGCTCCGCCGGCGGGGACGGGGACAGCGGCGCCGGGCTGCGGACGTTCGGCACGCTGCTCAAGTGGCTCAGCGAGCGCACGTGCCCCGTGTACGTGATCATGACCGCCAACGACGTGTCCCGCCTGCCGCCGGAGTTCACGCGCAAGGGGCGCATCGACGAGATCTTCGGCGTGTATCTGCCCACGACGGCGGAGCGCCGCGACATCCTGGCCATTCACCTGCGCCAGCGCGCGCGCGATCCACTCGCCTTCGATCTGGAGAGCGTTGCGGCGGCCACGGACGGCTACACCGGCGCCGACCTGGAGCAGGTTATCATCGTGGGTCTCAAGCTGGCGTTCCACGCCGGGAAAGAGCTCGCCACCGCGCACCTGCGGGCGGCCGTGCCGGACGTGCGCCCGCTGTCGCAGACCCACCCGGGCAACGTGGCGGCCATGACCGAGTGGCTCGATCGCCACACCCGGCCGGCCGGGCACGTGATCCCTCGCGCCGCCAAGTCCGGCGTTGTCCGACCGGGGCGGAAGGTCGCCGTGTAGCCGTCCACCGGAACGGCGAGGCCTTCGACTGAGCGATTACGCCGCGCGGTAGCGATCCTACCCACGCGGCGAATACTGTTGAGCTGGCCGAGGACGTTGGTAACCCCGGTGCTGAGTTGTAGGGTGCAGCTCTTGAACCCGGCCTTCAACACGACCGCGCGGATCTGCGCCGGGGTCATGACCTGACCGGAATCGCGCAGCACGAGTACGACGAACCCCGTCAGCGAGTCGGCGCGAAATGGGGTACGGCGGCGGCCGAGCGTGCTGACGCGAACGGGCCTGCCGGCGTTGCAGCGCCGAGCACAGTCATGGTCATCTGCAGGGCCGGGACCCGCCCGGTGACACAGTACACCCTCGAGCGATGCGTTTCCAATTGTTCGTAGCAGGAGCTGTCGGCGCGAACCAGGCCGGGCAGGCCGAGAGCTTCCCGCACCCATATCGAAGTCGAAGCGCCCCCTACAATAACCGCCGCCGGGCAGCGGAGTTTCCGGGGGACAGGCGCCCGCCGGCGGGCAGATCCGTGCATGTCGGGCTTCCGCCGACCGAGATGGAGTGAGAGAGCGAGGATTCGAGGACACATCGGGCACACTCGATTCTTGATCCTTGGCTGCCCCCCAATCCTGAGTCCTTCCCAAAGCGCTGGACTCAGCCGCCATTGGAAGGTTGATGCTGTTTCAGGGGCGGCGCTCGAACTCGAAACGGTTGTTGGACGTTACCCGATGCCACCCTTTTGCGGCCAAAACTGAGACGAGGTCATCCTTGAAGCGTCTTTCGCGCCCGATGTTGGTCTGCTTGTAACCGGCCTGAGGAACGATCAGTTTGGCCCGCACCTGAACGCGCTTGCCCGGCTCCATCCACTTTAGCGAGTCATGTTTGGCCCCACGCAGGATGCGCCTGGCCGTCTCTTGCGCGAGCGGTTTCGTCTTCAACGGGGCTGCAGCCTTCTTGAGTTGCCGGTGTCCATACTGTTTCATCGACATCACGTCGGTGGACAGGTCGTAGTCGTAATTATCCAGCGTCGCGCGAGTGCCGCCTGACATTATGCCCCCATGGCGCTCGATCGTGAACGTCAGGTGGGGCGGCTTCCAAAGAACATCCTCCATGCGTTTCCTGTATTTTGGGTGAAGCTTGGCGCGGTAGCTCGATTGTGTGGTAAGCAGTGTTCCAAGATCGTCAAGATCTTGCCCCTCGATCGGCCCCGGTGGACGCGCCTTGAGCCATGACTCCAAGGGGGACCCTCCCGTGGAGCGCGGTGGGATAATCGGCTGAGATGAAATGGGATTCGAAGTGGTAGGCATTGTCTTCTCCTTGTGACACTGGAGTTCTTGTATGCAATTGCTCGAACAAGTCAAATCACCGTCGCCTATGCCTTCGCACCACGGCCCCGAACCCCTCAACCTCTACCAGCTGGGCATGCTGTTCGTGGTCCGTTGCCGCTACTGGAGCTGCCGCGCGGGCAACGATCCCCTCGAGCTGGACCTCACGCCGCAGCGCATCGACGCCGCCGCCCTGGCCTCGTTCGGCACCAAGGACCTGCTCGACCCCGTGCCCACGCGCCAGCGCTTCCAGCACCTGGAGAAGAAGGCGCGGCACGTGCTCGAACGCTGCTCCCGCCCGTTCCCGGCGGCCAACGCGCACTTCGTCCCGTGGACGCACGTGTCCGAGGTGGTGGCGCAGCTCGAAGCGCTGCGCGACGAGTTCGATCAGGCCGTGGCCACGTTTTTGGCGGAGTATCCCGCCTTGCGCGCCAGCTGGCAGGCGCTGCACCCGGCGATTCCCCCGGGCTGCTACCCCTCGACCGCGGACCTGTCGCAGAGGTTCGGGCTGACCTGGAGCGCGTTCAAGGTCACCGGGCTGCCGGAGCTGACCGGCGTGGCCGACGTGGAGCTGGAGCTGGAGGAGCGGCGGGTGCGCGACGCGCAGGTCCGGCTCATGGAGGACAACCTGCATCGCGAGTGCCGGCAGTTCGTGGAGGAATACGTCCTGGGATTCCGCCGCGAAGTGGGACAGTTCTGCGACCAGGTCATCGCCCAGGAGGGCCGCGTCCACGGCCGCACGCTGGGCGCCATCCGCCAGCGCATCGACCGCTTCCACGCCATGAACATCTTCGGCGACGACGAGGCCGCGGGCAGGCTCCAACGGCTCAAGCAGCAGATCGCCGGCCTCACCGGGCAGGACCTCGCCGAGCAGCCCGACGTGGCCGACCGGCTTAATCAGGCGTGCCAGGCGCTGAAGGCCGCGGTGCTCGATCCGGACAACGTCAGCCGGCTGACCGGACGGCTGAAGCGCCGGGTGGTGCTGGAGTGAAGCGGGTCTTTGCAGAAGGGACGTCATGGTGAGCCGAAGCATCCTGTTGATCGAGCACGATTCCGGGGTGAACACTTATGTGTGCGCGGACACGGACGAAGCCCGCCGCAGGCTCCTGGAATACGTGCACGAATGGTGGTCGCGGGAGATCGGGAACGTACCCATCCCCGGCGATCCGGACGAGGCCATCGAGACCTACTTCGATCGCATACCCGGAGAATCGTACGTCATCGAGAACGAGGTCGAAGTCCCCGAAGACGCGCCCAACCGCTGGCTCATCGTCGACGACGACGGAGAGCAGGTGGGCCGGTTGTACCGCGACTACGAGGACTGCGCCGCCGATGCCGGGCAGACGCAGGGCCGCATCGTCGGGGTTGTCATTCCGGAGCGATCATGAACGTCCACCTTTACGAAGACGGCCTGGTGTGCGTGCGGTGCGCGCGGCGGATGCGCCGGCGCCGGGCCGGCGATGCGAAGGCGCTCCTCGGTGATCCTCAGGCTCATGGAGGCGGCGAAGCCGACAGCCCGCGGCACTGCGAGGGATGCGGGATCTTCCTGCAGAACCCGCTCACGCACGAAGGGATCAACACCGTGGTCGCATGCCTGCGCGATCATCTGCAGGACGGACGCGGGATGCGCTGCGTTCTCGAGGAGTGGATCTCCGAGTACCGCGCCACGCTGAACGCCCGGGCCCCGCACCTCCTCGCCTGTTGGGACCGGCAAAGCGGGCGCGCCCACGGACTCCCCGGCTGAAAGTCCGCGCGGCGATTGCAGGTCAAGACCCGCCCTTCGTTTCCCTTTGTTTCGGGGCGTCGTTTCGCTTTCTGCGGAACAGGCGCTCCTGCAGCCCCATGTAGAGGCCCCGCCATGGGCGGGGACTGTCGTTGCAAACACGACCGTCCCCGATCCGGGGATGGTCCCTTCCTCGCGAAAGGAGCGTTCCCATGTCCGCCATTCCCCAGACCGTCACCCCTTCCGTCCGGACCGCTGATCAAGACTCCGCGGTCCATGCGACGTTCCTGAAGCTCCTGCCCGCGGTCCAGAACCACGCCGCGATTCAGTTTCGGCATCTGACACCGGGCGAGCGCGAGGAGGCCATCGCCGAAGCCACGGCCGCGGCCTTCGTGAACTTCAAGGCCGCCGTGCGTTTGGGCACGACGCACCGCGTGAAGGCCTCCATGCTGGCGCACTACGCCGCCCTGCACGTGCGTCATGGCAAGCACGTGGGCGGATCGCGCCAGAGCCGCCGCGACGTGCTCAGCCCCCACGCCCGGCGGCGGGGAGGGTTTCAGGTGTTGCCCCTCGCGCCGGGCATCGGGGACTTCGACTGCATGACGGACCCGACTGCCCCGGTGTGGAATCAGCGGCTGCGGCACGATCGCCGGACCCCCGTGGCCGACCAGGCCGCGTTTCGGATGGACCTGTCCCAGTTCCTGTCGCAGCAGACCGGTCGCACGCGCACCTTGCTGAGCCTGCTGGCCGAGGGGCACCGGCAGACCGAAGTCGCCGACCGCATGGGCCTCACGCCGGCGGCGCTGTGCATGCGGCGCAAGAAGGCGGCGCGGGAATGGCAGCGGCTGCAGGGGCCGGAAAGGTAGGACAGGGTGATGAAGGAGAAGATGCCGGACATCGGCGACCCGATCCGCCTGACGCTGCGGACCTACAACGGCAGGCGCTTCCCCAACGCGGTCACCGCGGATCGGATGCCGGAGTATGAGGATACAAACACTCCTATCGTCCTGACCGTCGACAGCGGCCTGCGTGTGCTATTGGGAACGCACGATACGCAGGATCTCGGCAAGCCCGACGTGCACATCGAGCGGCAACCCAACGGCTGGTCCATCCTGATGACGCCCAATGGCGCCGACCCGATCGCGTGCGTGTACATCCACGACGACGGCCGCATGTTTGCGACCAGCGACGATATGACGCAGCCGTTGGGCCGGTCGGTCACGCTGCTCGAACCCGCGGAGCCCGTTCCGGACTTTGATGCTGAGTGTGAGGGCTGCGACGGAGTCGGAATTCGAGATCACTCGGAGCCCTCATGCGCGTTGGAGATCCCGGACGGCTGGCACGTCGTCGAGCGCTGCGACGCGTGTGACAAGTTTGCCAACGACGTGGCCGCGGCGCACGCGTTCTACCGCGAGATGCGCACCTTGGCCTGTTCTCACACGGGCGAGCACGTGCTCGTCCGCGAGGCCTCGAAGCGGCCGATGCCGTAACCCCCGTCCGTGCAACCTCAAACTCTACGAACAGGAGGCCTCATTCGTGGCCAACCACTATTTGCAGTTCTCCGAGATCATCGAATTGGAGCCCGCCGAGGTTGCGTGGTGGAAAAGCAGACTGGATGAGATGTGGCGCCGGCGCGACGAGGACATGGATTACGACCTGCCCGCGGAATTCAAGCTCGAAGAGGACCCCACTGGGACTGCCTCGATCTGGATTCATGCCGACGAAGGCGGCGATCCCGAAGCGGTGGGTGAGCTCGTGCGGGAGTTCTTCAAGGCCTGTCGTCCGGCGGGCGTGTTCTCGTTGACCTGGGCTTCGTGGTGCAGCAAGCCGCGCATCGGCGAGTTCGGCGGCGGCGGCCTGCGAGTCACGGCGGATCGCATCGTGTGCATGAGCGCCGGCGAGGCCGTCCATCTGCTTGCGAAACTTCCGTATGACAGCCGTTCAAGGGAGCCGGCAACTCATGGGTGATCGATGCGAGATGCGGATCTGGGTTGCCCCGCAGGATGCGGCGCGGTTCGCTGAAGATCAGGGGTTTTATCCCGTCGAGAGCGAGCCGGATTCAGATCCCCGCCGGGCCGGTCTGGTGGAGCTTGATGGCCAGGAGATCAACTACGGCGGCGAGTTCATCACCGTGCTGGACGTGCCGTGGATCGGCGTGCACGGCGCCGGCGGCAGCTACCCGGCGTGTCAGGTGTACTGTGCCGGCGACGAGCAACTGCAAACGTGGCCGTTGGGGGCCAACGACGGCGCCTACGCCCTGGACGCGGATGAGGAGGGCCGCGTCGACGCCAAAGAGCTGGCGCGTCTGCAGGACTTCATCCGGGGCTACCGGGAGACCGAACGGGCGGCGAAGGCGCGCGCCCAACTGGCGCGGCGGGTGAATCCTGACGCTGCGATTCGCGGGACTGGAGAGTAGGGTGAGCGGCTCCGTCGATATCACGGTTGAACTCAACCCGTCGGCGTGCCTTGCTTCTCGACCTCACGTGCTCTGGGCCGTGTTCGTAGTGGGAGACCGCGGCAACGTCACGAATTCAGGCTGAATGCCCAGAGCCTGAAGCCGCTCGGTGATGATCTCCGTGCCTCTTTGCGGCCGGAAGTCTTCCCAGGCAGAGAGAATGATTGCGTCAAAATCGATGGCCCGTTTCCACTTGCCGATCGAGCCTTGGTAAGCATCCTTGGCGCGGCTGTGGAGTTCCAGATTCGACGTCCAGTTCGAGTCAAGAAAATCGCGGAGTATCTCGTGGTGGTCTGCATGGTCGAGCTCCGGGAGTTCGAGGTAGCGGTCCGGGTCCAAGTCAATTTCCTCGCGAAATGCCCGGCTGTCCTCGCCCATTCCGCAGTCGTCCAGGACATCGTCGCCGTCATCAAGAAGTGCGCGCCACTCTCCAGTGCGCAGATCGAGCATCATCGTGTGCGGACACTCGTCGTATGTGGTGTCCGTGCCACAGGCCAGTCCCAGGTATGTTTCGTCAATCTGGACGTTTCGCATGCAGTTCTCCTTGGGTAAAGGTGCGGTGCCGATCGGCGCAGTATATCGGCGCCATTCGTGGGTTTCAAATCTGGCCTCGTATCCCACAGGGTCGGGTTGTCACTCGGTGTAGAGCACGAGGATCACGGGTGCGTCGGTGTTCCTCCGCCCGCGCAGAGCTTCGAAAGGTGGGAATCGCCCGTGGCGCGATCGCGCCTCGATGCAGCTTCACCACAAGGCCTCGGAACATCTGATGCGCAGGATTCCCCATCCCGCAGTCGAAGTTCTCTGTTCTCGACCGTTTCGGAAGGAGGCCCCGCGTGAATCGGATGGATCGGGCGATCGACGTCCTGCGCGAGTTCGTGGAGGACCTGCAGGCCGCGTACGGCACGGGCGAAGGCAACGGGATCGACGGCACGGAGTTGAAGGCGGAGTGGCCGGACCTGTGGGTCACCTTCAACAAAGCAGTGGCGGCGCTGCGCGCATTTGAAACACCCGCGGACCGTCGACGTGCTCCCCGATCGCGTCACGCCAGCTCAGACGCGCAGCAGTAGAGGTTGCATCGCCGCGCAGTAACGCTTCGCAGCAGGAAGGAGATTCAACGTGTCCCACTTTGTCGAATGCCAGACAGTGTTCCGCGACCCGCAGGCGCTCATCGCCGCCCTGGTGGAGTGTGGCTTCGCGCGGGAGCACATCGAAGTGCACGCGCAGGCCGTGCCCCTCCTGGGTTACCACGGCGACGTGCGGCCGCAGAAGGCGCACCTCGTCATCCGCCGTCAGCATGTCGGGCAGGGCGCCAACGACGTCGGCTGGGAGCGCCAGGCCGACGGCGCGTATCGCGCCTGGATCAGTGAGTTCGACGCCGGCGTCGGGGCCTACGCTCATCGGGCTCCCGAGGCGCGGCTGGGTCAAGCCACGCAGCATCGTATTCATCAAGAATACGCGTATCAGGTCGTCGCCCGTCAGCAGCGCGCCCTGGGGCGATCGGTGCAGCGCCAGCGGCTGGCGTCCGGAGATCTCGAGGTCGTCGTGGCCGGCTATCGTTGACCCCTTCATCCTCCGCAAGCGCGAGCGGTTCGGCGCTCTTCCATCCCCACTGTCGCTCTAACTGTTCTTCCTTCTGATACAGCCCCGCCAGGAGCAGCGCCCGTTGCAGCACGGGAACGGCCGCGGCCACCTGCTCGGCGAAGCTGACGAAAGTGCCCACGGCAATCTCGAAAGCCCGGGCGTCCCCCCGAAAGCCATCACAGGTCCGATGGAAGATCTGGGACAGCGCCACATCGAATTCCGGGCCGGTCTGTCGTCGGGTGTTGTTCCGCAGGATGCCGCCGAACCTGTCGTTGATCTGGTACAACAGGTCGGCAATGCGCTCGTACTGGGTTTTGGGGCGCGCCTTGCGTCGGCTCATCACGATTCTCCAGCGATCGCGCGCGGTCGCGATCCGAACGCGCCCCGACCTGCCGCCCATTTTACCGAGGAGCGCTTCATGTCCGCAAAAAAACACGTTCGCCTCGTCATCGCCGTCGACGGCACGTGCACCATCGACGCGCTGCACTTCCCCGACGCTTCCTGCCTGAAGGCCACGCAGGAGATCCAGCAGGCCCTGGGCGGAGCGGTCGTCAAAGACCTGCCCAAGCTGGAGGCGCGATTCCGCGAGAAGGTCCGCGGTCAGGACCGGGAGGCGGCGCGATGACCCACCTCACGCTGCGCATTACGGGCGACGGCCGGGTGTTGTCCCTGTGGGATGACGCCGTGGACTGGCCGGCGCTGGCTGGACTTGAAGGGATAACCCGTGGCGGAGTTTGGGTGATAACTGACAGATGACCTGCCGAGTTGACCGCAGCAGCGGGCGCATCGTGAAACTGACGGCGGAAGGCGCTCCGTTGCTCGTCGGCGGGCCGACGATAATGGTGCTGCCGCTCAACCGCGACAGCGGCGGGAACGACTACCAGAATCAGATCGCTCCATTTACTCGGCAAGCACCGCGGGGAAGGCTGCGCTGGTTTACCAGCTCTCAGGCGCTAGTCGAACACGAACTCGGGCACGGGTGCTGGCGAGTCACGGAGGCATGGCCTCAACCTCCGCCAACAGCGCCCGAGCGCCAGGTTCGTCTGGATCCAGCGCCACCAGTTTCTGCGCGAATTCGATCGCCGATGATCGATCGCCTCTATCTCGATTCAAGGTCGCCAAAGCGATCAGCAAGTCACGGTCTTCCGGATGCCGCGCGTGCGCAGCCTTCAATACGGCCAAGCCGATGTCGGGCTGGCCCGTCGATTGCAGGGCCACGCCGTAGACGTAGGCATATCTTGCCTGGCCGGGTAAGAGTCCAGCGGCTCGGGCTAGATGCGGTAAGGCTTCGGACTGTTTCTTCTGGCGCGCGAGCGTCAATCCGAGCGAATGGTGCAGATTCGGATCATCCGGCGCGCGTTCCAACCCGCTCCGCAGCGTGCGCTCAGCATCGTCCTCACGTGCAAGCTGACGATACAGGTCAGCGAGGTTGACGTAGGTGGGAGCAAAGTGCGGGCCGAGCCTCAGTGCCATTCGATACTCGCGCTCGGCGTTAGCGAACTCACGGCGTTCGACGTGCAGGGCGCCCAGATTGACATGAGCTTCGGCGCGATCGGCGTCGACAACCTGCGCGCGGCGATACTCGTCCATACCATCACTGCGCGCCTTGCGCTGATCCGGCGTCAGCAGCTCGGCCGGTGCTGCCGCTAGCGCGCGCGCCGCATCAATCCGGACCATCCGGACGGGGTCGCTCAGCAAGGGCGCCACGAAGCGGACCAGGAGCGCCGGAGGCGCCGTGCGAAATGAAGTGACTCCAGCTGCGCGCACCATTGGGTCGCGATCCCGCAGCGCCCGCTCGACGGTCGGTGCGGTCCGGGGGCCAAGGTACCCGTCAAGCAGCGCCACCGCTGATGCTCTGACGATGCCGGGTTTCGTCGCGTCATCCGCCAGCGTCGAAAGGGCCTGACCCGCGCCGGGCAGCGTCTCATTGCCGGCACGCAGTGCTTCCCCATAATGCGTCTCGTAGGCCCGTTTCGTGCCCCACCACTTCACCGCTGCGTCCGCTGCCCACTGGGTCGTGCGATCGGTATGGCATCTGTTGCAGGCATTCGGCGTGCCGAGTTTGACGGACAAATCCGGCCTCGGCACGCGGAAACTGTGATCGTGCCGGGCGTGAACGACCATATAGTTTCGCGTTGGCGCATGGCACGCCACGCAGCGCGATCCGGGTCCGTCACTCTTGTGGAAATGATGCGCAGTCGTGTCGCACTTCTCGCGCGGATGGCAGGTGGCGCACACGGCGTTTCCGGCGGGCATCTTCAGGCTGTGAGGATTATGGCAGTCTGAGCACGTCACTCCAGCCGTGTACATCTTGCTCTGCAAGAATGACTGATATTCATAGTCTTCGTCACGAATCTGTCCGTCATGTTCGTAAAGCGGAGACGTGAGAAGTGCCGGACGATGCGTATCCATGAGCGGTTGACCGTATTCGTAGTCTTCGCAGAACGTTCCACGGCGTGAGTGGCATCGGGCGCACAAATCGATCTCAGTGTGCGAAGAGCGCGGCGGCTCCCGCCGGGAGATACCCGTGCTCGGATCGATGATCCACGCGACCGAATGCGGCTCCTTGAGATGGATGACAAGACCGTTTTGCGGGTCCGGGCCTGCGCGCTCGTCGCGATTTGCCTCCCGCGCCCAGGCGACGTGCTCGGAGCCGGGGCCGTGGCAACTTTCGCATGCGACGTTGATTTCCGACCAAGACGTTGCAAATCGATCCGTGGTCGCATCGTAGTTCTTGCGAACGTTGGTCGAGTGGCACTCGGCACACATGTGGTTCCAGTTCTGGTATGGACCGGTCCAGTGCAGAATGTCGTCGTAACCGACGTTTTCATCCGGATAGAGATGAAACCACCGTTGGCCGCCCTGCTCCCTCGAGCGAGTGTCCCAACACACGTTCAGCGCTTGATAGCGGCCACCTGGAAACGCGATCAAGTACTGTTGAAGTGGATCGATCCCGAAAGTGTATGAGATCTCATACTCGTGCAACTTGCCGTCGGGCCCGTCCGTTCGAACGCAGAATTTTCCGTCCTTCTTGAAGAACTTGGACGTGACCCCGTGGTAGGTGAATTCTGCGCTGCGGAAGTCTCCTAGGACCGTTTGAGCGGTGGCCTCCTGCATCGCCAGATCATGATGCGATCCGCGCCACAATCGATCCTCGGGCTCGTGACACTCCGCGCAAACCGTCCGTCCTACATAGCGAGCCGCATGCCGCGTCGTAGGGACAAAAGCGGAAGCACTTGATGTCTGGGTCTGCGCGATCGGCGGATTGCGTCCGGCAGCTCCAACGGCCACAACCGTTGCGACGGCCGCGAGCGTGTAGATAACGAAACCATGTGACACGAAGCGATTCACCTCCATTTCATCCCGGGCGCTCGACACGCTAACGCGGCGTCGAATTGCCGTCCGTTCGCGAAGCAGGCACGCGAGGGCAGTTCGCCAAACGGACACAGTCATTCAGGGATTCAATTCATGTACTTCCAGTTCGAGGAAGGGCACATATCGACTCTCCCGGCTCGCCAGCTTCCGCTCGCGGGGGTCCATTGTCGCCAAAACAAAGGTACGCACACCGCCCGAAGTCAAAAACTTACCAAGCTCCAATGTTGCCCACTCGTTCTTGCTCCCGCCCCCTGTTGTCACTAGAGCGCCCTTTTTGAGGCCCTCGTACCCGCTCATCTCTCCCTCCGGCCAATTGTCACAATCAAAGAAACCATTGGCACAGTCATACACTCCAAAATCGACCGCGGTCAGACAAAAAACCCGTAGCCTCGATGCGTCTACTTCGTAATTAGGGGGCACTTCAACGTCGAAACGCAGATAGGAATGCCTCTCCGGACCGGGATTCCGCCCTGACACGCTCAGCTTCTTCTCGAATCCGAATCTACCGCGGCTTCCCGATTCAACCCAGGCATCAGCGCTGGCCCGGAAAAGAAGTTTGTTGCTCGCCTGGAACGTCACATTGACGGGTCCCCGGGCAGATCCGTCGCCGTCACGGGCATCGACCCGCCACTCGTGGGTCTTTCCCGGCAGAATCTGAAACGGGACGGTAGCTTTCGCCGGCACGACCGAAAGCAAATGCGTGGTGTGCTCGATCTCAGTCAGGGACTGACCGGGAAACCCGATGAAAACATCATAATTCCTCGCGCAGGATCCTCCCTCCCAAGTGAGCCTGGCAAACTGAGATAGCGCGTTCCCGTCCCCGTCCAGGGGCTCGACGGACATTCCCTCCTTCGGAACCGGGCCCACCGAGTCATTGTTGCTGCTCTCGCAGTGAACCGGATTGCCGCCGGAATAAGCCAGATCCTTGATTGTCGTAAATGAATAACATTCGCCAGGACGTTCATCACCCTCATTCGGAATCGCAACAACGCGCCAATAGAAAGTGCCGAAAGCTCCTCCGATATTCAAATCGGCTTGATCCTTGTTCTCGATCGGGATAACCGTGCCGTTATCACAATCGCTTGGGCTTGTCCCCCACTTGACCTGATAGCTCTCGACGGTCGCACGCGGCTCATTGTCTTCCGGCAGCGCCGCCGCTCCATGCCACCTGACGTTTACCTTGCCGTCCTTTTGCCACTTCACATCTCGCTGGCCATTGGCAGGGTTCAGGCTATGCGGCACGGTTTCTCCGAACCCGGGATCGAGTCTTAGCGCGTCAAGCCTTGCCCGCAGCAAGGCCAATTCGGAGCCGTACTGCGCCTGATTGACCAAATTGCAGCGCTGGAACGGGTCTTCGGCCTCGCCGGACCCGTCAAAGAGGTGGAACAGGCTTCGATCCTCGCCCGTGAATGCGTCCATCCAATAGAGCCACTGGCCCTCAAGGCCAATCATGTCCTTGGTGTATATCGCCCGCCAGGATGGATTCAGATTTCCCGGCGAGTTGTCCGTATGATTGAGCCGGCCCTGGAGGTAGACGTGGTCTCTGGGCGAATTCCGGGGCGGGTTCTGTGCCGTGAGATACTCCGAATAATTGACGCCATCCGCCTTGCGGATGAAAGGACTTCCGAGGGCCGTCGCTTCCAGTTCGAGCGCGTGCACAATGGTCACCGGGATGTCCACCGACGACATGAGAGAGTCGAACACTTTGCCCTTGTGTTTGATCCCGTCCCACCCCGCAAATATCGCCGGCACATGGGCGGCCTCATGAAAGGCGACTCCCTTGTCGTATAGTCCGTGCGAGCCGCCATTCTCACCGTGATCGCTCGTGAAGACAATGAGGGTGTCATCGTAAAGTCCCTCCGCCTTGAGGTGCCGGACGAGCTCGCCCACTGCATCGTCGATCTGAAGAATCTGCGCATAGTACCCCCTCATGTAGTTCTCGAAGTATGCCTCTCGAATCATTCCACAATCCTGGGAGCAATCGCAGCTCGTTACCCTGTCGGGCACACATGCGCAGTCAATCCAGGGATCGTTAGTCGAGCACCCGCAGACCTGTGCCCCATCGCAGATCGAACAATCATCGTCCTTATAATGCCAGAGACAGCTCTTCCAGTAGTCTCCCTCATTTCCCTGAATTGCGCAATCCGGATCATAGTTATCGTCTGGAACGTTTTCACGTCTCTTCAAGAGGTCGCTGGACTCGACCCGCTCCCAGTAACAATCCGGAACATCCTCCTCGTCATGGGGCGTATGCGGGGGTCCGAATGAAAGGACGAGATGCCACGGCATGTTCTTGTGCCGGCTGATGAACTGTTTGGCGAACTGCGTCTGGTAGATCGGCTCGTAGATGTCCACGGGTAGAGGATTCCGTTTCTTTCGATCATCGAGATAATAGGTGGAACTAGAATACTCGGTCGGTTGGTCAGATCCCGCAAAATAATCAAATCCGTGCCGCCGGTTGCCGCCCGGCGCCACGAAACCCCCGGCGAGCTGCTGCTCTTCATATAAACCCACATTCAGATGCCATTTACCGATATGACCCGTCGCGAATCCGGCGGCCTTTGTGATTTGCGCTATGCCGGTCAGCCCGGGATTGAGCATGCGGCCGTCGGTGATTGCGCCGGTTCGATGGGAGTATTGCCCCGTGATCAAAGCCGCCCGGTTCGGCGTACAGACCGGGTTCGAGGCATAGCAATTTGAAAACATTACGCCGTCTCCCGCGAGTTCATCTAAATGCGGCGTCGAGATGACTCTGGTGTCGTCTCCCCCCTCATTCCAGCCTTCGGCGGGTGCGAGCCCATGCATTCGGCTGATGGCTTCAGCCCGAAACTGATCGCATATGATGAAGAGCACGTTCGGGACTTTGGCATCCTCGTCATACGGGGGGTACTCTCTCTGTCCCGCCGCGGACAGGGCGAGGCCGGGAATGCGTATGCCGACCAGATAAGCCCGGGAAAACTCCGTAACGCCATCATCGTCATCGATGGAGAGTTGGATTGAGTTGTTGTTCGGAGCAACGGTTCCGATGGACTTTTCGATGACCTTTATGGCATGATTGGGTCCGGTCTCTTCGAGAATCGTATAGGGCGCGGCATTGGCATAGTTGAAGGCTGCCCACTGGCCTCCGACGTTGACGGCGATGCCAATATGTGGATTGTCCGTTTCGATGATGAAGCGCAGGAAGACTTCATAAGGATTGGGGCCGGCGACTTTCTTGACCGTGACGGCAAGGGTCTGGGCGTCGCCGGGGTCGACTCCATTGGACGTGAGGGAGTGGAAATTCACCGTACCAGGGGTCGGGTTCCATTCCGGGAACCAGGTGTTGTTGACCGAGTCATCGCACGACAGCGGCAGGGTTGAAGGCGAAGTGAGAACTTCGTATTCGGCGCCATCGGCTCGCAGGAACGCACGGGCGCGCGTAGACGGGATGGCTTCGCGAGCCGCGGCGGGATCCACTTCGATGAGCAGATCGAATCCCCGTGCTGCGTCGGAATAGATGAAAGAGAGCGCGAGCAGGCAGGCGCCAAGGGTCGTCTTTCCCAACATGTATACAACTCCCGTGTGGATGGCTGATTGCGCCATTTGCCGACGGCCACTCTCAGACAACGCAAAGCCTTGAGCGGCACGTTGGTTTTCAGGCGATTGCTTCTGTGCATTGTCAGTTATCACTCAAACTCCGCCACGGATTATCACTTCAAACCCAGCCACTCTGAGGCATCGAGGGGTCTGCCGCGTACGCTCTCCCGCCTTTCAGCGGGAGAACTCTCGCAGACGAGCGTGACCCCTCGGACGACAAGCAAGTCAGCACACTTCCCGTTCGAAGCGCTCGCTTCCACGAAACCTTGGAATGCGATCCGCTGCTCACGGGCACGTGTAGTCTTTCTCATTCGTAGCGCCGCAGGCCCACTCAGCGGTTGCAATGCCAGCGTCGCCCGGCGGCCGGTTGTTGAACTTGGCTTTTCCCTTGCCGCGGGCGTTGACGGCCCCGGATTCCGTAGAGCTGTCCGTCAACGTGACGATGAAGGTGTCGCCTTCAAGCCCGTCGGCGAGGATGACCTTGAGTTGGTTCGTGCCGTTGCGGTCCTTGCACGAGGCCTTCTTGATTCGTTCGAGCCCCGAGCACCAAACCCCGTATTCCCACGTCTCGCCGTCGAACGAGCCGTCGTTGCCTCCGAACAGCACGGTGACTCCGCGGGCGCTGTCGTAGGCCATGGCGTGGGAAGTGCGCCGGCTGGGCCCGGACGTTGCCCGCAGCGCCCAGGCGCTGCCGTCCCACTCCCACGTCCAGCTTCCTTCCCCTGAGCTTGCTCCGAAGAGGACGGTGACGCCACGGGCGCTGTCGTAGGCCATGGCGTGGTGGGAACGCGCCGAAGGGCCTGTGGTGGCGCGCAATATCCACGTCGCCCCGTCCCATTCCCAGGTATCGCCTAAGGGCCCGTTGTGGTCTCCCCCGAACAGGACGGTGACACCGCGGGCGCTGTCATAACCCAAGTCGTGGCCCAAACGCGGTGATGGGCCTGTAGTGGCGCGCCGCGTCCACGCCGAGCCGTTCCATTCCCAGGTCGTGCCGTCGTACCCGCCGTTATCGATTCCCCCGAACAGCACGGTGACTGCGCGGGCGCTGTCGTAGGCCAGGGCGTGGGAGCTACGCGCCGACGGCCCTGCAGTGGCGCGCAGCGTCCACGCCGCCCCGTTCCATTCCCATGTCTCGCGGTTGTACTCGTCCCCGCTATCGATTCCCCCGAACAGGACGGTGACGCCGCGGGCGCTGTCGTAGGCCATGGCGTGGCCGCGGCGCGGGCTCGGCCCGGTGGTGGCCTGCAAAGTCCAGGCGCTGCCGTTCCACTCCCGGGTATCGTTGTAACGGGCTGGATCGTACCCTCCCCCGAACAGGACGGTGACGCCGCGGGCGCTGTCGTAGGCCATGGCGTGCTCGTAACGCGGCGACGGGCTGTGCTCGGGGAACTTCTGCACCCAACTGCAATCCTGCGCGGACGCGCGCTGAGTCGCTCCCAACAGGACGAAAGAGAAGGTGGTCATCAGAACGATCAAGGCACTGTGTCGTCGCATAAGGACTCTCCCGTCGTGAGGTCGTATGAGAAGCCGGAACGGCGTCCCGGTCTGCCGCTGAGCCGGCAGGCGCTGACAATCCAATCGCACGACCCGATTGTGTCGTACGCCCTCCGGTCCTATCCAACCCTCCCGTATGAACTCAAAAAACCGTCCACACCGCACCGGCGTTCGTCGTTACGGACAGGTGTAGTCGGCGCTGTCCATCGCGCCGCATGCCCACTCGGCGGTGGCCGTGCCGGCATCGCCGGGCGGGCGGTTGTTGAACTTGGCTTTGCCCTTGCCGCGGGAATTGATCGTGCCGGATTGCGTCGAGCCGTCCGTCAACGTGACGGTGAACGTGTCGCTTTCCAGCCCGTCGGTGAGGATGACCTTGAGTTGGTTGGCGCCGCTACGGTCCTTGCACGAGGCCTTCTTGATTCGTTCGAGCCCCGAGCACCAAACACCGTACTCCCACGTATCGCCGTCGTACGCCCCGTCGTTGCCTCCGAAGAGCACGATCCTTTGCCGGGCGCTGTCGTACGCCATGGCGTGGCTATCGCGCGCGCTGGGCCCGGACGTGGCCCGCAGCGTCCAGGCGCTGCCATCCCAATCCCACGTCTCGCCGTCGTACGCCCCGTCGTTACCTCCGAACAGCACGGTGACTCCGCGGGCGCTGTCGTAGGCCATGCCGTGGCCGTCGCGCGCACTGGGTCCGGACGTGGCCCGAAGCGCCCAGACTCTGCCGTCCCAATCCCACGTCTCGCCGTCGCGGGCCCCATCTTCTTCCACACCTCCGAACAGGACGCTGACACCGCGGGCGCTGTCGTAGGCCATGGCGTGGTTGTCGCGCGGGCTGGGGCTGGTGACGACGTCGGCACGCAATTCCCAGATAACGCCGTCCCACTCCCAGGTGTCGCCCTTGTTCGAC